>NZ_VATA01000104.1 GCF_005870025.1 Poseidonocella sp. HB161398
TCCATCGCTTTCCAAGTGGGTTATGCAATACGGCGTGTAACTACGGAGCTTGGGCCGAATTCGGCCATTTCAGCCCTGTAACTTATTGAAAATGCGTCCCGTGGCCTCCAGGGACCATCGATTTCCCGCCCCCAGCTGTCGAAGTTAGGGGTGTCCGACCTGACGCTCGAGAAGCTGATCCTGACCGAGGCGACTCAGGGAAACGTCTAAGCCCTTCGCGCCGCCGCAAGTGCGTGGAGCATGTGCGCCAGACGCTCGGCATCTCCGAGCGCCGCGCTTGCCGTGTGCCCGGCCAACATCGCTCCACGCAGCGCAAGCCGCCCCAGGGCCGGGAAGATGAGGCGCGGCTGACCGCCGACGTCATCGAGCTGGCCCCCGAACTTCGACACTTGGAAGCCGGAATTTGGCCTGGTCGCGCGGGCTGGTCTTGGAAAATCAAAGGGTTGATCAGTCGGAAAGGTGCCATTTCCGGAAATCCTGTTGTGGCACGTCGTAAGCTAATAGGCCATTGATGGCATTCTCATGGTCGTGATAGCGTTGCGGCATGTACACGAAGATCACCACGTCCGGCGGCCGCCGCTATCTCCAGCTCGTCGAGGGCTTCCGCGACGAGGACGGAAAGGTGCGCCATCGCGTCATCGCCAACCTCGGCCGCATCGACGAGCTGACGCCCCGCAAGCTCGATCCGCTGATCAGCGGGCTCAATCGCGCCCTCGGCCGCGCTGGGAACACCGCATCGGAAGTCATCTTCGACAGCGCGCGGGCCCATGGCGATGTCTTCGCGCTGCACGAGATCTGGAAGCAGCTCGGCTTCGACAGGGCGCTGGCGCGCAGCCTGCGCGACGGGCGGCGCAAGACCGATGTCGAGGCGCTCGTGCGCGCCATGGTCTTCAACCGCCTCTGCGCCCCGGACTCGAAGCTCGGCTGCCTGCGCTGGCTGGACACGGTGGCGATGCCCGCCATGCCGGAAACCGTCACGCATCAGCATCTTCTGCGGGCCATGGATGCGCTGATGGATCATGCCGATGTTGTCGAGGATGCGCTGGCGAAGCAGATGCGGCCGCTGGTCGACCATGACCTGGCGGTCGTTTTCTATGACCTGACCACCGTCCGGATCCATGGCGAGGCCAAGCTGGAAGACGACCTGCGCGGCTTTGGCATGAACAAGGAAACCGGAGGGATTGCCCGGCAGTTCGTGCTGGGCGTCGTGCAGACGGCCGAGGGCCTGCCACTCCTGCATACCGTCCATCCCGGCAACATGGCCGAGACGAAGACGCTGCAGGGCATGCTGGAAACCGTGCTGAAGCGGTTCCCGGTCCAGCGGGTCGTGCTCGTGGCCGATCGCGGTCTCCTGAGCATGGACAATATCGGCGAGCTGACGGCCCTGGCTGATCGAGACGGCCGAAAGTTGGAATTCATCCTGGCCGTTCCGGCGCGCCGCTACGCCGAGTTGGCCGAAACATTCCAGTCGCTTGCCTTCGACGCTGATGGCCTTGCCGAAAGCACCTTCGCCGGGCACCGGCTGATCATCGCCCATGACCCGCTGCGCGCGGCAGAGCAGTCGGACCGCCGCCGCGCGCGCATCCGCGAGCTTGAGGAAATGGGCGACCGTCTGGCTGGCAAGCTCGACGGGCAAGACGCTGGCGAAACGGCCCGCGGCCGCCGCGCCTCGGACCGGGGATCGTACAGCCGCTTCACCCGTGCCGTCGCTGAAGCCGAGCTTACCCGCTTCATCAAGCCCGACCTGCAAGCCGACCTGTTCAGCTGGACCGTCGACGAGGCGGCCATTGCCCGCGCCGAGCTCTTCGACGGCAAGCTGGCGCTGCTCACGAACGTGGCCGGCAACACGCCCGCCGAGGCTGTCGCACGCTACAAGTCATTGGCGTATATCGAGCGCGGGTTCCGCGTCCTGAAATCCGACATCGAGATCGCCCCCGTCCACCACCGCCTTCCGGACCGCATCCGGGCGCACGCCCTCATCTGCTTCCTGGCGCTCGTCCTCTACCGCGTCATGCGGATGCGGCTGAAGGCAAAGGGCCATTCCGCCAGCCCGCGCACCGCGCTCGACCTGCTTGCGCGCATCCAGAAGCACACGACGCATATCGGCGACCAGACCTTCACAGGCCTATCGAGGAGCATGCCCGAACAGCTCGATCTATTTGACGCCCTGGGGCTCCCGAAGCCCGACTGACCGTCCCGTTGTGGCAGAACTCGCATGTGTTGCGAGCAATATCAAGCGCTTATCGATTTTGACGTCGAAGTTGGGTGGCCCGGGAGCATGGCCGCTACGGCTACCGCCGGGTCGCCGCGCTGCTGCGCCGGGCGGGCTGGCAGGTCAACCACAAGCGGGTGGCGCGCATTTGGCGGCGCGAAGGGCTCAAGGTCCCGCACAAGCAGAAGAAACGCGGCCGGCTCTGGCTGAACGACGGCTCCTGCGTGCGACTGAAGCCCGAGCAGCCCAACCACGTCTGGTCCTGCGACTTCGTGCAGGACCGGACCAGTGATGGCCGCGCCTGCCGGACGCTCAACATCCTCGATGAGTAGACACGGGAGGCGCTGATGATCCGCGTCGACAGGCGACTGAACTCCACCGATGTCGTGGACGCGCTGACGGACCTCTTCATCCAGCGCGGCCCGCCACGGTTCATCCGGTCCGACAACGGCCCAGAGTTCATCGCGCAGAAGGTCCGCGACTGGATCGGGCTGGCGGGGTCAAAGACCGCCTGCATCGAGCCGGGGTCACCTTGGGAGAACGGCTATTGCGAGAGCTTCAATGCGCGCTTCCGGGACGAGCTGCTGAATGGCGAGGTCTTCTACTCGTTGAGGGAGGCGCAAATCCTCATCGAAAGATGGCGAAAACACTACAACATGGACCGGCCGCATAGTGCCCTCGGATATCGGGCGCCGGCGCCCGAGGTCTTCATTCCAGTAGATCGAAGGCCGACCATGCATTAGCATTAAACCCGGACCACTCGCTGGGGTCAGTTCACGACCTCCACCATCTCGCCGCAGCCGCAGGGGCACAGGATGCTGTCGGGCTCGATGATCTGCTCGATCCGCTCGAGGTGTTCCGGCAGGTTGCCGTCGCCAGCGGTGCTCGGACCGGTGGCGCAGCCGCTGGCAACTTGCGGGCTTTGCCCTTCGTCGGCTTCCTGCGCTTGCCGAGCGACTTTTCCGCAGCCTCGGTGGCCGCCGCGAGCATGCCCTCGGCCACTTCCAGATCCTCGAAGGGCAGGTTCTGCTGGTCTGGGTCGAGCTTCTCGGACTTGGCGCCAAACTTGTCGCGCCGCGCCTGCGCTATCATCCGTTCCAGCCGCGCGCGGGCCTCCTCGGCCCTGGCCAGAAGGGTCTCGGCCAGGGTCCGCGCAGCTTCGGCCTCGGCAAGCCGCCGCTCGAGATCGGCCACATGGGCCGCGCTGATCGCCCCTTCGGATGCCATGGGCCGCTTCTACTGGAGCGGCGCCGGGCGCGCCGCCCGAAAGCGCGGCCAGAGTCATCCTGCCGCGGCTATCCCGCCAGGCGCGGCCGCTTCCGCCGTTTGGGCAACACGGCTGTCCAGTCGAGCCCTTCCACCAGATCGGAGAACTGCGCCGGGGACAGCCGGATCACCCCGTCCGCGGGCTTCGGCCAGCGGAAGGCCGAGCCCTCGAGCTTCTTGTAGACCAGCACCAGCCCGCTGCCGTCCCAGACCAGGCATTTCATCTGGTCGCCACGCTTCGAGCGGAAGATGAACACGGCGCCGCCGAAAGGATCATGCCCGAGCACGGATTGCACGATCAGCGACAGCCCCGCGTGCCCCTTCCTGAATGAGGCATCATGCCGCCACCGGTTCGAGGTCGATGCCGAATGACAGGGTGCGTGGCGAGATAGACGCGGTAGCGCCCGCCCGGCAGGATCACGTCGCGGCCCGCACCGCGGCGATCACCCTGGCGAGATGGTCGGGATCGAACGTGCCGGGCACGAGGATCCGGATGTCCTGCAGCCTGATCTCGATGGCCGCGCCGCAATCCTGGTCGCCAGCGCCGCCGCGGCCGCCGCCATCGCCTGCGACGAGCACTGGCACCAGGCCCAGTACGTCTTCCTCTGGCATCGGCAGCAGCCCGTCCCGCGCGGCGCGCCGCCAGGCATGCAGCTGCGGCGCGGAGACCCCGTTGCGCCGCGCGACATCCGCCACCGAGACGCCGTCGCGATAGGTCTCCAGCACCATCTCGGCCTTCACGTGCTCCGGCCAGCGTCGGCGGCCGCTCGGACCCGTAACGACATCGATACGCCCGGCATATCCTTTGTCGCGACTGTGAGAATTTACGTAAGTTTGTGCATCGCTATCCATCTGGCGCCCCCTAAGTTACGGGCGTCATCTCGGACGTCACAACGCGTCAAACAACGAGGGTGATGGGCGGTCGCTTACGAGCGAAGAAGAGCGCGCCCGCATCATTGCCATCTGCGCCCTGCCCAAGTTCGCCAGCCTGCCGCCGAGCCAGATCGTGCCCAAGCTGGCTGACGAGGGCAACTACATCGCTTCGGAATCCAGCTTTTACAGGGTTTGCGCGAGCACGGCCGGAACCATCGGCGGGGCCGCGCCCGGGCGCCGACACGACGGAAGCCGCCCGCAAGCTTCGAGGCCAACGGGCCTTGCCAGGTGTGGACGTGGGAGTTCGATCCGGTCCGCGCCAGCGGCAAATCCTCCGGGGGAGGATTTGAGGATCGGACGGGCGGAGCCCCGTGGCTGCCGGGGCCGGTCGCGGGCAAGTTCTTCTACCTCTATATCATCACCGACATCTGGAGCCGCAAGATCACCGGCTGGGAGGTCCATGAGCGCGAGACCGCGGAGAATGCGGCCGCGCTGCTCGAGCGCGCTGTCTGGGCCGAGAAATGCGTCACCAGCCCGCTAGTTTTGCATGCGGAAGTCCGATGAAAGGCGCGACCATGAAGGTGACGATGGACCGGCTCGGCATCACCGCCTCTTTCAGGCGCCCGCGGGTGAGCAATGACAATGCCTTCTCCGAGGCGCTGTTCCGGACCTGCAAGTACCGCCCGGGCTGGCCGCCGCGCGGCTTCGCCAGCATCGGGGCCGCGCGGACCTGGGTCCAGAGATTTGTCGCCTGGTACAATCGCGAGCACCGCCATAGCGCGATCCGTTTCGTGACGCCCGAGCAGCGCCACCGCGGCGAGGAGGGGGCTCTCCTTGAACGGCGCCGCCAGGTCTACGAGCTGGCCTGGGCGGCGCGGCCGGAACGCTGGTCAGGCAGCACGCGCTGCTGGGCGCCGATCGGCGCCGTCTGGCCCAACCCGGAACGGCCCGACGAGATGCCGCGAGGCCATGGGGCCGCCGACGCGCTCCCAAGGGAAGCAGTTGGCGGCGGCCCCATGGCCGGGTCAAGAGAATGCGGAGCCTGAAAACAGACACCGGAGACAACCCCATTGAAAACCACCGATCTCGGAGCTCCCCGCAATTGCGATCGCCTGCGCATCGGCTGTGTCACGCATTTCTTGATGTAGCTTCACGATGATCCGGCGAAATGTGCAGCCCACATTAAGATGCAAATTTCATTGCACCCAAGGCGATGCCTCCCCACTCCGTTTCCGCCGCAGCTCTTCCGTCCAGAACGATGAGACACCTGAATTTATCAATAATTTCAGATTCAGAATCTTCCTTCACACACCCAAGCGCGGTACAGTCTAGGTTACAATAATTCCATTGCAACTCACGTCCAAGGATGATTTTAGTTGGCTAACACTACAGATCAAGGAAGCCTTGTATGGTAATCTCAGTTACGTACATCTTGGGCTCTACGCGCTCAGGCACATCGGCCCTACGGAACGCGCTCGCCGAAACGAAGTACGTCGGCTTTGGAGAGGGCCATCTCGTACCGATTCTGGAGGATATTTTTTCGGATGTCGCTCGGCATAAGGAAAAAGGTCTTGGCGCTGGCGTGCCAGGAAATGGCCTGCACAATCTGAAAAAAAACGTCCTTTTGCGTTGCATTGTTCATGGATATGAACGCTATCTCCAAGGCGAGCTGGGGAGTGCTTGCGTTATGGACAAGACTCCTACGATTGTCCCCATTAGGCTATCGCCGTTGTTGAACGAGTTCCATGAAAGTCCGAAGTTCTTGCATTGCGCTAGGCGCCACGTGGACAACGTGCAATCAAAAGTTAAGAAGTTTCCCGACAGGACCTTGGAGCAACATTGCCAAGAGTGGGCGCACTGCAACCTTAAATGGCTTGAAGTCAGGGATCAGCTAAGTGGGAATTTCTTTGACTTCGACTTCTATGATCTCTCAAACGACCCGGGCAGGATATCCAAAGATATCGGAGAATATCTCCAACTGGATGATGTCGAGATCACAAAGATGGCGGAGTACCTCCGTAGCCAGCGCCCGCAATCGCACGCAAAGCGGGATCTGACAAAATACCTCAAGCTCAGCGAGATGACTTGGACTGATGACGAAAAGGACGCATTCATTCGGATATGCGGACCTGTCGGGAAGCGCCTTGGATACGGATTTGAGGAGTACTGGGAGCAAAACGAACTGTCTGTGGAGAATAAAGTTGAACAAGGGTTGTGAGTGGGTACGTAAAAAATTGATTCTGGATCTGTTTTAAGGCGGAGGCATTTAAGAGAAGAGAAAAATTAATCGCTCTCATGTAGCCATGCACTAATTATTGCACGCCACTCGGAGATAAGCGTACGCGAATCCGCCGCGGCACTGCCACCATAAGGTTTACATCCAAAGCACTTCGAGCAACAAGCGCTTCAACCATTATTTAGTCAAGGCTCAACGTGGAAAATGTCAAACGGGAGCATAGCGCTTGAAGCCCCAACGAGCGCCAAGCCATATAAACCTATTTGACTTCTGTTGAAGAGACTTGCGTGGGCTGCCCGGCTCCGAAGTAATCCAACTACCCGCCACTGGCGGGGGAAGTGTTTGCTGTCGAGCCCTTTATTGCCCTCAATTTATAATCAATTACAGCATAAGGTGGAGAATTCTCCACTGAGAACAACCGGGCCCAGTTTGCCAGAGCTGCACCTCAAGTGCGTCGATTTTGCGCTGTGTTTTTTTAAGATGAACTGATATTTAGAAATAGCTTGCACGTTTGTAACGTGTTCAGCTAACGAATCGCAGTGTTCCGCACTCTGCGCAGTGAAATTGGTGGGTGCCAAGGCTTTCCCATGATCTTATGTGGACATGTCTTGATGAGCAGGCGCTGTGCAGCGCGAGAATGCGGGATGCGCTTCACAATACGCTGCAGCTCGGATGCGGTGCCCCATGTACCTTATCGAAAGTGCCCGCGAGAATGACCAGTACCTTCCAACATCTAGTCTATGCCGACGAGAATCCAGACGTGGCCGAACATTTTGGTCGCGATAGCTCCGAAGACCTGCATTCTCATTTCAATCGCCACGGCCGAAGCGAAATGCGCGGAATGCAATTCGGTGATTTCATGAGGCTTGAAGCGGTCATGTTGTCAGATCAAGGTGATGTATACCTTGCCGGCTGGGCAGATAGGCGGGTAATAGACAATTTCCGGGTATCCATCGAAATAGGCTACATGCGCCATGAACTTGGCGAGCCCGAGTTCTATTGGTACCATCGTTCTGATGTGGCGGAAGTTATTGGGGATACCGAATGCCCCTCCGGCTTCATTTGTGTTGCGAAGGCTCAAAGCGTCATTCCCCACTCAAAGCTGCGGGTATATGTGGGGGGATATCTTGTATATCAAGAAAATGCGCTACGGTTGAAATCACCAAGCAAGTTTCTCAATGAGGCCCTCGGCGCATGTGCGGTTTTGGCCGATCGACCGATCGGGTCAACTTTGCCTCAAGCTCAGGGACTATATCCCGCATTCGCGGGCGTTTGGCGTCGAGTCTTGGATAAGATGACCTTCTTAAATGCATTTTCGCATCAGAAGATGGAAAAAGCAAAGCAAAGTGTCATTATTACGATTTACCGTCGTGCTGACATGCTGCTGATTCAGCTCTCGGCACTTGCAAAGGAGTTGATTGAAACCGGCACAGAAGTCATCGTGGTGGGAAATGATCTTCAAGGGGCTGACATGCTCATTGAGCAATTGGGTGCGTTTTGCCAAATTCACCCTATTGACCTGTCAGTTTGGCTTTGCTCCGGTAATTCTGGGTTCTCTGCAGGGAACAATTTTGGCGCCTCCAAAGCGAGAGGTGAAATTTTGGTATTCATGAACCCAGATATTTTCCCGCACGAACATGACGATGGATCAACTGCTAAAAATTTCTTTGCGAAGGACCCTGGCAACGCACTACATGGTGCCCTCCTCTACTATGGAGACGGTTTGTTAATGCATTCCGGGATGTATACTACGTCAGACGTAGTAATCGATGCGGCGTCTGGCTATCGGAATGAAGTCTTGCGCGTCGAGCACTTTGGTAAAGGACTAAGTCATCACATTGATGACTTAGATACATCTGCAGTCCTTCAGGCCGTGCATGATAGGAAAATATTGGTTTCGGCTGCACTGTGGAAAATACGGAATTCGGTATTTCAAAAAGTCGGCGGCCTCCCAGAAGATTACATCTTCGCGTACTATGAGGATGCAGATTTCTGCCTTCAACTTCTAAATGGTGGATACGACATTGTGCTAGATAGCACATCTCGTTGGCTCCATATGGAGGGTGTGGGAAAGGAAATGGCCCCTGCAGTAAGAAGTTTCATGTGGTTAAACAGAGCACACTATACCCAACGATATTGCAACGACAAACTCGTTGTTGACGCGGAAACCGATCTTACTCTGATCTGAAATGGCTCCGAACATGAAATACCTGACCGTTGCACTGTACCACCCGCGTGTCTTGCGTGGTGGAGCTCAATATGTAGCAAAAGATCTGCATGACACCGCAGCAAAAACTCCAGGCGTTGATGCTGTCCTTCTTGCGTGCATCGACGGAAACATGTTTCCGCAATACGGTAAGGTGGGCGCTTCAATTACCAGCCTGCCCGACAGTCCTAATGAATTCATTATGGCTGGTCAGAGATTCGACGATTTCTATCACGTCGTTTACGATAAAAGGCGCAATAAGGCGCTGACAAGGTTTCTCTTAGATCAGAAGCCCGACGTGATACACTTTCACCATTCGCTGTGGGTTGGACTTGAGTTCATCGAACTTGCGCGGAAAGTTTTGCCGAATGTAAAAATTATCTATACACTTCATGAGTACATGGCAATCTGTCATTCAAGAGGACAGCTCTTCCGATATGGAGAAAGCAGCATTTGTCTTGATAGCTCCCCTGACCAGTGTAACAAGTGCTTCCCTGGAATTTCTTCGGATGATTTTTATCTTCGCCGTCGCACATTTCAGAGAGCATTTCGATTTGTCGATCATTTCGTATCGCCCTCTGAATACCTGAAGAGCCGCTTTGTCGAATGGGGTATCGACGCGGAGAAGATAACGGTCATTCATAACGGGCATCAACCGAGCCGGCCGAAAGGGTGGCAACCAACACACAGCAATGATCTCAATGTGTTTGGTTTCTTCGGTCAATTCGTTGATGCCAAAGGGATTGATGTTCTTCTTAAAGCCGCCGCGCTTGTTTCACAGGAGACACCTGTGGAGATCAAGATTTTCGGTGGAAACAAACAATATGCCAGTGCCGATTACATTGGTCGAATTGACCACATCCTTTCGGGGAATACAGAAAATCTCAAGATCACGGAGGTTGGGTCATACTCTCGAAACAATGTATTTGATCTTATGTCGACGGTCGATTGGGTTGTTGTACCATCCGTGTGGCCAGAGACTTTTGGATTGGTAGTTTCTGAGGCTTGGGATGCGAAGCGGCCTGTAATTGCTTCGCGTGCTGGCGGGCTTTCCGAGCGCATAAAAGATGGGACGAATGGATTTTCCTTCTTGCCAGGCTCCGATCTGCAGTTGTCGTCGATTCTAAAGAACTGCATTGGAAACTTTGACCTTTGGCGCACTCTTGTCGACAAGATGAAGGACGAGGTCACTCTAGACATCGCGTGGAAGCAGCACCTTCAGGTTGTAAAGGGAATTCGGCGAACCGCCGGGCAAGCTGACCAACTTGTGGAAAGTAAATAAGGGCTCAATAATTATCGCATCGCATGGCACGTCAATGTTCAATGAACATTGTGCCTGCGAGATAATTGTCACGTTCATTTACTCACGGAAGGCTGCTCTGGTGAGTATTCTATCTTACCTCAGGTGCTTCGATGTCATCGAAACTAAAGCGAGCTTCTCTTTGAACACGGTCAAGGCGAGACTTACCATTCTTGGTTCTGGAGAGGGTGCGTCTCTACACCAGGTTACTCGCAGCAGCTTTCAGGTACTGTCATAAGTTGAGATTAATTTCTAAAGAATTTATTCTCAACTTGAGCAGGGAGCGCGATTCTTGACGCTAGAAGGTGACGCAGGAGGAAATCTAGATACGATGACGTGCTAGTTGTCTGCCTTGTGAAAACGGGTGAGAACCACCCAAAGGATGCGTTTTCGATTCCAGAAAATATCTGTTTCGAAAAACTTATCGAACCAGTATACGGAAAGCGCCGTTATGAAGCTAATACTCCATATTGGAACGGAAAAAACCGGCACCACATTAATTCAAAAATGGCTCTACGCTAACTCCACAAGTTTAAGCAAGCACGGCATCTTTCTCAGCGATAAAATAGGACAACCAAACAACCGAGATTTGGTGACTTACTTTAGAAAGGCGCCGGATAACGATTGGCTCCTAAAGGGAATAAAGTCTCAAAAAGAAAAAGAAATCTACTTCGATGGATTTCTTGATGCCTTCTCGGATGAAATAGAAGTGGCCAAAAGGAGTCATCATACGTGCGTTGTGACTTCAGAGTTTTTTCACAGCAGGCTGATCGAAAATGAAGACATTGCGGAACTGTTCCGTTTTCTTGAGTCGCGGTTTTCAGAAATTTCAGTTCTCTGTTACCTTCGCCCCCAATGGGACGTACGGAAATCTTTGTATTCGACTGGGGTGAAATCGGATGTTATAGAAGTATTCTCTGACTTTCAGAAGGATCTGGACGATCGAAGTGAATACTATAACTACTTGAGCCTGTATCGTCGCTGGAAGAATAATTTTCCTACGGCCGGGATGGAATTTCGAGTCTATGATCGAAATGCGTTTCCAGATCAAGACATCAGGAAAGATGTAATGAGTGTTGTTCATCCAGGTTTCGACTTGGGGGCTTTAGATTTTAACGTTGAAAGTGCCAACGAGAGCGTTAGACTTCTCTTAGCTCATGCTATGATTGCAGTAAATCGTGCATTGCCCAGGTTCGGCGAGTCTGGATTCTTTGGGCTAAATCTCCTCTACAAATCAATTCTGAACAAAACCCCAGAATTGGATCAAGGTGAGATCTCCGACAACCATTCGCTAACTATGAGCCATAGGTTTTGCGCAAGCAATGAAAAGCTATTCCGTTCCCTGGGAATGGAATATGAATTCCGCGCCCCCGCGGTTAACAAGGAAAGGGAAGAACGTCTTAACATTCAAGATGTTGCCAAGGTTGTCGAAGAAACTGTCTTCCGTCTGGTTGAGGGTACTTCAAATAGACTAATTACGATCGAGGATTCGAAATTATTAACGGAAATCGCCAGAAAATGCGAGTCCGGCGGTGAGCTGGGAAAAGATGACGCTATTGCGTTGCTAAAGATCGCAGAGAAATCTCATCCGCAGAAAAAAAATCGCAGTTCGAAAAAATAGATCAATGGAACGTGGTTGGATGTATCGGCATTGATGATGGGTTGGGTAGCCCCTCCTGACGGCACTTGTGCCACGGTGATCCGGATAGGATCAGGAGGTTTGGATGAAGAAGGACGTCTCCATCATCGGCGTGGACCTGGCGAAGAGCGTGTTCCAGCTGCACGGGGCAACCGGGACTGGCGAAGTGGTCTTCCGCAAGAAGCTGTCGCGCAGGCAGTTCGAGGAATTCATGAAGGCCCAGCCGCGATGCCGGGTCGCAATGGAAGCCTGCGGGACGGCGCATCATTGGGCGAGGCTGCTGTCGGCACTTGGCCATGATGTCTGCCTGATTTCGCCGAAGTTCGTGAAACCATTCGTGAAGACCCAGAAGAACGATATGGCCGATGCCGAGGCGATTGCCGAAGCGGCCTGTCGTCCGACCATGCGCTTCGTCGAGATCAAGACGCCCGAACAGCAGGGGCTTGGCATGATCTTCAGGCTGAGAGACATGTTGGTCGGGCAACGAACCCAGACGATCAACAGCCTGCGGGGGCATCTGTCGGAATTCGGGATCGTTGCAGGCAAGGGCCGGGAGAACATCGCCAAGCTGCGGCTCGCTCTGGAGACGGAGGACGCTTCGGAGAGCCTGCCCGCCTCGGTTCGGGCCATGTCGCAGCTCTGCCTCGAGCAGATCGACGGCCTGTCCAAGCGGATCTCGGACCTCGACGCGCAGATACAGGCGGCAAGCAGGCGAACGCCGCTTTCTGCCCGGCTCCAGAAGATGCCGGGGATCGGGCCGGTGACTGCGATGGCAATTGCCGCCTTCGCCCCGCCGATGGAAGCCTTCGGGCGCGGCCGCGATTTCTCGGCATGGCTCGGGCTGGTGCCGAGACAGCATTCGAGCGGCGGAAAGCAAAGGCTGGGCCGAACCAGCAAGTCCGGGCAGAGAGACATCCGGCGCCTGCTGATCACCGGTGCGATGGCGGTGATTTCCGGCACCAAGGTGCGGCCGCCTGCCGAGAGTTCGTGGCTCGGCCGCATCCTTGCGCGCAAGCCGCGGATGCTGGCGGCGATCGCGCTGGCCAACAAGATGGCCCGCATGCTGTGGGCGATCATGACGAAGGATGAAGAGTTTCGGGGTGGTCCGCAGCTGGCGGGTTGACGCGGCCAGGGCACTGCCTCGAAAATGCGGGAGAAGCTGAAGCGAGTATGATATCGATCGGAAAGATCGGGGTTGGGAAATCAGCGTTACATGATGAGCTTCGAGCTCGGCTTGATGTTTTGAACCTGACCCGCGGATCCCATACCGGCCAGGGGGACGTGCTCCCGGAAAAGGCCTGACTCATGGACGCCTTCGATCGCATGATGCCAGCCGAGGCGTGCGCCCGCTGAAACCGGGGCTACCCACACATGTTGTAACCGCCCCCCGACGGCATCACTGTGCCAAGGTGGGATCGCAACAATCCTTGATGGGAGGCCGGTGGTTTTCAAGGTTGTTGTCACCGGTGTCTATTTTCAGGCTGCGCAGTCTCCCGGCCCGGCCAAGGGGCCGCCGCCGACTGCTTCCCTGAGGAGCGCGCCGGCGGCCCCTTGGCCTCTCGGCATCTCGTCAGGCCGTTCCGGGTTCAGCCAGACGGAGCCGATCGGCGCCCAGCAGCGCGTGCTGCCTGACCAGCGTTCCGGCCGCGCCGCCCGGGCCAGTTCGTAGACTTGGCGGCGCTTTTCCAGGAGAGCACGCTCCTCGCCGCGGTGACGCTGCTCGGGTGTGACGAAGCGGATCGCGCTATGGCGGTGCTCGCGATTGTACCAGCCGACGAATGCCTGCACCCAATCCCGAGCCGCCCCGATGCTGGCGAAGCCGCGTGTCGGCCAGCCCGGGCGGTACTTGCATGTCCGGAACAGCGCCTCTGAGAAAGGGTTGTCATTTGATACTCGGGGCCTGCTGAAGGAAGCGGTGATGCCGAGCCGGTCCATCGTCGCCTTCATGGTCGCGCCTTTCATGCGCTGCCCGGCAGGGCATTGCC
>NZ_VATA01000105.1 GCF_005870025.1 Poseidonocella sp. HB161398
GCCGCCGCCAGGCAGAAGCCCGCCGCGACGCCGCTGCGCGAGAGCCGCTCAGCCGCCATAGAGCGCCGCGATCCTGGCATCGTCGATCATGTCAGACGGCGCGTCGAGCACGATCCGGCCCCGCGCCAGCCCGACGATCCGCGTGGCAAAGGCCCGCGCCTGCGCCACGTCATGGAGCGCGACCAGCGCGGTCTCGAACCGCTCGGCGATCTGGCCCAGCACGGCAGCGCCCTGGGTCTCGTCCAGCGCCGAGACCGGCTCGTCGGCGATCAGCACCGCGCCGCCGCGCCAGAAGGCGCGCGCCAGCGCGACGCGCTGCTTCTGCCCGCCCGAGAGCGTCTCCACCCGCTGGCGGGCCTGGTCTTCGAGCCCGAGCGAGGCCAGCACCGCGGCCACGCCCGCCCGGTCCGCTGCCCGCGGGCTCAGCAGCATGCGCAGATTGGCCGCCGCGCCCTGGTCGTCCAGCCGCCCCATCAGCGTGTTCCTCTCGGCACTGAGCTGCGGCACCAGCCCGTGCTCCTGCGGCACCAGCGCGACCCGGTGGGCCGCGCGCAGCCGCGCATGGGCGGCCGCGAGCAAAGTCGATTTCCCCGCCCCCGAGCGGCCGAGCAGCACGACGCGCTCGCCCGGGGCCAGCTCCAGGCTGACCTCCGAGAGCACCGCGCGGCCGTCATGGCCCAGCGTCTCGTCCCGGAGGCGGAGCAGAGTCATTCCTCGAGCAGCCCCAGCGCGCGGCCGGTCACCTCGATCGGCTCGTAATCGCCATTCGCGGCCGGGATGAAGCCCGCCCGCGGGAAGCTGGCCAGCAGATCGGGATCGGTCATGGCGATCAGAGCCGCCTGGACCTTGTCGGCAAAGCCCTCGCCGAAGCGCGCGTCGACATCGCCGCGGATGGTCCAGTTGTAGTCCGGATAGGGCGGCGTCTGCCAGATCACCTTGGCGGTCCCGGTCTCCGGCGCGCCCTCGGCCACGGCCTTGTCATAGACCGCGAAATTCAGCGCGCCGACATCCCAGGCGCCGGAGGCGACGAGCCGCAGCGTCTGCGAATGGTCGCCCGAGAAGCCCACGCGCGAGAAGAACTCCTCCGGCGCGCCGCCGGTCTCCTCGCGGATCCAGTAGTCGGGCATCAGCCGTCCGGAGGTCGAGGTCTGGGCGCCGAAGGTGAAGGACAGCCCCTTGGCCTCCATCGGGAACGCGTCGGATTTTTCCAGCCCGGTGGCGGTATTGGCGATGAAATAGGTGATGAAGGTCGGATCCTCGACGCCCTGGGCGATGGCGCGCGCGCCCGGGGTCATCATCCGCGCCTGCACGCCGGTGAGCCCGCCGAACCAGGCCAGCTGGATCTGGTCGTTGCGGAAGGCGGTGACCGAGGCGGCATAGGATTTCACCGGCACGAATTCGACATCGACGCCGAGCTCGCCCTCGAGATACTCGGCCACCTTGGAGAAGCGCGCGACCAGCGCGGTTTCGTCCTCGTCGGGAATGGCGGAGAAATAGAGCGTGTCGGCAGAGGCGGCGGTGGCAAGGAAGGCCGCCAGGACGGGCAGAAGGCGGAACGTGGGCATCGGAATATCATCCTTTCTGAGTGCCGGAAGGAAAACGGGACGTGTCCGGGACCGGGAGCGCATCCGGACGCGGTCCCGGCGCAAGGGATCGCCTGGAGCTAGGGCAGAAAGCGGTCGGCAGCCGTGCGGATCGCGGCGATCTTCTCCGCGGCGCCGCTGCCGCAGCAGATCGGGCTGTCGGCGAAAGTGGCGAAGCCGCAATCGGGATGGAGAAGCAAGCGATCCCGGCCGAACAGGCCGATGGCCCGGCCGATGCGGGCGGCGATCTCCATTTCCGTCTCTGTCCGCCCGAGTTTCTGGTTGACCACTCCGACGCCGATCCGCGCGGTGTCGGGAAGACCCTGAAGCACCGACATGCCGCCGGCCCGCGGCGTTGCCGCTTCCAGCAGATAGGCGCCGACACGCACCTGCGACAGCATCCCCAGGAGCGGCGCATAGCCGCCTGAAAGGGCCACGCTCTCGTCCGGGGACCAGTTGCCGCGGCAGACGTGAAGTGCCGTACGGTCCTGTGCGAAACCGTCAAGCACGGCGTTCAGCAGATCCCGCGCGAAGCCCAGCTCGTGTTCCGGCGACAAGGTTTCGGAAAGCGCGCCGCACATGAAGGAGCGCTTGGCCTTCGGGCCGGAGAAGACGACCTCCGAAAGCACCGGTTCGTCGAACTGCACCAGAGCGGCACCGGCTTCTAGGCATTCGGCCAGCTCGGCCCGCAGGACCGTCACGATGTCGGCGGCCAGCTCCTCACGATCTGCATAGGCCTGATCGGAGAGGCATTCCATCCACATCGTCCGGGCCAGGAGATAGGGTCCGGGCAGCGCAACCTTGACGGGCCGGTCCGTCAGGCTGCGTGCGAAATCGACCTCGTGCGCGGCGAGCGGGCGGCGGCGTTCGAGCCGGCCGAAGACCGCCGGATGGCGCACTTCGCCCGCCGGGATGTCAAGTGCGCGCAGCTCGGCCTCGAACTCCTCGGGGTGGTCGACGAGCGGAAGAAGATCGGTCAGCGGGATCAGCTGGCAGTTCTCCAGGCGGGTCGCGACGAAGCTGGCATAGCTGTCGCGGCGCTGCTCGCCGTCGGTGACGACGTCGGCCCCGGCCGAGGCCTGCGCCTGCACCGCCAGCCGGACCGCGTCGTCGGCCGTCGCGTGGAACTCCGGCTCGCCGAGCCGTCCCTCGACATGGGCATGGACCGCTTCGGCCATCCAGCGCGGCCGCGGCCAGGAGCCCATGCCCATGACGGCAAGCGCAGGAACCGGCGGAACAGGCGCGATGCTGCGCGATGCCGTGCGCGCTGGAACAGGGTCGAGGCGAGGCCGCTGCGCGTCCCGCTCCGCAAGTCCGCCCTTGCAAACCAGATAGCGGCGCTGGCGGCCTTCCCGCGCCATCGCGAGAAATTCGTTGCCGGTCAGCCGGCACCAGGCCGGAAGGTCCTCCTCCACCGAGATCTCGGTGGACAGGATCTGCAGGACGCCGCCGCGCGGAAGCGGGTCGATATGGCGCCGGATCAGCAGCAGGAGACCGTTTCCGCAATCGAGGTCGCCGCCGTCGAAGGAGGCGTCGGGCGGGGGGAGCAGGGCCGCGGCAGTCATGCTCTGCCGTTTCCGCCCCGGCGGCGGCCCAGTTCGAAGCCGAGGCCGCAGGCAGCGGCTGCAGCGATGCCGAGCGCCAGAAACAGCGCCGGGGATGCTCCGGAACCGGCGGAAACGCCGGCGGCTGCGGCCGCAGGACGGGGCATGGCGGCCGGGGCCGGAGCGCCTTCGGGCAATGCTGCCGTCTGCGCGGCGACGGCGGTGCCGTAGGTCCTGGCGAGAAGGTCGCGCCCGACATCCTTCAGGATGGCCTGGCCCGCCACCCGGCCCTGGCCGAGCACGAGGTCGATGTTGTGCACCTGCGGCCCGCCGAGATCGAGCGACCGGTTGCCCTCGCGGTCCTCGACATGCCAGCTTGTGACAGCATCGCCGGACAGGCCGTCGACGACGATCCGGAAATAGCCCTCCGGCCCGTCATGGGCCTGGCCGGGCGACAGCCGGATCTCCTCGCGGTTGGTCAGCATGAAGCCGAAATTGTGACCGGTCGGGCAGCCCGCGGGCCAGACGGCGAAACGGCCATCCCCGGCATAGGCGTCGCCATAGCGGAGCGAAAAGGCGCCGCCATAGACCTTGAGCTGTGCCCTTTCGCCCTCGAAGGGGGCCGGCCAGGGCGAGAGGAAGGCCACGATGTCGCCATCCTCGAAGACCAGCTGCTTGCGCGCCGCGGTGTCCTCGATCAGCCGGTCCGGATCGACCGGACCCAGAACCTTCGATTCGATGACTTTTCCGTCCTGTGACAGCTCCACCGTCACCGTGCCCCCGGCCGCATCGATGGATGCAACCCGTAGCTCGCGGCCGCCGATGGCCCATCGGTCGCCTTCCGCGGCAAGGCCCTTGAAGACCGTCTCGTCCGCCAGCAGCAGCCGGTCCATCCGCACGCCGGAGAGCCAGTCGAAGTCGATCGACTGCCGGGTGACGCGTGACGCCTGTCCCTGGTTGTAGAGTTCCGCGAAGCGCGTGCCGTACCAGCCCGGTTCGGTCTCGGAGAGGACCGGAGCGCCGAAGGCCCATTCCCAGTCCGTCCCCGCGATGGTCCGGGTATGGATCGTGTGGTTGGCCATGGTCTCGTGGCCGACGCTTGCCGCGTAGGTATAGACCGTGCCGCCGACGACGGCGCTGCCGCCTGCCGGCAGGGTGACGTCATGCTGCACCACCACCGACATGTCGTAGTCCACATAGACAGGGCGGCGCCCGAGCAGCGGCAGTTCCTCGCCGCGCAGAGCGACCTCGCCGCCCCAGGTGTCCTCCAGATAGGCCAGCCCGCCGGGAGGGATCACCACCTCGCCATTCTCGATCCGGCTTTGCCGAATCAGCACGCCATCGTATTTCAGCGGTTTGCGGCCGAAGTCGTCGCTCACCGCATAGCCCTGCGGGAGGCCGGGCAAGCCGGGGACATAGGCCGGGTTCACGCCGCGCAGGTCGGGCGTCGAGAAGGGCGGCGGCGCGATCGCGGCCACGGTCACCGGATGGGCGATCGGCAGGCCGGGATGCGCGGGGACCAGCAGGGCGGCCGGGTCGGCGGCGAGAGCCGGCAGGGCAAGGCTTGCGGCGCAGGCGGCAAGCGGCAAAACACGGTTCATGTCAATCTCCGGAGAACGTGGTCAGGCTCGTTGCCGGGCCGGGAGGGCGCAGGATGCACCGGAGGACCGGCGCGACAGGAACATCACGCCCCAAACCGTCAGAAGCAGTGCATTGAGAAACAGGAGCGCCTTCGGGACTCCGGCCAGAAACGTTCCAGCCAGGCCGAGGCCGACGGCAGACAGCACCGGCGCCAGGCAGGAAATGCACAGGGCGCCGACCGCCAGTACGCCGCTTCCGGCGGCGATTCCGGCCGATGCGCCCGCACCTCCGCGGCGGCCGGCGGACAGGGCGAAACCGAGGAAGGCCACCGCCAGCCCGACGGTCGCGGCGGTGAAATACTCCTCCTTCCGCAGGAAGCTGACGGCGAAGGCGTGATTGCGGGCATAGGTCAGGGTGCCGGCCGAGACGAATTCGCCCGGCAGGAACCCGCATTCCTCGGCCGCGGCCTGGGTCTGCGGCATTTCAAAGAGCGTGAAGGACAGGGCAACGTAGCCCGCGAAGGCGGCCGCGAAGAGTGCGGACAGGAGGCGCCAGGGGATCATGGCGGCGGCCTCAGTAGCAGACCGAGGGCGCATCCCCGGACATGAACTCCACCAGCTTGGCGCCGCCGACGATCTTTGCGCCGGCGACCAGCCCGTCCTCGTCGAGGCCGCGCTTCTTGAAGCAGGGCGAGCAGACATAGATTTCTCCGCCGGCCTCGGCGAAGCTCGACATCAGTTCCCCGAGCGGGGCAAAGCCTTCCTCGTGGATGGCGTCGGCATATCCTGCCTGCGACAGGCGGGTTCCCTCGATCGACAGGAAGACGACGGCTTCCTTGTCCGAAGCCACGGCGGCATTGGCGACGACGAAACCGACGGTCGCCTTGTCGGCATTGTCGGCCGCGCAGCTGATCGAAACGACGAATTTTCCCGGCATGGGATCTCCTCCAGGGATTGGCGGGATCAGGTCCAGTCCTCGCGGGACCTGATCCAGAAGCTGTTGGTTGCGGGGTCGTGGCGGAGCAGGGAATTGCGTGTCATCCGGCACCAGGCGGGGATGTCGTCAGGTGCGCCGGGATCCGTCGCGACGAGACGGAGCACCTGTCCCGGCATCCGCTTCAGCCGCAGCCGCAGAAGCACGGCAAGTTCGCCGCAGCCTAGCGGCCCCGCATCCCATGTCTCTTCGTTTCCGATCTCGCTCATTCCCGGCCCTCCCACCGCGGCCCTGCAGCCACAATAGCGCCCCTGCGGCCGACAGCAGGTCTATTTTTGTGATGATAGATTGAGAAGTTATGATGGCAGATCCCAGGTCAGGATCTCAGGAAGGTTATCGAAACTACGTCAAATAGCTGAATATAAATGGAATAGTATATATATAGAACCTTCCGAAGTGTGAGATTCCAGGGGTTGGGATCTCCATTGAAGTGATGATTATGTCCGTTATGGGGTTCCCGGCGCGGCCCAGGAATGACAGGGTCCGGACATCCGAAGCACCGGGAGGACCCAGCTATGCTCGATGTCACCGCCGTCCGGAAGGACTTTCCAATTCTCTCCCGCGAGGTGAACGGCCATCCGCTGGCCTATCTCGACACCGCCTCGTCGGCCCAGAAACCGGGGGCCGTGATCGACGCCGTCACCCGTGCTTACACCGAGGAATACGCGAACGTGCATCGCGGGCTTCACACTCTGTCGGCCATCGCGACCGAGCGCTACGAGTCCGTGCGCGGGGTGATTGCGCGCTTCATCGGCGCTTCATCGGAGGAAGAGATCGTCTTCACCGGCGGCGCGACCGAGGGCATCAATCTCGTCGCACACTCCTGGGCGGCACCGCGGCTCCGGCTCGGCGACGAGATCATCCTGTCCACGATGGAACATCACGCGAATATCGTGCCGTGGCATTTCCTGCGCGAACGCCAGGGAGCCGTCCTGAAATGGGTGCCCTGCGATGCGGAAGGCTGGCTCGATCCGCAGGCGGTGATGGACGCGGTGACGCCGCGGACGCGGCTGATCGCGGTGACCCACATGTCGAATGTCGTCGGAACGCTGACCGACGTCGCGGCCATCTGCCGGGGCGCGCGCGAACGCGGCGTGCCGGTGCTGGTCGACGGCGCCCAGGGCGCGGTTCACGCCCCGGTCGATGTCGAGGAAATTGGCTGCGATTTCTATGCCCTGACCGGGCACAAGCTTTATGGCCCCTCTGCATCGGGCGCGCTCTATATCCGGGCGGACCGGGCCCGCGAGATGAGGCCCTGGAAGGGTGGAGGCGACATGATCCGCGACGTCACGCTGGAGGAGGTCAGCTATGCGGCCCCGCCGCTGCGCTTCGAAGCCGGCACGCCTGCCATCGTGCCCCAGATCGGCTTCGGCGCGGCGCTCGGCTATCTGATGGACATCGGGATGGAGGCAATCCGCGCGCACGAGACCCGGCTTCGCGACCATGCAGCGGACCGGCTGGGCCGACTGGAGGGGCTCCGCATCATCGGCGGGCTGCGCGGGCGCGGACCGCTCTTCGCGTTCACGCTCGAGCGCGGCCCCGCGCCCGCGGCGCTTGCCCTTGCCCTCGACGCAGCGGGCATCGCGGTGCGCTCGGGCAGTTTCTGCTCGCGCCCGGTCAACCGCCAATTCGGCATCGAGGCAAGCTGCCGGGCGAGCTTCGGCCTCTATACTGCGACTTCCGAGATCGACCGCCTCGCCGAGGTGATTGCCGAAAGCTGCGAAGATTTCCGGCAAGGCAGGACCGCCATTGCCGGCGGCCTGATGTAAAGTTTGGCACGCCGTCGCATTTTGTGCAGCTTCGTTGCGTCTGGGTGATGAAGCATGTCGCCGGTGCGAGATGCGCACCAGATTGTGCACAAGATCATGCACAGGAAGGAATAGCGACATGGCTATGGGCGATATCGATCTCGGCAAGGAAATCCGGCAGTACAACCGCGAGCGGGCGGAAATGGTGGTTGAGAACCTGAAGGCCAAATACATGGACGGCCATTTCGTGGAGACCAGGGAGGAGGCTTTGGCGCTGCTCCTCGACCTTATCCCGGCCGGCGCGAAGCTTGGCCGGGGCGATTCCGTCACCCTGAACCAGCTCGGCGTGTTCGAGGCGCTGACCGAGCGCGGCACCAACGAGTTCATAAACCCGGTCCGCACGAATGCGCAGGGGCACAACCCGCCACGCGAAGAGCGCCGCGCGATGCAGCGCCAGACCCTGCTGTCGGATGTCTATCTGGCCGGTACCAACGCGATCACGCTGGAAGGCACGATCGTCAATTGCGACGGCTCCGGCAACCGCGTGGCGGCGATGTGCTTCGGGCCCAAGAAGGTCATCTTGGTAGTCGGATGCAACAAGATCGTCCGCAATGTCGAGGCCGCGCTAGACCGGATCCGCGATTTCGCTTGCCCGGTGAATGCCATGCGCCACCGGATGAAGCACAGCAAGGATGACGGGCTGGGCTGGGGCGTGATGCGCTACACCACGATCATCGACGGCAACCAGCCGGTCGAGCAGGGAAAGATCACCGTCATCCTGGTGAACGAGGATCTCGGCATGTAGCCATGGGAACGAAGGCAGGGCAGACGGCGGTGCGCGCCGACCAGATCGCCGCGGCATTGCGCCGGGGCATCCGCGCATCGGAATTCGTGCCCGGGCAGCGGCTGCCCGAGGTCGATTTGGCAGAACGGTTCGGCGCCAGCCGCCGGGCCGTGCGCGATGCGCTGGCGCAACTGGCGCATGAGGGGCTCGTGGAACGGCGATCCAACATCGGCGCAAGTGTCCGGGCCATCAGCATTCCGGAAGCCATCGAGAATGCGGAAATCCGGATGCTGGTGGAAACGCTCTGCGTGACGCTGGCCGCCGAGCGGATCGATGCCCGCGGTGCAGCCGAGTTGCGGGGTATCGGCCGCGCATTGCAGGCGGCGGCAGATCTTGCCGACGTGACGGCCTTCGCGGAGGCGACGAGTGCCCTGGCAAGGGCCTGCGCCAGGCTCTCTGGCCATGGCGTGGCGCAGGATACGCTCGAACGGCTTCGGGTGCTCAACGCGCGGCACAATTTCCGCGTGACGAGTTCCCCGGGCTGGCTGGCTGCGGCGCTGTCCAGACGGATGGCGCAGATCGAGGCGATCTGCCGGGGAGATCCGGCAGCGGCCGCGGAGGCGCTGCGGGAGCACAGCTTTGCCGTGATGGCCGGGCTGCGCGCTCTTGGTGCGGGTAAGGAGGACGCCTGAGATGCCTTGCCGTCAGGCTGCCACGGACGCCGCCATCCGCTCCCGCAGCCATTTCTGCGCCGGGTCGTGCTGGAGCCGTTCGTGCCAGGCCAGGATCTTGCGGAACCCGTCGATCTGCAGCGGCGGCGGCAGGGCCAGCACGTCCGTTTCCGCCGCGACGAGACGCGATGGCACGAGGGCGATGATGTCTGAGCGCCGGATGAGATCGATCAGAATGGTAAAGTTGGGTACGCTCGCCACCACCTTGCGGCAGCGCCCCATTTTTTCCAGCGCGGCATCAGTCGGCCCGAAAAAAGCGGTGCCGTCATGCGACATCAGTGCGTGCTCCATGGCGCAGAAGCCGTCCAGCGTCGCGACCTCCGCGCGGCGCGGATGGTCAGCCCTCAGCAGTGTCACGTACCTTTCGTCGAAGAGCGTCCTCGCTTTCAGCGATCCCGGGGCCATCTCGGGCGTGACCAGGGCCATGTCGAGTTCGCCTTCGGCGAGGTCCCGGGCGAAGTCCGACGTCACGGGCCGCACCGAGAGGAGCACGCCGGGGGCCTGTTCCCGCAGCTGGCCAATGAACGGCAGCAGCACCGCCCGCTGCGCGTAGTCGGTTGCGGCCACCCGCAAGGTCAGTTTTGCGCGCATTGGATCAAAGGTTTCGGCCTGCAACAGTTGCTCGACGCCGCCCAGCACCGAAGCGAGCTGCCGGGTCATGGCCTCCGCACGGGGAGTTGGCAGGATGCCGCGCTGCGTGCGCACGAACAGCGGATCGTCAAGAGCCTCGCGCAGCCGGGCCAGCATGCCGCTGACGGCAGGCTGGGTGACGCCCAGCCTGTCCGCGGCGCGGCTGACCGAGCGGGTCTCCAGCAGCGCCGCAAGAGCGCGCAGCAGGTTGAGGTCGAAGGTCCTGATATCGGCCATGGCGATACCTGATGTCACAAGATGCGATTGGCCTTATATCCGATGGGCGGCGATATCTCCAGCATCCCGATCAATGGAGAGACACATGTCCGACATCCTCTGGCCCGAGGGCTTCATCCCCGGCTTCACCGACAACTTCGCTTCGAACGAAATCATCGTCTCCGGCCTCAGCGCGGCCGAGATCTGGCCCTTGCTGGCAATCCCCGCCCGGTGGCCGGACTACTACCCCAACGCCGCGGACGTGGAGATCCATGGCGGCAAGGGCCCGGAACTGGATCTGGGCGACAGCTTCTTCTTCCGCACCTTCGGCTTCCCGGTGCCCGCCCGCGTCGTCGAATGCGTGCCGCCGGTGCCGGGACAGCCCGCGCGCATTGCCTGGCACGGCTGGTCGGGGGAACCGGGGGCGGCGGACCGGCTGGATGTCCACCACGCCTGGCTTGTCGAGGACCTCGCGGCGGGCCGGGTGCGGATCCTGACGCAGGAGACCCAGAACGGCGCCCCGGCGCAGGCGCTGGCCGCAACCGTGCCGAACCCGATGATCAACGGCCACCAGGACTGGCTGAATGGCCTTGTCGCCGCTGCGCGGTCGGCGCAGGGCTGAGGCGCCCGGTCCGCGCCCGCCTCACAAGGCGGCAAGGGCCTCGGTGATCACGGCGCGGACCCGCCGGCTGCGCGCCGGCAGTCTGCGGTTCTTCCGCTGGATCAGCCAGAGCTCGTGCCGGACCGGCACCGGCAGCGGCATGACCTGCAAGCGGTCCCGGCCGGGATGCGCGTCAACGCCGCTGCGCGGCAGGATGGTATAGCCGATGCCGCGCAGTACCGGCTCCGGGATCTGGCCGATCTGGTTGACGAAGCTGCGCTCCCGCAGCCGGTCCGCTCCGGGATGGGCGTCCGGGAAATTCGCACCAAGCAGTTCGTCGGCATGCGCGTAGCCGTCGGGATGGGCGATGAAACCGAGCGCGTCGAGCTCCGCGAAGCTTCGCGGTGGCGCGGCACCGGCGGGCAGGAGGAGGCACAGCTCGTCCTGCCCGGCACTCTGCCCTTCCAGCCGCGGATGGGCCGGAGAATGATCGACGATCCCGAGATCGAACCGCCCCGCAACGACCCCCTCGAGAACGCGCGGCTGCGGCATCGCCTCGAGGATGATGGCAAGCGCGGGCGCGCGGGCCATGAGATCCATGAAGCGCGGGTAGAGCAGGAGGGCGAGCGACCCCGAGCAGGCGATCGAGACCTGCCCCCGGTCCGGGTCGTCATGCTGCAGCGCGCCCTGAAGGTCGCTTTCTTCCGCCCGCCGGCGCCGCGCCATGGCCAGCACCGCCTCGCCCGCCGGGGTCAGGATGAAGCTCTTGCCGTCGCGTGTCAGCAGCGGCTGGCCAAGCTGCGCCTCCAGCTTCTTCACATGCTGGCTGACGCCCGGCTGGGTCATGTTCATGGCGGCCGCGGCGCGCGTGAAATGCCCGACATCGCAGAGCGTGGCGAAGGTTTCGAGCCAGGTCGCGTTCAGCATCGTTTCGCCCGTTTCGTTATCATCATGAGCATGAATGATAATTGGATGTTCCGGTTTGGCCAATCCATATTCCCGGCAGCACCAAGGAGACAATCATGACTAGGACCACGCCCCGCACTTTCTCCCATATCGGCCTGTCGGTGCCCGACCTCGACGCGGCCGTGGCCTTCTACCGCGATGTCATGGGCTTCTACGTCATCATGGAGCCGACCGAGATCGCCCAGGATGACAGCGACATCGGCGTGATGTGCGACGATGTCTTCGGACCGGGCTGGGGCAGGTTCCGCATCGCCCACCTGTCCACCGCCGACCGCATCGGCTTCGAGCTGTTCGAGTTCCCCGAGAATTGCAAGCCCGAGGACAACCTGCCCTACCGCCAGGTGGGCCTGTTCCACTTCGCGATCCAGGATCCCGACCTCGAGGGGCTGCTGGCAAAAATCGTGGCCGCAGGCGGCAGGCAGCGGATGCCGGTGCGCGAGTACTTCCCCGGCGAGAAGCCCTACCGCATGGTCTATGTCGAGGATCCCTTCGGCATCGTCTTCGAGCTCTACTCCCACAGCTACGAGCTGACCTATTCGGCCGGCGCCTATAACTGAGGTTTCCCATGGCAGATCTTTTCGACACGGTGCGCCTTGGCGGGCTCACCCTCAAGAACCGCGCCGCGATGGCCCCGATGACCCGCGCCCGCAGCCCCGGCAACCTGCCGACCGGCGAAACCGCGCGCTACTACGCGCAGCGCGCGGGCGCCGGGCTGATCGTGACCGAAGGCACGGTGATTTCCCCCGAAGGCTCGGGCTTCGCCGACTGCCCCGGCCTCTGGTCGCGGGAACAGGTCGCGGCCTGGCAGCCGGTGACCGCGGCCGTGCATGACCAGGGGGCGGCGATCTTCACCCAGATCTGGCATGTCGGCCGGATGAGCCATGTCTCGCTGCAGCCCGGCGGCGCCGCCCCGGTCAGTTCGACCGGCCAGCAGGCGGCAAATTCCTCGGCCTTCGGCATCACCCAGGATAGCACGCCGGGCTTCGTCACTGCCTCGAAACCACGACCGCTGGAGACCGGCGAGATCGCCCGCGTTGTCGGGGATTTCGCGAAGGCGGCGGAGAACGCCGTCGCCGCGGGTTTCGACGGGGTCGAGATCCACGGCGCCAACGGCTACCTGGTGGAGCAGTTCCTGAACGGCGCGGTCAATGACCGGACCGACGGCTACGGCAGCCAGTCGGTCGGGAACCGCATCCGCTTCGCGCTTGAAGTGGTCGATGCCTGCATCGCGCGGATCGGAAAGGACAAGGTCGGCATCCGGCTCTCGCCCTTCGGCCGCCTGCACGAGCTGGGCGATTTCGAGGGCGAGGAAGACACCTTCCTGACGCTGGCCGCAGAGCTGGACAAGCGTGGCCTTGCCTTCGTCCATATCATGGACCAGGCCAGCCGCGGCGCGCCCGCCATGCCCCACGGCTTCCTGGCGAAGTTCCGTGCCGCCTATTCCGGGGTGCTGATCTTGGCCGGCGGCATGGATCTCGAACGCTCGAATGCGATGATCGGCGCGGGGCTGATCGACATTGCGGCCTTCGGCGCGCCCTTCACCTCCAACCCCGACCTTGTCGAGCGCATGCGCCACGGCTGGCCGCTGACCCCGGTGGATCACGACGCCTATTATGGCGGCACCGCCAGGGGCTATACCGACTGGGCAACCCATTCCCCGAAAGGAGACGCCGAATGAAACCGGTCCTGATCGTGATGACGTCACATGGCGACAAGGCCGGACATGGCCCGACGGGCTTCTACCTTTCGGAGGTCACGCATCCGCTGGAGGAATTCCTGGCTGCCGGCCTCCCCGTCGCCTTTGCCTCCATCGCCGGAGGCGAGCCGCCGGTGGACGGGCTCGACCTCGAGGACAAGGTCAACGCGACGTTCTGGGCTGACCCGCTGTTCCGCGCGGCGATCCGCTCGACGCAGAAGCTTTCCGACGTGAACCCGTCCGACTAC
>NZ_VATA01000106.1 GCF_005870025.1 Poseidonocella sp. HB161398
CCCGCACTGCGCTGCCCCGGCCTTGAGCCGGGGCCTCCTGCGGGTCGCGGATCAGGGCCGCGGAATGCCGAACTCCTCAGGCGATTTCTTCGCCAGTCCGGCATCCTGCAGCAGCCAGCTCGTGCTCTGCTGCCACTTTGCCAGGAAGGCCTCCGCCTCCTCGCCCGAGAGCGACAGCATGGTGAAGCCGCGATTGTCCATCAGCTGGGTGAAATCGGGGTTCTTCGCGCCCTCGGCATAGGCGTGCTGCAGCTGGGCGACGATCTCGTCCGGGGTGCCCTTCTTGACGAAGATGCCGAAGAACGGGCCCCAGGGCAGGTAGGTCTCGTAGCCCGCATTGATGGAGGCGACGGCCGGCACGCCGGGCAGCTTGTCGCTGGGCTCTGTGTCGAAGACGGCGAGCGGCTTCATCTTGCCCGCGCGGATCCCCTCGATCGCGGCGCCGAGCACCGCGGGCATCACGTCGATCGCGCCGCCCTGCAGCGCGGTCAGCGCCGGGCCGTCGCCGTCATAGGGCACCGAGATCACGTCGAGATCGCCTTCGACCGTGTTCATCATCGCGGTGACGACCGAGGGCAGGCCGCCCGGGCCGGTGGCGCCGAGCCGGAGCGCGCCGGGATTGTCGTGGATATAGGCCAGCATGCCGGCATAATCGTCGAAGGGCATCTCAGGATTGGCCACCAGCACCGGCGTGCCGAGCGCCAGGATGCTGACCGGCACGAAATCCGAATAGTCCTTCTTGCCGAGCCCCATCACCTTGTAGAGCAGCGGGTTCTCCGCGCCCATCAGCAGCGTGTAGCCATCGGCCTTCTGGCTGGCGACATTGTTCAGCGCGATCGCGCCGACGCCGCCGGTCATGTTCTGCATCACCACGGTACCGCCCAGCACCTCCTCGGCATGCGGCGTCACCGAGCGCATCACCGTGTCGGTCGAGCCGCCCGCGCCCCACTGGATGATCCCCTGGATCTCCTTGGCCGGATAGTCGTCGGCCATGGCTGCGCCCGCGGCAATGGCCAGCGCCGACACGGCGCCGATGAAAAAGGTCTTCATGGGGGTCCCTCCCGATTCTCCCGGCGGACGCGAGCCTCCCTGGCGTCCATCCGGGGGCGAGACTGGGCGGGGAAGGGCGTAACGTCAAATACCTTGTCCTCGAAATGCGGAACATGATGTTAATCTGTGACCGGCCTCAGCCCCAGAGGCGTCCGGCCTCGTTCAGCTCCCTGCGGAACTGGCGGATGCTGTATTCGGCGAAATTCGACAGCTGCCGCCCCTTCTTGGTCACAAGGTAGATGTCGATCGAGGTTTCCTCCAGCAGCGGCTTGCGCACCACTCCGGGCAGGATGTCCTCGGCCACCGAGAATTCGTCGATCACCGCCACGCCCAGCCCGTTGCGGACCAGGCTGACGATGGTCTGGGCGAAGCGGCCGCGCATCGAGTGCCGCGCCTCCACCCCGGCCTCGCGGAACGGCCGGGTGACGATCCGGCCATAGGGGTCCGAGGGCTCGATGCCGACCAGCGGCTCCTTCGCGAGGTCGCGCACCGAGACCGCCTCGCGCGCGGCCAGCGGATGGCCCTCGGGCAGGATCGCGATCACCCGGCCATGGGCGAGCTTCTGGTTCTCGATCCCCGGATTGTGCACGGCCGAGCTCATGATGACGAATTCGCCGCGCTCCAGCAGCAGGTAGTCGGCCGTCTCCTCGATCCGCAGCATGTTGAGATCCATGTAGAGATCGGGATAGCGGGCGCGCACCGCGCGGATCGCCCGTGCGGCGATCGCCTGGGCGATCGAGGGCGCCGCGGCGAAGGAGAGCTGCACCTCCTCTCCCTTCTGCAGCGACTCGAGCGCCGCCTGCAGGTTCTCCACCCCCTTGTAGACCTCGCGGATCTGGTCGAAGACCCGGCTCGCCTCCACCGAGGGCACGAAGAGCCCGGCGCGCCGCTCGAAGAGCCGCAGCCCCAGCGCCTCCTCGGTATGCTTGACCAGCCGCGAGATGCCCGGGGCCGAGACCCCCAGCAGTTCCGCCGCGCCGCTGATCGTGCCGCGCAGCATCACGGCACGGATGACCTCCACCTGCCGCAGGGTGATTTCGCGCATCTCCGCCTCCTCGAAATAACTCCATGTTATTATCATGGCATAATCGGTCATTGACGTTAAGGGGTGGTGGCCGCCTAACAGGGGCAGATGCGGAGGAGAAACGTCATGAAGCAAGAGGTCGATCTGGTCGTCATCGGCTCCGGCGCGGCCGGGCTGTCGGCGGCGGTGACGGCGGCCGAAGCCGGGCTCGAGGTCGCGGTTCTGGAGAAGGCCGAGGTCATGGGCGGCACGACCGCCTGGTCGGGCGGCTGGATCTGGGCGCCCTGCAATCCGCTGGCGCGTGCCGCCGGGATCGCCGAGAATCGCAGCGCCCCGCGGCAGTACCTGCAGGCGCTGCTGGGCAACCGCTTCGAGCCCGAGCGGATCGACGCCTTCCTCGCCGCCGCGCCCGAGATGGTCGCGTTCTTCGAGACCCGCACCGCGCTGCAATTCGAGAGCGGCTCGGCCATCCCGGACACTTACGGCCATCTGCCCGGAGCGGGGACGGGCGGCCGCTCGGTCATCGCCAGGCCCTTCGACGCGCGCAAGCTCGGCGCCGACCTGAAGCTCCTGCGCAAGCCGGTGCGCGAGACCACCTTCTTCGGCATGACGATCCAGGCGGGAGCCGATCTGCGCGCCTTCATGACGATGACCCGCTCGGCCCCGGCCTTCGTCCATGCCACGCGCCGGGCGCTGCTGCATTTCCGCGACCTGGCGCTGCATGGCCGCGGCATGGATCTGCGCAACGGCAACGCCCTGGTGGCGCGGCTCCTGCGCTCGGCCCGCGATCTGGGCGTCGCGCTCGAGACCGGGGTCGAGGTGGCGGAGCTTGTGCGCGAGGACGGCCGGATCGCCGCCGTGCAGCTGGCCGATGGCCGCCGGATCGCGCTGCGGGCCGGGGTCGTGCTGGCCGCCGGGGGCTATGCCCATGACGCCGCGCTGCGGGCGCAGACCTTCCCGCGCAATGACGGGCACCGCACCCTGGCCAGCCCCGGTTCCACCGGCGGCGGCCTGGCGCTGGCGCGGGCCGCGGGCGCGGCGCTGCGCTTCGACCAGCGCCGCCCGGCCGCCCTCTGCCCGGTTTCCGAAGTGCCCTGGCCCGACGGGCGCAAGGGGCTGTTCCCGCATATCATCGAGCGCGGCAAGCCCGGCGTGATCGGCGTGCTGGCGGACGGGCGGCGGTTCTGCAACGAGGGGCTGGGCTATCACGACTATGTCGACGCGCTGCTGCAGGCGGTGCCCGAGGGCCAGCCCGCGCGCTCCTGGCTGGTCTGCGACTACCGCTTCCTGCGCCGATTCGGGCTGGGCGTGGTGCGGCCGCAGCCGGTGCCCTGGCGCCACTGGCGCCGCCGCGGCTATCTCAAGAGCGGCCGCAGCCCGGCCGAGCTGGCGCGGGCCTGCGGCATCGACCCGGCGGGGCTGGAGGCGACGCTGGCCGAGTGGAACCGCCATGCCGGAAAGGGCGAGGATCCGGCCTTCGGCCGCGGCACCACCCCCTATATGCGGCTGCAGGGCGACCCCGAGCAGGCGCCCAATCCCTGCATCGCGCCGATCGTCCGCGCGCCCTTCTTCGCCGTCGAGGTGGTGCCGGGCAGCTTCGGCACCTTCTCGGGCATCTCGGCCGATGGCCGCGCGCGGGTGCTCGACGAGGCCGGAGCGCCGATCCCGGGGCTCTGGGCGGCCGGGGCCGACATTGCCAGCGTCTTCGGCGGCTACTATCCGGCGGGCGGCATCAATCTGGGGCCCGCCATGACCTTCGGCTTCATCGCCGGGCGCGACGCGGCGGGACTGCCGGCGGCAGGGGAGGCGGAGGCATGCGCCGCAAGCTGAGCATCGCCCATCTGACGGCAATCGAGCTGGACCCGCCCGCGCTGATCGAGGCGGCCGGTGCCGCGGGCTTCGACGCGGTCGGGCTGCGGCTGGTGCGGGTGACGCCGGAAAGCCCGGGCTATCCGCTCTCCGCGCGCTCCGAGCTGGCCAAGACGCGCCGCGCGATGGCGGCGACCGGGGTCGAGGTGTCGGATATCGAATTCCTGCGCCTGACGCCGGACTTCCGGCTGGAGGATGTCCTGCCTGCGCTCGAGACCGGCGCGCTCCTCGGCGCGCGCCATGTGATCGCCGCGCCCTACGACCCCGATCTGACGCGGCTCTCGGCCAGCCTCGCGGCGCTTGCCGCCGCGGCGGCGGAGCGCGGCATGCGCGCGGTGCTGGAATTCTTCCCCTGGACCCCGGTCCCGGATCTGGCGACCTGCTGGCAGGTGGTCGCGGCGGCCGGGCCGCTGCCCGGGATCCTGGTCGATCCGCTGCATTTCGAGCGCTCGGGCTCGCGCCTGGCCGACATCGCGCGGATCCCGGCAGAGCGCTTCCCCTTCGCGCATTTCTGCGACGCGCCGGTGAAGCCGCACTACAGCGAGGCGGAGCTTCTGGACGCGGCGCGGCGTCTGCGGCTGGCGCCGGGGCAGGGCGGCATCGCGCTGGAGCCGCTCCTGCGTGCGCTGCCGCCGGGCCTGCCGCTCGGGCTCGAAGTGCCCGGCGCGCTGGCCGCCGCCGAGACCCCGGTGGCGGCCCTGGCCCTGCTGCGCGAGGCGGCCGAGGCCGTCTGCGCCCGCGCCGACGCGCTCTGCTAGCCGCCTTCCTGTCATGGCCCGACGGCGCCGCTCCCTCCGGGGGGCGGCGCCTTTCTGCCTGCCGGGTGGCGGCGCGGAGATTGGCTATTGCGCCCCGGCCTATAACCTACTATTTTGATCGGAAATAGCGCCGGGCCTGCCCGGCCCGACCGAATCTCGCCAGCGCCGCGCGCGCCAGCCAGGGGAGCCGCTTACCGGAAGGAACCGCTGGCATGAGACGAGACAAGACCGGCCCCGTGGCCGCCGAAGAGACCCGCGACGGCCCGAACGAGGAGGCCGTGATGCTGCAGGTCGCGCGCTTCATGTTCCAGTCCTTCGCCCGCCCCGAGGAGCAGGCCTGGCGCCACGCCATCGACTATTCCACCACCCTCGACGAGCCCAGCCGCATGCTGCGCGCGATCAGCGAGACCGTGCAGGCGATGCGCGCGGCGCGGGTCTCGGTCTTCCGCTTCGCCAATCCCGCCTGCCCGCGCTGCGCCCGCCAGGTGACGCCGCATGAGCGCCAGTTCATGGCCTGCATCTCCTGCGCGCGGCGCGGCGAGTTCGACAAGGCCGAGCGCCATGCGACGCTGCTCTGCGAGGGGAACGGGACGGGCATGATGCTGGCGGCGCTGGCGCTCTTCCCGGAGCTGCCCGGCGCGCGGGCCGGAGCGCTCCATTGACCTCTGCCGGGCCGGGACGCGATCCGGCCGGGCGCCATCCTGATGCCGAAAAGCGGGAAACTGCCATGGACAAGCCGACCACAACCGCCCTGCACTCCGATCTGCCGCTTGCCAATGCACGCGAGCTGATCGGAGAGGGCTCGACCGCCCATATCCTTCTGGACGGGCAGGTCTATACGCTGCGCATCACCAAGGCGGGCAAGCTGATCCTCACCAAGTGAGGACTGGCAGGCTGGCGGCATGTGCGCGGCGCGGAACTGCGGGCTGGAGGCTGTCTGGCGGCAGAACCGGACCGTCGCTGCGTGGTGGTGCGAGGCTGGCGTTTTCTGCTGGCGTGCCTGACGGATAGCGGAGCAGGCCGGCGATCGGCAAGCGCAAAAAACCTGACAGAAACGCTTTAGCTGCGGGGACCGGTTTGCGGCCTCCGCCTTTCCCTTCCGGCGGCATAGGTGGGCTGCCGGATCCTGTGCGGGCCCCGAGCCCGGCGGAACGCGTCATGCCTCCCCGGCGCGGCGTCGCCGCGGTCCCAGCCAGGCGCGCTCCCTCGTCGCGCCAGCCAGCGGACCCTCAGCCCCCCGGGGCGCGGGACTGGACTTCGCAAGTGATTTCGTCCCGTCAGGAATGCCCCTCTGCAGCAGGGCATTGATAGGGTCATGCCGCTTGAAAGCCCGTCTCCGGAGCAGGCCGGCGCCGCGGCGAAGGCCCTGCGGCCGGAGCGGAACCTGACCCGCGGCGGGGTGCCGGTGCTTCGAGGAGACCGGGCGCGCGCCCGTCCTGAAAGTGATCCGCATCGCCCGGGCGCTGTCCCGCGACACGGGAGATCAGGCAGGTCTTCGCCTCTGAGCCGGAGGTACCGGCGCTCCTTGACTCGCTCCCGGACGAGGATCCGGCGTGGCCGCGCCAGCGCGCCGCAAGCCATGACCGGGCTGCCGCGCTGGTGTCTGGGCGCGCCGCTAACCGTTACGCTCGACAGCCTCGTGGGCGGAGCGGGGTCACCACATTGGAGCTCGACCGCATCGCCCGGTCGCGCGGCCGCGCCGCCTTCGAGCCGGCCGCCGGGGCCGCGCGCCGTGGGGCTCACGCCCTTCGCCATCGACATGGGCGGCGGTCTCAAGCTCCGCGAGCCGTCCGCATTCGACGGGCTGCACGGTGTCTCCGCCGACGGCCTGCCCGCTGGCTGCGGCTCCCTTCTGGACGATCGCGAGGCCGATGCGCGCGGGCTGCGCCGCAGCGGCCGGACGCCGGTCGACTGGCGGGCTGCATGGGCGCGTTCGATTTCCGCCCCGAGGCGGAGCCCGGCGGCGACGGGTCCGGCGACGCTCGCGGATGCGGCCGAGCGCGCGATCGGCCGGGCCCGCGCGCCGCGTCTGGCCGATGCGCCGGAGCTGCGCGCCGCGCTCGGCATTGCGGGGGCAAGATCGAGGCGGGCGCCGACGACGCCGGGCTCCTGCGGCTGGCATGCGCTTCTGCCCCTGGATGGTAAAATTCGCCGCGCGAGTACGGGCCTTGGCGGCCGGGGCCGCGTCCGCCTCTGCCGCGATGTCCGCCGCCGCCGGATCGACATGCCCGGTAGGCGGCTGGTCGCGACCGCTGACGGGCGGCGCGTCTGCGCGATCCGCTGCTTCGACTGCGAGCTGCGCGAGGTCGGCGGCCCGCCGCGGCGGCGGCGCGGTCACATGCTCCCGGCCTCGGGCGGGCTGGAAGGCGAGCGCCACTATTTCACCGTCGTCGACAGGACCTTGCTGGCCTCGATCTGGCAGCTCACGCGGGATGGCCGCGCGGTGGAGGACGGCGTGCGCCGCGCCGCCTGCAACGCCATGGCGCATCGCCGCGACGATCACGGCGGCCAGCACAGCGCTTCTCGATCTCGACGCCGCGGGCGTTCCGCCTGACCGCCTCGGAGGGCCCGGGCGGCGCGCAAAGCTTGGCAATTGCCGGGCAGGGCCGGGACGTCACGCAATGCCATCTGCTGGCGCGGGCGGCGGAGACGCCGCTGCCGAAGGCCCCGCGCCGGAGATCCCTCGGCGAGGTCGCCGTGGCGGTCCCGGACTGGACGGCGCATGCGAAGGCGGCCGGTCTCCCGGCGGGGCGCTCCGCCGGGAGACCGTGCTGCGTCGGCCGCTCGGACGCACTTGGCCGGAAGGGTCGCCGTCAGGGAGCGCCGTTTCCCTCCGGCCGTGTGGTGCAATGGGGCCCGTTTGAGGGGCCAGGGCGGCCGCTGGCGGTCCTGCGCCGGAAACGGCGGGCCCGAGGATCCGGCCTGGCACAGGGTCGGCCCAGTCCGTGGCTGCCGCCTGAAGCAGAAGGCCTCGGCCGGCGGCATTCCCGCCGGAGCTGGAATCCGCCCGGCCCGTCGGCAGCGGGACGGCATGGGGGTCCATGGCGCGGCCAAGTCTGAGGAACATCGCGTGTGGCGTGCCTCTTCCTTGGGAGGCAACGCGGTCGGCGGAGGGGCGGCCGGAGTCTCGCGATCGGCCTCTGGGAAGCCGAGATCGGCCTCTGGCACCACGCTCCGGTGCAGGCCGCGGAACCGGGATGGCGCGCATCGCCGGCAGGCGCGGGTGAAAGGATGGAGGCGCAGCGGTTGCCCGGGAAGTGGTGCCGGCGGGCGGTGTCCTGCGGCCGGATGCGCGCTGCATCTGGTCCTTTGCGAGGAAAGAGCCTGCATGACGTCCAAGCGGTCTCGCGCGGACCGACAGAGGGACCTGCCGTACGGCGGATGCCGCAGGGCCCGGGGGCGCTGCGGCGGGAGATCGGCCCTGCCGGGCGGTGTCAGTCCAGCGATTTCTCGCTGGCATCGGCCTGGCCGTTGATCCAGTAGCCGGCCGCTTTCAGCCAGGGGCCCGGATGGCCGCGCTCCTCGAGCATATGGGTCTTCAGCGCCCGCGCGACCCCGGCCTCGGCCGCGATCCAGACGAAGCCCTTGCCCTCGGGCAGATCCAGCGCCTTGAGCGCCTCGAGCAGCGGCGCAGGATCGGCAGCCGCGCCAGCCGGGCGGTGGACCCAGTGGGGCGCCTGCGCCGCGGCGCTCTCGAAGCGCTGCTCCTCGGCCGGGCCGGTCACTGCGGCCAGCGTGACCGCGGTCACGCCCTCGGGCAGCTCCTCGACCCGGCGGCCGATCGCCGGCAGCGCGGTCTCGTCGCCCACCAGCAGGTACCAGTCGAAGACCGGAGCGATCACCGCCGAGCCGCGCGGCCCGCCGATCCGGAGCCTGCTGCCCGGTGCGGCCTGCCGCGCCCAGTCGGTGGCGGGACCGGCCTCGTGCAGCGCGAAATCGATGGTCAGCGTGCCGTCGCCGAAGGCGCGGGGCGTGTAGTCGCGCATCTCGGGCGCCTCGCCGCCGGTCGCGAAGAACAGCTTGACGTGGTCGTCGAAGCCGAGGCTCGCGAAGCCCTCGAGCTCGGGCCCTTCGAGCACGATGCGCTGCATGCCGGGGGTCAGGGCGAAGCTCTCGCGCACGGTCAGCTCGCGGCGGCGCAGCTCGTGGCGGTGGCGGGTGATGATCTGGGTCATGTCCATGTCCTTTGCGGGGCCCGGCGCGGGGGAGGCGGCCAGGCTGTCGATGGTCTCTGCGGCGCCGCGGATCGCGGCGGCGGCGGCGGCAACGGCTTCGGGGCCGGCGGCGGTGCCGAGGAAGCCGCGGCGCAGCGACATCTTCAGCCGGTCCATCGCCTCGACGATCTCGGGGGCGGCGCCGCGGCGGAAGCGGTGTCCGCCGCCCCGGGCCTCGCGCCCGGTGCGCGCCTCGAGCGCGGCGGCGTTCAGCGCCAGATGCTCCTGGCCGAGCGGGGTGATGCGGCAGAGCTTGCGGCGGCCGCCCGCGGCCTCGCTGGCGATCAGCCCCTCCTCCTCCAGCGAGGCGAGATTGGGATAGAGCACCCCCGGCGAGGGCCGGTAGGCGCCCGCGGTGCGGGCCTCGAGCTCGGTCATGATCTCGTAGCCATGGCGCGGCTGCTCGGCGACGAGCTGCAGGATCAGGAGCCGCAGCGTGCCGTTGTCGAAGGCGCGGCGGCCGCGCCGCCCGTGTCCCTTTCCGCCCCGGCCGCCGGGGCCGTCCATGTGGTCCTTGTCGTGTTTCATGCAGTCCAGATAGAGTTCGATATATCGAAAGTCAAGATATATCTAAAACGGTTGGCTTTGGCCGGATATGCCGGGTGAATGGCCATCTGGCCGCTGCAGGGTCCGGCATCCTGGCCGCGAACAAGGAGAAAGGAGCGGCAATGACCGACCGGACGACATCTGCAGGGACGGGGACGCTGATCCTGATGCTCTGCAACGCGCTTTTCATCTGCTCGATCTCGATCGACCTCGCGCTGACCGGGATCGTCGGCTTCCAGCTGGCCCCGGCCCCCTGGCTGGCGACGCTGCCCTTCGCGCTGATCACCGTGGGCACGGCGCTGGCGACCTGGGGGGCCTCGGCGATGATGGCCCGCAGCGGGCGGCGCGCCGGGTTTCTGGCGGGCAGCGCGGCGGGGCTCGCGGGCGGGCTGGTCTCGGTCTGGGCGGTGCGGCAGGGCGCCTTCTGGGGCTTCTGCCTCGGCACGCTGCTGGTCGGCATCTGGCAGGCCTTCGCCCAGTACTACCGGCTGGCGGCGGCCGACGGGGTGGCCGCGGCAGAAAAGCCGCGGGTGATCTCGCGGGTGCTGGCGGGCGGGCTGATCGCGGCGCTGGCGGGACCGGCGCTGGCGAATTGGAGCCGCTCCTGGCTCGGCGATCCGTTCTTCTCGGGCGCCTATCTGGCGGTTGCGGGCCTCGCGGGGCTCTCGCTCCTGCTGCTGCTCTTCCTGCCCGGAACGCCCGGAACGCCCGGGGCGGCGCAGGGCGCGGCAGCGGTGCCGGTGCGGCTGGCCGATCTGGCGGCGCGGCCCGGCTACCGCGCGGCCCTGGCCAATGCGGTCGCGGCGGGGGTGGCGATGATGGTGCTGATGACGGCGGCGCCGCTGGCGGCGCTCGGCTGCGGGCTCGGGGTCGAGACCGGGACCAGCATCATCCAGTGGCACCTTCTGGGCATGTACGGCCCCTCGCTCTTCACCGGGGTGCTGATCGCCCGGCTGGGGCTGGGGCGGATGCTGCAGGCCGGCGTGCTGGTGATGGCCGCGGCCGTGGCGATCGGCCTGTCGGGCGCCAGCAGCGCGGCCTTCCATGCGGCGCTCCTGGCGCTGGGGCTCGGCTGGAACTTCATGTTCGTCGGCGGCAGCGCGCTGCTGGCGCAGTCCCATGCACCGGAGGAACGTGCCCGCGCCCAGGGCTTCGCCGAGTTCCTGCGCTATGGCGGCACGGCGCTCGGCGCGCTTCTGGCGGGTCCGGTGCTGCAGGCGGCGGGCTGGGCGGCGCTGAACCTCGCCGTGCTGCCGTTGCTCCTGCTGGCAAGCTGGGCCACTCTGGCCTGGCAACGCACAGAGGTGGCCCCGGCGTGACTGATCCGACCCGTCCGCATCTTGTCGTCTTCCTGATCTCGGAGGGCGTGAACATGATCGATCTCGGCGGGCCGATGCAGGCCTTCGCCAGCTGCAACCAGGAGGCGGGGGAGGCGCGCTACGAGATCGTCACGGCCTCCGCGGCGGGCGGTCCGGTGCGCTCGGGGCCGGGGCTGGCGCTGCCGACGGTGGCGATGGGCAGCCTCGATCCGGCGCGGATCGGCACGCTGATCGTCCCCGGCGGCAGCGCCGAGGGCGGCCCGCCCGAGGACCGCCAGCTCTCGGCCTGGCTGGCCTCGCATGGCGGACGCGCGGGGCGGCTCTGCGGGGTCTGCACCGGCGCCTTCTTCCTCGGCGCGGCAGGGCTCCTCTCGGGGCGGCGGGCGGTGACGCATTGGCGCTGGAGCGCCGAGCTCGGCCGCCGCTTCCCCGAGGCGCGGGTGGAGATCGACCCGATCTATCTCGAGGATGGCGGGCTCTGGACCTCGGCCGGGGTCAGCGCGGGGATCGACCTGGCGCTGGCGCTGATCGCCCGCGACCAGGGCCGCGCGATGGCGGTGGCGGTGGCGCGCAGCCTCGTCGTCTACATGACTCGCTCGGGCGGGCAGGCGCAGTTCAGCGTCCCGCTCGAGGCGCAGTCGGGCCGGGACAGCGCCTTCGCCGAGCTCGACGGCTGGATCCTCGAGAACCTGCAGGCGCCCCTGGACCTGCCCTCGCTGGCGGCGCGGGCCGGCATGTCCGAGCGCAGCTTCCGCCGCCGCTACCGCGAAGCGACCGGGCGCACCCCCGGCCAGGCGGTCGAGGCCTTCCGGCTGGAGGCGGCGGCCCAGGCGCTGGCCACCGGGCCCCGCCCGGTCAAGCAGATCGCCCGCATGGTCGGCTGCGGCACGGAAAGCGCGCTCCTGCGGCTCTTCCGCCGCCATTACGGCGTCACCCCGAGCGAATTCCGCGCCCGTTTCGCCGCCGGAGGCGCCCCCGCCCCGTGATCCGCCCGACCCCGTGATCCGCCCCCGCCCCAAGATCCGCCCCGCCCCGTGATCCGCGCCCGGCATCGGGTTCTGGCGCAGCTTTCCGGCACGGCGAGGGGCCCCTCCTCCCCTGCCTGCGGCCTGCGGTTCCGTCCCCCGGAGTGCCTTGCTCAGGGGCCGCAGAGCGGGATGCTCCCTGCAGAGGGCAGAGGGCAGAGGGCAGAGGGCAGAGGGCAGAGGGCAGAGGGCAGAGGGCAGAGGGCAGAGGGCAGAGGGCAGAGGGCAGAGGGCAGAGGGCAGAGGGCAGAGGGCAGAGGGCACAGCCATTGTCCGGCTTCTGGGTAGAACGTCCCGGTTGCGGCACCTGTCCCGGTCCTGGGCTTGCGCCGGTGCTGGACGGATGTCGTGCCGGACATCCGGGGTTCAAGAGATGCGCGCAAGTGCTGCGGCCCGTGGAAGCTTGCGTTGAATCGCCGGAGCGCGCCGGAGACCCGCTCGCGGTGCCGACAGGTCCGCTCTGAAAGGCAGGGCTGACTGTTCCCTGCGGGCAATGGGCGAGCATGACGCGGGCGCGCCATCGCGCTCCGGCGCTGGAGGCAAGCACAGATGCGGCCTGCCGAGCCGGGCCAGTGCGGGCGCGGTCGCGAAGAGCGCCGGCGCCGCTGGCCCGCCGTCGCGCCATGGGACGGGAGCTGGCGGGGTGCGCGGCGCCGCGGCTTGGCGAGGAGGTCCCGCATGACCTGCAGGGGGCTTCCGGATCAGAGCGGAGGTGGCCGGCCGCAATGCTGGAGCGGCCGCCGCCGTCCTGATGCGGCAGGCCATCGCCCCAGGTTCGTCGGTCCGCCGCCCGGCCCGTCTCTCCGGCGTGGCGCCCTGGAGACCGGCGAGGCTCTTCCCGACGTTCAGGACGGCGCCTCCCGCGCGCAGATCGCATCCCCGGCGAGAGCCCGAACGTGTCTGTGAAGAAGAGGGGCAGCATCGAGACCACGGCCAGCTCGGAGCTGAAGGTGGCGAAATAGAGGATGTTGAGGATCGCCACCTGCTTGAAGCGGTAGCGCTGGAATTCGGGGACGGTCCCGGTGAAGACCCGGCGGTTCGCGCGCAGCGCCAGCATTGCGTCGTAGACATAGAGCAGCGCCAGCCCGAACCAGACCGCGTATTGCGTCGCCGGGTTGAAGATGCCGACATTCTTCAGCCGCCAGGCCAGCGCGCCGAGCGCGATGTAGAGCGGCACTTTCATCGCCGGCAGGAAATAGCAGGATGCTGAAAAGTCCGTTTGGCCGAGGAGCTGGGGGCAAGACTGGAACAATCGTCCTGAAAGCGGCTGGACTTGCCCATTTCTGAAGAAATCATCTGACCGGATCCGGAACGAATTCCTCCACGACGAGGCCCTGGAGTCCTTTTTCAGCAGCCTGCTAGAGATCGCCCTTGGAGGTGACCTCCATGGCGGTGGCGTTCTTCGGGCGGAAGTACTTCGACCCCTTGGGCACGTCCTGCACCGAGGCGTAGTAGATGAAGCCGTAG
>NZ_VATA01000107.1 GCF_005870025.1 Poseidonocella sp. HB161398
TGCCCTGTGGGCCGGATACGCCCTTGAGATGGCCGCCTGAAAGACGCCGCTCAGGCCGAGTGCGTACGCTTCAAAACAAGTTGGCAATGTCCCAGGATCTTCTGGCGCGTTTCAATGCAACTGGAACGGCGGACGAAGCAGAACGGACAGACCTTCTGGGGGCTCTTCTCGGCCAGATGGGCGAGTCCGTCGTGATCAAGCCCGTCCTCCGCTGCGATTACGGATACAACATTTCGATCGGGGCAAGGACATTCATCAACTACGATTGCACGTTTCTGGACTGCAGCACCATTGCCATCGGCGAAGAGGTCCAGATTGCGCCGAACGTGCAGATCTACACGGCGACCCATCCGCTTGATGCCGCGACAAGACGTTCCGGCGTGGAGTATGCCTTGCCGGTGCGGATCGGAGACGGAGCATGGATTGGGGGCGGCGCGATCGTTTGTCCCGGCGTCTCCATCGGCGAGAATTCAGTGATCGGCGCGGGCAGCGTAGTCACGAAGGACATCCCGCCCAACGTGCTGGCTGCCGGAAACCCGGCGCGGGTCATTCGCCAGCTGTAGCTATGGCCAGGGGGCTGACGATGCCGCCGAACGACCGCCGGCGGCAATGGCATCCCCGCAAAATCCTCTGATTGCACTCAGGGTCTGGCTGCGGCCACAGACAAGAAGCCCGATGGCTTCCGGGCACGATGCGTGCGCGGCCGGAGGCCGATTTCCAAACTTTCCCGCAGCACGGGCGGAGCCATGCCCAGCTGCTGACCGAAGTCGGCCCGGCATTCGCGCGGCCAGATCTCGACGAGCGCCCGATCATCGAGCAGGACACGGTGCGCATCACCCATGCGCAGAGCTCCGAGGACTATGTCTCGCTCGGCCGCGATGTCGTAGCGCAGGTTCTGGTGCGGGCGATCCACGCCCATGCTCGCCGCCGCGCTTTCCCCAACGGCTCCAAGATCGTCGTCTTCCCAGCCTCCCCGGGCAGCTACTCCTCCGAACGGATGGGCTGAGGCATGGCAGGTGTGTGCGTGGCACAGGCAGCCTTTCCCTGAGATGCGTTCATGCCCTATATTCGGCAAAGCAGCAGGCGCCGCGCGGAATCTCCGGGCACCTTCTGTTGTCCCTGTTGGACTGGGGCCGGGCTTGTCCCGGCCATTTTTTTCGTGCTGCCGCGGTACCGCCTCAGCCCATGCGGGTCGGAGGGACTGCCGGGGCCGAGGCCGCGCGTTGCTCCCGCATGAATGCATAGACGCCGCTGGCCACGATGACCGCAGCGCCGAGCAGCATCGCCGGCTGCGGCACCTCGCCGAAGAACAGCGCGCCATAGCCCAGGCCGAAGACCAGGGAGACGTAGCGGAAGGGGGCGATCGCCGCGATCTCGCCAAAGCGCATCGCGAGCACCATTGCGACATAGCCCGCCAGCAGGAAGCCGGCGCCAAGCAGGATCAACCCGAACTGCGGCGCCGTGACCGGCACCCACTCGCCCCTGACAAGGGTCGCGGCGAAGCTGATCGCGAGCAGCGCCGCCGAGGCCAGCGCGGCCAGTGCCGTCGCCGGGACGGCCGCGCCGAGCAGGCGGGTGGTGATGTCGCGCAGGCAGACTGCGGCAACCGCCAGGAAGACGAAGACGGCCCCGGGCCCGAAGGCATCGCTGCCCGGCCGCACGATCAGCAGCACGCCGGCGAAGCCGATGGCGATCGCCAGGATCCTGCGCGGTCCGACCGGCTGGGACAGGAAGACCGCGGCGGCCAGCGTGACCGCCAGCGGCTGCAGCTGGAACATCGCGGTCGCCGTTCCCATCGGCATCAGGGTGAGCGCAACCAGATAGAAGCAGACCACGCCGCATTCGCCCAGCGTCCTCAGGCCGATCAGGCGGCCCTCGCGCGGGGTCGGCCGCATTCGTGCGGCGCCGTCACGAAGGGCGAGGACCGCAAGTCCGGCCGTCATGAAGACATGGCGGATGAAGATGACCTGGAACAGAGGCAGGTCCTCCGCCACCGCTTTGACGATCGTGTCGGAACTCAGCATTGTCGCCATCGCGATCACCATGAACACGATGCCGCGGGTATTCTCGTTCATCTTCCGTATCCTCGAGGATGGCGCCATGCCGCCGATCCGGACAGGCTGCCAGTCACGTGCTGGGTATCAGGGACCGGCACGAAGCGGTACTGTTCCGCATCGCCGCAGGAACCGGGGCTGCAGCTCAGGGCGCCACCGCCAAATGCGACTCCACTGTCCGCCGCCCAGGCCGACATCCTGTTCGCGTTCTGGATCTGGGTGGAGGACCGCATCATTGCCGCGCGGTCGGTCTTCCTGACGGCGGCGTTCGGCTTCGCGACCGTCTCGCCGATCCAGAAGCTCGTCATGGATCGGGCGTCCGCCGCAGGCGCGTCCGCATTTGCGGCCTCGGTGAGTATCTGGATGGTCAAGCTGCGCAAGGGCAACGGAGCCCGGACCGACGGAGCGACCATCGCCGCAGGCTACGGGCTGGCTTCGCCGAACTGGGCGGGCGCCCTTCTTTCAACCGCCGCTCTGCTACTTGCAGTTAACGCCATAAGGACGCCGTCTCAGGCAAGCGACGCACTCGCGCACGCCGCGTGAGTCTGGCGCCTCGAAGCAGGATGGGTGCTGCAGCCCTGGCACCAGGTTTCAGAGAGGCGGGAAGCCACGGAGGTGTTCACATAGTGCATGAGCGCCGGCTTTCCTGACTCGCGACCGGACTGACAAGATCGGCCGTGGCCCTCCGCTCGCTCTTCGCGCCGATTGCCGATGGCGCCTGGCTCGGCGCGACGGTGGCGGCATCGATCACCTGCGTGCTGCTCGTGGCGAACGGCAATCGGCACCGCGATGCCTTTTCATGCTGCGCGCGCTCGGTCGGGACCCCGCGGTGACGACGGGGATCTTCATACCCGGATCAAACGACCTGTTCTGCCTTGCGGTCGCCCGCCTGATCTATTCCCGAGGAGGCCGGTGCCGTCGGAGGGGGAGGGCAGGCCGCGGCGCACCGGGCGGCCACCCAGCCGGACCGCATCCGCGGAAGAGAGCAACCGTGATCGGAACCCCGGGAGGCAGCAGCAAAGTGTCCCGCACCAAGGCCGGCGGCGGGCTCCCGGCGCATGCGTCATTGCAGTGGGGGCGGAGCGGATCATTTCCTGCCGCCGGTCAGAGACCTTGATCACCGCCGAAAGCTGGCACTGCCACGATCCGCTCAAGCGGGCAAAGGCGTCCCGTCGCGGAGACGCGACGGCTGCCTCCGCTTCCCGCTCAGCTGTGCCGGCAATCCCGGGCCGGGAACCAAGGGGCGTCGTGCACGGAGCTTGGGAAACTGGACAACGGACAGGGGCACGCCCCGAGAACCCTTTTTTCGCGGAACTTGATGCAGTCGCAGAGCAGGGGACTGTCCCCCAGGTCCCGCGCATGTCATGGTGCGCCCGGAAGCGGAGATCCCCTCCGCAAAACGCCATGAACCGGGAACGGAGCCTGGCTCCTCCCTCGTGCCATCTCCGGCGTGACGCCTTGTTGAAGGAATGGAAGCTGCATGAACAGAAATGCCGAACCTGTCGAGGTCGACGTCGCAATCCATGAAGAAACGGACGCCGCGCTTCGCGTTTCCGCAGCCGGACGCCTCCCGATCTGGCTGCCGCGCAGCAGGATCAGGCTGGAAACCGGAGCGGGCGCCGATTGCACCGTGATGGCCACGATGCCCCGCTGGCTTGCAGAAGAGAACGGGCTGATCTGAGAGGGGCCTGCGGCGGCGAGGATGGCCTCGTCACCTCAACGCGCACTTCCGGGCCCGATGGTCCCGCAGCTCGGCAACGACTCGGCTCTGCGCATGCCGGGCGCGGTACTGCTCATGACCGTGGTGCTGCCCACGCTGCCGCACAACCTCGAGCAATGCCATGCCACTGTCCAAGAGCATGTCATCATTGCGATAGTGGAGAAGGCCTGTGCGCCGCGGGTGCTTGTGCCGATGACGCCAGTATCGAGCAGCTGAGCGACCGCCTCGCCCCGGTGCTTCTGTCCTTCAGCTTCTTGGAGATGCCGGACGCAAAGCGCGCGCGGTCCGCGGCCGGAAAGGGGCTGGACTCGAGGGGCGCCGCACCTCCTTCTCGCTCGGCCGCAAACTGGCTGCGGCGCCGCATGTGGGCATGCCGGTCTTGCAGGGCCGGGCCTATATCCTGCGTTGTCCGCGCCTTGCTTCCGATCTCAGAGAGTTGTGCAGCCGACAGCTCCCGCGTGATGGAGCCGGGTCTGCCGTCCTGGCGACCTCGTTTCCGCTCGTGTCCCTGAAGATTATTTTCCCGCCCCCCTTGCCATGTGCCTGGCGCCGCGCCATCTGGCGCGGTAGCGGGCCGGGCCCCTCTGGCGCGGGCCATGGCGCGTGCGATGTCGGACCGCATCGAGTGTGCTCGATGGCGTGCCCGGCTCCCCTCGCGGACCGGCGCAGCCCCGGGCAGGCGTGTCATTGCGAGGTCCGATCATGGAAATTCTCTCGACCCTGTTTCTCGGCCAGCCCGCGTGGATGTGGCTGGTCTTCCTCGCGCTGGTGCTGGGCATCCTCGCGCTCGATCTCGGCGTGTTCAACCGCGAGGACCATGTGATCGGCGTGGCCGAAAGCCTGAAGACCTCGGCGCTCTACATCGCGCTCGGGCTCGGCTTCGCGGGCTTCGTCTGGTGGCAGATGGATGCCGCCGCGGCGGCACAGTACCTGACCGCCTTCGTGGTGGAGAAGACGCTGGCGCTGGACAACATCTTCGTCATCGCGCTGATCTTCGGCTTCTTCGCCATCCCGGCCGCCTGCCAGCACCGGGTTCTGTTCTGGGGCATTCTCGGCGTGATCGTGCTGCGCGGCGCCATGATCGGGCTCGGCGCGACGCTGGTGGAGCGGTACCACTGGGTGCTCTACGTCTTCGCCGTCTTCCTCGTCTTCACCGGCATCAAGATGCTGTTTTCCCGGAAGGACCAGGAGCCGGACCTTGCGGCGAACCCGGTCGTGCGGTTTCTCAAGCGGCGCATCCGCGTGACCGACGAGATCGAGGGCCATGCTTTCGTGGTCAAGCGCAAGAACCCGGCAACCGGAAGGATGCAGCGCTACGCGACCCCGCTCCTGCTGGCGCTGATCGTGGTCGAGCTCGCCGACGTGGTCTTCGCCGTCGACTCCGTTCCGGCGGTCTTCACCATCACCACCGATCCCTACCTGGTCTATACCTCGAACATCTTCGCGATCCTCGGTCTGCGGGCCCTCTACTTCGCGCTGTCGGCGATCCTGCGCCGCTTCGCCTATCTCAAGTACGCGCTGTCGGTGCTGCTGGTCTTCATCGGCTCGAAGATCTTCATTGCAGATCTGACGGGATGGGAGAAGTTCCCGTCCGCCGCATCGCTGGGCATCACCTTTGCCATCCTTGCGGCAGGCACCGGCTATTCGCTGTGGCGCACCGGCAGGGACACTGTTCCCGCGGCGGCAGAATAGGAGGCCCCGCGATGCGGCGCAGCTTCCCGGGATGCCGGACATGACCGGCCTGCTGCGCCTGCGCGCCGCCGCCCTTCTTGCCGGGCTCATGATCCTGGTCCTCGCCTTCTCGGCGGGGCGGCAGCCCCTGCGCCTGCCGCCGTCCGGGACGGCCGCGCTCGCGCAAGTGCATCTGCCCGAGGCCCGCGCCATCCTGCACGCGCCCGTGCTTCTGGCCGCCGTGCCCGACCCGCAGGGGGCTCCGCCCGATCCGGGGCCAAATCCCGGTCTCCTGCCCGGAGACCTGCGGCCTGCGCCGCCAGTGGCGCGTCCGCCGCTGCGCGGCTTCCCTGCGGCCACCGCCCCGCCGCGCCCGGCGCCCCGCACGACCCGTTTCCCTCGAGCACCTCCCTTCGCCTGATCCCGCGAAGCCCCCGCTGCCGGTCCCGAGTGCGACCGGTTGCGGGGCGGAATGCCCATCGACCGAACCAATCGACACCGTCGCGGCACGGAGCCCGGCGCGCTGTCCGGGATCCATCATGCAAAGACCAAACTTCAAACGCCTCTTCATCTGGGCCACCTGCCTGGCCTGCCTCTGGCTGGCCCTGCCCAACGCCTTCCACGGCCGCCTCGCCGCACCGGAGGCCGCCTGGCCCTCCTGGCTGTCTTCTCAGACCGTCTCGCTCGGGCTCGACCTGCAGGGCGGCGCGCACCTTCTGGCCGAGGTCGACACCGATGGCGTCGCCGCGCGCCGCATGGACGACCTCTGGCCCGAGCTGCGCGACGGGCTCCGCGCAATTCACGGCGAAACGGGGGGCATACGCCGCCTTGAAGCGCCCGCCGACGAGCTCCGCGTCCGGATCGCCAATCCGGCGGGCATGGACGCTGCCCTGGCCGTCGCGCACGACATCACCGGCCAGGCAGGTCCGTCCGCCGAGCTGGAGGCAACGGCGGATGGTGCCAGACTGTCGATCCGCTACACCGCCGCCGGCAGGGCGGCCCTGACCCAGCGCGTCGTGGCGCAGAGCCTGGAAATCGTCCGCCGCCGCATCGACGAGACCGGCACCCGGGAGCCCACCATCCTGCGCCAAGGCGAGGACCGCATCCTGGTCGAAGTGCCGGGCATGGGGTCGGCGGCAGAGCTGGAGCGCCTGATCGGCACCACCGCAAGCCTGTCCTTCCACCAGGTCCTGCCTGCGGCCGCGGAGGATGCAATGAGCCTGCCCTCGGCTACGGAACCCGGGCGGAACTACCGGCTCGACCGCCGGGCGGTGGTCAGCGGCACGGACCTGACCGACAGCCGCGCGAGCTACGACCAGAACGGCCGGCCGGCGGTCAGCTTCCGGTTCGATCCCGCGGGCGCGCGCGCCTTCGGGGATTTCACCGCTGCCCATATCGGAGAGCCCTTCGCCATCGTGCTCGATGGCCAGGTGATCTCTGCACCCGTGATCCAGAGCCATATCGGTGGCGGGTCGGGGATCATCACCGGCAGTTTCACCACCGAGGGCGCCAGCGAGCTCGCGACACTGCTGCGGGCCGGCGCGCTGCCGGCCGAGCTGCACGTCCTGGAGGAGAGCACCGTCGGGCCGGAGCTGGGCCGCGACAGCATCGAGGCCGGGACGCGCGCCGCCATTGCCGGGCTGGGGCTGGTTTCCGCGATGATGCTGGCAAGCTATGGCGGGCTCGGTCTCGCCGCCTGCCTGGCGCTCGGGCTGAACATCGCCATGCTGGTCGGAGTCCTGTCGGTGATCGGCGCGACGCTGACCCTGCCGGGGCTTGCCGGGATCGTCCTGACCATGGGGATGGCCGTCGATGCGAATGTCCTGATCTTCGAGCGCACCCGGGAGGAGCTGCGGGTGCGGAAGTCCGTCTGGCAGGCGGTCCAGGCCGGCTACGGCAATGCCTCCACCGCGATCCTGGACTCGAACCTCACCGGGCTGCTGACGGCCGGGCTGATGTTCTGGCTCGGCGCCGGGCCGGTGCGCGGCTTTGCCGTGACGCTTGGGCTCGGCATCCTGACCTCGATGTTCACCGCGATCTTCGTGACGAAGACAGTCCTCGAGACCTGGCTCGAATGGCGGCAGCCGCGCAAGCTGGCCCTGCGCGGGCTGCTGTCGCTGATGCCCGTGAAGACCGCGATCGACTTCTTCCGCTGGCAGAACTTCACCTTCGGCCTTTCAGTGGCGGCGGTGGTCCTGTCCGTCGGCGTCATTGCGGTTCAGGGCTTGAACCTCGGCACCGATTTCCGCGGCGGCACGCAGATCCGCGCGGAGACCACGCACGTGCCCGACATCGCCGGATACCGCGCCGCGCTGGAGGGCGCGGGGCTCGGCGATGCGGTCCTCGCCGAGATCTCGGGACCTGGCGGCGCGCCAGGCAGCCATGCCGTCGCCATCCGGCTCGGCACCGGGGAGGGGGAAGACGCTCGGGCCTTGCCGACGCGCGCCGAAGCGGCGCTGAAGGCTGTCGATCCGCAGATCGCCTTCGCCTCGGCGGAGACGGTCGGCGGCAAGGTCTCGGCAGAGCTTCTGCGCATGGCGCTCTGGGCGGTCGCGGCAGCCATGCTGGGCATTGTCGCCTATGTCTGGGCACGGTTCGAGTGGCAGTTCGCGCTCGGGGCAGTCGCGGCACTGGTCCATGACGTGGTCGTGACGCTTGGAGTATTCGCGCTCTTCGGGCTGAAGGTCGACCTGACAATCGTTGCTGCGCTGCTGACCATCCTCGGCTATTCGATCAACGACACGGTGGTGGTCTTCGACCGTCTGCGAGAGAATCTGCGCAAGTACCGCAAGACGCCGCTGCGCGATCTCCTGAACCTCTCGGCCAACGAGACGCTGGCCCGCACGCTGATGACCTCCGGCACGACTTTGGCAGCACTGCTTTCGCTGCTGTTCCTCGGCGGCGACGTGATCCGCGGCTTCGCCCTGTCGATCACGATCGGCGTGGTGCTGGGCACCTGGTCCTCGCTCTACGTGGCGAAGAACATCGTGCTCTATCTCGGCGTCAGTCATGCGGGACCCGCCGGCAGGGACTCCGCGCCGGATGCGGCCGCCGCCCGGGCCTGATCCGGCGGCCCCGCCCGGACCGTCCGGGCGGGAACGTCCACTTGCGCAAACGGGACGGACGGCCCGATGCAGACATTGTCCGGCATCATCTGCAGGTGGCACCGCGTCCCGTTCGTCATCGCCGCCGACCTCGCCAGTTCGCTCCGTGATCGCGGGGTCCCGGCCCGAAAGCGCCGGGCGGCCGCCTCCGGACGTTCTCCGGACGCGCGCCACCCGGCCACAGGAAGGCGTGTCGCGGACATCCTGCATGTCATTGGTGCAGGCCATTTCCCACCTTGCGACGGCAGCCGGTGTCCTGCTGCTCCCGCGCAGCTGGCAATTCCGGCCAGGAAGGGCCTCATGCGGAGTTGCAGCGAACGGGCGAAGCTGCTGGAACTCGGGCGGCAGTCCTGCCATCCATATAACACCTTCAATGCCGGAGAGGCGCCCGTGACACGTCCGACCATCGCCGATCTGGCCGAAGCTGCCGGTGTCTCGGTCTCGACTGTCAACCGCATGCTCTCAGGCAAAAGCAGGGTCAGGGACGCGACCGCCCTGCGCATGCGGCAGTCTGCGGAGGAGATCGGCTTTGCCGGACTGGACAGGACCGGAAACCCGGCGCCGGGAGACTTGCCCCGCCACCGTCTGGGCTTTCTGCTGCAGCAGTCCACGCGCGAATTCTACCAGCTCCTCGGCCGCGAGATTGCCGCCGCCTGCCGACGGCGCCGGGACCGGATCATCGATCCGTTCATCGAATTCGCCGACCAGCTCGCGCCGGAGAACGTCGCAGGGCGGCTCCTTGCGCTCGGCCGCGACTGCGATGCGGTCGCCGTGATCGCGGCCGATCATCCGATGATCGGCGAAGCCATCCGGGAGCTGCGCGGGCTCGGCAAGCCGGTCGTCACCTATATCACCGATCAGTCCGCGCCGGAACGTGCCGCCTTCGTCGGAACCGACAACTGGAAGCTCGGCCGCACGGCGGCCTGGCTGATCTCCGGCATGGCCAGGGGCGAGGGGCGTGTCGCTGTGTTCATTGGCCATCACCGCTACCACTGCCAGGATACCGCCGATGCGGCCTTCCGCTCCTACATGCGCGAACATGCTCCGGCCCTGGTCCTGGACGACAGCCGCCCGACTCTGGAAGATCCCGGCCAGGCCTGCGACATGGCAACAGCACTGCTGAAGAATGCCGGCGAGCTTGCGGGGATCCTGGTTCTCGGCGGCGGCATTTCCGGCGTGCTGCGCGCATTCCGGGACGTTCCGGCAGACGCGCGTCGGCACATCCGGCTTGTCTGCCGCGACATGGGGCCCGATACCCGCACCGGACTGACGGAAGGGCTGGTCACGGCAGCGCTCTGCCATCCGCTCGAGGCCTCTTCCGACGCGCTCGCCGACGCGATGGTCAATGCCGTTGGACGAGCCTCTTCCATAGCGCCGGCAATGCGGATCGTCCCGTTCGAGATCGTCACGCCCGAGAATGTCTGACAGCGGCGGCTTGCCGAGTATGCCAGCGGTCAGCCATGGCGTAGCCGAAGGCCGGGTCATTTGCCGAAGTGAAGCGCAAAGCCTGCGTCGAAGATTTGGACCTGATCCGCAGATCATCATACCGGCCTGCGGTCTCTGAAAGCGCCGCACACTGAAGGCCTGACAGAAGACCGCAGGCGATCACACACCAAGGGGGGCAAAAGCTTCTTGTACTATGGGTGGCAACCACAGAAGTTCGGCGTGTCGTGGTGGTCCAGTTGCGACGGGCTAGTCGAAACGGACTTGCGGCACCGCTGCGGAGCATGGGCCATAAATCTGAACAAGCGGTCGTTCACGGCTGGCAGAGACTGATCGGCGCCCACTTGGACGGGCTGCCCCAGTGCTGCCGGTCGTGGTCGCCCCTCCGTACTGGCAAAGAGCGCAGTTTGGAGCCGGTGGCAGACAGGACCGGCCAGCTCGAGGGCGCGCGGTCGCTAGCCAGTCCGGTCGTTCAGAATCCGGCACCGCCGCGCTGCGGCTTTCCATGGAACAGCCGCTCGGCTCGGCCCGCAGCGCACTCGGCATGTTGATCGGCAGAGGAGCGGACTTTGGGGACATTCGAAAGTTTCCGCGCAGTCCCGAGGAGGTGCGCAGCCTGATAGCAGACTACGATTTTACCGCGGAAACGGAAAATTCGTGCGGTCACCGGCCTTGAGTCGTTCATGGAGATGCTTGCCGAGGTGCGCGCGCAGGGATTCGCCATCGACGACCAGGAGCACAGCATGGGCGTCCGCTGCATCGCGGCGCCGGTCTTCGACCATGGCCATCAGGTCGTCGCCGCGATTTCGACCTCGACGCTCACCGGCGACACCAGCCGCGAGGACTTCGAGGCGCTGGTGCCTCCGGTCCGCGAAACCGCCAAGGCAATCTCGGAGACCCTCGGCCGCAAGGGATGACGGAGCCGGGACGCACCGCCTGGAAGAAGCGCCGCAGCAGGGAAAGCGGGCATCCGCCCTGCTACAGGAACATCGCCTCCAGATCGTCCTCTGTCGAGGCCTATGAGGGCGTGGCGGGGGCGATGGGGGAGTGAGGGCCAAGAAGCTGGACCTCTGCTTTGACTCTGCGGGTTCATCCTGTCCCGGGTCGGGACCCCCTGCCGATCAGCAGGGAGCCGCATTTGTTCGGGGGCCGCTGGCTCACGCAGGCAGCGGCTCCGAGAAGCGCTCGAGGCCATAGCTCTGCAGGGCCATGTAGGGGAGATGGAGCGACAGTACGCCGGTCATGTCAAACAGTTCCTCCTTGATCACGTCAGGGCCCGACACTGCGGCCGAGACGATAGAGGGATCCGCGACCGGGAAGAACCAGACCGTCCCGTCGCTGGCGGTGAAAGCTTCCATGGGGACAACCTCAAGGCCCACGTGGCCGAGGGGCGGCGCATAGGTAATCCTTTCGCTGCTGACGGTCTCGGTCTCCACCTGTTCGATGAACTCGTTCTGGGTGGTGACGGAGATGCCGAACGTCGTGCTGGCGCGTGCCGAGAATTCGCCCACGGCGACGCCGGCCTCGCTCGTCTGCTGCAGGCTGGTCACCGTCTCAAGGAAGATCCGCGAGGCGTCCAGCTTCGAGACACGGCTCGACTGGAAGCTCTCGAAGGTCTGCCCTTGGGGGATCACCCGGACTACCGCTTTCCAGTCGCCGGGCAACGGCGTGGATTCGATGTAGTTTTCAATGTAGCGAACGCGCAGCATGAAGAGCATGTGCCCGCCGTTGCCGCCGAGCCCGAGCACACGAACGCCATCCAGCACGTCGGTCGGACCGTCCAGCGTGCCCGCCGTCAAGGTCCGGCCTTCACTGGTGGTCACTTCGATGCCACGGATCCGGTCCTCGTTCTTCTTTCTGTCATGGCTGTTGTAGATCACGAGCCTGCAGATGTACTCGTCCTGCTGCAACTCGAGCGTCTCGGTTTCGCGGCCCTGGTCGTCGCCATGGCGGACACCGTTGAGCAGGATGGCTTCAACCATATTCGTGGTGCGGAAACCAATCGTGCGAACGGTCTCAATGTCGAAGTCGGTTCCGTGGTTGCCACCGATGGCGACGTTCTTGATGGTCATGTCTCTAGGCCCTCGTTCCTACAAATACCCCGCCACCATGGCGCGGTTATGAGTTAGTCGGAGGGCCCCCGAAAACGGTTCAATTTTTTTTTTGAGAGTAAGTCGCGCTCCTGTGGAAAGGGCTTGATGATGGGTCGTCTAATCGCGGCCGGAATTGCAAGCACTTTTGTTGCGCCTCCAGACGAGTGGACGGTCGGAGGTTGATCGGGCAGTGGTCATGCCAGGCCGTTACGCTTGAGCTTTCAAGAGCGCGCCGTTGGTACGTTTGCCGGGGTCAGGGTCGTCTTCGCGGTCGACACGTTGGTCGGTCGCCGCATGATGGGTCTCCGCAGAGGAGCCTTCCAATGTTGGGTTGGGTACGCACTCGGCTGTTGAGTTGGTGCAACACATCAAGCGGAATGGCTCGACCTACGTCCCGGCAGGGACGTCCTGACGCGCTCAGGAGCTGAGCACTATCGTGGGCCGTCAGGCTACGACCTTAGCGGTTCGCACGAACGGGGTGCCGTCCCTGAGCATGGCATGCATCATGACGGCGAGCTTGCGAGCGACCGCAACAGCGGCCCGTTTGAAGCCGACGCGCTCCTGGAGGCTGCGCCCCCACGTACGCAGGTCGCTGTCCCTCGTGCTGCGGGTCAGGATGACCGTTGCCGCTTCGTAGAGAAGAGTTCTGAGGTGGCGGTCACCGCGCCGGGAGATATGGCCATCATAGTCGACCTCTCCGGATTGATAGCGGCGGGTTGTCAGGCCCGCCCAGGCTCCGACCGAACTGGACCTCCGGAAGTTGTCAGGGCTTTCGATGGCCGTGACGAACGCGGTTGCGGTGATCGGGCCGATGCCTGGGATCGACGCTAGGAGCCGGCAGGCCTCGCTCTGGCGCGCCTCCGCGACGAGTTGCCGCCCGAGTTTGGCGACCTGCAGGCGCGTCGTGCGCCAGACCTCCAGCAGGGGCAGCACGACCTCGGAGAGCTTGAGCTGATCGGTAAGCAGCCGCCGGACGAGAGGTGGTCCCGTTTTTTCGACCAGTTTGCCGCCGGGCTAAGCTATAGCATTGGTTTCACGTCAGGCGGCGATCTTCAGGTTCGGGGTCCGG
>NZ_VATA01000108.1 GCF_005870025.1 Poseidonocella sp. HB161398
CATGGCGGTCGAACTCTGCATCACCTCGAATTTCACCTTCCTCTGCGGCGCGAGCCATCCGGAGGAATACATGGAGCAGGCCGCCGAGGCCGGGCTCGCCGCGATCGCCGTCACCGACGTCAATTCGGTGGCCGGGATCGTGCGCGCCCATCAGCGCGCCCGCGAGATCGCCCGCCATCTGCGCGCCCGCGAGGCCGCCATCGCCCGCGACGGGCCGGTCGGTCCGCCCTGCCCGCCGCATCTGCCCCACCGCCCCTCGCCCCTGCTCGGCTGCGTGCCGCGGCTGATCCCCGGCGCCGAGCTGCATCTGGAGGGCGGGCTCGCCGTCACCGCGCTGCCGCGGGACCGCGCCGCCTGGGGACGGCTCTGCCGGCTGCTCTCGGCCGGGCGGCTGCGGGCGGAGAAGGGCGCCTGCCGGCTCGCCCCCGACGAGCTGCTGGGCCAGGCGGAGGGGATGGCGCTCCTGCTCCACCCGCCACGGGCGCTGCTGCCGGGCGGCGGCGCGGGCGGGTGGCGGCCACAGGCGGAACGGCTGGCGCGCCGCCTCCCCGGGCAGGTCTTCCTGCGCCTCGCCCCCGCCTATGACGGCCAGGATCCGGCGCGGTTCGACGCGCTCTCGCGGCTGGCCGGGGAGCTCGGCATCCCCGTCATGGCCTCCGCCGCGCCGGTGATGCATGCCGCGCGGCGCCGCCGCCTCGCCGATGTGCTGACCGCGATCCGCGAGGGCCGCCGGGTGGAGGAGATCGGCCGCGCCGCCCAGGCCAATGCCGAGCGGCGGCTGCGCGGCCCGGAGGAGCTCGCCCGCATCTTCGCCGGCCACGGCGCCGCGCTCGCCCGCGCCGAGGAGATCGCCGCCGCCTGCCGCTTCTCGCTCGACGAGCTGCGCTACGAGTACCCGTCGGAATGCACGGGCGGCGAGACTGCCGATGCCCGGCTGGCGCGGCTCGCCGCCGAAGGCCTGCGCTGGCGCTATCCCGCGGGCGCCCCGGACAAGGTCCTGGCGCTGCTCGAGCATGAGCTGCGGCTCATCGCCAAGCTGCGCTACGCCCCCTATTTCCTCACCGTCCACGACATCGTCGCCTTCGCCCGCTCCCGCGGCATCCTCTGCCAGGGCCGCGGCTCGGCGGCGAATTCCGTCACCTGCTACTGCCTCGGCGTCACCTCGGTCTCGCCCGAGATGGGCACCATGGTCTTCGAGCGCTTCGTCTCCGAGGCCCGCGACGAGCCCCCCGACATCGATGTCGATTTCGAGCACGAGCGCCGCGAGGAGGTGATCCAGCATATCTACGAGCGCTACGGCCGCCACCGCGCCGGGCTGACCGCCACGGTCATCCACTACCGCGGCAAGCGCGCGATCCGCGAGGTCGGCCGCGCCATGGGGCTGACCGGCGACACGATCGCCGCGCTCTCCTCGCAGCTCTGGGGCTTCTTCGCCACCTCCGGGCTCGAGGACCGGCGGCTGCGCGAGATCGGGCTCGACCCCGCCGACCGCCGCCTGCGCCAGGTGCTGCAGCTGGTCCGCGAGATCCAGGGCTTCCCCCGCCACCTGTCGCAGCATGTCGGCGGCTTCGTCATCACCGAGGGCCGGCTCGACGAGCTGGTGCCGATCGAGAATGCCGCGATGGAGGACCGCACCGTCATCTGCTGGGACAAGGACGACATCGACAGCCTGGGCATCCTCAAGGTCGACATCCTCGCGCTCGGCATGCTCTCCTGCATCCGCCGCGCCTTCGACCTGCTGCGGCAGCACCACCGGCTGGACTACGATCTCGCCACGCTGCCGCAGGAGGATGCGGGCGTCTACGACATGCTCTGCCGCGCGGACAGCCTGGGCGTCTTCCAGGTGGAGAGCCGGGCGCAGATGAACTTCCTGCCGCGCATGCGGCCGCGCAATTTCTACGACCTGGTCATCGAGGTGGCGATCATCCGTCCCGGGCCGATCCAGGGCGACATGGTCCATCCCTACCTGCGCCGCCGCAATGGCGAGGAGACGGTCGATTTCCCCTCCGACGCGCTCGGCGCGGTGCTGGGCAAGACGCTGGGCGTGCCGCTCTTCCAGGAGCAGGCGATGCAGATCGCCATCACCGGCGCAGGCTTCACCCCCGAGGAGGCCGACCGGCTGCGCCGCAGCCTCGCCACCTTCAAGAAGCACGGCAATGTCAGCGAGTTCCGCCAGCGCTTCCTCTCGGGCATGGCGCGCAACGGCTATGACCGCGACTTCGCCGAGCGCTGCTTCTCCCAGATCGAGGGCTTCGGCTCCTACGGCTTCCCCGAAAGCCACGCGGCCAGCTTCGCGCTGCTGGTCTATGCCTCGGCCTGGCTGAAATGCCGCCACCCGGCGGTCTTCGCCTGCGCGCTGCTGAACTCCCAGCCGATGGGCTTCTACGCCCCGGCGCAGATCGTCCGCGACGCGCGCGGGCACGGGGTGGAGGTGCGCCCGGTCTCGGTCAATCACAGCTTCTGGGACTGCACGCTGGAGCCCGACGGCGCGGGCGGCCTGGCGCTGCGCCTCGGCTTCCGCCAGATCCGCGGCCTGCCCGAAGAGGAAGCCGCCTGGATCACCGCCGCGCGCGGCAACGGCTATGCCACGGTGGAGGATGTCTGGCGCCGCGCCGGGATCGCCCCGGAGATGGCGGCGCGGCTGGCCGAGGCCGATGCCTTCCGCACGCTCGCGGCCCCCGGCGGGGACGAGGCGGGCGGCCTGCCCCGGCGCGAGGCGCTCTGGCAGGCCCGCGCGCTGGCCGGGCGCAAGCCGCTGCCGCTCTTCGCGACCGATCTCGACGGCGAGGGCATCGCCGAGCCCGGGGTCGTGCTGCCGCAGATGAGCCTGGCCGAGGAGATGGTGGAGGATTACGTGCATCTGCGCCTGTCGCTGCGCACGCATCCCATGGCGCTGCTGCGGCCGGTGCTGACCCCCGGGCTGGACGGGCCGCTGGCCGCAGAGGCCGCGGCGGATCGCGGCGGCAGCCCCTTTCCCGATCTCCGCCGCACCGATCAATGGGAGAGCCACAAGGGCGGCTAGCCTTGCGCACCCGCGGAAATTTCCCCGCCAAGGCAATGATCAAGCAATGCCGCAGCACTCTCGACGGACAGCCGGCATGCGGGCCCCGCCAGCAGGCCGGTCCCAAAGGCAGCCAGGCGCAATCCGGCGGAGAGGAGACCAGACTGGCTCAAGACGTTGCCGCCATGTCCTGGCAGGACAGGCACGGCCTTCACATCCGGACATTCGCCATCGGGGAGGGACAGATCCTGCAGCGGATCCGGGCCGTGTCCGGCCCGTGGAAGGACGGGGCCGCGATCGCCGCGGCGGACCCCGCCTTCCTCGGCGCGACGGCATGGACCGCCCCGGACGGGACCACGCGCCTCCGCCTCCATCCCGGCGACAGCGCCGGTGCGATCGCCGAATACTGCAGCAATGACGGCAGCGGCCAGTGAAAGACGGGTGCATTCAGGGCCGCCGGAAGCTGCGTCCCGGCGGTGAACGACCATCCCGCCGACAAGATGATCAACCTGCGCGTCCATGTCCGCATGGCCTCGGGAGAGATCGCCGGGCATGTCCATGACGGGCGCAGGACATGGGTCGTCTCCTCGCAGTATTCCGGACAGCCCGAGGGGGCCGCGGCGGGCTGATTCCGGCCCCGCCCCTGCCCCGCGGCCGCCCCGCCGGGCGGGCGCCTCCGGTAAACCTTACCCGGAGAAGAATCCGTTTTGCGCTGGCCCTGCGAATTGTTAACGTTAGGTAAGGACTTTGGCCTGCAGGAGGAGTGCAATGGATTTTTCCTGTCCCAACCCCGCAAAGACGATTTCCGAGGACGCCTATCACAAGGCCGCAGAAGAGCTCGAATGCGACATCGCCGCCATCAAGGCCGTCGCCGAAGTCGAGTCGAAACGCGCGCCCTTCGATGACGAGGGCCGCCCGACGATCCTCTACGAGCGACACAAGTTCCGCAGCTTCACCGGCCGCCGCTTCGACCGAAGCCACCCGGTGCTCAGCGGACCGGCCGGAAACTACGGAAAGTTCTCCGAGCAATGGCCCAAGCTGACGGACGCGCTTGCCCTCGACGAGGAGGCGGCGCTGAAATCCGTCTCCTGGGGGCAGTTCCAGATCATGGGCTTCAACCATGCGCTGGCCGGCTATTCCGATGTGGAGAGCTTCGTCGAGGCGCTGGTGGCCAATGTCGACAACCATCTCGACGCCTTCGTCGATTTCGTGCTGAACGCCAATCTCGACGGGCATCTGCGCAGCCTCAACTGGCGCAAGTTCGCGCTCGGCTACAATGGCACCAACTACCGCCAGAACGCCTATGACCAGAAGATGGCCGCCGCCTACCAGCGCTATGCGGCCGAGCCCTCGGCCCCGGCCAAGCCCTCCGCCGCCCCCGCCCCCGACGGGTTCGAGATCCGCACCGTGCGCGACCTGCAGCGCGCGCTGCAGTACCTCGCCATCGATCCCGGCATCGTCGACAACAAGATGGGGCCGAAGACCACGGCGGCGATCACCAAGTTCCAGCGCTTTGCCAAGCTCGCGCCGACCGGGCAGTTCACGCTGGAGGTCCGCTCGGCCGTGCAGGCCGCCTATCACATGATGCGCCAGTTCGAAGCGGCGCAATCGGCGGAGGCCTGAGCCATGGTCCTTCCCCTCGCCCTTGCCACCTCGCTGATCCCGCTGGTCGCCGACGTGCTGCCGCCGATGGTCCGCTTCCTCGTCGGCGACAGGCAGGCCGATGCCGTCAAGCACACCGCCCAGGCCGCCGAGAGCATCGCCAACGAGGTCTCGCGGGTCATCGGCATGCCGGTCCAGACGCCCTCGCAGGTCGAGGAGGCCCGCGCGCTGCTGGCCGCCGATCCCGAGCTGATGGTGAAGCTGCGCAGCACGCTGGCGCAGCTCGACGCGGAACTCGCCCGGGTGGAACTGGAGCGCGACCGCGCCTTCCTCGAGGACGTCCAGGACGCCCGCCGCTCGCAGGAGACCCGCGGCGAGAAGCGCGGCAACATCATGCTGATCTCGGCCTTCGTGGCGATCGTGCTGATCGTGGCGCTGGTGACGCTGGTGCCGACCCTGAACGAGACCGTGGTCGGCTTCGTCATCGGCATCGGCGGCATGTTCGCGCGCAATATCGGCTCGGCCTTCGACTTCGAGTTCGGCTCGTCGCGCGGCTCGAAGAACAAGGAGCAGGTGCTGGGCACCGAGCTGCGCAAGGCGCAGCAGGCGGTGGTCGAGCAGGCCGCGACCGACCGCATCACCGCGACGACGAACGTGGTCAAGGTCACGGCCACCGCGGTCGACAAGCTGAAGAAGCAGCTCGCCGGCAGCTGATCCCTCTTTTCACGGCTTCCCCGGACCGGGCCCGCCACGCGGCGGCCCGGTTTTTTTCGTCGCCGCGCGCGGGACCGGCGCGATCAGAGCCGCGCCAGCAGATCCGCCTTCTTCGACTGGAACTCGTCCTCGGTCAGCACGCCCATGTCGCGCAGCTGGCCGAGCTTCTCGAGCGCGCCGAAGACATCGCCCGAGCCCGCCTGCTGCTGCATCGGCTGCGGCGCGGGCTCCGGCCGGGGCGCCGGTTGCGGCGCGGGCTGCGGCGCGCTGGTCCAGGAAGGCTCCTGCTGCACCGGCGCCTGGCCCTGCCCCTGGCCGGAGACCACGGGGAGCTGGTTGAGATAGACCGTCCCGTACTGGCTGGTGAAGGTCCAGCTGGCATCGCCCGACTGCTGCTGGCCGACGCCGCCGATCATGTGGTCGAGCGTGTCGTAGACCGTCACCTGGCCGTTCAGGTTCACCGCCAGGCGGCGGCTGCCGGGGAAGATCGCGTAGCTGAGATTGTTCTGGCTGCCCGAGGAAGACGGGCTGCCCAGCTCCTGCGGCCACCAGTTGCCGCCCGAGAAGCTCATCGAGACGCCATTGCCCTGGCCCTGCCACTGGCCGCCGCCCTGCATCTGCGCCTGCACCGGGCGCGGCGCGTAGAAGGACCCGTTGAAATAGGCGTTCGAGATCTCGCCGCAGAGATTGGAGACCAGCGCCTGCAGGTTCGAGTTGAACATGTCGCCGACCATGGTCATGCCGCCCGAGGACCACTGGCCCATGCCGCCGAGCTCGGGCACCGAGAACTGCGCCTGGGTGCCGCCGCCGCGGCTGACGGCGTCCATCATGGCGCGCACCGCGTCCTGGCTGAGGCCGTAGCGCTGGCTCAGATCCGCCACCACCGCGGATCCATGCTGAGAAAGTTGGTCCATTGGTTGTCCCGCCGCGTGCTGCGGCGCCCCTTTGCTGCGGATCGGCCCGTGCGCTAACATATAGGGACTGAATGTGACACCGGAACCGCCTGCGGGGGCCGTCCTGTCACTGATCGGCACCAGTCGGCTTGGCCAGGTGAACCGGGCGGCAAGCTGCGGCGGGACGCCTGCGTCCTTTTGCGCCGAACGGCGCGAGAAGAGGCAGCCCGGCAAGGCCCGGGCGGGCTCAGCGCCCCAGCGCGTCCAGCACCTCGCGCGCCGCCGATTCGGCCGTGCGCCGCCCGTCCGCCACCGCATCCGAGAGCGCCGCCTGCAGCGCGACCAGCCCGGGATCCGCCGAGAGCCGCGCCAGCAGCCCGTATTGCAGCTCCTCGCGGAACCAGTGGCGGGCCTGCTCCGCGCGGCGGGCCTCCCAGTGCCCGGTCTCGCGCCGCCAGGCATCCAGCGCCTGCATCTCGGCCCAGGCCTCCTCCAGCCCGGTCTCGGCCATCGCCGAGACCATCAGCGCCTTGGGAAAGCCCGGCGGATCCTGCGGCCGCTTGCGCAGCAGACGCAGCGCCCCGGCATAATCCGCGCAGGTCCGCGTCGCGACCGGCTTCAGGTCGCCATCGGCCTTGTTCACCAGGATGATGTCGGCGATCTCCATGATCCCGCGCTTGACCCCCTGCAGCTCGTCGCCGCCCGCGGGCGCCATCAGCAGGAGGAACAGGTCGCACATCTCGGCGACCATGGTCTCGGACTGGCCGACGCCCACCGTCTCGATCAGCACCACGTCGAACCCCGCCGCCTCGCACAGCGCCACCGCCTCGCGGGTGCGCCGCGCCACGCCGCCCAGCTGGGTCTGCGAGGGCGAGGGGCGGATGAAGGCCATCGGATCGCGCGACAGCCGCTCCATCCGGGTCTTGTCGCCGAGAATCGAGCCGCCCGAGCGCGCCGAGCTGGGATCGACCGCCAGCACCGCGACCCGCAGCCCCCTGGCGGTCAGCATCATCCCGAAGGCCTCGATGAAGGTCGACTTGCCCACCCCCGGCGTGCCCGACAGCCCGATCCGGAGCGCCTTGCGCCCGGATTTGCGCAGCGTCTCGACCAGCGCCACGGCCTGTTCGCGGTGATCCGCCCGGCCGCTCTCGACCAGGGTGATGGCCCGGGCCAGCGCGCGGCGCTCTCCGTCGAGGATGCGGCGGGCGAGGTCGGTCTGGTCCATGGCAGGTCTCCGCTTCATCGGGCAGGCGCGCGCGCGCCGGTTGACGATCACCGCGGTTTTCTGCCTTGTGCCGGACAGGAATGGCAAGAGCGGGAGGCCGCGAAGAATGTCACATGCAGGAATTGCCGCCCTTGCGCTGGCGGCCCTCGCGCTCGTCGCGCCGGGGGTGCAGGCGGCGGAGACAGGGACCTTCGATCTCAGGCTCGGGCCGATCCGGGCCGGGACGCTGAGCTATGCGCTCGAGGAACGCGGCGGCCGCTATGCCGCCTCCGGGGCGATGCGCTCGGGCGGGCTGGCGGGGCTTTTCCTCGACACCAGCGTCGACGCCCATGCCCGCGGCCGCGCCGAGGGCAACCGCTACCGCCCCGAGAGCTTCTCCTCCTCGACCACCGAGGATGGCGGGACCGAGGAGCTGGCCTTCGCCTATTCCGGCGGCACGCCGAAGGTGACGCGGACCCCCGAACGGACGAAGACGCCGAAGCACGCCGCGCCCGCCTCCGAACAGGCCGGCACGGTCGATCCGATGACCGCCGCTTTCGCGATCCTGCGCGACCGGCCCGCGGACCTGGCCTGCGACCTGGCGATCGACCTCTATGACGGGCGGCGGCGCGCCGATATCCGGCTGGTCGGCGGCCAGCCGACCGGCGATGGCGGGCTCGAATGCCGCGGCGAGTACCGCCGGGTCGCGGGCTTCTCGCCGAAGGAGCTGGCCGAGAAGCCGGTCTGGCCCTTCACCGTGATCTATGCCCCCGAGGACGGCACGCTGCGCGTCACCGAGCTGCGCGTGCCCACGACTTTCGGCAATTTCCGCATGGTGCGGCGCTGACCTTGGCCTTTCCGCTTCCGATCGACGACGCGCTGCCCGCGCTGCGCGAGGCCATCGCCGCGCGCGGGCTCGCGGTGCTTCAGGCCCCGCCCGGCGCGGGCAAGACCACCCGGGTGCCGCTCGACCTGCTGGCCTCGGGCCTTGTCGCGGGCCGCATCCTGATGCTGGAACCCCGCCGCCTTGCCGCCCGCGCCGCGGCCGAGCGGATGGCCTCGACCCTGGGCGAGGAGGTCGGCCAGACCGTCGGCTACCGCATCCGCGGCGACAGCAAGGTCGGGAAAGCCACCCGGATCGAGGTGGTCACCGGGGGCATCCTGACCCGCCAGCTGCAGGCCGATCCCGACCTGCCCGGCATCGGCCTGGTGATCTTCGACGAATTCCACGAACGCTCGCTGCAGGCAGATCTGGGGCTGGCGCTGGCCTGGGAGGTGCGCGGCGCGCTGCGCGGCGACCTGCAGATCGTGGTGATGTCGGCAACGCTCGACGCCGCGCCGGTCGCGGCACTGCTTGGCGATGCGCCGATGGTGACCTCCGAGGGCCGCGCCTTCCCGGTCGAGACCCGCCATCTGGACCGGCCCCGCGGCCCGCGCGAGAGGATCGAGGCGGTCACCGCCGATCTCGTTGCCCGCGCCTATGGCGAGACCGGCGGGGGCGTGCTGGTCTTCCTGCCCGGCGAGGGCGAAATCCGCCGGACCGAGGCGCTGCTGAAGGACCGGCTGCCGGGCGATGCCGACCTGCTGCCGCTTTTCGGCGCGATGGAGCTGAAGGCGCAGCGCGCCGCCATCGCCCCCTCGCCTGCCGGGCGCCGCAAGGTGGTGCTGGCCACCGCGATTGCCGAGACCTCGCTGACGATCGAGGATGTCCGCGTCGTCGTCGATGCCGGGCTGGCGCGGCGGGCGCGGTTCGATCCCAATTCCGGCATGTCGCGGCTGGTGACCGAGCGCGTCACCCGCGCCGAGGCCGAACAGCGCCGCGGCCGGGCCGGCCGGGTCGCGCCGGGGGTCTGCTACCGCGCCTGGACGAAGGGCGAGGACGGCGCGCTTGCCGCCTTCCCGCCGCCCGAGATCGCGGCCGCCGACCTGACCGGGCTGGCGCTCGATCTGGCGCAATGGGGGGCGGAGCCCGGCGAGCTGGCCTTCCTGACCCCGCCGCCCGAGGGCGCGCTGGCAGAGGCGCGGGCGCTTCTGCACGATCTCGGCGCGCTCGACGAGGCCGGGCGGATGACGGAGCACGGCGCGGCGCTGGCCCGGCTGCCGGTGCATCCGCGGCTCGGGCACATGCTGGCCAAGGCCGGGCCGGAAGCTGCGGATCTGGCGGCGCTGCTGGCCGATCGCGACCCGCTGCGCGGCGCGGGCTGCGATCTGAGGCTCCGGCTCGAGGCGCTGAAGGACCCCCGCCGCTTCGCCGCCGAGCATGGCGATATCGCCAGCCGCGCCGGGCTGGAACGGATCCGCGCCGAGGCGAAGCGGCTGCGTCGGGCGGCGTCGGGCGGCAATGGCGGGCTGGGCGCGGCGGAGATGGCGGCGCTGGCCTATCCCGACCGGATCGGGCTGCGCCGCAAGGGCGACGAGCCGCGCTGGCTGCTGTCGGGCGGCAAGGGGGCGGCGATGGCGCCGGGCGACGCGCTGGCCGGGCAGCGGCTGGTAGTGGCAACCGATCTCGACGGCGATGCCCGCGAGGCGAAGATCCGGCTCGGCGCCGCCTTGTCGGAAAGCGAGCTGCGCGGCCTCTATGGCGACCGCATCGGCGAGGTGGCCGTCTGCCAGTGGTCGCGGCGCGACCGCCGGGTGGAAGCCCGCATCCAGGAGCGCTTCGGCGCGCTGGTCCTGTCGGACCGCCACTGGAAGGACGCGCCCGAGGAGGCCGTGGCGCTGGCCGCGCTGGACGGGCTGCGCGATCTGGGACTGCAGGCGCTGAAGCCATCGGCGAAATTCGACCTGCTGCGGGCGCGGCTGGCGCTGGCGCGGAACGAGATGCCGGAGCTGCCGGACCCGTCGGAAGAGGCGCTGCTGGCAGAAGCCGGGGACTGGCTGCTGCCCTGGCTCGGCAAGGTGCGCAGCGCGGGCGATCTCAAGACGCTAGACCCGGGGCCGGCGCTGGCGCAGCGGCTCGGCTGGGACGCGGCGCAGGCGCTCGACCGCTTCGCGCCGCCGCATTACACAACGCCGCTCGGGCGGCAGATCGCCATCGACTATGGCAGCGAGGCGCCGGAGATCGCGCTGCGCCTGCAGGAGATGTTCGGCGAGACCCGGCATCCTATGGTCGGCGGGCGGCCGCTGCGGGTGACGCTGCTCTCGCCGGCCGGGCGGCCGGTGCAGACGACGATGGATCTGCCGGGCTTCTGGGCGTCCTCCTATGCGGATGTGCGCAAGGACATGCGCGGCCGCTATCCGCGCCACCCCTGGCCCGAGGACCCGACCCAGGCCGACCCGACGCTTCGCGCCAAGCCCCGCCCGCGGAGCTGAACCCCGGCCCGGCGCCAGACGGCACCGGCGAGGCGCCGCATCAAGTGCGGCGCGGGACTGGGCTCAGGCGCTGCGGCGGCGCGGGGTCTGCGCCTGGCTGGAACCGCTGCCGAGGCGGAAGCGGCCCACCAGATCGGCCAGCTGCTCGGCGGCGGCGCGAAGGCTGACCGCGGCGGCCGTGGTCTCCTCCGCCATGGCGGCGTTCTGCTGGGTCATGCCGTCGATATGGGTCACCGCCTGGTTGATCTGGCCGAGCCCGCCCGACTGTTCCGCCGCCGAGCTCTCGATCGTCTTGAGGAGCCCGTCGATCCGCTGCATCTGCTCCTTCGCGCCTTCCATCCGGCGGCTGCTGTCGCCGACCAGCGTCTCGCCGCTGCGGACATGGGCGGCGCTGTCGGAGATCAGGCTGCGGATCGAGCTGGCCGCCTCGCCCGAGCGCTGCGCCAGGCTGCGCACCTCGGCCGCGACCACGGCAAAGCCGCGCCCGGCATCGCCCGCCCGCGCCGCCTCGACGCTGGCATTGAGCGCAAGCAGGTTGGTCTGCATCGCGATATTGTCGATCACCCCGACAATTTCCGAGATCTTGCCCGCACTGGCCGAGATCTCGCCCATCGCCGTCACCGCGCGGCCGAGCACCTCGCCCGACTCGGCGACCTCGCCGAGCGCAGCGGCGGCCGCACCCGCGGCCTCGGTCGTGCCGGTGCTGATCCGCTGCATGCTGACCGTCGACTGCTCCAGCGAGGCCGAGCTCTGTTCGAGCGAGGCGGCCTGCTTTTCGGTCCGGCGCGAGAGGTCGCCGAGCGCCTGGGCGATCGCCGCGCTATTGGCGGTCAGCTCGCCCGCCGCGTCGGAGATCTCGGTCATCGCCGCCTGCAGCAGATCGGCGGCGCGGTCGAAATCGGCACAGGTGCCCGCGACCTTCTCGGGCACCTGCGCGCCGATGCGGTAGTCGAGCTCCTGCCCGGCCAGCGCCTTGAGCGCGCGGGCGAGAATGGCCAGCCCCTCGCGGTCGGCCTCCGCCTCCGCCTCGCGGCGGCGGTCGAACTCGGCGCGCTGCGCCTCGATCTCGGCCTGCTGGGCATCGAAGAAATGGCTCATCGCCATGGCCGCATCCGAGAAGACCGAGCGCATCAGGCTCATCATCAGGGCCCGCCGTTCCTCCGGCGCGCGTTCCTCCGTGGCCCCGGCCAGCGCATTGGCCAGCCCGCCGGCATAGGCGGCATAGCCCTGGAAATAGGCCGGATAGCTCACCTGTCCGGCGATATTGGCGGCGATCTGGCCCTGGTCGCGGAAATAGGCGGGGCAGAAATCGCCGGTGGCGATCCAGCGGAACTTCTTCAGCTCCTGCTCGTAGAGCTCGCTGGGCAGCTCGGCCAGGTCCGGATCGATGGCGCGGTAGGCCTCCAGCAGGATGCCGCGAAGGCCGGGCTCCAGCAGGTCGCGGATCTCCCCGCCGCGGCGGCGGTCCTCCTCCGGCCAGGGCCGTATCTCTTCCTCGATTCGCACGCGGACCTCCCTGAATTGGTCCGGAGCAGCGCCCCGGACGCGGTCAGGGATAGGAGAAAACGGTTTCCGGGCGGTAAAACCCGCCCGGCCCTGCCGTCTCAGGTCACTGGTCGAGACACCAGCGCATCACCGCCTTCTGCGCATGCAGGCGGTTCTCAGCCTCGTCGAAGATCACCGATTGCGGCCCGTCCATCACCTCGTCGGTGACTTCCTCGCCGCGATGCGCGGGCAGGCAGTGCATGAAGAGCGCCTGCTCTCCGGCCCGCGCCATCAGCCCGGCATTGACCTGGTAGGGCGCCAGCAGGTTGTGGCGCCGCTCGCGGGTCTCCTCGCCGTCATGCATCGACACCCAGGTGTCGGCGACGATCAGGTCGGC
>NZ_VATA01000109.1 GCF_005870025.1 Poseidonocella sp. HB161398
TGCGGTCGCTGCATCCCTGACCGAGCCGTGGTCCAATGGCCAGACCGAGGGACAGATCAACCGGCTGAAAATGTTGAAGCGGCAGATGTATGGCCGCGCGGGTATCGATACGCTGAAGGCGAGGATGACCGCGATGCCATAGACAAAGCCCTGCACCAAAATTGAGTCAGGGTCAAAATTGCATGCTTGTTCACAGCAGGACCCCGTATCTGCTCCGGAACATGGTGACCATCCGCGCGATCCGGGTCCGGAGCGCAGACATCCCGTGTGTTCCGATGCGGCGCATCCGCCGTCGGGTCCGGACCTGAGGCGCACCAACGGCGCATTCCCCTGATCATGGACCGGGCCGCCTGGCCAGTGCTGACCTGGCGGCTTTCGAACAGTCCGTCATGTGGCCCCCATGCCGGACGGATGCCGGGGTCTGGATCCCGTCCCTCGAAGACGCGATGCGGCTCGATGGGCGGTCCGGGGTGTCCGGCACGGATCGGAGAATGCAAGCCGCCAGCGCCCGTTTTACCGACATGCTGCAGGATGCAGGGCCAGGATCTCCGTGGATGCGCGCGGCCGCTGGAAGGACATTGTCACGATCGAACGTCCATGGTGCTCCGTGTAATATGAGGGCGAGCACGTGAACGCTTTCGAGACGGGATCAGGGGCCCGGCATCGGCAGGTGGGTTATCTCGCATGTCACCCGGCATCCGTCTGGCGCTTGGCGGACGGAGGCCGGTCGAGGCCGGATGGCGGCATGATCAGAAGGCGAGCCGAAAGCCGCCGCGACACTGTCCGGACATCGGGAATCGCGTCAGTCGCCCTGTGCCGGGCCCAAGCCTTGGCGACGCGCTCGGGATGCCCAGGGCGAAGCAGGGCATGTGCGCAGGAGGAGGGGGCAAGGGGGAGGCGGGCCTCCCCCTTCCGGCTCAGGTCCGGACCGACTTCAGCGGCACCGCGCCGTCGCGGCCGCCGCCATGGGCGTCGATGAATTCCAGCACCAGCGGCCGGATGTTGTTGCGCCAGCTCTTGCCCGCGAAGATGCCGTAGTGGCCGGCATTGGGCTCGAGATGCGAGAACTTCTTCTCGTCGGGCAGGCCGGTCAGCAGGTCGAGCGCCGCAAGGCACTGCCCCGGGGCGGAGATGTCGTCCTTCTCGCCCTCGACGATCTTCACCGCGACATTGGTGATCTTGCCGATATCGACCGTCTGCCCGGCCACGACGAAGCGGTTCTGGGCGATCTCCAGCCCCTTGAAGAGCCGCTCCACCGTCGAGAGGTAGAACTCGGCCGGCATGTCCATCACCGCCAGGTACTCGTCGTAGAAGCGGTTGTGGTGGTCGTTGTCGCGCGCTTCGCCCTTCGCCACGCGGAGGATCTGGTTGAAGAAGGCCTCGCCATGGCGGTCGGCATTCATCGACATGAAGGAGGTGAGCTGCAGGAGCCCCGGATAGACCATCCGCCCGGCGCCGGCATACTTGAAGCCGACGCGCTGGATCGCCAGCTCCTCGAGCTGGCCCATGGTGATGCGGCGGCCGAAATCGGTCACGTCGGTCGGCGCGGCATCGGGGTCGATCGGACCGCCGATCAGGGTCAGGGTCGCGGGCTGGGCCTCGGGGTTCTTCTCCGCCAGGTAGGCGGTGGCCGCAAGCGTCAGCGGCGCGGGCTGGCAGACCGCGATCACGTGGATGTCCGGCCCCAGATGCTCCATGAAATCGACGAGGTAGAGCGTGTAGTCCTCGACATCGAACTTGCCGCAGCTCACCGGGATGTCGCGGGCATTGTGCCAGTCCGTCACGTAGACGTCGCAATCGGGCAGGAGCGAGGCCACGGTAGAGCGCAACAGTGTGGCATAATGGCCCGACATTGGCGCCACGACCAGAACCTGGCGCGCCATCTCGGGGCGGCCCTGCACGGCGAATTTCACCAGGTTGCCGAAGGGCCGCTCGACCACGGAATGGGTGCTGACCAGGTGGTCGCGGCCGTCCTTGCCGACGACGCTGTGGATGCCCCAGTCGGGCTTTGCGATCATGCGGGAGAACGATCTTTCAACCACTTCGCCCCAGGCGGCCATCATGCCGAAGGCGGGGGTCGGGGCCAGGCCGGTTGCGGGGTAGGAGCCGAAGGAGCGGGCCGTGGAGCCGAGCCACTGGCTGGCATTCCGCACCGTCTCCATCATGTCGTAAGTCAGCATGTAACGCATGGGACGCAATCTCCGTCACTCAACGACCGGGAACTGTGATCGGCCCGGTTCAATTCGCCGCTTTTCCCATGAGGGTCGCGCCGATAGTCTGAAGTCGCGGGAAAGTACGGTGGAACGGACAAGATGACAACCGACGAAAAAGATACTGCGGCGAACCTTGACCGCCTGAACAACAATATTGCGCGCATGGAGGAACTGTCCCAGAGGCTGGTGCGCGCCATGACCAGCAAGCGCGCGATCGATCCCAATCTGCAGGCGCCGGACCGCGACGTGTTCGTCAAGGCGATGACCGCCTACATGTCGGAAATGATCAACAACCCCGCCAAGATCATCGAGCACCAGGTGTCCTACTGGGGCAAGATGCTCAAGCACTATGTCGAGGCGCAGCACCTGCTGACGACGGGCAAGCTCGGGGTGCCCTCGGATCCGACGCCCAAGGATCCGCGCTTCCAGAATCCGCTCTGGGACAGCCATCCCTATTTCAACTTCCTCAAGCAGAACTACCTGCTGACCTCCGAGGCGATCTCGCATGCGATCAACGGGCTCGACGGGCTCGACGGGGTGGACCGCAAGAAGATCGAGTACTTCACCCAGCAGATCATCAACATGATGTCGCCGACCAACTTCCTCGGCACCAATCCCGAGGCGCTGGAGCGCGCGGTGGCGACCGAGGGCGAGTCGCTGGTGAAGGGGCTGGAGAACCTCGTGCGCGACATCGAGGCCAATAATGGCGAGGTCCTCGTCTCGCTGGCCGACAACGACGCCTTCAAGGTCGGCCAGAACATCGCCACCTCCGAGGGCTCGGTGGTCTACCGCAACCGGATGTTCGAGCTGATCCAGTACGCGCCGACGACCGAGCAGGTGCGCAAGACGCCGATCGTGCTGTTCCCGCCCTGGATCAACAAGTTCTACATCCTCGACCTGAAGCCGAAGAACTCGCTGGTCAAATGGATCGTCGACCAGGGCTACACGCTCTTCGTGGTCAGCTGGATCAACCCCGACCGGTCCTATTCCGATATCGGCCTCGACGACTATGTCGAGGAGGGCTACCTGACCGCGATCGAGCAGGTGAAGGCGATCACCGGCGAGCCCAAGGTCAACGCGATCGGCTACTGCATCGCGGGCACCGCGCTGTCGCTGACGCTGGCCATGCTGGAGAAGCGCAAGGACAAGTCGGTCAACGCGGCGACCTTCTTCACCACGATGACCGATTTTTCCGATCCGGGCGAAATCGGCGTCTTCCTCGGCGACGACTTCGTCGACGCGATCGAGCGCGAGGTGGCCAAGCAGGGGATCCTCGACAAGTTCTTCATGACGCGGACCTTCAGCTTCCTGCGCTCGAACGACCTAGTCTACGGCCCCGCGATCAAGAGCTACATGCTGGGGGACACGCCGCCGGCCTTCGACCTGCTATTCTGGAACGGCGACGGCACCAACCTGCCGGGCAAGATGGCGGTCGAGTACCTGCGCAAGCTCTGCCAGCACAACGAGTTCTACAATGGCGAGTTCAAGATCTGCGGCGAGACCGTGTCGCCCGAGGACATCAAGCTCCCGGTCTGCTCGATCGCCTGCGAGACCGACCATATCGCGATCGCCAAGGGCTGCTATACCGGCTTCCAGAAATTCGGCAGCCGCTCGAAGACCTTCATCCTGTCGCAGTCGGGCCATATCGCGGGGATCGTCAATCCGCCGTCGAAACGGAAATACGGGCATTACACGAATCCCGATCTCAAGTTAAGTTTCGACGAGTGGAAGGCGCAGGCCGAGTTCACCGAAGGGACCTGGTGGTTCCGGTGGGAGGAGTGGCTGCGCAAGAAATCCGGGGCGCTGGTCCCGGCACGCCAGGTCGGCAATGTGTCGCACCCGGCGCTCGATCCCGCGCCCGGCACCTATGTCGTGCGCAAGCCCGAAGCCGCGTGACCAGTAAAGGCGCGGTTCGCATGTGAATCGGGGCTCCCGCCGCCAGAGCGGGAGCTGCCCTAGGGGCAGGCAAGCACCTGTACGGAAAGGAAAACTTTCCGGCACCGATTTTGCTGCGCTGCAGCATAGATTTTCCGAGCAGAATCCTCGCTGACGCAGCAAGATTGTTGCGCACCTATTGCTGCACCATTGGTGCATCTTCCTGTGTTTGCAGGCTAATTTGGCGCAAACTGCAAATCGATCTTGACCATGGATGCTGCCGCGACGCAGCGAATCCCTCTTGATTTGCTGCGTCGCAGCATATATGAATATCCACAGGCGCAGGAGGCGGGTCCTTCCCGCCGGAGTTTTAGGAGAGAGCAACCATGGCCACGAAAACCAACGACCTGACCAAGATGATGCAGGACATGATGAGCGCGTTCCCGATGGATACCAAAGCCATGCAGGACGCCTTCAAGACCCAGGCGACGCTGGGCGAGAAGATGTCGAAAGTCGCGCTGGAAGCAGCCGAGAAGTCGACCGACATCTCCTCCAAGTACGCCAAGGAAACCCTGACGAAGATCGCCGCGCTGTCGACCGTCAAGGACGAGCCGACCGACTACACCAAGGCGATGACCGATTTCGCGTCGGCCCAGGCCGAGATGACCGCAGAGACCATGGCCGCCTTCGCCGAAGTCGCGAAGAAAGTGCAGATGGAAACCGTCGAGCTGATGCTGGCCGCCGGCAAGGACATCTCCGAGGACGCGACCGCAGCCGTCAAGAAGGCCACTGCCGAAGTGACCTCCGCTGCCAAGAAAGCCGCTGCTTCCTGATAGGCGCAGCCCTGCTGTAACGAGTTCCCATGTGAGTGCCGGTCCGGAACCTCCCTTCCGGACCGAAGGCGGGGCGGGCGAAAGCTCGCCCTTTTCTTTTTGTTTTCGCTCCCCTACTCTGCAACGCAGCGCTTAAAGGGAGGGCTCCGAGTGGCCGACAAAGACCAGCCGCTTTTGATCAAGCGATATGCCAGTCGCCGACTCTACAATACCGAAACCAGCGATTACGTGACCCTCGAGGATATCGCAGGTTTCATCCGCGACGGCCGCGAGGTGAAGGTGGTCGATCTCAAGAGCGGCGACGACCTGACCCGGCAGTACCTGCTGCAGATCATCGCCGAGCACGAGGGCCGCGGCGAGAACGTCCTGCCGATCGCGGTGCTGACCGATCTGGTGCGCAGCTACACCACCTCGGCGCAGAGCGTCGTTCCGCAATTCCTGCAGATGAGCTTCGACATGCTTCGGGAGGGCCAGTCGAAGATGATGCAGAACATCACCTCCATGCCCAATCCGATGCTGCCGATGTCCGGGCTCGAGGCGATGAAGCGCCAGCAGCAGGCCTTCCTGTCCTCGATGATCCCCGGCTGGCCGGGCGCGTCGGCAGGGCAGGGCGGCGAGGAGAAGCCCGCCCAGGGCGAGACCGAGCTGGCCGATATCAAGCGCCAGCTCGCCGATCTGCAGGCGAAGCTGTCCAAGCTCAACGAACCGGACTGATCCGCGGGCGTCCCGCGGCCGGATCATGGTAGAATCAGCGGGACGCATAACGCTCTGGGCCGTCGAGGTCTTTGCCGCGATTGTCGGCGAAGGCTCGATTTCCGGGGCCGCCCGCAGGCTGGAGGCCAGCCCGTCCTCGGTCAGCCAGCAGCTTTCCAATCTCGAATCGGCGCTCTCGGCGAGGCTCGTGGACCGCGCCGCCCGGCCGGTCCGCCTGACCGCGGCCGGGGCGCTCTTCCACCGCCGCGCGCTCAACATCCTCGGCGAGGCGGCGCAGGCCCGCGCGGAGCTCGCCACCCGCGATCTCAGCCACCTGTCGCATCTGCGCCTCGGCATGATCGAGGATTTCGACGCCGACGTGACGCCGCGCTTCCTCTCCGAAATGGCGGGCGAGCTAGGCAGCTGCCGCTTCCTGCTGGAGACCGGCGCCAGCCACGCACTGGCCGCGCAGCTCTCGGGGCGCTCGCTCGACATGATCGTCGCCGCCGAGATGGGCGAGACCGAGCCCTGGATGGAGATCCATCCGCTGATGGAGGAGCCCTTCGTCGCGGTGACCCCGGCCGGGCGCGAGGCCGATCTGGCGACGCTGGGCGATCTGCCCTTCATCCACTACACGCAGCGCCATCACATGGGCCGGGCCATCGCCTCGCATCTGGCGCGGCACAGCCTGCAGCTCGACCACCGGTTCGAGCTCGACAGCTATCACGCGATCATGGCGCTGGTGGCGGAGCGGGCGGGCTGGACCATCGCCACGCCGCTGGGCGTGCTGCGCGCGCACCGCTTCCTCGACCGGGTGACGATGTCGCCGCTGCCGGTGCCGCCGCTGTCGCGGTCGATCGTGCTGACCGCGCGCCAGGGGCTTCTGGGCGGCGTGCCGGTGCGCACCGCGGCGCGGCTGCGCCAGATCATCGGTGACCTGGTGATCGCCCCGGCACTGGTCCGCGACCCCTGGCTGGCGCCGCTCCTGCGGCTGCGCGGCGAGGCGGGCGACGCCGCCCGCAGCTGATCCGCCGCGCCCCGGACTGCAACATTTGCCATCCGCGCCAGCCGCCGCGACCCGGCCGCCGCCAAGGGATCGCAGCGCAAGCCATTGAGCGAAAAGCATTCCGCAACTTTCCCGTGCTGTAACATTCCGCACCCCGTCCGCACGTCCCGTCACCGTTGCGCGCCCCCGGCTGCGCGGCAGGGCGGCAGCGGCTACTCTTGGGTCAGCCGCAGTTCAGACAGGGAGGTCCGCCATGTTGCGCCGTCTCGCCGCCACCGCCATTCTCCTCGCCGCCGCCAGTGCCGCCCGCGCCGGGCCGCAATATGTCGATGCCACGGGCTATGCCGCCTCGGGCCATGACGTGGTCGCCTATTTCGACCTGGAGCAGGCGCCGCCGGGCCAGTCGCAGCCCGCGCCGGTGCGGGGCCGCGAAAGCATCACCGCGACCTATAACGGCGCCGTCTTCGCCTTCGCCAGCGAGGAGAACCGCGACCGCTTCCTCGCCGATCCCGAGGCCTTCGCGCCGCAATTCGACGGCCATTGCGCTTATGGCGTCGCCGTCGGCGGCAAGGTGCCGGGCAGCCCCGAGCTCTGGCGGATCGTCGACGGCAAGCTCTATCTCAATATCAGCCGCCGCGTCGCCCGCACCTGGGAGGAGGACATTCCCGGCTATCTGGAGAAGGCCTCGGAGGAATGGCCCGATCTGGAGCCTGCCGCCGCCTCGGCAGATCCGGTGCCGCGCTACCGCGCCGTGGGGCCGCTGTCGCAATGACGGCAGGCGCCCGGGCCCCCGCTGCCCGCCCGCTCGCCCGCCGCTGGCTGATAGCGGCAGGGGCGGCGGCCGTCCTTGGCGGAGGTGCGTCGCTCGCCCGCTACCACCTGCTGGCGCCGGCCGAGGAGGGTCTGCTCTTGACGCCGGAGGAGGCCTATCGCCGGGTGCGGATCGACCGGCTGCTGCTGGTCGATATCCGCCGCCCCGACGAATGGCAGCGCACGGGCCTGGCGGTGGGGGCGCATCCGCTCGACCTGCGCCGCCCGGATTTCGCCGAGGCGCTGGCCGAGCTGGCCGGCGGCAACCGGCGGCGGCCGGTGGCGCTGATCTGCGCCGCCGGAGTGCGCTCGCGCCGCGAGGCGGAGAAGCTGGAAGAGGCGGGCTTCACCCGCGTCTACGATATCCCCGAAGGCATGGAAGGCTCGCGCGCCGGGCCGGGATGGCTGGCCAGGCGCTTGCCGATTGTGCCATGGTCGGGGGGATGATGCTGCTCCGACACCTGCTCCTGTGCCTTTCGCTGCTGCTGCCCTTGCCCGCCTTCGCCTGCGGCGGGACAGAGTTCTGCGCCACCTCCACCGGGCGCTACCTGCTGTCGCTGCCAGACGGGCCGCCGCAGGGCGCGGTGGTCTTCCTGCATGGCCATGGCGGCAGCGCCGAGGGATCGATGCGCAACCGCGAGATGGCGGAGGCGGTGCTTGGCCGCGGCTATGCGCTGGCCGCGGCGGAGGGCATGCCGCGCGGACGGGGCAACGGCAATTCCTGGGCCTTCCGCGGCGGCGGCCGGGACGAGCCCGGCTATTTCGCCGAGCTCTTCACCCAGCTTGCAGAGCGCCACGGCGTGCCGCGCGACCGCATCCTGATGGCGGGCTTTTCGGCGGGGGGCTTCATGACCAGCTACCTCGCCTGCGCGGAGCCCGGGATCGCCCGCGGCTTCGCTCCGGTCTCGGGCGGGTTCTGGCGGCCCATGCCGGAGAGCTGCGCCGGGCCGGTGCGGCTCTTCCACACCCATGGCTGGAGCGACCGGACCGTGCCGCTCGAAGGGCGCTACCTGGGCAATGCGGGGGCGGCGCAGGGCGACATCTTCGCCGGGATGGAGCTCTGGCGGCAGGCCAATGGCTGCGACGCGATGCGGCCCGACCAGATCACCGCCGAAGGCCCGTTCTGGCGCCGCAGCTGGACGGGTTGCACCCCCGGATCCTCGCTGGAATTTGCGCTGTTTCCCGGCGGGCACATGGTGCCGCCGGGCTGGGCCGGCATGGTGCTCGACTGGTTCGAGGCACTGCCCTGAGGTTCAGCCCGCCGGGACCAGCCGGTCCTCCCACAGGGCGTCCATCCGCGCCTGCGCCCCGGCAAGCGTCGTGGCGCCCCCCGCGGCGAGAAGCGCCAGCGCCGCCGTGCCGGTGACGGTCGCGCGGGCGAAGGCATCCTCGCGCTCGCCCGACCAGAGCCGTCCCAGATCGCCCTTCTGCGGCTCGGCATCGGCCAGCCGCCGGGTGTCGTCGATCAGCGGCTCCACCGTCTGCTCGTGCACGGCGCCGTCCTCCAGCCCGTAGACCAGGATCTGCTTGGCGGGGTGGCGCTCGAACTCGCCGCCGCCGCCCTTGATGACCATCAGGTTGCGCTCGCCCAGAAGCGCGGCGGCATCCTGCTGCAGCCCGCGATAGGGCGGGTGGAAGACGCCCAGCACGCTGGCCGGCGCGCCAGAGGGGTTCATCGAGCGCAGCGCGGTATTGACCGGCGAGCGCAGCCCGAGCAGGTCGCGCAGCTTCAGCACGCGCAGAAGCTCGGGGTCCATCGCCTCCAGCGGGACATAGACGATATGGTTGCGCTCGAGCGCCGTCTTCGCCCCGTCAAGCGTCGTCGCCGCGGGAATGCCGGCCTCGCCCAGATGGGCGCGGATTTCGGCATGGGGGTTCTGGTGGCTGTTCCAGCCATGCAGCAGCACGCGCTGGCCGGACATGGCGACGAGCCGCGCAGCCAGCAGGAAAAGCGGCAGCCCGCGCGAGCGGCCGGCCGCATAGCTCGGCCAGTCGAGCGTCGCGGGCAGCGTCGCCCAGGGCTTCAGCCGCGCGCGCATCGCATCGACGAAGCCCGCGATCTCCTCGCCCGTCTCGCCGCGGTAGCGCATCAGCATCAGCAGCGCGCCCACCGCCTCGGGCGGGGCGGTGCCGTCGAGGATGGCGGCCATCGCTTCCTGCGCTTCCTTGCGGTCGAGATTGCGGGACCGGCCCGGGCCGCGGCCGAGGGCGCGAACGAGATGGGCGAGGGATGTCACTGGGCTGCCTCCTGCTGGCGGGTGCTGGTCAGGATAGCACGTAGTTCCGACTTGCAGGAGCCGCAATTGGTCCCGGCCTGGCAGGCGGCGCCGATTGCCTCGACATCGGCCAGGTTGCCCTCCTCGATGGCGGCGATGATGGTATTCACGCCGACCGAGAAACACGAGCAGACGATGGCGCCCTGGTCCGGCTGGTCCTCGCCCGGCCGCGCGGCCAGCACGGCGCCCGGGTTGCCGCTGCCCAGCGATCCCGCCAGGTAGCTGCGTGCCGCCGTGACCGGCCGGGGCGCGGCGAAGAAGGCGGCGGCGACGCGGCCCTCGACCATCAGCGCGACGCGGGCGATGCCGCGGGCGCGGTCGCTGACGGTGACCGCCTCGGCCTCCGGCAGATCGAAGAGCGTGCGGGCGAAGGCCTCCCAGTCCTCGGGCGCCTCGGTGCCGGCCAGCTCCATCCGCCATCCCGCCGCGGTGCGCGCCCGCGCCCAGTAGGCGGTCCCGGCCCGCGGCTCATTGGCCGAGACGGCGAAGCCGTACCAGGCCGGGGCGAGGGCGGCGACCTCCACCGGGCTCGCCTTGCTCTCGGGCTGGCCCGAGACCGGATCGGTATTGGCCTCGACCAGCGCGTCGATCCGGCCCGCCGAGGCGTATTGCCCGGTCCAGTGCATCGGCGCGAAGACCGAGCCCGTCGCCACGCGGTCGGTGACGACGAGGCGCAGCACGGCGCGGCCATGCGGGCTGGCCACCTGCACCAGATCGGCGGCGCCGAGCCCGCGGGCCTCCGCATCGGCGGGGTTCATCTCCAGGAAGGGCTCGGCGATATGCTGGCTCAGCCGCGGCGACAGCGCGGTGCGCGTCATCGTGTGCCAGTGGTCGCGCACCCGCCCGGTATTGAGCCGCAGCGGGAAGATCGACGAGGTCTTCGAGGCCGGCGGCCGCGCGGTGACGGCCAGCATCCGGCCGCGCCGGTCGGGGGTGTAGAACCCGCCCTCGGCGAAGAACCGTCCGCCCTTGCGGGCCTGCGTGACCGGCCAGACCTGCGGCGCCAGCGCATCGTAGTCGCTGTCCGAGACGTCCTTCAGCCCGGAAATGTCGAAATCCCGGCCGAGCTGGCCCGCGATCTCCGACAGCGCCGCGTATTCGCGGAAGATCTCGGCGGGCGAGCTGTAGTCGAAGGCCGCGCCCCAGCCCATCTTCTCCGCCACCGCGCAGACCGCCTGCCAGTCATGGCGCGCCTCGCCCGGGGCGGGCAGGATGGCGCGCTGGCGCGAGATGCAGCGCTCGGAATTGGTGACGGTGCCGGTCTTCTCCGACCAGCCGGTGGCGGGCAGGAAGACATCCGCCAGCTTCGCCGTGTCGGTGTCCGAGAACATGTCCGAGACCATGACGAAGGGGCAGGCGGCAATCGCGGCGGCCACGGCATCGGCCTCGGGCATCGAGACGACCGGGTTGGTGCACATGATCCAGAGCGCCTTGATCCGCCCGTCGCCGACGGCGCGGAACATATCCACGGCCTTCAGCCCGGGCTGCGCGGCGATGGCCGGGGCGTCCCAGAAGTCGCGCACCGCCAGCCGGTGGGCAGGATCCTCGATATCGAGATGGCAGGCCAGCATGTTCGCCAGCCCGCCGACCTCGCGCCCGCCCATCGCATTGGGCTGGCCGGTCACCGAGAAGGGGCCCATGCCGGGCCGCCCGATCCGCCCGGTGGCGAGGTGGCAGTTGACGATGGCATTGACCTTGTCCGCGCCCGAGGAGGACTGGTTCACCCCCTGCGAATAGACCGTCACGACCTTCTCGGAGCGGATCCACAGGTCGTAGAAGGCCTGCAGCTCCTCGCGGCCGAGGCCGGTCGCAGCCGGGTCGTCGGTGCTGGCGGCGTCGAGCGCTTCCTTGAAGCCCGCGACATGGGCGGTGACATAGTCCTGGTCGACCGCGCCCTGGGCGGCGATCTGCGCCAGGAGCCCGTTGAACAGCGCTACATCCGAGCCCGGCGCGACGGCCAGATGCATCTCCGCCATGTCCGAGCTCGCCGTGCGGCGCGGGTCGATGTTGACGATCTTCATCTCCGGCCGCGCGGTCTTCGCCGCCAGGATATGCTGGTAGAGCACCGGGTGGCACCAGGCGAGGTTGGAGCCGACCAGGACGATCAGGTCGGCCTCCTCCAGGTCGGCATACTGCCCGGGCACCGTGTCGGTGCCGAAGGCGCGCTTGTGCCCGGCCACTGAGGAGGCCATGCAGAGCCGCGAATTCGTGTCGATATTCGCCGAGCCGATGAAGCCCTTCATCAGCTTGTTGGCGACATAGTAATCCTCGGTCAGCAGCTGCCCCGAGACGTAGAAGGCGACCGAGTCGGGCCCGTGCGCGGCGATCGTCTCGCGGAAGCGCGCGGCGGCCAGCGTCGTGGCCTCGTCCCAGCTCGCCACGGCGCCGCCGATCAGCGGCTGCGTCGCCCTGCCTGCCAGCGCGAGCGTTTCGCCGAGGGCGGAGCCCTTCGAGCAGAGGCGGCCGCGATTGGCGGGGTGGGCGGGGTCGCCCTTGATGGCGAGGCCGCCCGTGCCGTCG
>NZ_VATA01000011.1 GCF_005870025.1 Poseidonocella sp. HB161398
TCGCGACCGCAAGCTTGTCCCTGGACATATCAATTCCGGCGCAGATCGTTCCATGGGCGTTCCGCATGTCGTCCTCCATCGCAAACGGACGGCCCCCGCCGCCCCGCGATCAGGATGCAGACTGATCCGGCAGGGCCGGGCCGGTGAGAAAGACATGCGGTCTTGGTGGGTGGCCTCCTTGATCGCTGGTTGCATCCGCCCGACCTGGCCGTTCGTCCGGGGATGACTGATCTTCGCCTGCCGGTGGTCTTTGCCGGTCTCTTGACAGACCCTGCCGGACACGGGGGCCATTGCCTGGCAGTCCCGTTGACGATTGGCAAGTTAAACGCTGTCGCCAATAGGCGCTCGGAGCAATTGCGCGACAATGCCCAATTCCACGCGGGGGTGCCCAGTCGGGCAAGCCTCGGATCTCCGCTTCGGCTTGTCGTCCTTTACATCGGGCAGCCGACTGATCCCGCGGCGCTGCAGTCAGCAGTGCAGAGAATGAGCGCGTCAGCCGCGGTTTGGCGGCTGCAAGGCATAGTGGCGGTCGTCCAGAGGCAGAAACGCATAGCGCCGGAACGCTGCTGCCGCAGTTTCTTCTTCCGGGTCGAGAGCGGTTGATCTCACCTTGCGGGGTTCCATCCGGGCATCCTCGACGCGCCCCGCCCCGGTGGTGCAGATGGCTGCCCAGCGGCCTCGGTGCGCGACCAGAAGCGAACTGCGGCCGGGCTCGGGCGCGACCGCGCGCTTGACCACTCCGAAGCGGCAGAGCCGCCGTTGACCACCTGCCACGACCAGGGTCCCGGGCCTTTCACTGGCTCGCGGACACCTTTCCGCCTCCCGCTCCTCCCGACGCGCCCGCCGGGTCCCGGTGCCATGGCGATCGGCGATACGCCGGAGGCAGAAAGACCTGGCCGCGACTTTTTCCGTCCTGCGAGTCACGTGCCGGGCATCGCCGGACCGGAGACCGCCCCGCGATCTGCGGCCCGAATGTGAGCATCCCGTGCCGGGCGGTTTCGTGGGGCATGCCGACGCCGCGTCCCGCCTGCCGCTCCTCCCCTTGCGCAGGCCAAGAGCGCCTGGGGCAGCCATCCGCACCGCGCAGATGGCGGCGCCGCCGACCATGTTCCGATCACCCGCCCGGCGATAGTGCAGGCAAACGACAGCTCCATCCGGAGAATTGGCGCGGCACCAGTCTCATTCGGTCCCGTCTCGCAAAAATCGCGGATTGCCTTCGGCCATTCCCCATGATAAAGCGCTTAATCAGGGAGGAAATGCAGGTGGCAATCAGCTCAACCAGCGGAAGGCGCCGGGTCACGCAAGCCGATGTCGCGCGCCTGGCCGGCGTTTCGACGGCAGTTGTCTCGGCGATTCTGAATCCCAATAGCGCGACCGGCGTCCGCGTCAGCCAGGAGACGGCCGAACGGGTGCGGAAGGCGGTTCGCGAACTGGGCTATTCGCCCAACCTGGTCGCGCAATCGCTCGCCCGCGGGAAGCGGAACATCCTCGGCGTCTTCACCTACGAGCCGGTCTTTCCCTCCGAACGGGGCAACTTCTTCTACCCGATGCTGCGCGGGATCGAGATGCAGGTGTCCGGCGCGGGCTACGACCTGCTTCTGTTCACGTCGGCGCAGACGGATGACCGGCCGCGGCAGATCTTCGCCGGCGGGTCGAACCGCCTCGGGGTTGCCGACGGGGCGATCCTGCTGGGACAGGAACCGGATTCAAGCGAACTCGAGCGGCTCGTCGACGAGGGCTTCCCTTTCGTGACGGTGGGGCGGCGCCATTCCGGGCGCGTCGAGCTGAACTGGGCGGCGGCCGGCTACGCGGAGGCGACCGCCGGGATCGTCCAGCACGGCCACGAGCGCGGCCATCGCCGCATTGCCTTTCTCGGCGGCGTGACCATCCGCGAACAGCAGCTGGACCGGGAGACGGGATTCCGGTCCGCGATGCAGACGCTCGGGCTGGATGCGGGCCCGGACTGCTGCTGGCACATCGATCCGGAGGCGATGGACGCGGACTGGCTGGAGAACGCCCTCGGCCAGGGCGTCACCTTGATCCTCGCGGAGACGCTCGGACATGCAGAGCGGGCGGAAGACCTGCTGCGGGCGCGGGGGCTGTCCGTCCCGGATGATCTGTCCATCGCCGTTCTCGGAACGCCGCTGGAAGATTCCAAAAGCATCTCGCGATGGACCCATTTCGAGGTTCCGCGCGAAGAGATGGGCCGGGAGGCCGTGCGCCTGCTGCTGGCCCAGCTCGACGGCCGGCTGAGGGGCCCGGCGCAGACGACGCTGCCTTGCAGCTTCATTCCGGGCGGAACGCTGCGCCGGATCGACAGCGCTCACTGACATGAAAATCCAGGGGAGGAGAAACCATGGAACGACACGACAGGATGATAAAGCGCTTAATCGGCGCGAGTGCCCTGATGGCCGGCATGCTCGGGACCACGGCCATGGCCGAGGAGCTTCGCTTCACCGTCTGGACCGGGAGCGACGCGCATCTGGCGATGCTGGACGGGATTGCGGCCAGCTATACGGAAAAGCACCCCGATGTGACGGTCCGGTTCGAGACCATTCCCTTTGCCGACTACGTGCAGAAGATCACCCTGCAACTGGCTGGCGGCAACCCTCCGGATCTCGGCTGGCTGCTGGAGAACTCCGCCCCGACCTTCGTGGATGCGGGCGTGCTGCTGGATGTGTCGGATACACTGAAGGACACGGACGGGTATGACTTCGACGACCTGTCCCAGGCGGCGATGGGGCTGTGGCAGGAGGGCGGCGCCGTCTACGGCGTGCCGTTCTCGACCTCGCCCTTCATCATCTACTACAATGCCTCCCTCTATGACGCCGCCGGGCTGGAGCACCCGGACGTGCTGGCCGCGAAGGGCGAATGGACCTGGGAGCGGCTGAAGCAGGACGCCGCAGCGCTGGCCGATGCCGAGGAGGGGGTCTGGGGGTTCCAGAGCGTCGACGGCCAGGGCTATGGCGGACGGGTCATCCACACGCTGATCCCGATGATCCGCTCCTATGGCGGCGCGGCATGGGAAGATGGCACCTGCGGATTGTCGAGCGACGAAGCCGTCGAGGCGGTCGCGCTCTATCACGACATGATCTTCAAGGACCGCTCCGCAGTGCCCCCGGGCGAACAGGGCGACTTCTTCACCGGCAATGCCGCGCTGACCGTCACCCAGCTCAGCCGGGTCTCCAAGCTGTCGGATGCCGGGTTCGACTGGGGCATCGCCCCCCTGCCCTCTGGACCGGCAGGGGCGGTCTCGGTCATCGGCCAGGCAGCCGTCGTGGCCTTTGCGCAAGGCAGCCAGACAGAGCTGGCGGCCGATTTCCTCGCCCATATGACCCGCCCCGAAAACGTCGCCGTCATGGCGGAATTCTTCCCGCCGGCCCGCTTGTCGGTCCTCGAGGACGAAGCCTTCCTGTCGAGCAACGCCGCGGTCACGTCGGCGCAGATGAAGATCGTCGCCGAGGGCATCGCCAATGGCTCGGTCGCGCCGGGGCACATCGCCTATCCGCAGATCGAGTCCGCCATGCGGCCGAAATTCGACGCGCTGTGGAAGCCGGATGCCGATGTGAAGGCGGTTCTCGAAGACGTTTGCGCAGCAATCGAACCGCTGCTCTGAGGCCGGTGCGATGAAAGCTGCGGCCATCCGGCCACCGATCCCGCTGCGCACGCGCGAGGCGCTGGTCGGATGGCTGTTCGTCAGCCCCGTCACCATCGGCTTCCTGATCTTCTTCGTCGGGCCGCTGATCGCGGTGCTGGGCTACTCGCTGACGGAGTGGAACCTGCTGTCGCAGCAATCCAGCTTCGTCGGCATGGACAATTACGCCGACGCGCTCGGCCGGAACCCGGAGTTCTGGACGGTGCTGCGCAACTCGCTGGTCTTTGCCGCCGGGCTTGTTCCCTTGAACATGGTCCTCGCGCTGACCCTCGCGGTGGCCCTGTCGCGCCCGTTCCGGGGGGTCGTGATCTTCCGGACGGTCTTCTTCGCGCCGGTGGTCACGGCCGCGGTTGCCTGGGCCATTGTCTGGACCTTCCTGCTGCAGGGCGAGAGCGGAGCGGTCAACCAGGGGCTGGCGCTCCTGGGCATCGACGGGCCGAACTGGCTGCGGCATCCGGACTGGGCGATGTTCGCGGTGATCGTCACCCGCGTGTTCAAGACCGTCGGGCTGAACATGATCCTCTACATCGCCGCCCTGCAATCCATCCCCCGCGACTACGAGGAAGCGGCGCGGCTGGAGGGCGCCTCGGGCTGGCAGGTGTTCCGCATGATCACCTGGCCGCTTCTGGCGCCGACGACGCTCGTGATCATGGTGATCACCGTCGTGGGCTCGCTGAAGGTGTTCGACCATATCTACCTGATGACCGAGGGCGGGCCGGAGAACGGCACGCTGGTGCTGGCCTTCTACATCTACGAGCAGGCCTTCGAGTTCTTCCATGTCGGCTATGCCGCCGCCCTGGCGGTGATCCTCTTCCTGCTGATCGCGCTGCTCACCGTCACCCAGGTCATGCTCAAGCAGCGGGGGGGCCCCAGATGACCCGTTTCCGGTCGCCGGCCGTCCGCGCCTGCTGGTACCTGTCGCTCGCCATCCTCGCCGTGCCCTTCGTCTTCCCCTTCCTGTGGATGCTCTCGAGCGCGGTGAAATCCCAGGCGGAGATCTTCTCGCCCGCGCTCTCTCTGCTGCCGGAGACCTGGCACTGGGAGAACTACGCCGAGGTGTTCCGCTACCAGCCCTTCGCGCGCCAGTACGCCAACTCGCTCTACATCGCGGGCCTGGTCACGGCGGGCACGCTCTTCATCTCGTCGCTGGCGGGCTATGCGCTGGCCCGCATCCGCTTCGCCGGCAGCGGCCTGCTGCTCCTGGTGCTGATCTCCGCGCTGATGATGCCCGAGGAGGTCACGATCATCCCCAACTTCTTCCTGATGAAGCAGCTGGGCCTGATGAACACGCACATGCCGCTGATCCTGCTGCCGATGTTCGGGTCGCAGGGCGTCATGGCGACCTTCCTGATGCGGCAGTACTTCACCGCGCTGCCGCCGGAGCTGGAGGAGGCCGCGCGGATGGACGGGCTGTCCCGGTTCGGCATCTTCTGGAAAGTGGCGCTGCCGCTCTCGCGGCCCGCGCTGGCGGCGGTGGGGATCATCACCTTCCTCTACTCCTGGAACCTGTTCCTCGAGCCGCTTGTCTTCCTGAGCGATATCGAGCTCTTCACCCTTCCGCTCGCGCTCTCCAACTTCACCGACGCCTACGGATTGCCGCTCTGGCACCTGCAGATGGCGGCGACCAGCCTGGCCGTCGTGCCGATCCTGGTCGTCTACATCGCCGCACAGCGTCAGATCGTCGAAAGCTTCGCCCTCTCGGGCGTCAAGGGATAGCAGACCATGAAAGACCTCCACGCAGACATCATCATCATCGGCGGCGGCCTGGGCGGCGTCGCCGCGGCGCTGGCGGCGCTCAAGATGGGCCGCAGCGTGATCCTGACCGAGGAATACAAGTGGCTGGGCGGGCAGCTGACCACCCAGGCCGTGCCCCCCGACGAAAACCCCTGGATCGAAAAGGACGGCTCCACGGCCAGCTACCGGCAGCTGCGCGAGGGCATCCGCAGCTACTACCGGCGCCACTACCCGCTGACGGAGACGACGCGGGGGCTTTCTCTCCTGAACCCGGGCAGCGGCAATGTCAGCCCGCTGACGGCGGAGCCGCGGGTCGGCGTGGCGGTGATCGGCGAGATGCTCGCCCCCTGGTTCGGGACCGGGCGCCTGACCGTCCTGCTGGACACGCGGCCGGTTGCGGTCGAGCAGACCGGCGACCGCTTCGACGCCGTCGAGGTCGACAGCCGGGAATACGGCCCGCTCGTGCTGCGCGGCCGCTATGTCATCGACGCCACAGAGCTGGGCGATCTGCTGGAGATGGGCGCGGTCGAGCACGTGACCGGCGCGGAGAGCCAGGCCCAGACGGGCGAGCCCTCGGCGCTGCCCGAGGCGGACCCGATGGACCAGCAGGCGGTCAGCTGGTGCTTTGCCATGTCCTACCACCCGGACGAGGACCACACGATCGACCGGCCCGCCGAATACGACAAGTGGCGCAGCTACAAGCTCGATTTCTGGCCCGACCGGCAGCTGTCCTTCACCGGGCCGGACCCGGTGACCCTCGCGCCCGACACCCGTCCGCTCTTTGCCGGGGACAGCGACGCCGAGGGGATCGAGGACAACTGGCACTACCGCCGCATCCTGCGGCGCCGGAACCATGCAGAGGGGCATTTCCCGTCCGATGTCTGCCTCGTGAACTGGCCGCAGATCGACTATTGCGAAGGCCCCGTCGTCGGCGTTCCGCCAGACGAGGCCAGGCGCCACCTCGAAGGCGCGCGCCAGCTCTCGCTTTCCATGCTCTACTGGATGCAGACGGAGGCCCCGCGCCATGACGGCGGCACCGGATATCGCGGCCTGCGCCCGGCGGGCGAGGTCATGGGCACGCTCGACGGGCTGACCGTCGCGCCCTATATCCGCGAAAGCCGCCGGATCAAGGCGCTGTTCACGGTGACCGAGGCCCATGTTGGCGTGGAGGCGCGCGACGGGCTGGTCGGCGCCGAGGTCTTCTCCGACAGCGTCGGCGTCGGCAGCTACCGGATCGACCTGCACCCCTCGACCGCGCCGCGCAACTACGTGGATATCGCCAACTGGCCCTTCCAGATCCCGCTTGGCGCGCTGATCCCGGAGCGGATCGAGAACCTGCTGCCGGCCTGCAAGAACATCGGATCGACGCATATCACCAATGGCTGCTACCGCCTGCATCCGGTGGAGTGGAATATCGGCGAGGCGGTCGGCGCGCTGGCCGCCTACTGCCTCGATACCGGCGAAACGCCGCGCGGGGTGCGCGAGGCGCCCGGCCATCTCGCGGCCTACCAGCAGCTGCTCCGCCAGCGTTTCGCAATCCCCCTGGAATGGCCGACGCACATCTACCGCACGCCGCGGATGGAACTGTTCGGCCGGGCAGAATGACGGTCCCCGCGAAGGAGAGAAGATATGGCTGACCTGACCCTGACGGGCGTCTGCAAGTCCTTCGGCGCGCTGGAGGTGATCCGCAATGTCGACCTGCAGGTCCGGGATGGCGAATTCGTCGTCTTCGTCGGCCCCTCAGGCTGCGGGAAGTCGACGCTGCTGCGATGCATCTCGGGGCTCGAGGACATCACCGGCGGCACGCTGGAGATCGGCGGCACGCGGATGAACGACGTGCCCGCCGCCAAGCGCGGCGTGGCCATGGTGTTCCAGTCCTACGCGCTCTATCCGCACCTGCGGGTGCGCGAGAACATGGGGTTCGGCCTGAAGGTCCGCAAGGTCGCCAGGCCCGAGATCGCGCGCCGCGTCGACGAGGCCGCCCGCACGCTCAAGCTCGAGAGCCTGCTCGACCGGTTCCCGCGCGAGCTCTCCGGCGGCCAGCGCCAGCGGGTCGCCATCGGCCGGGCGATCGTCGGCCATCCGCAGGTCTTCCTCTTCGACGAGCCGCTGTCGAATCTCGACGCCGAATTGCGCGTCCACATGCGCGCCGAGATCTCCGGCCTGCACAAGCGCCTCGGCACCACGATGGTCTATGTCACCCATGACCAGATCGAGGCGATGACGCTGGCCGACAAGATCGTCGTGCTCCGGGACGGCCGGGTCGAGCAGGTCGGCTCCCCGCGCGACCTCTACGACCGGCCGGCCAATGTCTTCGTGGCCCAGTTCATCGGCAGCCCGAAGATGAACCTCTTCGACGCCGCCGGCCTGGCGGCAAGCCTGCCCGGACACCTCCGCCCGGCATCCGGCGCGGTCCGGGCCGGGTTGCGGCCCGAGGACATGCAGGTGCTACCGGAGGGCGAGGGACTGGTGAGCGGGCGGGTCGAAAGCAACGAATATACCGGCGCGGGCTCCCTTCTGCACCTTCATCTCGACGGATTGGGCCGCTGCCTCGCGCTCTACAACGGCGGGGACGCCCCCGGGGAAGGGGCCGGGATCTCGGTCGGCTTCGACGCGACCCGGCTCTACTGGTTCGACGGGCAGGAGCGGCGCATCGCAACCCGCGAATCCGCTGCCGGGATCTCGACATGAGGCCTTCCGGCAGTGCTTTCAGATCCGGCGATGCCCGGCTGCGGCATGGCGGTGCCCCGCGGCGGTGACGATCCGCCCGGTCCCGAGCATGGAACAGGACGGCAAAGCGGCCAGCAGAACCGTCCCGGGCCCTGCCGTGGCGCGCGGCAAGGGCGGCCGCCATGTCTGGCCGCCGGAGCTGGGCCCGGAGGGTCCCGGACGAAGGCCTGCTCCCGACCAGAGCGCGCCGGGGACATCCGCGCCAATGACAGCATGCTCCGCGCCTGGCTGAAGGACGAACGCGTCCGCCGCGCCTCGCTCCGGCACGCGTCTGCCGGTTGAGCCGGGGTCTCCATGGAAAACGCAGGGGCCACCCTGCCCGCCCTCGGCGTCGTTGCAGACCTCGCCGGATTCCGGGAGTCACGGCGTGAACCCTGTGGTTCAGGACCCCGCCATGACGAAACCCGAACCAGCCCGCCGCCGCACGACGAACGGGATGTCTCATCGTGAGCCATAGATGCGCCACTGGATCGAGCACACTGGCGCACACGCGGAAGCCGGGCTGTACCGGGACATGGCCCGAAGGAGGAGCGCCCAGGGCGTCTACCGCACTTCTCCGGTTGAGGAGGATCAGCACACGGTCCGGGGGAGGCCGGACCGGTCCGCGCCAGCGGCAACTCCTCCGGGGGAGGCTTTGGGGACCGGACGGGCGGCGCCCCGTCCGGCGAATGCAATCCAGGGCCTGACGGGTTGGAGACGCCCAGTCGGCGGCGTTGCGCCAGGCCGGAGAGATCGTCACCGTCAAAAATGGCCGCCCGCATCCTCGAGATGGCAGGCCCGGATTGGCCGGTGCCCGATTTCTCCTCGCTCAGCCGCCGCCAGGAACCCAACGCCGTAGAGGTGTCGAGCCGGCGTGCTACGGGCCCGCCGAACTTGCCGGTCCCTCTCGGGCATTGCTGCGCAACACCCTGCCAGGCAGCGGACAGCGCGGGCATCAAGTTCCCGGACGACGGAGAATGGCCCGCCAGGACGCACGGCAGCTACCGCCAGTACCGCAAGGTCCATCTCGCCTTGCACACGGCAACGGGCGGCATCCGGGCGGTGGAGTCCGCCTCCAGCCGCGAGGGCGACAGCCCTGTCCGTCCCGAACGCCTCGGCCTGATCCCGGACGGCCAGGGGACCGAACCGTGACGGGCGATGGTGCCTTCGACACAGGACGGCGCCATTCGGCGATCCTGGCGCGCGGCCCTACTGGCATCATTCCGGTCCGGAGAAAGGCCGCCTCTGGAGCGAGGACCGCCCCGCTGCGCTGGCGCGCAACGATACCCTGCGGGCCACCCGGCGCCTTGGCGGGACGATACGGAAGAGGTGGCCTGCCCCCCGCGTCCGCGGCCTGATCGAGGCCGGGATGAGCCCCCTAAAATCCTCCGGCGAGCGGAGCGCCGCGAGGCAGCCCCGACCGCCAGACCGCCGAGATCCGCACCCGCGCCGCGCCCGGACCGATGGCGCTTGCCACGCATGCATGCACCGTTTCAACGCCCCGGCGCCGCCGAGGTCGAACGCGTGGCCCGACCTCGGCTCGGGAAAGGCGCATCACGTCCGGATGTCGATTTCAGCACCAATGATGCCGAGGCGGCCCGTGACCCCGGTCCGGGCGGATCCGCGAACGCGCCGCTTGACGCCGCCATGCTTGCGCCTGTGCCACGCGCCTTCGCCCTCCATCTCGCTGCCATTCGGGATCGTCCCCGGACCGGTGGCGGACGCCGCCTCATTGTCCACGCGCAGGAGCAAGGCGCGCTTCGGGCCGCGATAAGAAACGGCCGCATCCTGTATTCGACGGATTTGCGCGGCGACACTGGCGCCGGGACAGGGTGCTGACATCCGGCACGGCTCGCTGAGCCCCGGACCGTTCCAGAAGGCTCGCCACGAAACCGGTCGCCAGAGGGCTCGAACCCGTGGCGTCCCGCTGGTTCGCCCTCGCGGAGCGGCAGGTCAAGGAGCACCTTGATGGTCAGGCAAGCCTGGATGGCGTTCGTCGCGGATTTGATCTTCCTTGCCGCTCTACGCCAGCCGACGGCCATGGCGCCTGGATGGCTTGGCCGCCACCGCATCTCGGGAGGGAGCCGGACGGTCAGCGAGCCGCGCTTCCTCAGCACCTGACGGCACGCGCGCCAGTTGGCGGCATGCTCGTGGCGTCGGTCTATAGCATTGGCTTTACTAAGTAATTCCCTGCCAGAATTTGCGCGACAAGGTCCATTGGATGCACAAGGTGAACCCCCGATCTCCTTCGTGCAACTAGGCCCCTCCGCCCGTTCCGCGACCAAGGCGGTACCCGGCAGGCCCCGTAGCGCGCTCCTCTCTCGGCGCTTGTACGCAATATTTCACCCGAAAACCGCCAGCTTCTGCCGGGCGTCACTATGTCCGGTAAATATGCCAATCTATTCGCCCGGGGCCTCCGCCAAGAGCAGACAAACCTCATGCCCCATCAGCCAGGGGCGCACTCCTGTCGGACTTCTCCCCAACCGCCGAGCGCCTCCGCGGAGCTGGACTCGTTCGTCCCGCGCAAGAGGCCCTGCACCGCAGCCGCCGGAGCTGGCGGGCCGGACTCTTGCCTCTCCCGCCCGCCGACAGCCTCGGGTCATTGGTCGCGCGCATCCAATCTTGCCCTGCGCGACTCTGACCCGGTCCACGGACACGGGACCACTCCGCCAACCCCCCCCATCTGGCAGACAGCCGTCGCCATCCGTCCGGTCCGGCGGCTGGAAAGACGTTTGCTCGGTCGCACGCCTTGGGAACGCCGACACCGACGCGCGATCCATTTCCACGCTGCACTGCGGGTACGGCACCGCGCGCGTACAGGCCAGCGGCTCCGCTCGGCGACGGAGAGAGACATGGCGGCGATGGAGACGATAGCGTCCGTCAAGCTGGTGCAATTTCCCGGATGGCCTGAGGTCATGATCAGGCGGCCTTCGTGGTTATGCTGAGAATGGGGTCGATCTCCTCCTTGTCGATCTGCGCAAAGGCCTCGACCATCATGTAGCGGCTGGCGGTCTGCCATTCGTCGTTTTGCTCGAACAGGACGGCGCCGATGAGGCGCTTGATGGATGCCTCGTTGGGAAATATCCCCACGACGTCGGCCCGGCGTTTCACCTCTTTGTTCAACCGTTCGATGGGATTGCTCGAGTGCAGCTTGGTGCGGTGCTGCCGTGGAAACGTCATGTAGGCCAGCACGTCATCTTCGCTGGCGTCCATCAGGTCCGCGAGTTTCGGCCATCTGGAGCGCAGCTGCTCCGCCACCTTGCGCCAAGTCTCGCCTGCATGGGGGCGGCCGGGCTGGTCGAAAGCCTGCCGGATGGCGGCCGCGACCACCGTATGCTGGCCGCGGGACACATGCGCCAGGGCGTTGCGCATCCAGTGAACGCGGCACCGCTGCCAGGTCGCCTCGAAGACCCGCGATATGGCGGCCTTGAGACCGCTGTGCACATCGCTGATCACCAGCCGCACGCCATCCAGGCCGCGGGCCTTCAGCGAGCGCAGGAACTCGGTCCAGAACGCCTCGGCCTCCGAGGGCCCCAGCCCCAGGCCGATGATCTCGCGCCGTCCCTCGGTGTTGGCCGCGACGGCGATTATGGCCGCCACCGGCACGATACGGCCGCCCTGCCGGACCTTCAGGCAGGTGGCGTCGAGCCAGACATACGGCCATTCCCCGGTCAGCGGGCGGTTCAGGAACTCGCCGACGCGCTCGTCTATGTCCTTGCACAGCTTGGACACCGTGCTCTTGGAAATGCCGCTCAGGCCCATCGCCTGCACCAGCTCGTCGACGCGCCGGGTGGAGACGCCGCCGATCCAGGCCTCCTGGATCACGGCCACCAGGGCCTGCTCGGAGGTCTTCCTGGCCTCGAGAAAGCCGGGGAAATAGCTGCCCTGCCGGAGCTTGGGCACGCGCAGGTTCAGCGTCCCGAGGCGCGCGCCCAGCGATCGGTCGCGGTAGCCATTGCGCCACGTCGTTCGCTCGCCGCTGCGCTCGTGGCGGCCAGCACCGATCAGGCCTTCGACATCGGTCTCCATGATCAGCTGCAGCACGGCCTCGGCGATGCTTCGTAGCAAGTCGCCCTGATCATGATTGGCCATGAGCTCGGACAGGTCCATGTTCGTCTTGGTCATCGGGGTCCTCTTTGGTCCGTGGTTGAAGTCGCCAAACTCCACCTCGACCATACACCTCGGTGACCACCCGGGATCACACCGTCGACGGCGCTGAAATTACACCACGTGCTCGGACACTATCATGAAGACCCGGGGCGGGCGCATGCCGGTTGGGCGCGGCGAACTGACCATCGAGACGCTGGGCATGGCCCCCGTCCCCTGCCCTTCCCGTCATTCGATCCGCTGACGCAAGCGGGCCCGCAGCCGCTGCCGGACACGCGGCGGGTGCTTGCAGCGATGGCGCAGGAGAGGACTTTCCGGGGGGTCCAGCGCCTCCGCGCCCGAAGATCGAGCAGACCGGTCGGCCGTTCGATCTGCGGGACACCCCGCTGGAGCATATCTTCGGCGCGCAAGAGCAAAGGTGGCAGGACTGATCACGGTCCGGGCGCGCCGTGCCGCAATGGCCTCGCGATCTTCCGCAACGCGCGGGCACTTGAACATCGCCGAGGGGACGCCGGACCTGGCGAGGGCGGAGCGGGACCTGCTCCCGGAGCCAAGCTCGGGGAAGACGCAGCACGACCGTTTCGCCCCGGGGCAGGCAGCCTGTCCTCGATCCGCGCCGCGGGCGGCGAAACGGCTGATGCAGACAGCCTCCGCGGAAACTCGGCTGGGATCTCCGCCGGAGCGGAGCGGCTCTCCCCGTCCCGGGGCCAGCGCCTGAGGCTCGCAGGACCCCACCGCGCTCTGTCGACAGAACGCCGGAGGCCGGGCCCGGCAGGACACGCGGGCGGGACCCAGCCCGCCCGCGCGCAGGATCAGAAGGTCGCCTTCAGCCCGATGCCGAAGACCCGCGGCATGGTCATCTTGCCGACCGTGCCGCCGACCGAACGGTCGGTGACCAGGTAGGTCGCCGTGCGCTCGTCCAGCAGGTTGTCGACATAGCCGTAGACCTGGAACCGGTCGTTGATGTCGTAGGCGGCGCGGACATCGACCAGCGTGTAGTCGTCGACCTCGAATTCCGGCGTGTTGGTGTCGTCGGAATAGTAGCCGTCGATATGGCGGATCTGCCCGCCGAGGGTCAGCCCCGGCAGCGCCTCCCAGTCGGCCCCCAGCGTCAGCGTGTAGCTCGGCGCGTTGGCGAAATCGCTGCCCTCGTATTCCACGCCCATCGCATCGGTGAACTCGCCCAGCTCGGTCCACATCAGGCCCAGCCCGGCCGAGACCCGCACCGTCGGGATCACCTGGTAGGCCATGTCCGCCTCGAGCCCGTAGGAGGTCGCGTCATCGGCATTGACGACGACCGTGCCCGACTGGGTGGTGCCGCGGTATTCCGGCAGCTGGCGCTGGGAATTCTCGGCCTCGGTGTAGAACAGGTTGCCGTTCAGCTGCATCCGGCCGTCCATCAGGTTGGCGCGGGCGAAGAGCTCGTAGTTCCAGGAGGTCTCCTCCTCGAATTCCAGGTACTCGCCGGAGATGAAGCTGAGACTCACGCCGCCGGGGTTGTAGCCGCGCGAGATCAGGCCGCCGACGGTGACATCGGGCGTCGCCTCGTAGGCCAGCGACAGCCGGGGCAGCCATTCGTCGAAGCTCTCGTCATAGTCGAGATCCTCGATCGCCACGCCGTTGCCGACATGGCCTTCGCGGCTGATGTCGTCGCGCTGGTAGCGCAGCCCGCCCGAGACCGACCAGCGGTCGGCAAAGCGCCAGGTGACTTCCGAGTAGATCCCGAGGCTCTCCTTGGTGTCGTCGAATTCGGTGACGCCGCCGTAATAGGAGGGCGAGAGGTTCAGCCATTCATCCGCGTCGGTCTTGGCGACATAGACGCCGGCCACGCCGCTGATCGTCGAGACCTCGTCGCCGAAGACCAGCCGGGTCTCGTTCGAGATCGTGTCCATGTCGGTGCGCGCCGTGCCCGAGGTGTCCGGCTCGGTATAGCGGTCGGCAACCAGGTCGGAATAGACGAACTGGTTGATCAGCTTCGCGCCGTTGTCGAATTCGTAGCTGGCGTCGAGCACGCCGTAGGTGGAGTCGATCTTCTGGCTCGGCATGCTGGAGGTGGCGTTCTCCAGGTCGTCCCAGTCGCTGGGATCGCCGGAGGAGGCCTCCCAGGTCGGCACGTTCGACTGGATGTCGGCGATGGTCAGCTGCACTTCGAGCTGCGGCATCGCCTCGGGCTTCCACAGGATCTTGCCGCGGGCGGTGCGGGACTCGAAATCCTGGTCGGTCTTGCCTTCCTGGAAATCCGGATTGGTGTAGTCGATGAAGGTGTCGCGCGACTGGTAGTCATAGGTGAAGCGCGCCGCCAGCGAGTTCGACAGCGGCCCCGAGGCCATGACCGAGGCGCGGCGGGTGTTGTAGCTGCCGAATTCCAGCTGCGCCGCCGCCTCGGGGGTGAAGGTCGGATCGGCGGTGTTGACGATGATCGCCCCTGCGATCGAGTTGGCGCCCTGCGCCGAGGTCTGCGGCCCGCGGAACACCTCGATCGTGTCGACATCCCATAGCGAGCCGATGCCGAAGACCAGCTCGTTGTAGCTCAGCACATGGCCGTCGACATTGACCGGCACCCGCGGGATCGTGCCGCCGAAGAAGGCGTTGCGCCCCTCGGCCGGACCGGCGGCGTTCTCGCCGCGGATCACCGGCGCGCCGGTCGTCGCGGTGTAGATGACGTTCGGCACCGAGCCCACCGCCTCGGCGACGGTCGAGGCGCCGCTGCGCCGCGCCAGCGTGTCGGTCGAGATCACGCTGACCGAACTGGCCGTGTCCTCGAGGCTGCGGTCGATCCGCTCGCCGGTGACGGTGATGGTGTCGAGCACCAGGACATCTGGAATGTCCTGCATGCTCTGGCCCCAGGCGGCAGGGGCAAGCAGGCAGGCTGCTGGAAGCAGGCTCTTGCGGAAACTCGGCGGCATGACTGTCCTTTCGACCGAGGAGTCGCTGGCCGATCGGGGATCCGCTGGCTGTCCTTCTTTCTGGTTCTATGGTTGGGAGGCGGACCCGTCTGGCGGCGGCAGCGGCTGGCGGCCCGCGAATTTCGGTTCCAGATTGCAGAATGCGTTCCGTCATGCAATGCAAAGACGACAATTTTTGTCAGGTGTTGCCGGGCCGATACGAGTTGCATCCGGCGCAGGCGACTGCGATGCCGGAGGAGGCAGGTATGACATGACACAGACAGACGACGACCGCCGCCGCGGCGCCACCATCCAGTCGATCGCCGTGGGCGCCCGATTCCTCGAGGCGCTCGCCGCCGCGGACGGTCCGCAGGCGCTCGGCCAGCTTGCCCGGCGCACGGGCAGCGGCAGCTCGACCGCGCATCGCTACCTGCAGAGCCTGGTGCGCGAAGGCCTGGCGCGGCAGGACCCGGCCAGCGGGCTCTACGATCTCGGCCCGTCCGCCCTCGCCCTCGGCATCGCCGCGCTGAAGCGGATCGACCCGGTCGACATCGCCTCTGCCGAGATGCGCCGCCTCGCGGAGGAAAGCGCCGCCAGCGCCGGGGTGGCGATCTGGACGGAGCGCGGCCCGGTGCTGGTGCGCTGGCACCGCAGCGCGATCTTCTCGATCAGCTCGCTGGGGCTCGGGGACATCCTGCCGCTCGACAACACCGCCTGCGGGCTGGTCTTCCAGGCCCATCTGGCCCCGGCGCTGATCGCTGTCGCCCGCGCCAGCCAGCCCGCGGCGTTCCGCGGCAGCCCCCCTGCCCCGGAGACCCTCGCCGCGATCCGCCGCAGCCGCCGTGCCGAACTGACCAGCCATCTGCTCAGCGGCGTCACCGGCCAGGCCGCGCCGGTCTTCGACGCCCAGGGCGGGCTCGCCTGCGTCATCACCACCGTCGCCGATCTCAACCGCATGCAGGGCCCCGGGGAGCGCGAGGCGATCTTCGCCGCCGCGGACCGCATCGCGGCGCAGAGCGGCACCGCCGTCTTCAGCCGCTGACGCCCAGCACCATCTCGGTTTCCGCGCCGAAGGCCTCGGCCACGGCGCCCCGGAGCATCTCGCCGAAATGCGTCTCGATATAGCGCAGCACGAAGGCGCTCTGGGCGGCGATCTCCACCCGCCCCTCTCCGGCGCCGGTCAGCTGCAGCCCCGCGAACCAGGCGCCATAAGCCTCGGGCGCCGCGGCGCGCAGGCGTGCCTGCACCTGGCTCCACGGGTCCCCTGCCCCGTCGGCGGGCTCCGCCCCGCGCAGCTTGCGGAAATCGACGCGCAGCACCTGCGGCCCCTCCTGCGTCACCGGCGCCGCGCGCCGTGCCGCCAGCCGCTCGATGAAATCCGGGCCGACCCGGTCCCAGTGGGGCTGGGACAGCGCGGCCACCGCTTCGGGCACCAGCCGGTAGCTGGCCACCCTGCCCCGGACCCCAGGGCGCAGAACCTCCAGGAGGCCTAGCTGCCCCAGCCGCTTGATCTCGCGCTTCACCGTCCGCTCGGTCACGCCCCAGAGCCGCGCCAGGTCGCGCTGTCCGATGGCGATCTCGTCGCGCTGCCAGTTGTAGCGCGCGGTGATCATCGCCACGAGCCGCAATGCCGTCGCCTGCTCGCCCTGGGAGCCGTGAAGACCCCATAGCGTCAGCGCCGTGAGAATGTCATACTTCCAGACACCGGCCCCCGGGCCGGTGATGCGTGCGCGCTCCATGACAGCGATCTGTCCTATGCCTCAATACGGGACCCTGTTGCCGGATCCTCGATTCCTTGTTTCGGGAAATGAAGCATGAAGTCCTGCAATCTGTCAACGCGGGGGGAAATACGGGAATTCTAATTCCGGATCCGAAAAAGCTGAATCGGAGAGTCTTATAGGAGATAGGGGACACTCTTATCTGTCACCCTATAAGCCCCTGCCTGTCACCAAAATACGGGAATCCCGGGCAAACCTGTCCCCTTTTCGGCTATGGCATCCGTGCAACATCGCGTTTTTCCGCCCGGTGCCGGCAATTACGCGCGCGAAATTGCCGTTTTGCAGTTTCCCGATTTCGCGTTATTCAGAGCACAACGGTAAAAAACACGAGCAGGCATGATGCGAGACCATTCAGACCTCCAGACAATGAACGAGCGCAGCCTCGCACAGCAGTCCGCCGTGCGCCGCGCGACCTTCTCTCCGGCCGAAACGAAGGAGCTGCGCCGCTTCTCCATCTGGGAGATAAGCCAGTTCATGTTCGATGTCGCCGCCGACACGCTGCGCAAGAAGCTGGCCGAGGATCCCTCCCTGCCCCAGGGCGAGACCGAGGAGGACGGCCGCCAGCGCTGGTTCACCCTCGAGGAGATCAACGAGCTGCGCCGCCGCGTGCGCCTGCGCGGCAAGTCGCTGCTGCCGCGCCGCCCCAAGGGCCGCGCCACCCGCATCGCCGTGTCGAACTTCAAGGGCGGCGTCGGCAAGACCGTGGTCGCCCAGCACCTGGCCAATGCCGCGGCGCTCGACGGCTACCGGGTGCTCTGCGTCGATTTCGACCCGCAGGCGACGCTGACCCATTCCATGGGCCTCGTCGAGGTGAAGGAGTGGAACACCGTCTGGGGCATCATGTGCCGCGACCTCTGCCGCGAGGCCGACCGCATCGCCGCCTCCTATGACGACCCCGACGACTGCCCCTACCCCGCCTCCGACGAGCTGCCCGAGGATGTCCAGTCGATCGGCGCGCAGCGCTTCCAGGACTTCATCCAGCCGACCTGCTGGCCGACCATCGACATCATCCCCTCCTGCGCCAACGCCGCCTTCGTCGAGTTCGCCTCGGCGCAGTACCGCTCCATGCACAAGGCCTGGAGCTTCTTCGGCTGCATGGACCGCTACCTGGCCGAGCTGCCCGCCGACCAGTACGACCTGATCATCTTCGACTGCCCGCCGGCCATCGGCTACCAGTCGCTGAACGCCGCCTTCGCCGCCGACATCCTCTATATCCCCTCGGGCCCCGGCTACTGGGAATACGACTCCACCACCTCCTTTCTCGGCCAGCTCGGCGACGCGCTGCAGGACATTGCCGACGGGTTCGACACGCTGGCCGAGGATGCCGGCCTGTCGCTGCCCAAGCGCTTCCGCGACATCAAGCTGCTGATGACCCGCTTCGAGGTGTCCAATCCCCTCCACGCCGCGATGCAGGGCGCCTTCCGCAATGTCTTCGGCGCCGATGTCTGCCAGAACCCGATCGAGATGACCCGCGCGGTCGAGCAGTCCGGCCGCTTCCAGATGTCGGTCTACGAGCAGGACTACCGCCAGATGACGCGCGAGACCTGGAAACGCGCGCGCCAGAGCTTCGACGCCGCCTACCAGGAATTCAAGGCGACGGTCCTCGCCTCCTGGGAGGAAGGCGCCCGCGAGAAGGAGCTGATCGATGGCTGACCGCAACAAGTTCGGCTTCGACGCCCTCGATACAGGCCTGCCCTCCAAGCGCCGCGAGCGCTCCGTCGGCCCGATGGGCGCCGCCGTGCGCGAGGCGGCCCAGAGCCTGCAGGAGACCACCGAGGCCAAGGTCGAGCAGCGCCGCCGCAATGCCGAGGATGCCAAGGCCTTCCGCGAGGCCGAGGCCTCGGGCCTGGTGCTGCGCCGCCTCTCGATCGGCGACGTGCGCACCGACGACCTGCCCCGCGACCGGCTGGAGCTCGAGGCCGTCGCCTCCTCCGACGAGATGGAAGAGCTGAAATCCTCGATCCGCGCCCGCGGCCAGCGCGAGCCGATCGAGGTCTTCGTCGACGCCAAGGGCCGCTTCCAGCTGAAGAAGGGCTGGCGCCGGCTGACCGCGCTGAAGCAGCTCTATCTCGAGACCGACGACCGCGCCTTCGCCGAGGTGGTCGCGCGGATCGACAGCGCCGGCGACGAGGACCGCGTGGCGCGCTATGTCGACATGGTCGAGGAAAACGTCGTCCGCGAGGATCTGACCTTCGCCGAGATGGCGCAGGTCGCGCTGGCCGCCGCGCTCGATCCGGACGTGCCCGAGACCGATGCCGAGGCGCTGGTCGCCCGTCTCTACGGCTCGCTCCACAAGATGAAGCGCAGCTACATCCGCAGCTTCGTCTTCCTGCTGGCGGAGCTGGGCCCGTCGCTGCAATGGCCGCGCTCGGTGACCCGCAATCTCGGCGTCGAGGTCGCCCGCGCGATGAAGGCGCAGCCCGGCCGCGTCGCGGGCCTGCGCCGCGCGCTGGCCGCAGTGGGCACGGTCGAGGACCAGGCGCAGGTGCTCTCGGACTTCATCTCCGACCGCCGCAAGAGCGACAAGCCGAAGCGCGAGCGCCGCGAGAAATACGAGTTCCATGTCGGCACGACCAAGGTCACGGCGCGCAAGGGCGAGTGCCGGATCGTCTCGGGCGACGACTTCGCCGACATCCCCAAGGACCGGCTGATGCGCGCGATCCGCGCCTTCGAGGCGGCGCTGCGCGAGGAGGAAGGTAACCCGCGGGTTACGTCGCTCTGAGCCATCCGCCTTTGCTCTGACAGAGGGCGCGGCCGCCGGGGCCGCGCCCTTTTTCGTTCCGGAGCATCCGGCACCGGCGTCTCGCGGAAAGCGTCCCCGCGGGACGCTCCCCCTCGGCCCAGCGTCCCGCGGCAAGGCCAGTCCGGCGCGCGCGGCGGAGTGCGGCACCGGGCAGGCGCCGGTGCAGGATGGCTCCTTCACCGGGGGCGCGTCCTGTCGGCTCCGCGGGGCGCTGGCGCTCGGGGTAACCCGCGGGTTACCCATGCCGGAGACGCCCGGACCGGCTTGGCACATGCAGGGACGCCGACGCTCCGTCCGCCCGGCCGGACCTGTCCCGCAGCGCAGGGCGACGAGCGCTATCGCTCCGGCCGGGGTCCGGGGCTTGTGCGAGGTGCTCCAGCTAGGCGCCCCGCGCTGAGCCCGCCGCTCGCGCCTTTGGCGGCCTCCACAGGCTGCCGCACCAGGCGCGGGGTCTGTGTTGCAAGAGGATCTGAAACCGGCGCAGCCAAGCCGCAGCCAGAACGGCAGACAGAGTTCCGCGGTGGAGCTGGGGATGACGGCAATGCCGCGCGCTGCGACGGGATGGCAGGCGCGGCTCGAACGCATGACTTCGGGAGCTGGCTGCAGGCGTCCGGCGGGAGGCGACGCTGGGGGCGAAGGGCGCAGCACCAGCCGTCGATGACCGCGTGCTCCGGCGACGCAGTAACCCGTGGGTTACGGCCGGGCCTGCCGGTTGCTGGTGGCGGCGGAGCTGCGGATCTGCGGGACGTTGCCTCCAGCCTGTCCGTCCGCTTTGACCGAAGCAGGACGGATGACCGATTTTCTCCACGCTCCACGCTCCACGCTCCACGCAGGCCCGTGCCCGGATCGCGCGTCCCTCGCGGTCAGGCTCCCGGCCCAGTGATGCGGGCTTGCGGGGCGGGTCGGTGGCCATGCGGAACGGCCTGTCAGGGGGATGGGCCCCGGCGCGCATGAGCGCATGCGACCGGATGCCGGGCTGGTGCGACCGGCGTTTCGACCCGGGCGGCCGGGCGTGCTGTTTCGGAGCGGCAGCCGGCCGCAGGGACTGCGGAGAACTGCGCGGCTGCCGTTTGGAGAGGGACCACTCATGGCACTGGAAGGCCCGCGCAACTCCCCGGCGGTCTGAGGCCGAGAGTTGTGGCGGCAACGGGCGTCACTGGTGGCGGGTGGATTGCGAAACCGGCGTAGAGACGGGCAACGGCAGGCCGCCCGGGCTTGGAAGGAAGAGCGGTTCCTTCGTCGAGATTGCGGCTGGGCCAAGCGGGTGGGCGATGGTTCCGGTCAGGAGCAGGAGCAGGAGCAGGAGCAGGAGGAGGAGCAGGAGCAGGAGCGGTGGGTGGCCTCGGGCATTGTGTGATTGCGGTGGCGGCGCGGCGCGTCGGACGTGTCGCGGCGGGCTGGCGTTTCTCTGGACCGTGTCTCGGGCCCGGGCATCGTTCGGATGGTAGGGGCCCGAGGTCGGGCGTGGCTCGGTGGGGGAGACGGGACCGGCGGCGTGGTGCCGCGACGGCCAAAGGGGCAGAGACGGCCCGCTCAGGTAACCCGCGGGTTACCCTGGCCAGGCGCGGGGTGTCCTCGGTGGGGTCGGGTGCGCGTGAGGGCACGGGCGAGCCGGGAACTGACTCGATTGCCTGCACCGCTCCGGAACGGCACGGGGCCTTGGGCATCGAAGAGGCCGGGCCGCCGCGGACGGGTGCCGAAGTCACGAGACCATGCCTCCTGCGGCAGGGGATCGAGGAGCGCCGAAGGGTCCCGGACGGCTGGCGCGCCTGGGGCGGGAGGCGGCCGTCGGGGGCGGGTAACCCGCGGGTTACCCGGCAGGGTCAGAGGCCGGCGGCGCGGGTCAGGTTCACGCGGAACCGGTCGCGGCGGCGCTGGTAGCGGCGGGTCATCTCCAGGCTCGCATGGCCGAGCTGGCGCTGGATGTCCTGGTCGGGCGCCTCGGCATGGCTGGCCAGGCCCGCGCGCAGCGAGTGGCCGGCGAAGAGCGCGGCGCGCTCGGCCTCGGGCAGCTCGGGGCGCAGCCCCGCGGCGAGCGCCGCGGTCTTCACCAGCCGCGCCACATGGCGGTCGTTCATCCGGCCGCCGAGCGCCCGGCGGCCGTCGCGGGAGACCCGGCGGAAGACCGCGCCGTCGCTGATCCGGCCGAGCTCCAGCCAGCGCTCCAGCGCCGCCACCGGGCAGCTCCGCTCGGTCGAGCCGCGGCCGACCTCGACCTCGCGCCAGCCGGTCTTGCCGCGCAGCACCAGGAGCGCGCCCTCGGTCTCGATCTCGACCCAGCCCGCGCCGTCCTCGGTGCCGTCGCGATGCAGGTCGAGCCCGGTCAGCTCGGAGCGGCGCAGCGCTCCGGCGAAGCCCAGCAGCAGCATCGCCCGGTCGCGGAAGCCGCGCAGGTCGCGGGGCAGGGTGGCCGCCATCGCCATCAGCTCCTCGGCGGAGATCGGCGCCTTCTGCACCGGCGGGCGGCCATGGCGGCGGCGGATGCCCTTCATCACGGTGGAGATGTGGCGGTCGCCGCGGTCGAGCTCCATGCCGCGCTGGCGGTAGCCCCAGCCGATCCCGGCAAGGCGCCGCTCGAGGCTGGAGACCGACAGGGTCCGCGCGCGCTCGGCCAGGTAGAGCCCGACCAGCTCGGCCGAGGGCGGCAGGGCAGGGGCGCCGCGCAGACGGCACCAGCGGGAGAAATCCGCCCAGTCCTGGGCATAGGCGCGCAGCGTGTTGTCGGAGGCGGAGGCGCGGGCATAGTCCTGCGCCGCCTCGGCAAGCTCTTCCAGCGCCGCGGTGGGCGCAATGGCGGGGATCTCGGGATCGGTCTGTGACATGGTCGGCCCTGCTCGTATTGCTCTTGTTTGAGAGCAATTTACCGGACATGTCTGCATCCGGCAAGCCGTGGCGGTTTTTCTGGTGGAACCGGTTGGAAAGCGCCGTCGCGAAAGGCCGTGTCAGGCCGGGCCGCGATAGCCGATCCGCGCCCTGAACCGCGCCATCTCGTGTTCGGGCGGGCGCTGTCCGGTATAGATTTCGACGTAATGGGGGAAGCGGGCAAGCCGTTCCTCGAGGCTTTCCTCGACGCGCATCGAAATGTAGCCGACCTGCACCAGGTAGATCGTCCGCGCCCGCACATCGGCATCGACCGCGTCATGGCCCCAGCGCATCAGCATCTCGCGCAGCGCCGCCAGCCGCTCGGCATCGGCGGCCTGCAGCCGGTCCAGCACCGCCGGATCCTGCTGCGCCCAGGCGCGCACGGCGAGCTCCAGCCGGGTGTCGAAGCTGTTATCCGACAGGAAGGTCGAGATGACGTTCAGCATCGCCTCGGTCTCGGTCGCGGCATAGTCCCCGGCGGCGGCGACCAGATGGCGGGTGGTCGAGGTCTCCCAGCGGTCCAGGAGCGCCGAAAGGAGCTGCTTGCGGTCCTTGAAGAACCAGTAGAAGCTCGTCCGGGACAGCTTCAGCGAGCTTGCCAGCGGCATGATCTTGACCGCGTCCACGCCCTTCTCGACCAGCGCCGCATAGGCCGCGTCGAGCCAGATCTCGGGGGAGCCGCGCCAGCCGCGCTCGGGGAGGGTCTCTTCGCTCATGGCCGACTCAATAGGCGCCGGGCCGCCCTGCGGCAACCGGATTGTCCGCATCTGTCGTCAAAATGTACAGGACTGACTATTTTTTCAGCCGCCCCGCGCGGGACCGGTTGCGCGCCGTCGCGACGTCCGGCGCGCACAGGGCCTTGGCGGCAAGGGATTTTCCCGCGGAGGGCAGGGCAGGGGGCGCGGAACAGCGGTGATCTGAATGTTGACAGGTGTGTACACTTTGCCCAGCCTCGCCGCAGGACCCCCCTAGTTCCCCGGAAGGCACCGCGATGACGAACGACCCGCTCCTGCAGCCCTACCAGCTGAAGCATCTGACCCTGAAGAACCGGATCATGATCACCAGCCACGAGCCGGCCTATCCCGAGGACGGGATGCCGAAGGAGCGCTACCGCGCCTACCATGTCGAGCGGGCGAAGGCCGGCGTGGCGCTGACCATGACCGCGGGTTCGGCGAGCGTGTCGCGCGACAGCCCGCCGGTCTTCAACAACATCCTCGCCTGGAAGGACGAGGTGACCGGCTGGATGAAGAAGATGGCCGATGACTGCCATGACGAGGGCTGCGCGGTGATGATCCAGCTGACGCATCTGGGCCGCCGCACCCGCTGGGACAAGGCCGACTGGCTGCCGGTCGTCTCCGCCAGCCACGAGCGCGAGCCCGCCCACCGCGCCTTCCCCAAGAAGATGGAGGACTGGGACATCCAGCGGATCATCGGCGACTATGTCGATGCGGCCGAGCGGATGAAGGCGGCCGGGCTCGACGGGGTCGAGATCCAGGCCTACGGCCATCTGATGGACCAGTTCTGGTCGCCCTTGACCAATGATCTCGACGGGCCCTATGGCGGCAGCCTGGAGAACCGGCTGCGCTTCACCTTCGAGATCCTCGAGGGCATCCGCAAGCGCTGCGGCGAGGACTTCCTGCTGGGCGTGCGCTATACCGGGGACGAGGATCTGCCGGGCGGGCTGACCCTGACGGACGGGCTGGAGATCTCGCAGCGGCTGAAGGCCTCGGGGCTGGTCGACTTCCTCAACGTGGTGAAGGGGCATATCGATACCGATCCGGGCCTGACCGACGTGATCCCGATCCAGGGGATGCGCAACGCGCCGCATCTGGATTTCGCCGGCGAGATCCGCAAGGCGACCAATTTCCCGACCTTCCATGCCGCCAAGATCCCCGATGTCGCCACCGCGCGGCACGCGATCGCCTCGGGCAAGCTCGACATGGTCGGGATGACCCGCGCGCATCTGGCCGACCCGCATCTGGTGCGCAAGGTGATCGAGGGCCGCGAGGACGAGATCCGGCCCTGCGTCGGCGCCAATTACTGCCTCGACCGGATCTACCAGGGGGGCATGGCGCTGTGCCTGCACAACCCCTCGACCGGGCGCGAGATCGAGATGCCGCATGCGATCGCCAAGGCGGAGGCGCCGAAACGCGTCACCATCATCGGCGCGGGCCCGGCGGGGATGGAGGCGGCGCGGGTCGCCGCCGAGCGCGGCCATGCGGTGACGGTGCTCGAGGCGGCCGACCAGCCCGGCGGGCAGATCCGGCTGACCGCGCTGCAGGAGCGGCGCCGCGAGATGTCCTCGATCATCGCCTGGCGCTACGACCAGTGCGAACGCATGGGGGTGACGTTCCGCTTCAACACCTATGCCGAGGCCGAGGACGTGCTGGCGACGGCGCCCGACGAGGTGGTGATCGCCACCGGCGGGCTGCCCCATACCGAGGTGCTGGCCGCGGGCAACGAGCTGGTCGTCTCGGCCTGGGACATCGTCTCGGGCGACGTGAAGCCTGGGCAGAGCGTGCTGGTCTATGACGATGCGGGCGATCATGCCGGGCTGATGGCGGCGGATATCGCCGCGGCGGCGGGCGCGAAGGTGGAGATCGTGACGCCCGACCGCAGCTTCGCCCCCGAGGTGATGGCGATGAACCTGGTGCCCTACATGCGCGCGCTGCAGGCGAAGGACACGGTCTTCACCGTCACCTGGCGGCTGGCGGAGGTGCAGCGCGAGGGCAACGGGCTGAAGGCGGTGCTGGGCTCGGATTACGGGCCGGTGCGGCGCGAGCGGCTGGTCGACCAGGTGGTGGTGAACCATGGCACGCGGCCGCTGGACGAGCTCTATTTCGAGCTGAAGCCGCAGTCGAAGAACCTGGGCGAGGTCGATTACGAGGCGCTCTCGAACGGCGGTCTGCAGGCGGTGGCGCCCAATCCCGGCGCGGCCTTCCGGCTGTTCCGGATCGGCGACGCGGTGGCGGCGCGCAACACCCATGCGGCGATCTACGACGCGCTGCGGCTGGTCCGCGGCCTCTGAGCCGTCCGCTCCGGCGGGGTCCCACCGCCGGGGCAGGCAGGTCGCCCGGGGCGCTTCCGGCGGGGCTCCGGTTCCGCCGCTGGCGGACCGGAGCGGGCAGGGGCAGACCCCGTCCCCGTCCCTCATGCGGACGAGGGCGGGGCCGTCCCGGCGGACGCAATTGCGCCCAGTCTGCCGGAGGGGGCCGGTCGGCGGTCCGGAGGCGCGCGGCGCTGCCTGCAGGGTCTTCGGCCCTGGCCCGCCTTGCGCAAGATCCGGTGCGCTGGACGGCCTTGGCGGAGCCGCGGCGGCTGGAAGATCTGGCAGGCTGCCGAAGGAGGCTTCCAGGGCGTCGGGATGGCGGAATTTGTTCCAAATTCGGTCACGACGGCTGTCATAGTCAGTAGAGCAGGGCCGCCTCCAGGCCGATTCTCCCGTTCTTGCCCTCGCCCGCAGCCGTCGAAACGGTTTTTCGGCACTCTGCTGGTGGCGCAGGACCCGCCGTGGTCCCCGGCCCGCTTCGCAATGGCGGAAGGTCCTGCCGGGAGGTTGTCCCTCTCCGCTTCTGTCGCGGGTGCCGGAACCCGGGAAGGGTCAACGGGCGGCGACTGTGCCGGCATCCGATCTGGGCGGTCTGCCGCGCTCCGGCACGACCGGATCGGGAGGGGCGCCCCCGGTCCGGTATGCGGTCCGCGGGGGGCGGCTATCCGTCTTCCCGGCCAATTGGGCAGGACGGGCGGCAGGTCAGTTGGCGGGCGCCTGCGCGGCCTCTTCCAGCTCCAGCCGGATGCCCGGATAGCGCGGGGCGGACATGCCTTCGCCCAGCATCTGCCCGGCGTCGAATTCCGAGAAGGCCGGGTGCCGCGCGCGGAAGGCCGGGAGATCGGCGAGGATCGCCCCGGCCACGTCCTCGACCACCGGCGGGGGCACGCGGGTGGAGGTCACGAGCCCGGCCGCCAGCGCGAAGCCCGGGACCGCGATGCTCTGGCCGGGATAGGTCCGCGCCGGGATCGAATAGGCGAAATAGGCCGGGTGCGCGTCGATCAGGGCGCGGATCTCGGCGGTGTCCGCGGGCAGCAGCACCGCGCCGCAGGAGGAGACCATCTCCTCCACCAGCAGGTTCGGATGGGCGATGATGACCAGCGCGGCGTCGATCTCTCCCTCGCAGAGCGCCCGCGGCAGGTCGCTCCAGCCGAGCTCGGAGAGATGCTCGAAATCCCCGCCGCTCCAGCCCATGGCGTCGAGCACGATCTCGGCCGTCGCCCGGCTGCCCGAGCCCGGCGGGCCGATATTGACGCGCTTGCCCGCGAGATCGGAGAGCCGGGCGATGCCGCTCTGCGGGCGGGCGACGACGGTGAAGGGCTCGGGGAAGAGCGCCAGCACCGAGCGCAGGTCGCGGTCGGGGCCGAAGCCCTCGAACACGCCGCTGCCCGCCACCGCCGCCTGCTGCCAGTCGGACTGCACGATGGCGAAATCCGCCGTGCCGGTGCGCAGCGCGCGCAGGTTGTCGATCGAGCCGCCGGTCTGCCGGGTGACGCAGCGCAGCCCGGTCTGCCAGCGGCGGGCATTGACGAGGCCGCAGATCGCGCCGCCGGCATAGTAGTAGACGCCGCTGCGCGAGGCGGTAGCGATGGTGACCAGCCGCTGCTCGGTGCTCTGGGCGCCGGCCGGGAGCGCCGCGGCCAGGGCGAGGAGGCAGGCCAGGGCGGCCCGTGCGGGGAAGCGTCCCCGGGTGCGTCTCGGCGGCATTCGGTTCTCCCTTGCCCGTCATCGTGCAGTCCTGCCCGCAGAGACTACACGACCCGTGCCGCGACGCAAAAGCCGAGGCGCAAACTGTTGATTTTCCGGTCTCCGGATGCGGTACTCGGGGCAAGACGACGGGATCGGGGCAAGCGGATCGGGGCAGCCATGGAAAGCTATCAGCGACTGGTCGACGTGATCGCGCTGGAAAACCTGCAGATGCGGGCGGAATACTGGGTGCTGACGCAGGTCCTGGTGGCCGCCACGCTGTGGCAGCTGGCGGCGCTGGCGGTGGCCGGCGGGCTCGCCTGGCTGCTGTCGCGCCCGCTGGAGGCGCGGCTGCGGCACCGCCGCGCAGGCCTCGCCGCGCGCCGCCAGGCAGAGCAGGCGGTGCTGCGCGCGGCCGCGGCGGCGGTGCGGCCGCTGGCGGCGTTCTGCCTCGTGATGGCGGCGGTCGGCGGCTTCGGGCTTGCCGGGCTGCCGGTGCCGATGCTTGTGGCGGCGGCGAAGCTCCTGGCCTTCTGGACCGGGCTGAGGCTGCTGTCGCTCTTCGTGCGCAATGCCTTCTGGTCGCGCGTGGCGGCGCTTGCCGCCTTCGCCATCGCCGCGCTGAGCGTGCTCGGCCTGCTCGAGGCGACGATCGTGCGGCTCGACCGGATGGGGTTCGGCCTGGGCTCGATCCATCTCTCGGTGCTCGACCTGCTGCGCGGCGCGGTGCAGCTCGCCGTGCTCCTCTGGGTGGCGCTAGCGGTGGCGCGGCTGCTGGAGAGCCGGGTGAACAGCGCGACCGGGCTGACGCCCTCGCTCAGGGTGCTGACCGGCAAGCTGCTGCGCTTCGGGCTGGTCACGCTGGCGCTGGTCGCCGGGCTGTCGAGCATCGGCATCGATCTCAGCGCCTTCGCGCTGTTTTCCGGGGCGCTCGGCGTCGGGCTCGGCTTCGGCATGCAGAAGGCGCTGTCTAACCTGATCAGCGGGCTCCTGCTGCTGTCGGACCGCTCGATCAAGCCCGGCGACGTGCTGGAGCTGTCGGATCCCTCGAACCGCGACGTGCAGCTCTTCGGCTGGGTGACGGCGCTGAATGCCCGCTATGTCTCGCTGACCACGCGCGACGGCACCGAATGGCTGGTCCCGAACGAGGAGCTGATCTCCACCCGCATCGTCAACTGGTCCTACAACCACCACCGGCTGCGGCTGCTGACGCCGATCAGCGTGTCCTTCGACTGCGACGTGCGGCTGGCGATGGAGCTGGCCGAGACCGCGGCCAAGGAGACCCCGCGGGTGATGACGGATCCGCCCCCGGTCTGCCGGCTGATGAGCTTCGGCGACAGCGCGGTGAACCTGGAGATGCGGTTCTGGATCGAGGATCCGGTCAACGGCGTCATCAATGTCCGCAGCCAGGTGCTGCTGGCGATCTGGGAGAGCTTCCGCGCCCATGGCATCCGCACGCCGCTGGGGCATCGCGATCTCTACATCAAGGAGGGCTCGGAGGTGAATGTCGTCATGAAGCCGAGCCCGGGCGCGCGGCGGGCCTGAGCGCCGGGGGGTGCGAAAGAAAATCTGTCACGGTTCCGCCGGTCCCCGCCTCTTCCCATCTGCAGACCGGAAGAACGGCTGCGTTCAGACAGGATGAAGAGATGAAGACCTTCGACGTGCAATCCGTATCCATCGACCGCCCGGCCGCGGCGGTGTTCGACTATGTCTCCCGCCCGGCCAACCTGCCGGCCTGGACCAATGCGTTCCGCCGCGCCGATGACGAGAGCGCCGATCTGGAGACGCCCGCGGGCATCGCGCCAATCCGGCTGCGGACCGTGGCCGACCGGCAGAGCGGCACCATCGACTGGCACATGACCTTCCCCGACGGCGCCGAGGGCGTCGCCTATTCGCGGGTGACCGAGAACGGCGCGGCGGGGGCGGTCTATTCCTTCGTGCTGATGGCCCCGCCGGTGCCGCTCGAGGCGCTGGAGGGCGCGCTGGCCGAGCAGATGCAGATCCTGGCGCATGAGCTGGCATCGCTGAAAGGGGTGCTCGAGGCATGATCACGCTCGATCCGGAGCTGGTCCTGGCGGCGCGGGAGGGAAACCGCGCCGCCCTCGAGGCGGTGGTGCGGGCGGCCGAGCGGCCGGTCTACAACCTCGCGCTGCGGATGCTGGCGAACCGCGCCGATGCCGAGGACGCCACGCAGGAGATCCTGGTCAAGATCGTCACCCGCCTGGGCGGGCTGCGCGAGCCCGCCGCGGCGGGCGGCTGGGCGATGCGGGTGGCGGCCCGCCATCTGGTGCGGGAGCGCCGCCGCGGCCGGGTCGAGGCGCTGCGCCTCGACTTCGGGGCCTTCGCCGAGGATCTGGCCGAGGGCGCCGCGCCGGGCCATGAGAGCGGGCTGAGCGAGGCGGAATACGCGCTGGCGGTCAAGGAGGTGCGGATCGGCTGCACGCTGGCCATGCTGGTCTGCCTCAGCCGCGACCTGCGGATCGCCTATATCCTCGGCGACGTGTTCGAGCTGACCGAGACCGAGGCCGCCGCGGTGCTGGAGATCGCCCCGGCCACCTACCGCCAGCGGCTGAAGCGGGCGCGGGACCGGGTCTCGGCCTTCGTCGCCAAGGGCTGCGGCGTGGCCTCGGCGGGCGCGCCCTGCCGCTGCGACCGCCGGGTCGTCCCGGCGCTGGCCAAGGGCCGGATCGCCCGCGGCCGCCCGGTCTTCGGCCCGGAGGCGGGCACGGCGGAGGACCCGGCCCGGGTCGAGGCGCGGGTGCAGGCGCTGGAGGAGAGCCGCCGCGCCGCCGCGCTGATGCGCGCCACGCCGGATTTCGCCACGGAAGTCGGCGCGCTGACGCTGCAGGTGCTCGACCGGCTGCAGGGCGGGGAGGCGCCGCCCGGCGGCAGCCTGCACTGACAGGGGCGGCCGCAGGGCCGGTCAGGGCGCGTGCCGCCTGCCGAAGCGCCGGGGGGCGGTTCTAGCAGGCTGCTGAAAAAGGAATCCAGGGGGTCGCCGTGGAGGAAACTGTTCCGAGTGTTCTCCGTGCCGCTCCCTGAATCCATCGATCCCGGCTGCGCTGACGACTTTTTTCCAATGTTTCTATGAACTCCGCGGCCGAACAGACCTTTTCAACAGCCTGCTAGGCTAGTGCCCCCGGGGGCATGACGGCGCCCCGGGGGTCAGATCAGGAAGGTTTCGGCATCCCCGCCGAGGATCGAGGCGGCAAGCGCTGCGGTGGTCCTGCGGATCTCTGCCGCGACCTCCTCGACGACCTCGGTGCGGCTGGCCCAGCTGGGGTAGAGAAAGCCGTAGCGCAGCATGCCCTGCGGTGCGAAGGGGCGCAGGACCAGCGACTCCACCCCGCTGGACAGCGCCACGAACGGATCCGCCAGGCAGCAGCCGAGATCGAGCCCCGCCATCTGGCAGGCGATCACGCCGTTGCGCGCCTCCACCCGGACATCGAGCCGCTTGCCGCTCTGGGTGCAGAGCGCCTCGAGATGCTGGCCCAGCAGCGAGCGCGCATGGGTCGAGACGATCGGATGCGCGGCGAAATCGTCGAAAGTGACTATTTTCCGGGCAGCCAGCGGATGGCCGGGATGCATCGCCACCATCATCGGCAGGTCGAGGAACGGCTCCACCTCGAAGGCGCCCGCCTTCACCGGCAGGGGCGCGATGCCGAGATCGAAGGTCTCCTGCCCGACCCAGAGGTCGATATCGAGCCGCACCCGGGCGTCGATCTGCGCCGTCATCCGCGGGCGCTTCTTCATCACTTCGGCGAGCGAGCGGTTGATGACGGCATGCGAGATGAACGGGGCGACGAGGATGCGCAGGTGCTCCTTCCGGCCGCGGCGGATCTGGTCGGCGCGCCGCTCGGCATCGTCGAAGGCCTGCAGGACCAGCTCGGTTTCTCGGTAGAATTCCGTGCCTTCGCGGGTCAGCCGCAGCCGGCGGCCATGCCGCGCGAGCACCGGGAAGCCCAGCTCCTCCTCCAGCGCCGAGAGCAGGCGGCTGATCTGCGGCGGGGTGCGCAGCAGACGGTCGGCGGCGCCATTGACCGAGCCGGTCTCGACGAAGGCGCGGAAGGCTTCAAGCGATCGGTGGCTCAGCGGCATGGCGGTCGGTCCTCGGGCAGGCTCCGCCAACAGTTACGCAAAACGCAAGTGAACTGCAAAATTATTCAATTTACGCAATCCGGAATTTTGTCTGTAACGGCGGCAGGACAAACCACGGAAGACCCCCGATGACCTCCCAAGCCGATCTGCACAGCCGCGTCGCCGCCTATGAAGCCGGGCGCGCGGTGCCCTACCGCCTGCCCGCCGCGCCGGTCTCCTGCTACGTGACGATGCGGGACGGCTGCCGGATCGCCGTCGATGCCTGGCTGCCCGAGGGGGCGGCCGAAGGCGCGCGCTTCCCGGCGCTGCTGCTCTTCACCCCGTATTTCCGCCGCTTCAAGCTGCGCCCGGGATCGGACGCCGTGCCCAATCCGAACACCGCCAAGTTCAGCGACTATTTCGTGCCGCGCGGCTATGCGGTCGTGGTGGTGGACGTGCGCGGCACCGGCGCCAGCTTCGGCACGCGCGACGGGTTCCGCTCGCCCGCGGAGCGGCTGGACAGCGCCGAGATCGCCGACTGGGCGGTCGCGCAGGACTGGTCGAACGGCGTGCTGGGGGCGACCGGCATCTCCTATCTGGGCGCGGCCTCGGACTTCCTGGCCTCGACCGGGCATCCGGCGGTCAAGGCGATCGCGCCGCTCTTCTCGGTCTGGGACACTTATGCCGACAACTACTTCCCCGGCGGCATGCAGTGCAGCTCGCTGACCCGGATCTACGACGACCTGATGAAGGGGCTCGACCTCGACCAGCGCAGCTACCTGAAGGACTACAAGTACTACGCCCATCCCGACTACCAGGGGCCGCAGCCGGTCGACGCGGACGCCGATGGCAGCCTCGCCGCCGCGGCCGTGGCCGAGCACCAGGGCAATTTCCGCCAAACCGATTTCATGGCCGATCTCGCCTATCGCGAGGAGGGGCTGCCCTATGATCCGGATTACAGCAGCGCCGCGATCAGCCCCTATGCCTATGCGGCGGGCATTCCCGCGGACGTGGCGGTCCTGTCGGTCTCGGGCTGGCTCGACGGGGCGGGCTACGCCAATGGCGCCATCGCGCGCTTCCTGACGCTCGACCGCAATCCGCGCCATCTGGTGCTGGGCCCCTGGGATCACGGCGCGCGGATCGATGTCTCGCCCTGGCGCGAGAGCGAGGATCCGGGCTTTCCGCTGCTGGGCTGCGTGCTGCGCTTCTTCGATACCTACCTGGAGGGCGCCGAGACCGGCCTGGCCGGCGAGCCGCCGGTCTCCTACTATGCGCTGCACGAGGAGGCCTGGCAGGACGCCGCGGACTGGCCGCCGCAGCCCGGGATCCGCAGCCTGCATCCCGACGCGGCGGGCGGGCTGGGCGCCACGGCCTCGGAGGGGGTGGCAAGATACCAGTGCGTGCCGCAGACCGGCACCGGCTCCGAGACCCGCTACGAGCGCATCGCGGGGATGGATTCGCGCAACTACTACTGCGACTGGCAGGGGCGCAGCGACGCGATGCTGAGCTGGGACAGCGCCCCGGTGGCGGAGGAGACGCGCATCGCCGGGCATCCGCTGCTGACGCTTTCGGCCGCCTTCGACGCGCCCGATGCCGGACTCTTCGCCTATCTGACCGAGATCGAGGCCGACGGCACCGAACGCTACATCACCGAGGGCGTGCTGCGCGCGCTCTTCCGCCAGGAGGCGGAGCCGCCCGAGACGATCCGCGTGGCCTGGCCCTTCCGCAGCTTCCGCCGCGGCAGCGCGCTGCCGCTGCCCGCGGGAGAGTTGCAGACCATCCGCATCCCGCTCCTGCCGACCGCCTGGACCCTGTCGAAGGGCAGTCGGCTGCGGCTGTCGATTGCCGGGGCGGATGCCGACCATTTCAAGAAGGTCCCGCATGGCCGCATGCCGCTGATCTCGGTCGATCTGGCCGGAACGCGGCTCGACCTGCCGATGGCGGGCGCGGAGGGGCGGGCATGACGGCCGGGCGCAGCTTCCCGGCGCTGCTGGACGAGCTTCGCGGCATTGCCGGGATCCGCGCGCTGACCGCGCTGCGCTATCGCGGCGACCGGGCGGAGCGGGCCTTCTCCAGCCATCCGGAGATCTTCGCCGCCGAAGGGGTCAAGCTCTTCGCCGAGGCGCCGACCATGGCGCGGGTGCGCGCCGCCGGGACGCCGGTCGTGACCGAAGGGGCCGCGGCGATCCGCGCGGGCTTTCCCGACGGGGACGCGATCCTGGGGCTCGGCGCCGATGCCATCGCCAACCTGCCGGTGCGCGCCGGGGACGGACGGGCCGTCGGGCAGCTGAACCTGATGGGCCGCGCCGGGGGCTTCGGCCCGGAGGCGATGGGCGCGCTGCAGGCGGTCGCGGACCGCTATGCCGTCTGCTTCGCCGCCGAAGGGGAGGAGGCCGCATGCGACTGACCGGAGCGATCTACCGCGGCGGGATCGTCCTGGCCTATACGGTCATGCTCCTGCCGGTCGTGCTGCTGGCGGTGACCTCGGTCTTCCGCGACGCGATCATCGCCTTCCCGCCCAGCGGCCTGTCGCTGGAATGGTACCGCAATGCGCTGGGGCGGGACGAGTTCCTCGACGGCTTCGTGACCAGCTTCAAGGTCGCCGCGATCGCCACGCTGATCGGCGTGCCGGCCGGGACCGCCGCCTCGCTGGCGCTGGTGCGCAGCAACCTGCGCGCCAAGCAGGCGATCACCACCTTCCTGCTGGGCCCGATCATCGTGCCGGGGATCGTCGCGGGCACGGCGCTCTACCTGACCTACCTGCTGGCGCAGACCCGGCTCGACCGCGACATCGTCGGCACGCTGCCGGGGCTTGTCGCCGCGCATGTGCTGCTGACCATTCCCTGGACGGTGCGGGTGGTGACGGCCGGGCTGCAGGGGCTCGACCGCAGCGTCGAGGAGGCCGCGCTCAACCTCGGGGCGCGCCATGCCACGGTGTTCTGGCGGGTGACGCTGCCGATGATGCGCCCGGCCATCGTCGCCGCCTCGATGTTCTCCTTCATCCAGAGCTTCGAGAACCTGGAGCTGACGCTGCTCCTCGTGGGCCCGGGCATGAGCACCCTGCCGATCGCCATGTTGAACTACCTGGAATTCCAGATCGACCCGACCCTGGCCGCCGTGGCGACCATCCAGATCGTCGTCATCGCCGCGATGATGCTGGTCACCGACCGCTACGTGAAACTGTCCCGCATCGTCTGAGACCCGGAGTGACGCACATGAAATCGCTGGAACTTGTCAATATCCGCAAGGACTATGGCGGCGCGGTCGCGGTCGCCGGGATGAGCATGCAGATCGCCCGGGGCGAGCTGGTCTCGCTGCTGGGGCCCTCGGGCTGCGGCAAGACGACGACGCTGCGCATGGTGGCGGGCTTCGTCGCGCCGAGCGCGGGATCGGTGCTGATCGACGGGCGCGACGTCACCCGGCTGGCCCCCTACGAGCGCGATACCGCGCTGGTCTTCCAGTCCTACGCGCTCTTCCCGCACATGACCGTGGCGCAGAATGTCGGCTTCGGGCTGGAAATGCGCAAGGTCGGCCGCGCCGAGCGCGAGGCGCAAAGCCTAGAGGCGCTGCGCCGCGTGCGGCTCGAGCACCTGGCCGACCGCTATCCGCGCCAGCTCTCGGGCGGGCAGCAGCAGCGGGTCGCGCTGGCCCGCGGGCTGGTGCTGAACCCGGCGGTCTTCCTGCTCGACGAGCCGCTCTCCAATCTCGACGCCAAGCTGCGCGGCGAGGTCCGCAGCGAGATCCGCGCCCTGCAGCAGTCGCTGGAGCTGACCACGCTGATGGTCACCCATGACCAGGAGGAGGCGCTGACCATGTCCGACCGGCTGGTGCTGATGGAAGGCGGTCGGGTGCGGCAGGCCGGGACGGCGCAGGATCTCTACGAGCGCCCGGCCGATGCCTTCGTCGCGGAATTCGTCGGCCGCTCGAACGTGATCGAGGGCCGCGCCGAGGGCGGCGGGTTCCGCACCGCCTGCGGCACGCTCCTGCCTGCCGCCGCCGCGGGCGCGGCCGGGGGCAGCTTCTACGCCATCCGTCCCGAGAAGATCGTCCTCGCCCGCGAGGACGCAGGCGAGGGGGTCGGGGGGGCGCTGCGCGAGATCCTCTATCTCGGCGCCCAGACCGAATACACCGTGATGCTCGGCCAGACGCCGGTCACCGTGATCGCCGCGACCCCGGGTCCGGACGACGCGCTGGCCGGGCTGCGGACGGGCGACCCGGTGCGCCTGAGCTGGCCGGGGGCCAGCGCCAGGCTGCTCGGCGCCTGAGCCGGGCGCCGTCCGAACGACAAGACAAACCAACAGGAGATACCGACATGACGCGACTGTCCCGCCGCGCCTTCCTTGCATCCGCCACGGCCGCCTCTGCGGCAGGGCTGCTTTGCACCCCCGCCATCGCCCAGTCCTCCGACATCGTCGTCGGCACCTGGGGCGGCACCTTCGGCGACCTGCTGAAGGCCAATGTCGACGAGGCGATCCTCGAGCCCGCCGGCTGGAGCATCCTGCAGGAGGTCTCGGGCCCGGTGCCGCGCCGCACCAAGCTGATCACCGAGCGGATGCAGCGCCGCGGCAGCATGGATGCCGCGCTGCTTGCCGATTTCGACATGCATGCCGCCGCCAAGGTCGGCGCGCTCGAGGAGCTGGGCGAGGAGACCGTGCCGGGCTATGGCAACATCCTGCCCTTCCTGCGGAAATCCCATTCGGTGCCGTTGATCTACTCGGCCCATGCGATCGTCTACCGCAAGGACCTGATCCCGACCCCGCCGGCCTCGGTCGCCGAGCTGTGGAACCCCGCCTACAAGGGCAGGATCGGGCTGAGCGATTTCCTCTACACCTCGAACATGGCCTATGCGGCCATCGCCAATGGCGGGACGCTGTCGGATTTCGAGGGCGCCGAGACCGGCGTGCAGGCCTGGCGCGAGCTCGACGCCAAGCTGCTGCCCTCGACCGAGGCGGTCGGCCAGGCGCTGGCCTCGGGCGATATCTGGCTGACCGTCATCTCGGCGGCGCGCGGCTACAGCTGGCGCAAGGGCGGGATCGACCTCGGCTGGGTGATCCCCGAAGAGGGCGCCTTCCCCGCGGTCTACGAGGCGGCGGTGCCGAAGAACGCCCGCAATGCCGAGGGCGGGATGGCCTACATGTCCGCGCTGCTCGACCCGGCGGCGCAGGCGGCCTTCGCGGCCAAGATGGGCTATCTGCCGACGGTCTCCAACGGGTCGATCCCGCCCGAGCTCGAGGCCGAGATCGGCTTCACCGAGGCCGAGCGCAACCGCCTCTGGCAGCCCGACCTCGACTTCATCATGGAGAACCAGGCGGCGATGCTGGATGCCTGGAACCGCATCCTCAAGGGCTGACCCATGGCGAAACTCGTTCTTCCGGCGGGCCTTCTGGTCCTGCTGCTGCTCGGCGGGCCGATGCTGCTGATGCTGCGCTACTCGTTCAACGTCTTCGACCCGCTTTTCCTGATGAAGCAGGCCTTCACCTTCGAGAACTACGCGCGGGCGGTGGCCGATCCCTACTACCAGAAGATCCTGACCACCACGATTCTCGTGGCGCTGGCCTGCACGGCGCTGACCACGCTGCTGGCCTATGGCCCGGCCTACTGGCTGGCGCGCATGGAGAGCCGCTGGAAGAGCAAGCTGACCATCCTGACCATGTTCCCCCTTCTCGTGGGGGGCGTGGTGCGCTCGGCGGGGTACCTGGCGCTGCTGAGCACCGACGGGCTGGTGAATGCCGCCCTGCGCGGGGCGGGGATCATCGCCGAGCCGCTGCAGCTTCTCTATACGCCCGGCGCGGTGATCTTCGCCACGGTGGGGATCGTGCTGCCCTACATGATCCTGACGCTGGCCTCGGTGATCGAGAGCATCCCGCGCCAGGTCGAGGAGGCCGCGGCCAATCTCGGCGCGCGCCCGGGGCGGTCCTTCTTCCGGGTGCTGATGCCGCTGTCGCTGCCCGGGGTGCTTGCCGGGGCGACGCTGGTCTTCATCCTGTGCATGAACGCCTATGCCACGCCGCTGCTGCTTGGCGGGCCGCAGTTCCAGATGATGGCGCCCGCGGTCTACGAGCAGTTCGCCCGCGCCTCCAACTGGCCCTTCGGCGCGGCGCTGGCCTTCCTCCTGCTGATCGTCACCGTGATCCTGACGAGCCTCGGCAGCTCGGTCATCGCCCGGCGCTACAGGGCGGGCTGAGCGCGCCCCGCCTGCCCGGTCTTGGGGCAGAACACGCAAAAGGCGAGCCGGGCCGGCGGAAAGCGCTACGGGAAATGCCGTCCCGGCGCTAGGATTGCCGCAGCGGCAGGGGGAGGCGCACGGCATGGAAAGGGACGGCATCGACACGGCCAGCGCGCTGGCCCGCGCGGTGGTGGGCGAGCTGCGCCCCGCCGAGCTTCTGCTGATGCCCGCGACCGAGGCCGCCTTCTGGCGGAATGGCGGGCGGCTGCCCGCAAGCAGCTACGGCCGCGCCATCGGCTTCGGCACGGCTGCCGAGGCCGGGGCTGCGCTTGCGCCGGTGGCGCTGGTGCTGGCCGCCTTCGGGCTCGAGACCCTGCGTGACCTGGCCAAGGAGAAGGCGCTCGGCGCCGGGAGGGCGCTGTTCGCCGCGATCGGCACGCGGCTGGCGGGCGGCAAGGCGGAGCCGCTGGAGCTGCCGCCCGCGGAATTCGCCCGGCTGCAGGAGGGCATCGCCGCGGAGGCGCGCAAGTACCTGTCCGAAGACGTCGCCGCGGCGCTTACCCATGCCATCGTGTCGCGCATCGCGGCGCCCGCGCCGCCCGGCGCCGGGCCGCAGTGACCGGGCCGGGCCCGCTCCTCAACCCGTTCCCCTTCGCTGGGGAGACCCGCTACCGCCTGGCCTTCCTGCTTCTCGTCTCCTCCGCCGTCGCGCTCTCGGCCGGGTTCCACGTGGTCGGCGCCTTCGCCCCCTCGCTCGCCGCGGTCGAGGACTGCCTGCGCGCCGAGGCGATGCCGGTTCTCTCCCGGGCCGCCGCGGAGGCCGCGCCGGAGCTGGTCCTGGAGCTCCGCAGCACGGTCAATGGCTGCATGGCGGGGCTCGCGGGGGGCAGCGCGGTCTTCTGGCCGGTCGTCCTGCTGCTCCTTTTCTGGGGCGCGACGGTCCTTCTCGCCACGGCCTTGCGCTGGCGGATCGTCGCGACGGCGGGGCTGGAGCCGCTGCCCCCGCCGCTTGCCGATGCCGTCGGCGCGCGGCTCGCCCGGCTGGCGGCCGCGATCGGCTGCGCGCGGCACCCGAAGCTCCTCTGGGCGCCGCTCGACCCCTTGCCTCGCGCCGCGGTGCTGGGCTCGAACCGGCGGCCGGTGATCGCGCTGAGCGGCGGCGCCGTGGCCGCGGCGCTGACCGATCCGCCGCAATTCGACGCGATGCTGGCACATGAGCTGGCGCATGTGGCCAATCGCGACGTTACCACGACGCTCGTCACCCGCGCGGCCACCACGGCGCTGCTTTGCGTGATCTGGCCGGCCTATCTGCTCCTGGCGCTGGCCGAGCCCGCCGAGCCCGAGACGCTGCGCCGCGCGCTTGCCGGAGACGGCGCCTCGATCCGCTTCATGGCCTGGGAGCTGGGGCGGCTGGCGCTGGTCACCGGGCTGGTCCTGCTGGCGGCGGCGGCGGTCTACCGCGCGCGCGAGCGCTATGCCGACCTGCGCGCCGGGCTGGTGCCCGAGATCGGCGCGGGGCTCGCGCGGGAATTCGCGCGGATGGCCGATCCGCCCGGCTGGCGCGTCCTGCTGTCGCTGCACCCGCCGCCCTCGGCGCGGCTGCTGGGGCTGGGCGCCACCGGAGACACCTTCGCGCCGCGCCCGGCGACGCTGTTTCCGCTGGCCTATGCCATCGCTTTCGCCACGCCGATCGCGCTCCTGACCTGGTTCGGGCTGTTCCAGGCCGACGCGATCCTGCGGCTGTTCTCGGCGCCCGCGGCGGTGATCGCCGCGGCGGGGCTGGCGCCGCTCATCCTGCTGGCCGTGCCGATGGGCGCGGCGATGGCGCCGATCGCCTGGCGGAGCTGGCATGCCGCGGTGCTGCTCGGCTGCCGCCCCCCGCCGGTCGCGGGCCAGGCCGCCGCGGCGGCCGCGGGCACGCTGGCCGGGCTCGCCACCTCGGCGGCGGGCATCGTCTTCTCGGTGCCGCTGCCCGGGGCCGCAGGCAGCGCGGGCGGCGAGATCCGCATCGCGCTCGCCATGCTGGCGCCGATCCTGGCGCTGCAGTTCCTGCTCTACTGGATCTGGCTCGTCTGGCTGCGCCGCGCGGCGGTGACCTGGACGCCGGTGCTGGCGCGGCTGGAGCGCGGGCCGGGGCTGCTGCGCGTCCTCCTTGCCTGCGCCGCGCTGCCGCTGGTCCTGCTGGTGCCGCCCGGGCTGGTGCTCGGCGCGCAGCTCCTCTTCGCCGGTATCTTCCTTGCGGCGCCGGGGCAGGGGATCGCCTCCGTGCTCGGGATGCTCGCGGGCGGCATGCTGATGGCGGTGGCGATGAACCCGTTCGCGCCACCCGTGCTGGCGGTGGTGGCCGGGCTGCCGCTGGCGGCGCGCTTCGCCCGCGGGCGGGCGGGCCGCGGCTGGCCCTATATCTCGGGCCCTGTGGGCGCGCCGCCGCCGGAGCCGCGGCTCCGCCCGCTTGCCGCCCTGGCCATCGGCGCGTTCTTGGGCGGCCTGCTGGCCTGGCTGACGCTCGGCGGGGTTTGGCAGAGGGCCGTCACGGCCGCCGCCGGGCCGATGCCGCCCCGCCAGGCGCTGGCGGTGCTTGCCGCGCTCCTTGCCCTGGCCGCCTTCCCGGCCGCGCTGGCTGCGCCCGGGCGGCGGACCGAGCACGGGCTGCTGGCCGCCGTCACCGCCGCCGTGACCTGCACGGCCGCCCTCGGCGCATTGGGCGGGTTCGGCCTGACCGGCCTCTGGATCGTGGTCACCGGCGCGGCCTTCCTCGGGCTCGCCATCGCCCTCTGCGGCGCGGGGCTGGCCGCCCTGGCGCTGTGCCTCGCGCGGATATGGCAGCGCCCTGGCGCAGAGCGCATCTGAACGGCGGAGGAATGGGCCCGCCGCCGCCGTCGGTCGGCCGTTCGCGGCCGATTTCTTCCGGTCCTGGACGCCGGGCAGAGGGAAGCGCCCCGTGCCCGCCGGTAGGATAGGGCCGGCGGCGCCTGTCACGGGCTCAGGACGGGGCCTGCACGACTTTCGTGCCGTCGGCCACGGTGTCGGCGGGATGCAGGATGACCTCCTCCGCCGCGGAGAGCCCGTCCAGCACCTGGGCGAAGGCGTCGCTGCGCGCGCCGATGACGATGCGCCGGAGCCGCGCGCGGCCGTCCTCCACCCGGAAGACCGCCCAGTCCGGCCCGTCGCGGAAGAGCGCGCCGACCGGCACCGCGAGCACGTCCTGCCCGGACCAGACCCGGATATGGACGTTGACGCGGAAGCCGTGCCCGAGCGCGGCGCGCGCCTCCGGCCCGCCGGTCAGGGCCAGGATCACCTCGACGCGCTGCTCCTCGATGCCGAGCGCCGAGACCTTGGTCTCCGCCGCCGGCTCGACCCGTTCGACCGTCGCCGCAAGCTCCGGGCCGCCCCAGCCGGTGATCCGCGCGGCCGCCCCCGGCACGACCTCGACGGCATCGCGCGACAGCAGGTCGGCGACGATCTCCAGATTGCCGGGATCGCCGATCTCGAGGATCCGCGTGCCGGCCTGCACGACCTGCTCGTCCTCGGTCAGCACCCGCAGGATGCGGCCCGAGACCGGGGCGGTGACCGCGACGCAGCAGCTGGCCGGGACGCTGCCATTGCCGATCGCCAGAAGCGCCTCCGCGCTGTCGCGCTTGCGTTCCTGCACCTCGAGATTGGCCCGCGCGCTTTCCACCGCCGCGGCCGCGGTGCGTTCGGCCAGAATGGCATTGTCGCGCAGCTGGGCCGGGATCGCCGCGCGCTCGAAAAGCTTGCGGCTGCGCTCCGCCTCGGTCGCGGCATGCTCCTGCTCGGCCTCGGCCTGGGCCAGCTCGGCGCGGGCCAGCGCGACCGCGGCATCGGCAGCCGCGGCGGCGGCCTCGGCCACGGCGCGGGCGCGCCAGTCGAGAAGCTCGGGCGCGGCCGGGCCGATGCGGGCGACCACGGTCTCCTCTGCCGTGACCGCGTCCCCGGCATGGAGCGCGATCCGCTCGAGCCTGCCCGAGATCGGGGCGGAGACGGCGAAGACCTCGCGGATGCGGGCGCGGCCCTCCTCGGAGATCTCGACGGCCAGGTCGCGCGGCGCGATGCGCGCGGTCTCCACCGCCACCGGGCGCGGGGCGAAGGCCCAGGCGAGGGCCAGGAGCAGGGCGAGGGTGGCGAAGAGGGGCAGGATGAGGCGGCGCATGGGTCACTCCCTTGTCTTCAGCACGCCGATGATGTCGAGCCGGGCGATCCGCCGGCGCAGCGCCAGCGCCGAGAGGAGCGCGGCGGCGCAGACGGCGAGGCTGGCGGTGGCGTAGACCTCGCGCCCGATGACGAAGGGCACCCGGTAGAGATCCGAGGCGAAGGCGGCGGCCATGGCGCGCGCCATGGCATGGCCGATCGCCCAGCCGAGCGGCTGCGCGGCCAGCACCACGATGGCCAGCTCTGCATGGAGCATGGCGGCGACCTCTGCTCTGGTGAAGCCGAGGACCCGCAGGCTGGCAAGCTCGCGCCCCTGCTCGGACAGGGCGATGCGGGCCAGGTTGTAGACCACCCCGGCGGCGATCGTCGCGGCGAGCCCGACATAGACGCTGATCATCACGGCCAGGTTCTCGGCCAGGGTGGCGCGGAACCGCGCGAGCGCCAGCGATGTCACCGACAGGAGCCCGGTCTCGGGCGCGGCGCGCGCGGCGGCGAAGAAGGCCTCCTGCCCGGCGGGGTCGAGCTGCAGCACGGCGCCGGAAAGCCGCGCGCCCTCGCCGGCCGCGCGGTTCAGCGCGGTGATCTCCATCGCCGCGCCGAGCCCGACATAGCCGACTGAGAGCCCGCTGACCGGCAGCTGCACCGTCCGGCGGCGGCCGTCGAGGAAGGCGACCGTCACCTCTTCTCCGGGGCGGACCTGCAGCGCCTCGGCCAGCGCCTCGCTGAGGATCAGCCCGGTGCCGGGCATCGTCATGGGCCGCAGATCCGGCGAGAGGACGCGGCTGAGCCGTGGCTCTGCCGGGCGGCCCTCGATCGAGATGCGCTTGGCGCGCGGCCCGGCGGAGATCCGGGCGGGCAGGCTGCGGAAGGGCTCGGCGGCCATCACGCCGGGCAGGTGGCGGACATCGTCGAGCGCGCCCGGCCCCTGCGCGGTGGCGAAGCTGAGCCGGACATCCTGCCGTTCGCCGCGATGGAAGGTGACGTCGATCATCTGCTCGACCGAGCCGAAGGTCCAGAGCGAGGCGATCAGGATCGCGGTCGCCATCGCGACGCCGAGGATGCCGGAGGCGGTGCGCAGCGGCCAGTGGAGAAGGTGCCGCGCCACCATCCGCAGGCTCTGCCGCATCGGCAGGAGGGTGGCGAGCCAGCCGGGGCGCTGGCGGTAGGCCGGCGGGGCGGGCGGCGCCATCGCCACCGCCGGGGGCAGCGCGGCGACGGCACGCACCGCCCGCAGCGCGCCCGCCGCCGCGGCCGCCAGGGCGATCAGCGCCGCCAGCGCGTAGATCTGCGGGTCGCGGGTGAAGACCAGGAAGGGGAAGGAGAAGAACTCGGCATAGAGCCGCGCCATCCCCGCGCCCAGCCAGGCGCCCGCCGCGAAGCCCATCAGGATGCCGGCGAGCGCGATCGCCAGGACGAATTCCATGTAGTGCCCGGCGATTGCGCGGCGGCTGTAGCCGAGCGCCTTCAAGAGCCCGATCTGCTCGCGCTCCAGCGCGATCAGCCGCGACATCGTCATGTTGACCAGCATCGCGGCGACCGCGAGGAAGATCGGCGGCAGCACGCGGGCCATGGCGCCGAGCTGGCGCAGCTCGGCATCGAGGAAGGCATGGGACATCTGGTCTGCGCGCCCGATCGCCCCGGTGCCACCATAGCGGGCGAGAAGGCCGTCGAGCGCGGCGATCACCCGCGTCTCCGACGCGCCGGGGGCGAGCTTCAGCACCAGGCTGTCGAAGGCGCCCTCCATGTCGGCCGCCGCGGCCAGCGGCGCGCGCGGCAGCCAGGCGATGCCGAAGCGCGACGGGTCGGGCATCATCTCGCCCGGTCCCAGCGCATAGATGTATTCCGGCGAAAGCGCCGTGCCGGTGACGGTGAAATCCAGCCGCCGCCCGTCGAGCACGACCGCAAGCACGGAGCCGGGACCCAGCTGGTGGGCGGCGGCGAAGCTCTCGGAGAGGGCCAGCTCGCGGTCCGACTGCGGGTCGGGCAGCCGCCCGCGGCGCAGGTGGAGCTGGTTCAGCCCCTCCGCGGCGGGCAGCGAGACCAGCATCATCGCCGCCGGGGCGGACTGGCCCGGAAGCTCCGGCCGCCCCAGCCGGACGATCCGCGCCTCGGCCGCCAGCACGCCGTCGATCGCCGCGGCCTCGGGCAGGAGCGCCAGCGGCGCGCGGGTCAGATCGGCGAAGACATCGGCAAAGCGGTTCTGCTCGTAGTAGCGGTCGCGCGTCTGGGACAGCGCGTCATGCGCGCCGGTGCCCAGGATCATGGTCGCGACCCCGGCCGCGAGCACCGCCGCGATGGCCAGCGCCTGCGCCCAGAGGCGGCGCAGGTCGCGCAGGACCTTGCGGCGCAGCGGCGGGATCACCATGACACCTCCGCCGGCGCCTTGCGCGTGCTGTTGGCGATCTCCTCGACGATCCGACCGTCGGCAAAGCGCAGGCTGCGGTCGGCGATCTCGCGGATTGCGGCATTGTGGGTGATGACCAGCGTCGTCGCCCCGGTGGCGCGGTTGACGCCCTCCAGCGCCTCGAGCACCCGCACCCCGGTCACGCTGTCGAGCGCGCCGGTCGGCTCGTCGCAGAACAGGAGCTCCGGCCGCTTGGCGATGGCCCGCGCGATGGCGACGCGCTGCTGCTCGCCCCCCGAGAGCTGCGCCGGGAAATGCCCGCGCCTCGGGCCGAGCCCGACCAGCTCCAGCGCCTCGGCGGGGGGCATCGGATCGCGGGCGATTTCCGTGACCAGGGCGACATTCTCCAGCGCGGTCAGGCTGGGGACGAGGTTGTAGAACTGGAAGACGAAGCCGACATGGTCGCGGCGGTAGAGCGTCAGGCCGCGCTCGCTCATCGCGGTCAGCTCGGCATCGCGGAACCAGACATGGCCCGAGGAGGCGGTGTCGAGCCCGCCGAGGATATTGAGGAAGGTCGACTTGCCCGAGCCCGAGGGGCCGAGGATGACGACGAATTCCCCCGCCCGCGCCGCGAAATCCACGCCGCCGAGCGCCTGCACCTCCAGCGCGCCGCTGCGGTAGACCTTGCCGAGGCCCGCCGCGCGGATGATCTCTGCGCCCTCTGCGGTCATGCCGCTGTCCCTCCCGCGTCCGAGCCTAGCGCAGATCGCCGGGACCGCCCTGACATGGGTCAACCGCGTGCCGCGCCGGGCCCGCCTTTTGCGCGGGTCCGGGGGCCGCCTGTTGCCGCGACAGGGGGGCCACGGCAACGGATGGCGGCGCGGCTAGGCCGGTTCGGCCAGGCGCTCCGCGTGCAGCACGCGCCGGACGAAGGCCGCCATCCCGCCGGGTCCCGAGGCGCGGTCCTTCAGGTGGATGCACAGATCGGGGCGGCGCGACGCGATCACGCCGATCAGCTCGCCGCGCGTCCGGTCGTCGAGCCCCGCCCCCATCACGACAGTTGCGATGCCGGGCTCGCGCTCGAGCTGGGCCGCGACCTCGTCGCGGTCATGCGCGCCAAGCCACTGGACGGGCAGATCCTCGAGCTCGCGCGCCACGGTTTCGACCACTGCCGGAAGACGTCCCACAAGCAGTATCACTGGCTTCATTTCCGGTCCTCCCATGCCGGTGCCGCATGCGGCGCCGGGGGCGCCGGATGCAGACGCTGCCCCGAGACTACCATATCGGCGCCGGGCGCGCATCGGGAACCGGCGCCGGGCGCAGTCGCGGCAGAGGTGGCCGGCATCCGGGTCCGGCGGCTGGAGCCGGTTGGCTCTCGGCCTCCGTGAAAGGGCAGCCTCGCCCCCGGCGTGATTTCTGTCCCGTTCCCCGAGGTACCGGCCGGCCGGGTGTCCATTGGGACGGGGCACTCCCGGCAGGGACGGCAAGTGCCACGCGCAGGTTGATGAAAATTGGGTCCCGGGACGTCGCCCAGGAGGAAATCGTTCCGGATTCGACCAAGGCTGCCTGATTTGAGCAAGTCCAGCCGCCCGGAAGCCCCGCTTCCCGGCATTGCGCCCGAGCTCCGCGGCCGAACAGGCTTTCCGGCGCTCTGCCAATGGCCCGCCGCGTCTCCCGGTGCGGGGGACATACGGGCCGGCGGCCTGCCGCGCGCATCGCTGCGCGGCCATGCCCGTTCCGGCCCGGGATGCCTGCTCTGCCCCGGCCCGCGGGCGGACGGCGCACTTCACCCTGTCCGTGCGCATCTGAGCCCTGGGACCGCAGGGAAAGCCGGTCGGGCCGTTCCGCGCGCAGGCACGGGCCCTTCCTCAAATCCGCCGCCTCCGGCGCTGATCGGGGATGACGCGGGTGGCGGCGTTGCGGCAAGATGGGAGGGCGGGCCGGTAGGGCGGCGGCGCGCCGGAAGGGAGGACCGGATGTCTGCCATGGCACCGGCGAGGCAACACGGATGGCGGCTGGACCCGACGCCGGCCCTCAGGGCCTATGCGCGCCTGCGGCGGGCCCGGCTGGCGCGGCTCGATCCGGCGGCAGTCCAGGCACGGCTGCTGCGGCGGCTGCTGCGCCGGGCCGCCGGGACCCGCTTCGGCCGGGCGCATGGCTTCGACGCGATCGCCACGCCGGCGGAGTATGCGGCCCGCGTGCCGCTCCGCGGGTTCGACGCGTTCTGGCAGGAATGGTGGCAGCCGTCCTTTCCCCAGCTCGAGGATGTCAGCTGGCCGGGGCGGATCGGGGTCTTCGCGCTGACCTCCGGCACCGCGACCGGGCGCTCGAAGCACATCCCCTATACCCCGCAGATGCGCCGCGCCGCCGCGCTCGGCTTCTTCGACCTGCTGGCCTTCCACCTCGCCGCCCGTCCCGCCAGCCGGGTGCTGGGCGGGGCCGCGCTGGGGCTAGTCGGTCCGACCGGGCTGGAAAGCCGCGCGCCGGGGGTCGAGGCGGGGGCGGTCAGCGCGATCACCGCCGCGATGGCGCCGCGGTTCCTGCGCGGCCGGCTCCTGCCGCCGCCGGAGATCGCGGCGATTTCCGACTGGGGCGAGAAGATCCGCCGCCTCGCTCCGGTCGCGCTCGGGGCCGACCTGCGCTTTCTCGGCGGCTCGCCCAACTGGAGCCTGCTCTTCCTGCGCGAGGTCGCGCGCCAGGCGGGCGGCAGCACGCTCGCCGACTGGTTCCCGCGGCTCGAGCTGATCGCCCATGGCGGGGTCGATTTCGCGCCCTACCGCGACAGTTTCGCGGCGCTTCTGGCGGGCAGCCGGGCCGAGACGCGCGAGGCCTATTCCGCCAGCGAGGGCTTCTTCGCCTATGCCGATCGCGGCGACGGAGAGGGGCTGAGGCTGCTGCTCGACGGCGGCATCTTCTACGAATTCGTGCCGCTGGAGGAGCTCGGCCGCCCGCAGCCGCGGCGCGACTGGATCGGCACGGCGCGGACCGGCATCGACTATGCGATGGCGATCTCCACTGCGGCCGGGCTCTGGGCCTATCTGCCGGGCGATGCCGTCCGCTTCGTCACGCTCGACCCGCCGCGGATCCTGGTGCGCGGGCGCACCTCCTCTTCGGTTTCGATGATCGGCGAGCACCTGGCGGAGCCGGACCTCGTCGCGGCGGTCGCGGCGGCGGCGCGCGCCGCCGGGCGCAGCGTCACCGATTTCACCGTCTCGGGCATCCTGCAGGGCGGGGCGGGGCCGCGGCGCCATCTCGTCCTGGCGGAGCTCGACCGGCTGCCCGGCCCGGCGGAGGCGGAGGCCTTTGCCGCCGCGCTCGACCGCGCGCTGATCGTCCGGAACGACGATTACGCCGAGCTCCGCGAGAACGGCTATGCGCTTGCCGCGCCGCGGGTCCGCTTCGTGCCGCCGGGCGGTTTCGCGCGCTGGCTCGGGGCGCGGGCGGGCGGGCAGGCCAAGGTGCCGCGGGTGATCTCGGACCCGGCGATCCTCGCGGGGCTGGAACGGGCGCTCGGCCAGATGGAGACGGAGGGCGGGACATGACGGGCGCAGAGCCGCTCTGGGCCGATCCGGCCGGCGGCGCGGCGGTGATCTGCGAGCCCGCGCCCTCGGCGCAGACGCTGGCGCTGCTGGCCGCCACCGAATGGGGCAGCGGCGCGACGCGCTACCGCATCCCCGGGATCGCGGAGAAGCTGGCGCGGCTGCGCGACCCGGCCTTCTTCGTCCATCGCGAGGACGGGACGGACATCGCGGTCATGGTGCTCGACCGCTGCCGCAAGCGGATCGCGGGCGAGTGGGTCCCGGGCTTCCATTTCGTCATGGCCGCGACGCGGCCCGACCGGCAGGGCGAGGGGATCGCGGGGCGGCTGGCGGAGCTGGTGCGCGCCGCCTGCGAGGCCGAGCTGCCCGGGGCGGGGTTCGGCTTTGCCTATGTCGAGGCGGGCACCGCCTTTTCGCTGCGGATCTCCGACCGGATCGGCCACGCGCTCGAGGCGGAGTTCCCGCTGGTGCTGTTCAGCCGCCTGCATCCGCGCCCGGACCCCGCCGTGCGGCCGCTCGCGCCCGGCGAGGCGGCAGAGGTGACGGCGCGGCTGGAGGCGCTCTATGCCGGGCACGAGCTGACCGATTTCCCGCTGTCGCTGCGGCCGCAGGACTACCTCGTCGCGCTGCGCGACGGCCGGATCGCCGCCGGGCTGCAGGCGGAGGTCCTGCGCTGGTCGGTGACCGCGATGCCGGGCGCGGCGGGCTGGCTGCTTCTGCGGGCGCTGCCGCGCGTGCCGGTGCTGCGCAGGGCGCTCGACCTCTCGGACCTGCCGGTGCTGCGCTTCGGCAATATCCTCGCCGAGCCGGGGCGGGAGGCGGACGTCCTCGCCGTGGCCGGAACGGCGCTGGCGCGGGCGGGGGCGAAGGTCGGGCTGATCCTGATGGACCGCCGCTCGCCCGTTCTGGGGCGTCTCCTGCGCCATGGACGCCGCGGGCTGCTGTCGCGGGCGATGGCGGGGTCGGCGGTGCTGCGGCTCGACGTGGCCGGGATGGCGCCCGGGCAGATCCGGCGGCTCGAGGCCGGGCCGCTCCATGCCAGCGCGGCGGACGTGTTCTGAAGCCTCAGCCCCGCACCATCCGGCGTCCGAGCGCGGCCGGGGCGAGCTTGAAGGCCACGGCCACCATCTTGTTGAAGAGGCCGGGAATGCAGACCGGGCGGTTCGCGGCCACGGCGCGCAGCGCGGCGGCCGCGACGTCGGCGGGCTCCGACCACAGCCATCGCGGCACCGCGACCGACTCCACCGTGCCGCCCGCCGCCGCCCGGAACCCGGTGGCGGTGAAGCCCGGGCAGACCGCGGTGACATGCACGCCATGCGGGCGCATCTCGGCGTGGAAGGCCAGCGAGAACTGCAGCAGGAAGGATTTCACCGGATAGTAGAGCGTGCCCCCGGCATGGGGCGGCAGCAGCGCCGAGAGCGAGGAGACATTGACGATCCGCCCCGAGCGGGCCGCCATCATCGCCGGGGCCAGCAGATGGCAGAGCCGGACCGGGGCGGCGGCCATCACCTCGATCGTCGCGCGGTGCCGCTCCCAGGGGACGTCGCAGAGCATCCCCGGCACGCCGAAGCCCGCATTGTTCACCAGGAGGCAGGCGGCAAGCCCGCGCGCGGCCAGCCCGGCGGCGATCTCCTCCGGGGCGCCGGGCCGGGCCAGATCGGCGGGCAGGCAATGGGCGCGGATGCCATGCGCGCGCTCCAGCGTCCCGGCGACCTCCCGCAGCGGCGCCTCGCGCCGCGCCACCAGCGCCAGGTCGTGCCCGCGGGCCGCCAGCGCCCGGGCAAAGCCCGCCCCGATGCCGGAGGAGGCGCCGGTCACCAGCGCGACGGGACGGGGCGATCCCGGCGCCATCTCAGTCCGCCTGCCGCAGCTCGGCCAGGCATTTGAGCAGGTAGCCGATCTGCTCGCGGTCATGCTGGCAGGTCATCACGAAGCGGATCCGCGCGCGGCCCAGGGGAACGGCCGGAAAGCGGGCATGCGGCGCGACGATGCCGCGATGGCGCAGCCGCCGCGTGGCCTCCGCCGCCTCTGCCTCGCCGCCGATCAGCACCGGCACGATATGGAACGCGCTGCCCAGCGTGTCATAGCCGAGCGCGTTCGCCTCGCGGCGGAAGAAGGCGGCGTTCTCCAGCGCCTTCTCCCGCCGCCAGGGCTCGCGCTCGGCGATGTCGATGGACTCCGCCACTCCGGCGGCGATCGAGGGCGGCAGCGGCGCCGAGAAGATGTAGGTGCGCGCCGAGATCCGCAGGAAGTCGACCAGCTCGGCATCCCCGGCGACATAGCCGCCGATGCCGCCGAAGGCCTTGGTGAAGGTGCCCATCTGCAGATCGACCTCCTCCGTGCCGACGCCCAGATGCTCGAGGCTGCCGCGGCCGCCCTGGCCCAGCATGCCGACGCCATGGGCGTCGTCGATCATCAGCATGGCGTCATGCTCGCGCGCCAGCGCCGCGAGCTCGGGGACCGGCGCGATGTCGCCGTCCATGCTGAAGACCCCGTCGCTGACGATGAATTTCGACGGCGCCTCCGACGCCTCCAGCAATCCGGCCAGCGCCGCCATGTCCCGGTGCGGGAAGCGGCTGACCTCGGCCCGGGCCAGCCGCACGCCGTCGACCAGGCTGGCATGGTTCAGCTCCTCGCTGAAGATCTCCCAGCCCGGCCCGCAGCCGGGCTCCATCGGCGCCACGGATTTGACCTGGTCGATCTCCAGGTAGCGGTCGAGCTTCATCAGCGCCGGGACGCTGCCGACATTGGCCATGTAGCCCGCGGCAAAGCAGATCGCGTCCTCCTGGCCGAGGAATTCGGCGATGCGCTCCTCCAGCGCGCGGTGGACGTCGATATTGGCCGCCATCTGCCGCGAGCCGCCCGATCCCAGCCCGTAGCGGTCCAGCGCCTTGGCGGCGGCCTCGCGCACGCCGGGATGGTTCGACAGGCCCAGCAGGTTGTTCGAGCAGAAGAGCAGGTGGTCGCGCCCGCCGACCCAGACGACCGGCTCTGTCGTGGCGCTGTTGACGACCGGGTTCTGGGGATAGAGCCCCGACGTCCTCACGGCGCGGACGAAGTCCTTGATCCGCCGCGCCGGCGCATGATCGATTTTCGGCATCTCGGCCTCCCCGCCCTTGTGCCGCCGCGGCGGCTCCTCCGTTGCAGCCTGCCGGTGATGCTAGCCGCGCCGCCCGGGCGGCCGCCTTGACCTGCGTCATTGGAATTATAATAGTGGTATATGTACAGCCTGAGGTTGAAATCGGAACGGGCGATTTGCCTCCGCCCGGCACCGGCCCGCGACGCCCGGCGGGGGGGCATGGCTTGGGCGCCGACAGCTGTGGCCCTGGACCTGGTCCGGCGCAGAGATGGCGGACAAAGGCGCCGGCCCGGCCAGCTTGCGCCGGGATCCGCTCGGCTTTGGCTGATGTTCAGCGCCGCGGCAGGCTGCCCGCCGACAGTTCGATGATCTCTTCGGTGATCGCCTCCTGGCGCAGCCGCCGCGCCTGTCCGGTGAGCGTCTCGAGCGATCCGTCCACATTGTCATGGGCCAGGATCATCGCCCGCATGCGGGCCTCGTTCTCGGCGGCGAATGACAGCATCAGCGCCTCGCAGATCTCGGCGAAGACGTATTCCTCGACCAGCCGCGCCAGCAGCTCCCCGGCGCCGAGCCCGGTCAGCGGCAGCGGCTTGCCTCCGGGACGCCGGAAGCGGGAATAGTCGAAGGGGACGAGCTGCCGGCGCACCAGGGTGTAGCCGCTCTCGCCGCCGGGCGCGGCATGCAGGATCGACACTGCCGGGTCGCGTCCGGCCGAGATGCGCTCGAACACCGCCCCGGCGATCCGGTCGGCGAGTTCGGCGGCGCCCGCGGGATGGGCGATCATCGGCGCGGTCCAGCCCGTCTCGATCCCGTATTCATGGGCGACGAGCAGTCCGCGGTCGCCGACCAGCAGGACCTCGGCCGGGCCCGGAGCGGCCCGGATCGCGTCCTGCGCGGCTTCCAGGATGCGGGCGGAGAAGCTGCCGGAGAAGCCCTGTTCGGCGCAGAGCAGGATCAGCAGCGCGCCGCCCGGCGGCGCGCCGGAATGCGCCTCCGGCTCGGCGACGGGGAAGGCCAGGGCCTGGCCGATCGCCGCGCCGATCGTGTCCGCATAGAGCCGGATCGCCCCGGCATGGAGCTGGGCGTCCTGCAGCCGCGAGGCGGCGATGCCGCGCATGGCGCCGATCACCGCCGAAAGCTTGCGGATGGTGCCGATCCGCTCCTCGACATCCGGAAGGGTGCCGCTCATGGCGCGGCCTCCCCGCCGAGCTCGCGCGCGAGGCCGGAGACCAGCGCGACCAGCTCCGCCCGGTCCGCATCGTCCAGCTGGCCGGTCTCCTGCACCCGCGCCAGGGCCCCGGCGCCCTGGCTGTCGAGCCGGGCCGGCAGGCGCCGCCGGAGCTCTGCCAGCTGGTCCCCCGACAGCGCGTCGAGCCGCCCCTCGGCCAGCGCCGCCAGCAGCGCGACCTGGTCGGCCAGCCGCAGCCCGGCATAGCGCGGCTGCTTCAGCAGCGCCCGGATGCACTCGCCGCGCGCGATCTGCGCCTTGACCCGCGTGCTGGAGATGCCGCCGAAGCGGGTGAACATCTCGAGCTCCTGGAACTGCGCGTAGTCGAGCCGCACCCGGCCCGACACGCTGCGCAGGGCGGGGGCCTGGGCCTTGCCGCCGACGCGGCTGACCGACAGGCCGACATCCACCGCCGGGCGCTGGTTCGCCGCGAAGAGGCGCGACTCCAGCACGATCTGCCCGTCGGTGATCGAGATCAGGTTGGTCGGAATGTAGGCCGAGAGGTTGCCCGCATCGGTCTCGGCGATCGGCAGCGCGGTGATCGAGCCGCCCACCTCGCGCGGGAGCTTGGCCGCGCGCTCCAGCAGGCGGGCATGCAGATAGAAGATGTCGCCGGGATAGGCCTCGCGGCCCGGCGGCTGGCGGGTCAGCAGCGCCAGCTCCCGGTGGGTCTCGGCATGGCGCGTCAGGTCGTCGATGACGATCAGCACGTCGCGGCCCGTGTCGCGGAAGGCTTCGGCCATTGTCATCCCGGCAAAGGGCGCGATCCATTGCAGGCCGGGCGCGCTGCCGGTGCTGCCGACGACGAAGACGCAGCGCTCGGGGGCGCCGTGGGCGCGCACCGCGGCGATGACCCGTTCCACCGCCGTCGCGCGCTGGCCGACGGCCACGTAGATGCACAGCACGTCCGAATGCTTCTGGTTGATGATCGCCTCGACCGCGAGCGCGGTCTTGCCGGTCGCCCGGTCGCCGACGATCAGCTCGCGCTGTCCGCGGCCGAGCGCGAAGAGGCTGTCGACGGCCAGCACGCCGGTCATCATCGGCTCGGAGACGAGCGCGCGCTCGATGATCCCGGGGGCGGGGCGCTCGACCGGCAGCCATTGCGCGGCGGCGGGCGGGACGCCGCCATCGATGGGCCGTCCCAGCGGGTCGAGCACGCGCCCGAGAAGCGCGTCGCCGACCGGCACCCGCACGACATCGCCGGTATCGGCGACCTTGCTGCCGGCCCGGATCCCGCTGATCCCGTCGAAGAGCACGGCGGCGATCTCGGTCTCGTCAAGCGCCTGGGCAAAGCCCGCCTGGCCGCCCTCGAAGGCGAGGAGCGCCCCCAGGGGCGCGTCCGGAAGGCCCGAGATCCGCGCGATCCCGTCGGCCGCCGAGATGACCCGCCCGACGGGCTCCGCCTCGGGCTCCAGCCGGGTCCGGGCCAGCGCGGCGCGGCTGCGGCGGAGCCAGGCGGCGGGGGGATCCTGCTCAGCCATGCGCGCCGAGCTCCTGCCGGATGCGGTCGAGATCGGCGCGGAAATGGTTGCGCACGACGGCATGGGGCGCGTCGAGCTCCAGCCCGGCGATCAGCGCGGGATCGACGCTGACGGAAAGCGCGACCTCGCGGCCCAGCACCGCCGCGAGCCGGTCCGCCAGCGCGCGCGTCTCCTCGGGGCCAAGAGCGCAGGCTGCCCGGATCGCGACCGGGCCGGCCGCGCCGAGCCCCTGCCGCGTCTGCTCCGGCAGCTCCGCCACGGCCTTCGCCAGCCCGTCGATGAACCCTGCGGAAGCGCCCGGGCCCGGCAGCCGCGCCAGCAGCCGCTGCGAGATCTCCACGGCCAGATCGGCGGCGGCGTCTTGCATCGCGGCCTCGGCCTCGCGCCGGAGGCGGCGGGCCTCCGCCTCGGCCCCGGCGCGCAATCCGGCAGCCTCCTGACGAGCCTCCTCCAGCAGGTGCTGCCGCGCCCGTTCCGCGCCCTCCTGCGCCTCCGACAGCAGGGCTGCGCGCTGCTGCGCCACGTCGTCGTCGCGGGCGCGCGCCTCGGCCAGCGCGGCCTCGGCCCGGGCCCGGTCGGCGCGCGCGCGGCCGAGCTCGTCCATCGCCGCCGCCTGCCGCTTCGCGATGATCTCCGAGACCGGCCGGAACAGGAAATGCGACAGGATCCAGAACAGGACCAGCACGTTGACCGTCTGAAGCCCCAGGGTCCACCAGTCGAAGGTCATTGCCGCGCTCAGGCGAAGGGGTTGGCGAAGAGCAGCAGCAGCGCGATCACCAGCGTGTAGATCGCCATCGTCTCGATCATCGCGAGCCCGACGAAGAGGGTCCGGCTGATCGTGCCCGCGGCCTCGGGCTGGCGGGCGATCGCGTCCATCGCGGCGGCGACCGCGCGGCCTTCGGCGAGGGCCGGGCCGATGGCGCCGAAGGAGACGGCAAGCGCCGCGGCGAGGATGCTGGCGATCTGGACGAGGTCTCCGGTCATGGTCTTGGCTCCTTTGCGGTTTGCGAAGCGGGGGGATGCTCGCCCATGGCGGCGCCGATGAAGACGGTGGCCAGGACGGCGAAGATGTAGGCCTGGACGGCCCCGGTCAGCAGGTCGAGCGCCATCAGCGGGATCGGCACCAGCAGGCCCGCGAGCGACAGCAGGATGCCGATCACGAAGACCCCGCTCATCACGTTGCCGAAGAGGCGGACGATCAGCGAGAAGGTGCGGGTGACCTGCTCGACGAGGTTGAGCGGGATCATCACCCAGCTGGGTTCGGCGAAAGTGGCAAGGTAGCCCCCTGGCCCCAGCGCGGCGATGCCGTGCCAGACGGTCGCCGCGAAGACGATCAGCGCCAGGGCGGCGTCGGTTTCCAGCCGCGCGGTCGGCGGCTCGATCCCGGGCACGAGCGAGGACCAGTTGGCGGCGAGGACATAGAGGAAGATCGAGCCGATCAGCGTGCGGAACCGGCCCGGATCGCGCTGCATCGTGTCCCGGATCTGGCTGTCGAGGGCGGTGACGAAGAGCTCCAGCACGGTCTGCAGCCGGCCCGGCGCCAGGCGCAGCCGCCGCGTGGCCAGGTGGCAGCCCGCCGCCGCCAGCACGAGGATCGCCCAGGTCACGGCCACCGGCTCGGTGACCGGCACGGGGCCGAGGCGGAAGAGCGGTTCGAGGGTCAGCGGGTTCTCCATCACGGCGCTCCGGAGCGGCGGCGCAGAACGGTGCGGCGCCCGAGCAGCAGTCCCAGCGTCCCGGCCAGCAGCGGCAGCGCCCCGGCCTGTGCCAGCAGCGCCAGGAAGGCCGCCAGCATCGCCAGCCGCGCAGCCTGGAGCGCCAGCGCGCGCAGGACGGAGCCGCCCCCGAGATAGAGCGCCGCCACCCGGTGGAGGAGCGCGAAATGCGCCAGCCCCAGGACGATGCCGGCGCAGAGCGCGGGCAGGGCGAGGGCAGGGCCGGTGTCGAAGGGCGGGGGCAGTGTCATTGCCTGTGCATCCATTTCCAGGCGGCGTGGAAGCCGATCGCCGCGCCGAGCATGATCGCCGGGGCCGTGAAGAAGACGCCGGTGCCAAAGAGCCGGTCGGCCGCGCGGCCCAGAACGACCCCCAGCAGCGTCGGCACGACGATGGCCCAGCCGAGGATCCCGATCTGACCCAGCCGCGCGCCGAGCGACGGTTCGGGCGCCTCCTTGCCCAGCCGCGCGCGCTCGGCCGAGCGGCGGGCCGCGTCGGCGAGATGGTTCCGTCGCGGCCCGGTCATGTCCCCTCTCCCGGCTGTGCGGGCGGCGCTCCGGCGGGCGCGCCCGCGCGCCCCGGCCGCAGGTACTGCATCAGGTGGCGCACCGCGCTGGCATGCAGCCGCATCTGCTCGACCCGCTCGCGCCTGTCCGCATCGGCCTCGGCGGCGCGCAGCGCGGCGACCTCCGCCTCGAGCGCCGCGAGATCGTCGCCAAGCACCCCCTGGCGGCAGGTCACGGCGACCGTCCTGCCCTCCGCCACGGTCAGGAGGCCGCTGCGCAGGGCGCAGTACCGCTCGGTGCCCGTCGCCGTCCGCCAGCGCAGCACCGAAGCCGGCAGCACCGTCATGAAATCCGCGTGCCCCGGCAGGATGCCGAAACTGCCGCTGCGATCCTCGGCCCGCACCGAGCGGAGCCCGGTCTCGTCGGCGAGCACAGCCATCGGCGTGGTCACGGTCAGGTGCAGCCCGGTCATGGCGCCCTCCGTGCCGCCGCCTGCCTGGCGCGCGCCTCGCCGAGCGTGCCGACCATGTAGAGCGCGCTCTCGTCCCAGTCGTCGCATTCGCCCGCCAGGATCGCGCTGCAGCCCGCGATGGTCTCCGCGACCGGCACCGAGCGCCCCTCGATCCCGGTGAAGGCCTCGGTCACCGCGAAAGGCTGCGTCAGGAAGCGCTGCAGCCGCCGCGCGCGCTCGACGATCCGGCGGTCATGGCTGCCCAGCTCCTCCATGCCGAGGAGCGAGATCACGTCCTGCAGGCCGCGGTAGTGCTCGATCGCCTGGCGGACCTCGTTGGCGACGCGCACGTGTTCCTCGCCCAGAAGCAGCGGATCGAGCAGGATCGACGAGGACGCCACCGGGTCGATCGCGGGATACATCCCGTCGGCGGCCATCGCCCGGGACAGGACCACCGTGCTGTCGACATGCGACGCGATGGTGGTCACCGCGGGATCGGTGAAATCGTCGGCGGGCACGTAGACGGCCTCGACCGCGGTCACCGAGGCGGCGCCGGTGGAGGCGATCCGCTCCTGCAGTTCGGCAACCTCGGTGCCCAGCGTCGGCTGGTAGCCGACCCGCGAGGGCAGCCGTCCGAGCAGGCCCGACACCTCGGCCCCGGCCTGGACGAAGCGGAAGACATTGTCCATCAGCAGCAGCACGTTGCGCCGCGCCTCGTCGCGGAAATGCTCGGCGATGGTCAGCGCGGTCAGCGGCACCCGCCAGCGCGCGCCGGGCGGCTCGTTCATCTGGCCGTAGACCAGCACGGTGCGGCCGAGCACGCCGGCGCCGGTCATCTCCATCAGCAGCTCGTGCCCCTCGCGGGAACGCTCGCCGACGCCGGAGAAGACGGAAATGCCCTCGTAGCTGGCGACCATGGCGTGGATCAGCTCCATGACGAGGACGGTCTTGCCGACGCCCGCCCCGCCGAACATCGCCGCCTTGCTGCCCTGCGCGAGCGGCGTCAGCAGGTCGAAGGCCTTGATCCCGGTATGGAAGAGCTCGGCCGCGCCGTCGCGGGCGCGCAAGGGCGGCGGCGGGCGGTGGATCGGCCGCCGCGGCACGCCGGCGGGCAGGGGCTCTCCGCCATCGCCGATGCGCCCGGCGACATCCAGAAGCCGGCCCAGCACCGCCTCGCCGACCGGCACCTCTAGCGGACCGCCCGCCGGGTCGGCCCGCGCCCCCCGGCGCAGTCCGGTGGTGTCCTGCAGGGCGATCCCGCGCACCGTCGCGGCATCCAGATGCGCCTGCACCTCGACGGTCACATCGGTTCCGGCCTCGCGCCGGACCAGCACCGCCTCGCCGATGCCCGGCAGGGCGCCGACGGCAAAGCGCAGGTCCAGCACCGCGCCGCGGATTGCCGTCACCTGTCCGGACGGGCCGATGTCGCCAGCTCCCATGCCCCCTCTCCAGCAACGATCATCTTGCCGCAGCCTAGGGGGATTCGCGGGCCGCAACCTTGCGCAAAATCAAGGTCCGGCTCCGCGGAGGGCCATGCGCGCCGATCCTGAGGCTGCGATCCGGCCGCGCGCCAGGGCGCTGCCCGCGCGGCCCGGCGGCCCGGATGCTTCGGACCGGTGCCGGTGCAGACGCCGCTGGCAGGAGGCGATGCCCCTGCCTCTGGCGTGGTCCGAAACCTTGTTTGCCATTGGCCGTGCCGGGACCCAGAAGCGGTCCGTCGCGGATGCGAATGTCCGGGGCCCGGTGACTCGGGCGGCCCTCCGGCGACGGGTGCGAGGCGCGGCCTGTCTGCCTCGCGCCTGATCCGGGGCGGGCCGCTGCGCCCGGGCCGTCTGGCTGGCCGCGGGGAGCGGGCCGAATGCCGTTTCCGTCCGCGAGCGGCCCCGGGCCTTGCCGTTCGGGGGCCGGACACGGATCGTCGTCTGCGGTCTGCGGTCTGCGGTCTGCGGTCTGCAAAGCGTGGCGCCGTGCGGCAATGGCGTATCCTCCTTGCCTTCGCGAGGAGCGCCGTCTCCAGTCGCCGGCGTGGGGGCGGACCTGAAGACACCCTTGGCAATGCGCCGCAATGAAGTGGTCGCGCCGGAAATTGCGTGCAGCCGTCCCGGCTTGCCGGCTATCGGCGCGCGCCAGGCCAGCTGGGGCCCGCGCCGCCTGGCAGGGTGCTTTGAAAGTCCACTCCGGCACGGCTCTTGCTGGAAAAGCCGGGAAAATGCTTCTGAAGGCGGCAAGGCTTGCTCAAGTCCGGGCGCATCCGGGTCAAACCCGCGAACATGTCCTCTACGACGACGCTCTGGACCCCTCTTGCGGGTGTCCGGTCGGCGGAGCCGCAGCGGGCAGGCTCTGGGTCGCGGGCGCAGCTGCGTCGCCCGCCGGAGCCCCGGTGTCTCCGGGAAGCGGAGAGGTCCAGGGGAGCGCGGCCGGTTTCCGGGGCGGGGGCGGATGGCGTCCGCGAGGCAGGCGGGGGCGGGATGCCCGGCCTGCGCCGCGGATGCGCCGGAATTGCGAAGTTGTGGTATGCTACCCTAGGTTGTGGTCCGCGAGCGATGCGGACGCGACGAAAGGGGAGGAGACTGTCATGACGATACGGCTTTCCGTTCACCGAGCTGCCGTTGCCTGCGCGCTGGCGGCGGTACTTGCGCTGCCCGCGACGGGCGATGACATGCCCGCCGATGTCGAGGCGCTCTCGGCCGCCTGGGATGCGGCCTTCAACCAGGGCGACGCCGATGCGGTCGCGGCGATGTATGCCGAGGACGCCCGCGTGGTCGCCGGCGACGGCACGGTCAGGGACGGGCGCGCGGAGATCAGGGCGCTGTTCCAGGGCTTCATGGATAGCGGCTTCGGCCAGCACGCCATCGCCGTGTCGCAGGTCAAGGGCACGGACGACCTGGTCTTCATGACCGGGGACTGGTCCGGGGTCGGCGGCGACGGCAACGCCTATGGCGGCAAGATCGTGACGATCCACCAGCGTCAGGCCGACGGCTCCTGGGCGACAGTGCTGCATATGTGGAACTGAGCCCGCCTGCGGCGCGGCGGGGACGGACTGCCGCGCCGGAGGTTGCCGGGCGATGGGGCGCCGCAGGGGAAGTGGCTGAAATTTCGCGTCCTGCGGCGGGCGTGCGCCCTGGCCGTGCAAGGCTGCTGCGCCGACGGAGCAAGGGGCGCGGAGATGCGTTTGCGGGCCGGGTCGCGGCTCCGCGCGCGGCAGGAGGCCTCCGGTGCGACCGGGCCGACGCGCTGCGCTGGCGGCCCGCAGCGGACTGGGCGCGAGATTCGGGAATGAAGGACAGAATTTGCGGGCGCGTCCGTCTGAGGTGCGCTGATGCCACCAGGTCAAGCCGCTGGGGGTGGTATCCGGGCGGATCGGGACCGGAACTCTGTCCACCCGGGATGGCGCTGCCGCGCCGGGGTCGAAGCGGGCCTTCCCCCGGGTCGACACCGGTCTTCCGGGTCGACACCGGTCTTTGCCGCGCTCGGCTGCGGAGACGCGTGGGGCTTCTCGGGAATGCTGTCCCGGGCCGGCGGCGGCGCGCGGGAAGATGTCGGGACATTGCGGGAGGGCGCCTGGACGGGCGGCTGATGCAGTCGACGGCCGCCCCGGCGGAGCGGAGGCAGGCCAGTGCCAATGCCAGTGCCTGGGGACGGGATCGGGAAAGCCGGGCGGCCGGCGGGGCCGCCCGCGGAGGTCACTCGGCGGCGTTCAGGCAGTCCTTCTCCAGCGCGGCGGCGGCCGGGGCGGGGACGAGGAAGCGGAAGTCGCAGCCCGCCTCGGCCTGCAGGATCTCCTGGTGGTAGAGCCGGTCATAGCCGCGGCGCTCCACCTGGGGGGCGGGGGGCCGGGCGGCGCGGCGGCTGGCTAGCTCCTCCTCGGAGACGAGAAGCTCCAGCCGCCGCTCTGCCACGCTCATGCGGATGCGGTCGCCGTCGCGCACCAGCCCGATCGCGCCGCCCGAGGCCGCGTCCGGCGAGACATGCAGCACGATCGTGCCATAGGCGGTGCCCGACATGCGCGCATCCGACATGCGGATCATGTCGGTCACGCCGGCCTGGGCCAGCTTCTTCGGGATCGGCAGGTAGCCCGCCTCGGGCATCGAGGCCTCGCTGGCCGGCCCGGCATTCTGCAGCACCAGGATGTCGTCCGCGGTCACGTCGAGATCGGGATCGTCGATCCGCTCGGCCAGATCGGCGAGCGAGCTGAAGACCACCGCGCGGGCCTCGGACTCGAAGAGGGTTTCATCCGCCGCCGAGCGCTTCAGGATCGCGCCGTTGGGCGCGAGATTGCCGTAGAGCGCGACCAGCCCGCCATTGGCGCGCACCGGCGCCCTGCCCTCGTGGATGACGTTTCGGTCGACCCAGGGGTCGGCCGCCTCGATCCGGTCGCCGACGGTCTCGCCGGTGATCGTCACCGCGTCGAGATGCAGAAGGTCGCGCAGCTCGCGCATCACCGCCGGGATGCCGCCCGCGTAATGCAGGTCCTCCATGTAGAAGCTGCCCGTCGGCTTCAGGTCCACCAGGACCGGCGTGCGGTCGGAGATCTCGTTCAGCCGGTGCAGATCCAGCGACAGCCCCGCCCGCCCGGCGATGGCGGCGAGATGCAGCACCGCATTCGTGGAGCCGCCGAGCGCCAGAAGGACGGTGACGGCATTCTCCAGCGCCTCGCGGGTCAGGATCGCCTTGGGCGTGCGGTCCGAGCCGATGAGGTCGACCGCCAGCTTGCCGGTCGCCTCGGCCATGCGCAGCCGGTCGGCGCTGACTGCCGGGATGGCGGCGCCCATGGCGGGCATCATGCCCATCGCCTCGGTCAGGCTGGCCATGGTCGAGGCCGTGCCCATCACCGCGCAGGTCCCGGCGGTGGAGGCGAGCTTCTGCTCGATGGTGTCGATTTCCTGGTCGTCGATCCTGCCGGCGCGGTACTGCTGCCAGAAGCGGCGGCAATCAGTGCAGGCGCCCAGGCGGTGCTCCTTGTGGCGCCCCGTCGACATCGGACCGGCGACCAGCTGCACGGCCGGCAGGTCCGCCGAAACCGCGCCCATCAGCTGCGCGGGAACGGTCTTGTCGCAGCCGCCCAGCAGCACGACCGAGTCCATCGGCTGGGCGCGGACCATCTCCTCGACATCCATCGACATCAGGTTGCGGAATTTCAGCGAGGTCGGCGACAGGAAGACCTCGCCGAGCGAGATCGTCGGGAACTCGATCGGCAGGGCGCCCGCGGCCAGCACGCCGCGCTTCACCGCCTCGATCAGCTCGGGGAAATGCCGGTGGCAGTTGTTGAAGCCCGAGGCCGAATGGGCGATGCCGACGATCGGCTTGTCCAGCATCTCGCGGCTGTAGCCCATGGACGAGGCGAAGCTGCGGCGCAGGTATTTCGAGAATTTCGCGTCGCCGTAATTGGTCAGGCCGCGGGCGATCCCCTGGGGCTTGTCTTTGGTCATTCTGGTCTCCTGCTCAGGCAAGCCGCTGCTTGACGTATTTGGGGTCGAGATAGTCGAGGATGCCGAGCTGTCCGCCCTCGCGTCCCGAACCGCTGTCCTTGATGCCGCCGAAGGGCGCCTCGGCGGTGGCCAGCAGCATGTCGTTGATGCCGATCATCCCGGCCTCGAGCGCGCTGGCGGCCCGGTCCGCGGTCGCCATCGAGCCGGTGAAGACATAGGCCGCCAGCCCGAAGGGCAGGGCATTGGCCCGCGCGATCGCCTCGTCGAACCCCGCGAAGGGCATGACCGGGGCGACCGGGCCGAAGGGCTCCTCGGACAGGATGCGGGCGTCTTCGGGGACATGGCCCAGCACAGTCGGCTCGACATAGAAGCCGCGGTTGCTTTCGGGCGGCACGCCGCCCCCGGCCAGAAGCTCGGCGCCGCGGCCGCGGGCATCCTCGATCAGCTCCAGCACGCGGTCGCGGCCGCGGGCATTGGCCATCGGGCCGAATTCGACGCCCTCGTCCAGCCCGCGGCCGATCTTCAGCGATTTCGCCGTGCGCGCCATCGCCTCGGCGAAGGGCTGGTAGATGTCCTCATGGACGTAGAACCGGCTGGGCGAGATGCAGACCTGGCCGGCATTGCGGAACTTGGTGCGGGCGCAGAGCGTGCCCGCGGCCTCCGGATCGGCATCGGGGAAGACCAGCACCGGGGCATGGCCGCCGAGCTCCATCGAGACCTTCTTCAGGTGGCGCCCCGCGAGTTCCGAGATCAGCCGCCCGACCGGGACGGAGCCGGTCAGCGAGACCTTGCGGATCACCGGGGAGGCGACGAGATGGGCGGAGATCTCCGCCGGATCGCCGGTCACGACGTTCAGCACGCCTGCCGGAAGCCCCGCGGCGGCGGCGCAGTCGGCGATGCGGAACATGGCCGAGGGCGCCTCCTCCGAGGGCTTGATCACCACCGGGCAGCCCGCCGCCAGCGCCGCGGCCACCTTGCGCGCAGGCAGGAGCGCCGGGAAGTTCCAGGCGGTGAAGGCGGCGACCGGGCCCACGGGCTCGTAGCGGACATCGAGGCGCAGCCCCGGCTCGCGGCCGGGCAGGCTGTGGCCCCAGATGCGCCGCGCCTCGTCGGCCATCCAGTCGAACTGGTCGCAGGCGGCCTGCCACTCGCCCTTCGCCTCGGCCAGCGGCTTGCCGGTCTCGGCGCTCATCTCGGTCGCCGCCTCCCCGGCGCAGGCCGCCATGGCGGCGGCGGTGGCGCGCAGGATGCGCGAGCGCTCCCAGCCGGAGGTTTCGCGCCATGGGGCCGCGGCGGCCGCGACGGCGGCCAGCGCGCGGTCCAGATCCGCCGGACCGGCGCGGGCGATGCGGCCGAGCCGGTCCTCGGTGGCCGGGTCGATCACGTCCAGCGCGGGCCCCGCGGCCACGGGCTGCCATGCGCCGCCGATGAAGAGGCCGAAACGGTCGTAATGGGTCATGTCCTGTCCTTTCCTGGGGCAGTGCGGCGGATCACAGATGTTCGGGCAGGGCGCGCTTCGAGAGGCCGCTGTGCTCGTCGCGCCCGGCCAGGCTGTCGCGCAGCTCGCGCAGGGCGCGGGTCAGCCCGGCAAGGCTGTAGACCGCCATCACCGCGCCCGCGAAGGGGATCGCGCCGTAGTAGAAGGCCATGTCGATCTGCATGAAGGCGGTGACCTCGCGGCTCATCAGCGTGAAGGCGAGCCCCACCTTGAGCAGCATGAAGGCGAAGGCGAGCATCAGGAGCTGCACCAGAAGCTCGGCCGGGCGGCCGAAGCCGGGGAAGGCCGCGGTGATGACATCGACGCGGTAGAGCGCCCCCTCGCGCCAGAGCGCGATCGCCCCCGAGATGGTCAGCCAGACGGTCGCCAGCTCGACGATCTCGTCATAGGCGGCGAAGGGAATGCCGGTGGTGCGTGCCGCGACGCGCGCCAGCAGCAGCAGGAACAGCACGGCGAGGCAGAGCACGACGCCCCAGCGCGACAGGCGGGCGACCAGGCGGTCGGCGCCGGAGAGAAGGGATTTGAGCGTTTCCATGGTCAGAACCCGAAGAGTGCGGGGACCCACATGACGAGGCCCGGGATGAAAGTGACGGCAAGCAGCACGACGACGAGGCCGACGAGGTAGATCCAGACCTCGCGGATGATCGACAGCAGGTCGATATTGGCCACTTGCGAGACGGTGTAGAGGCAGAGCCCCACCGGCGGGGTGATCAGCCCGATCATCAGGTTGAGGACGACGATCACGCCGAAATGCACCGGGTCGACGCCCAGCTGCTGGGTGACGGGCAAGAGCATCGGCATGCAGATCACCATGACCGCGATGCCCTCGATGAACATGCCGAGGATCAAGAGGATCGCGTTGATCATCAGGAGCACGGCCCAGGGCTCGTGGCTGACGGAAAGCAGCGCCTCGACCACCGCATTCGGCACCTGCTGCTGCACCAGCACCCAGGAAAACGGCGCGGCCAGCGCCATGATGAACAGCACCTGCGCCGCCTGCCGGCCCGAGGTCCAGAGCACGTCGGGCAGGTCCGAGACCTTCAGCTCGCCATAGACGACGATGCCGATGAAGGCGGCATAGGCGGCGGCCAGCACGGCGGCCTCGGTCGGCGTCACCCAGCCCAGCAGCAGCCCGCCGACGACGAAGAGCGGCATGGCGAGCGCGGGCAGCGCCTCGGCGATGGTCGCCAGGCTCTCGCGCAGGCCCGGGCGCTCGGCGAGCTTCGGCAGGCCCTTGGCGCGGGCGGTCAGCGCGATCACCGCCATCATCGACAGGCCCATCAGCAGCCCCGGCATGATGCCCGCCAGGAACAGCGCGCCGACCGAGACATTGGCCAGGCTGCCGTAGATCACGAAGGGGATCGAGGGCGGCACCACCGGGCCGATGGTGGAGGAGGCCGCGGTGATCGCGGCGGCATAGGCCGGATCGTAGCCCGCGTCCCTCATCGCCTTGACCTCGACCACGCCGAGCCCGGCGCTGTCGGCCACGGCCGAGCCCGACATGCCGGAGAACAGCATCGAGCCGACCACGTTGACATGGCCGAGCCCGCCGCGGACGCGGCCGACGAAGACCTGCGCGGTGTGGAAGATCCGGTGGGTCATGCCGCCGGTATTCATCAGGTTCCCCGCCAGGATGAAGAACGGGATGGCCAGCAGCGAGAAGGAGGTCATCCCGGTGTAGAAGCGCTGGATGAAGATCACCAGCAGGTCGGGCCCGGCGGCCCAGACCATGGTTCCCGCGGCCATGGCGCCAAGCGCCACCGCGATGGGCAGCCCGAAGACGATCAGGGCCACGAGGCTTGACATGATGACGAAGACGCTCATCGGTCTCGAACTTTCTCTCTGGCCCGCCGGTCCGCCCGGTGCCGCGGCCGGAATGGCCGCGGCAGGGTGGCAGGCAATTGCGTCAGGCGGTGCGGGCGGCCTCGACGAAGCCCATCCACGTGTCCCAGGTCTCCTTGCCGATGCGCTCGCGCATGACGTCCCAGGCGGGCTCCATCATCGCGCGGAAGGGCGCCGGGTCGGGCCGGGTGATCTGCACCCCGTCATCGTCCATCGCCGAGAGCATCTCCTCCTCGCCGTCCATCGTCGCCTGCTGCGCCCAGGTGCCGGCCTTGACCGCCTCCTCGGAGATCACCGCCTGCACGTCCGGCGAGAGCCGCTTCCAGGTCGCGGGCGAGCCGACCAGCATGAAGGAGGTGTAGATGTGCCGCGTGGTGGCGATGTGCTTCTGCACCTCGTAGAACTTGTTGGCGTAATCGACCGAGATCGGGTTGTCCTGGCCGTCGACCACGCCGCTGGACAGCGCGAGGTAGAGCTCGTCGAAGGCGATGGTCTGGGTGACGGCGCCGAGCGCGTCGAAGGTCGCCTTGATCGACAGTTCCGGCGGCACGCGCAGCTTCAGGCCCTTGACGTCCTCGGGGGTGTTGACCGGCCGCTTGCTGTTCGACAGCGCGCGGAAGCCGTATTCGAAATTCGCGATCCAGGTCAGCTTGTTGCGGTCGAAGAATTCCATCAGCCAGGGCTTGGCCGTGCCGCCCAGCACGCGGTGGGCATGCTCGTAGCCGTCGAACTGGTAGGGGATCTGGATGACGTTGGCGGTGCGGTCCTGGCTCTCGATATTCGGCGGGTTGAACATCACCAGGTCGAGCGCGCCGAGCTGGGCCTGCTTGACCATGTCGGGCGGCGAGCCGAGCGAGGCATTGGGAAAGACGTTGATCTCCACCTCGCCACTGGTGCGCTCGGCGATGGCCGCGGCCATCTTCTCCACCGCCTGGTAGGAGGGGTGCGTCGCGCCGAGCTGGTGGCCGAGCCGCAGGCTGACGCCCGCGCGGGCCCGTCCGGGCCGCAGTCCCATCCCCGAGGCGAGCGCGCCCGCGCCCGCTGCCTGCAGGAGCTTCCGCCGGCTGATGATCATTCTGGTCATGTCTTTCCTCCCTGTTTTCCCCGGGACGCGCAGCTGCGCGCCCCTTGTCTTCCGCGGACCGGCCGGGCGGGCTCCTCAACCCCTCCCGCCGGTCCCGCGCCGCGCCCGTCAGGCCGCGGAAAGTTCCTCTGCCTCCGAGAGCAGCCGGCGGATGTCGCGCAGGCAGTCGTCGAGCACCTGCGCCGCGCCGCGGCTGTCGGCGGCGAACCAGTGGCTCTCGTGCTCGATCGAGACGGGCCCGCGGTAGCCGCCCGCGATCAGCGCTTGCAGCATCGCTGCCAGGTCGATCTCGCCCTGGCCGATCGGCACGAAGCGGAAGGTCTCCGGCGTGCCGGTCACGTCCTTGAGATGCATGTGCACGACATGCGGCGCCAGCTTGCGCGCGGCCTCGGTCACGTCGTCGCCCATCGGTTTCAGGTGCGAGGCGTCGAAATTGATCTTCAGTCCCGGCGCCGCGGCGATGGCGCCGAGCGCGCCCTCCGCCGTGCCGATCTGGCGCCCGACGATCGGCTCGAGCGCCAGCTCCAGCCCGCGCGCCTCTGCCGCCTCCACGGCCGCCCGCAGCGAATGGTGCAGCGACGGCAGCGAGGTGTCCTCGCCGGGGATCACATGCACTACGCGGATGCCCAGATCGGGGGCGCGCTCCATCATCGCGGCGGTCCAGGCCAGCGCGGCGTCGCGGCGGTCGTCGTCCTTCGAGCCGAAATCGCGGTGGTGCAGGCAGAGCGCCGAATAGGGCCCGAGCCGCGCCAGCTCGGCCAGCACATGGCCGGGCGTGCCGATGCCCAGATGCGCAGGGCCCCAGGGCAGGATCTCGGCATTCAGCTCGGCCATGTCGTAGCCGTGGCCGCGGATGGTCCGGACCGCCTCCGCCACGGGCAGGCCGGCCAGGAAGCCGGTATGGAATGAGGTGGGCAGCATCATGGTCCTGTCCTCTCGCTGGTTGCGGCGGGCGCGCCGGGCGCCCGCCCTTGGAGCGGGCTCAGCCGAAGAGCTTCAGCGCCTCGGTGCCGATATCGGTATCGCCGGTCCAGTGGCCGCCCGAGCAGCCGATGGCGCCCGCGACCTGGCCGTCGATCACGATCGGCTGGCCGCCGCCGAAGACCACCAGGCGGTGGACGCCCGAGGGCGCGCCGATCCGCAGCGGCTCGTCCGACTGCATGATCTCCTGCCACTTGTGGGTGGCGATATGCGAGACCGCGGCGGTATAGGCCTTGTCGATGGCGATCTGCGCCGAGGCCGGGTTGGCGGTGTCCATCCGCGCGAAGGCCATCAGGAAGCCGCCATCATCGACCACCGCGACCGAGACGTTCTTGCCGATCTTCTCGGCATGCTCCATCGCGCGGGCGACCAGTGCCTCGGCCGCGGCCCGGGTGACGACCGGCTTCGAGCGGGTCAGGCTCATCGGGCTCATGTCCTCGGCCATCTCAGGCGCTCCTTTTCGCGAGTTCGGGCCCGGGCGCGTAGGTATCGGCGGAATAGTCGATCCGCTCCTGCATCGCGGCCTTCATGATCTGGCTGGAAAGCGCGGTCAGCGGCAGCTCGATGCCCTTGTCGCGGGCGACCAGAACCGAGTTGAAGAGGTCCTTGTCGAACATGCGGAACAGATCCTCGGTCCCGGCCAGCGGGTGGGTGTGCAGCAGCCGGTCGTAATTGCCCCACATCTGCGCGACCCAGCTGTCGGCGGTGGTGTCGGTGGCGAATTTCGCCAGGGTCTGCTCGTCGAGGCCGAGCGAGCGGGCCAGCCGCATCGACTCGATCGCCGCCATCCAGTTGCCGAAGGTCATCATCTGGATCGACAGCTTCGCCCCGGCGCCCGCGCCGCGCGGCCCCATGTGCTGGGTGATGCGCGAGATCGCGTCGAAATAGTCGCGGTTGGCCTCGATATCCGCCGGGTCGCCGCCGCACATGATGGCCAGGTCGCCCTCGCGCGCCCTCAGGTCGCCGCCCGAGACCTGCGCGTCGACCAGCTTCAGCCCGCGCTTGTCGGTCTCCTCGCCGAGGGCCAGGATGGTCTCCGGCAGGACGGTCGAATGGACGATCAGCGTCGTGCCGGGGCGGCAGACATCGAGAAGCCCGCCCTCGGAGCGGAAGAGCCCGTTGAGCTGCTTGTCGTTGACGACCGCGACGCCGATCCGGGTGCATTCCGCGGCGAGCTGCTCGTTCGTCTCGGCAAAGCGCGCGCCTGCCGCGAGGCATTCCGCCGCCTGGTCCCGGCGCAGGTCGCGCACCAGGACGTCGAGCCCCTCGCGCCGCATCGACAGCACCATCGGCGTCCCGATATTCCCGACGCCCACATAGCCTATGGTCGTGCCTGTCATTGGTCTTTCCTCCAAGTGTCGCGGTGCCTCCCCGGCCCGCCGTGTTCCTGATCCGATGCGCGTCAGAGCGACTGGCGCATCCAGCGGCCCTGGACGTCCTCGACCCAGTTGCCGACATTCCACGATCCCCAGCTGCCCATGCCGCCGCGGGGGTCCTCGCCCGAATAGACCGGGACATGCAGGACGCTGAGCCCGTCATGGGCATGGCCTTCGGCCAGCGCGGCCCGCAGGTCCTCCGCCGTGCCCGCGACGCGGCGGGCGAAGACGCCGGCCACCGATCCGGCCATGGCCGCGTAATCCACCGGCACGCCGTCATTGGTGCGGAAATCGGTGCCGTACTGCGCCATCTGCAGGCTGCTGATAGCCGCCATCCGGCGGTTGTCGAAGATCGCCACCATGCCCTTCAGCCCGTGCTCGACCGCGTCGATCAGCACCTGCGGGTTCATCATGAAGGACCCGTCGCCGGTGAAGGCGATGACGTAGTCCGGGCGGTCCGCCAGCGCCGAGGCGAGGATGCCCGAAGAGGCGAAGCCCATGTAGCTGGCCCCGGTCTCGGTATAGGTCTGGCCGGAGCGGTCGTCGGCGACGATCTGGAAGCCGTTGGCCTGCACGTCGCCCGCATCGAAGTACTTCACCGCGCCGTGTTCGCGGGCGAAGGCGTCGACGATGCCGATGGCGGCGGGCTGGGCCAGCACCTCGGTGCCCCAGACCGCGTCGCGGACCGGCGGCAGGGTCAGCCGCTCGGCGCGGAACCCGGCCCAGGCGCGCTTCTTCGCGGCACAGGCGGCCAGCCAGTCCGCCTTGCCCGGCGCGGCCTCGCAGCTTTCCAGCGCCGCGGCCAGCCGCTTCGCCACTGCGCCCAGATCGCCCAGCAGCGACAGCGTGCGGTTGTAGTGCAGCGCATCCGCCCAGTCGGCATTGAGGTTCACCACATGGCGCACCTTGGGATAGCCGGTGCCCGAGCAATCCGCCTGGCAGACCGCGCGGGAACCCGCGACGATCAGCAGCTCGGCCTCCTCCATCGCGAAATTGCCGCTGAGCGAGCCCTTCGAGCCGCCGACATGCATGTTCTGCGGATCGGCATCGGCCATCACGCCCGTGGAGCCGGGCGAGAGCACCACCGCCGCGCCCGCTGCGCGGGCCAGGGCCCGGATCTCGGTGTCGAAGCCGCGCGTGCCGCCCCCGGCCTTGAGGACCACCCGGCCGGTCTGCGCGATCAGCCGCGCCGCCGCCTCGATGCTGTCATTGGTCTCGGGCGACAGCGGCTCGGCCGCGGGCCGCTCGGGCAGGGCGTCGAGATTGAACAGCGCCCGCGCCGGCTGGGTGTTGATCGGCAGGTGCAGGTAGAAGGGACCGGCCTTGACCGGGTCATGCACCCGGCGCGAGCCGCGCCGCATCGCCTCGCGCAGCGCTTCGGGCGTGTGCAGCATGTAGCTCTGCCCCATCAGCGCGCTCATCCTGGCATAGAGCTCCTGCTCGGGCTTCGGGATCTGCTGCATGTTGTAGCCTTCGCCGAAGGTCGTCTCGTCGCCGTAGATGTGCCAGACGCCCACCCCGTTCGAGGCCGCTGCCAGCGAGCCCGCCATCGCCTGCAGCGCGCCCGGGCCGATCGAGGTGATCAGCGCCGGCGTCTCGCCGTACTGCCAGGCCAGCGCCGTGGCGGCATGGGCCATCTCGACCTCGTTGCGGAAGTTGAAGGTCCGCGTCACCCCGGCGCCGTCGTAGATCCGCAGCACCTCGCCCAGATCGGTGGAGCCGTGGCCGAAGATCGCCAGGTACTTCCGCGTCCCCTGCTTCAGCAGCGCCAGTACCAGCGCCTCGGAGAGCGTCAGTTCCAGCAATTCCGGCAGCAGCCCCCGCGCGCGGGCCGCGGCGAGCCCCCCGGCCTCGGCAATTGCGCGGGCGCGGGCGGCCATGCCCTGCGGGCCCCTCTGGCGCACGGGCGCCGCGGTGTCTTGAACATTCATGAGCTGGGTACCTCGGACATGTCGAGAGAGGTCAGGGAAAGCTTGCGCCCCGCGGCCATCACCTCGCGCCGGACAAGGCCGAGATGCGCCTCGGTCGCGCGGTTGATCGGGGTGGAGACGCTGAGCGAGGCGATGATGCGCCCCGCCGGATCGCGCACGGCGGCGCCGGTGCAGACGACATAGAGCTGGAATTCCTCGCGGTCCTCGGAGAAGCCGCGGGCGCGGTCCTGCTCCAGCTCCGCCAGCAGCGCCTCGGGATCGGTGCAGGTGTTGACGGTGAAGCGCGCCATGCCGTGCAGCGTGCAGAGGCGGCGGACCTCCTCCTCGGACATGCCCGAGAGCAGCACCTTGCCGGTCGCCGTGGCATGCATCGCCCGCGACTTGCCGATCGAGCCGCTATCGACCTTCAGCGCGTGGCGCGCCTCGCGCTTGACCAGGGTGATCATCTCGTCGCGGTCGAAGACGGCGAGGTGCACGGCCTCCTCGGTGACGCGGTTCAGCTCGTCCATCACCGGCTTGGCGCGGCCGGGCAGCTCCGCCTTGACGTTGACCGCCTCGGCCAGCATGACGATCTGCGATCCCAGCATGTAGCGGCCGCGCGCCGTGCCGGGACGGACATAGTTGCGCGCCATCAGCGTGCGCAGGATGTGGTGGCAGGTGGAGGCGTTCAGCTCCAGATCCTCGCAGATCTGCTGGAGCGTCACCTCGCCCCGCCGCCGGGCGATGGTCTCGAGCACGCTGAGCGCGCGGTCGACGGACTGGATCGTCCTGTCCGCCTGGGGCGGACTGGCCTCTGCTTCGATCTGTGTCATGGGCTCCTCCTGCCCAGGACTCTGCCGCCAGTGACCTCTCGTTATCCATTAATTTTTCACATTGTCGGACCGATTTCATGATGTGAAATCCGCGCTGCGCTGCAGAAAGCCCTGTCCTGCCTAGGTGAGTCTCATTGTATATATAAATCAATGCGGTGCCGGAAAATTCCGGGAGCTGCGCCGATCGGCGCGAGAGACGCTGTATCTGCGGAGGATGATTCGCGCTGCGGTAGAGTTCCCGGCGCGGGGGGCTGTTCTGCGGCGGCGGGCCCGGGGGCCCGTCGCGGGGACAGGCCTCAGGCCGGGGCGGGCACGGATCTGGCCTCGACCGCGCGGGCGAATTCGGCATAGGAGCCGAAGCCGAATTCCGCGCCCAGCGTCTCCTGCCAGCGTGCCTCGAAGGCTGCGCGCAGCGCTTCGGGGAGCTCCGCCGTACCCGGGCCGCGCCCGCCGGCGGCCACCTTGGTGGCAGTGCCGCCCGCTGGCACGCCGCAGGCCGCGTCGCGGCGGGCGCGCAGCAGGTGGTCGTCGAACTGCCGCTCGTGGCGCTTCATGAAGTCGAAGCTCGCCTGCCGCGCCGCGATCTCCCGCGCCTCCGGGCCGATCTCGGGGTCGATGAAGTCTGCCACTCGGTCGACGGCGCCCGGCAGGTCGGCCTTCATCCCGCCGAAGGTCAGCAGAAGCACGTCCGCCCGGTCGCGCTGCCGCCACCAGGAGGCGGCATGGCCCCACCAGCCCGGACCCTGCGCCAGCACGGCAGCGGCATACTCGGCCAGCGGGATGCTGCCCGGCTCGAAGAGCCAGCCCTCGAGGAAGCGGTGCATCGAGGCGACGGCCTCCAGCGGGTCGCGGAACACCACGATATAGCGCCCGCCCTTCGGCACCATGTCCCAGGGCAGATGGGTCTTGAAGGCGCGGGGCGCGAAGGGCTGCGGCGCCTCGAGATCCAGCGACATGTCATGGGCCAGCTCGATCCAGGGCACGACCTCGAGGATCTCGCCGAACTCCATCGAGCCGCCGCTGCGCAGCCCATGCACGATCTGCTGCATCCAGGTGGTGCCGCATTTCACGTAGGGCGCGACGATGATGTCGGTGGCGCCGGGCTGGAAGGCGAGGCCGCGCTTGAAGCCCTCCTGGCTGCAAAGCCGGCCGAAGACCGCCTTCAGCTCGTCCATGCTGCGCGGCCGCGCTGCGGCCTCCGTGGCGGTCTGTCGTGTCTCGGTCATGCAGGATGATCCTCCGTTCGGGATGGAAGGGGGACGGGCGCGGCGGTCACTCCGCCGCGGCGCGCGCAGGGTGCCGCCCGCGGGGCACCATCATCGGCGTGCCGGTCACCGGATCGGGAACGATCAGGCAGGGCAGGCCGAAGACCTGGTCCACCAGCTCCGCCGTCAGGACCCGCGCGGGCGGACCTTCGGCGACGATCCGGCCCTCGGCCATCACCACCAGCCGGTCGGCATAGCGGCAGGCGAGGTTGAGATCGTGGAGCACGGCGACGATGCTGACCCCGCGCTCGCGGTTCAGCGCGGCGAAGAGGTCGAGCAGGTCGATCTGGTGGGCGATATCTAGATAGGTGGTCGGCTCGTCGAGCAGCAGCCAGCCGGTATCCTGCGCCAGCGCCATGGCCACCCAGACCCGCTGCCGCTGCCCGCCCGAGAGCGTGTCGACCGCGCTTTCGGCCATCTCCGCGACCCCGGTCGCATCCAGCGCATGGGCGACGGCCTCGGCATCGGCGGCGCTCCAGCCGCCGAAGGCGCGGCGGTGCGGGTGACGCCCGCGGGCGACCAGGTCGGCGACGGTGATGCCCGGGGGCGCGGTGCTCGACTGCGGCAGCATCGCCAGGCGCTGCGCCAGCAGGCGGGTCGGCATGCGGTGGATGTCCTCGCCCTCGAGCCGCACCTCGCCGGCGGCCGGGGCGATCAGGCGGCAGAGCCCGCGCAGCAGCGTGGACTTGCCGCAGCCATTCGGCCCGACGATCACGGTCACCTCGCCCTTCGGCAGCGCCAGGTCGAGATCGCGGCAGATGGTCCGGCCCTCGTATCCCAGGGTCAGGCCCCGGGCGGTCAGCCCGTCGCGCATGGCGGTTTCTCCTTGGACAGGCCGCGCGCCGGGGGCGGGCGGCGATGGGAAGACGGCCGGGCTCATCGCGGCCGCGTGGCCAGCAGGCCGAGCAGGTAGAGCCCGCCGAGAATGCCGGCGATCTGGCCGATCGGCAGGTTGACGGCGGGCGCCGCCGCCTGGGTGACGAGATCGCCGCCGAGGACCAGCGCCGCGCCGGTCAGCCCCGCGCCCAGCACCGGCACCTGGCCCGACCCGCCCAGCCGCCGCGCGATCTGGGGCGCGGCCAGCGCGATGAAGGGGATCGGCCCCGCCGCGCCGGTGGCGATCGCCGCCAGCGCCACAGCGGCGGCGGCCATCGCCACGCGCGTCGCCTCCACCCGGATGCCGAGCGCGCGGGCGGTGTCGTCGCCCATCTCGATCAGGCTCAGCGACCGCGCGCCCCAGAGCAGCGGCGGCGCCAGGCAGAGCACGCCGATCGCCACCGGCGCGGCATGCATCCAGCTCCGCGCTGCCAGCGACCCGGCCAGCCAGAGCGCCGCGCTCATTGCCTCGTCGAGCGCGCCCTGCACCAGCATCAGCCCGTTGAGCGCCGCCAGCACCGCGCCGGTGCCGACCCCGGCCAGGACCAGGCGCGCGCTGCCCACCACCCCGTCGCGCCGTGCCAGCAGGTAGACGAGGCCGGCCGTGGCCAGCCCGCCGCCGATCGCGGCCAGCGAGGTGCCGAGGGCGCTTGGCCCCTGCAGCAGGATCTGCACGAGCGCGCCGGTCGCGGCGCCGGTGGTCAGGCCGACGATATCGGGCGAGCCCAGCGGGTTGCGCGCCACCGACTGGATCACCGCGCCCGAGATGCCGAGCGCCGCGCCGGCCGCCGCCGCCGTGACCATGCGCGGCAGGCGGATGCCGCCGAGGACCCGCGCCTGCGGCGTGTTCTCGCCCGCGATCAGCGCCAGCAGGTCGGCGGGGCCGATTTCCATCCGTCCGAGGCTCAGCGCCCAGAGCGCCAGCGCCAGGCACAGCAGCGCCAGCGCGGCATTCGCCAGCGCCACCCGTCCGGGCAGGCGCGGCGGCAGGGAGAAGGCGGCCGTGTTCATAGCGCCAGGATCCGGCGGCGGCGCACCAGCGCCACGAAGACCGGCCCGCCGATCAGCGCGGCCATCACCCCGACCGGCACCTGCGCGGGCCAGATCACCAGCCGGCCGGCGACATCCGCGGCCATGACCAGCGCCGCCGCCAGGAAGGCGGTCGCGGGGATCAGCGCGGCATGGTTCGGCCCGACCGCGGCCCGCGCCAGATGCGGCGCGACGAGGCCGACGAAGGCGACCGGACCGGCTGCTGCCGTGGCTGCGCCCGAGAGGCAGACGATGACCGCCGCGCCGCCGAGCCAGACCCGCTCCGGCGCGGCGCCGAGCGACCGGCCGATCTCGGCGCCGAGGGCCATCGCGTCGAGCCCGCGCGCCAGCGCCGCGGCCCCGGCCAGCCCGGCGAAGGTCAGCGCCGCCACCGGCTGCACCACATCCGCGCCGCGCCCCTGCAGCGACCCCACCGCCCAGTGGCGGAAGCGGTCGAAGACGGCCATGTCGCTGTTGACGATCACCACATGGGTCAGCGACAGCAGCATCACCGAGAGCGCGGCGCCCGCCAGCACCGCGCGCACCGGCTCGCGGCCGGTCGCCATGCCGCCCAGCACGAAGACCGCCGCGCTGCCCGCCGCGGCGCCGAGGAGGCCGAACCACATGTAGCCCGTCGGGCTCTCGATCCCGAAGGCGGCGATGGCCGCGACGATGGCGAAGGTCGCGCCGGCATTCACCCCGAGGATCCCCGGATCGGCCAGCGGATTGCGCGACAGCGCCTGCATCACCACGCCGGAGACGCCGAGCCCGGCGCCGACCAGCGCCGCCAGCAGGGTCCGCGGCAGCCTCAGCTCGCGCAGGATCAGCTGCTCGGTCGAGGCCGGGTCGAAGGCGAAGAGCGCGTCGTAGAGATCGCGCGGCGCGATCATGTGCGTGCCGACCGACAGGCTGGCCAGGGCCAGCGCCGCCAGCAGCAGCCCCGCCGCGAGCGGCCGCCTCACCGGTCCCGCCCGTAGGCGTCGCGCACCACCGCCAGCACGTCGCGCGCGCTGTAGGGGTCGATGCGGAAGGAGGTCGGGCCGAGCCCGGTCACCCGTCCCGCCTTGACCGAGGGCAGCGCCGCCAGCAGCGGGTCGCCGAGAAATTCCGCGGCGCGCTCCGGCCCGGCGGCGAGGAGGAAGGTCGTGCCCGCCTGCAGCCCGGTCAGATGCTCGTATTCGGCGCGGACGTAATGCCCGATCATGCCGCCCGGGCCCGCCCAGGCCGGATCCGGCGCCTCGATCTCGAAGCCGAGCGCGGCGAGAAGCTGCGCCTGCGGGCTGTCCGGGGTGGAGATCGGATTGGGCGCGCCGCGGCCGTTGTAGCTGACGATATTGGCGCCGCCCGGCGGAACCTCGATGGCGTCGCGGGTCGCGGCCAGCTCTTCGGCGAAGCTCTGCAGGGTGGCCTCCGCGCCGGCCTCGGTGCCGGTCGCGACGCCGAGCTTCCGCGTCACCTCCTGCCAGGGCTGGTCGCTGTAGTCGAGCACGACGACCGGGGCCACCGCCTCGAGCTGCGCCCGCTGTGCCAGCGCCGAATCCGCGCCGCTCGAGGCGATGACGATCAGGTCGGGCGCGATCGCCCAGGCGGCCTCCAGATCGACCGCACCGGCGGGCCAGAGCGGCTCCACCCCGCGCGCGGCCGCCACCTCCTGCCATTGCGAGAAATAGCCGCCATGCGGGGTGGCGCCGCTGGCCACGACCGGCGCGCCGATCGCCAGCAGCGTGCCGGTCAGCGTCACCGAGCCCGACAGGATCCGCTCGGGCGGGGCGGCGATCTCGGTGCTGGTGCCGTCGTCATTGGCGAAGACCCGCGGCCAGCCCTCGGCGGCCGGGACCGGAAGCGGGGCGGCGGCAAGAGAGGCCGTCATCAGGAAAAGCACGTCGCGTCTCAGCATCGCATCCTCGGAGAATTGGTCTGAGGCTGGCAGGATGCTGGCGGAAGTCGGCGCGACCATAGACCAGATGTTCCGCCGAGGCCAGCGGCGGCGGCGCGATGGCAGGCTGCTTGCAGGAGCTTCGCTTCGATCCGCCGCGGACGCGCGCGGCTGGTCCGGACGGTGCGATGCCCGACGGCTGGTCTGCCCCCTGAAAGCCGGCCCTCCCTGAAGCAGGCGTCCGCGCCAGATGGAGGATTGGAGCAAGGGACAGATCGCAGCCGGTTGGGGATTGATCCGGCGGAGGGCGCAAGCCCGGGGAGATCGTCGCGTCGCTCCGTCAGGCGGAGGTGGGCGTGCCGCAGGGCCGGTCGGCGGCCGAGGCGGGGCGTTCCGCAGTTCGCTTAGGGCCGGTGGCGCAGGGAACGGGCCATTGAGCGCCAGCGGTCCCGGCGACGGCTGGCGATGCCTGTGGGGCCGCCAGGGGCGTTGCCGATGGCAGGCAGCCCTGCATCGCGCCCCGCATGTGGCGAAGACAGCGCGGTTCCGTGCGATCGGCGGGCGGGCCGCCCGGAACGCGGGCCATGCTCTGTCACAGCGGCACCGCATCGAGGCGCTATCCTGCCGGTCCAGGACGGTCGGGCGGGCGGCACAGACGGTCCATTCCGGCGTCGCGCGGGTGCGATCCCGCTTCGCCCTCCCATCCTTCGCCCTCCCATCGGCGGCGGCAGATCCCGCCCGCTTGCCGCGGCTGCTGGAGGATTGAGGGCGGAGACCGCTGTCCAGGATGCCTGGTGCCGGGAAAAGCCGGATCGTTGCAGCGCACTGGCCCCGACGGAGGAAAATGGCCCCGACGGAGGAAGACGTTCCGCCCAATCGGCTATTCCAGCACCCTGGCAGCCCGCCGCGCCGGCGCGGGCGGCCAGGCCGCGGCATCTGAGGAAATCCCCTCAGAATCGCGCTGCGTTTTCCGTGCCGGCGCGGCTAGGCTCTTCGGTGGAGGAGTTCCGGCTCGGAGAGACGGCAGGGAGGAGACTATTCCGGCATCTGCCGGGCCGCATCCGCAGGAGACCCGATTGCCCCGCCGCCGCATTCCGCGGAGGATGGCGGCTGCGCCCTGGCTGCCTGGCGGCCGTTTCCGCTCTTCCGCGCGTTCCGCCTGCCCGTCCGGTCCCGTGCCGCGGGGGAGGCGCTGTCACGAGGCCAGAAACGGAAGACACGGCATGCTGCAGACGACGATGACCACCGACACCCTTGCGCCGCAGGAGGAGGGCGACCACGTCCGGCGCCTGAACCTGATCACCGTGATCGCCTGCCTCGGCGGGCTGCTCTTCGGCTATGACACCGGCGTCATCAACGGCGCGCTGGAGCCGATGGCCGCCGATCTGGGGCTGACGCCGGCGATCGAGGGGCTGGTCGTCTCGATCCTGATCTTCGCCGCCGCGATCGGCGCGGTTCTGGGCGGCAAGCTGGCCGATCTGCATGGCCGCCGCCACAACATCATCCTGCTCTCGGTGCTCTTCGGCGCGGGCACGCTGGGCTGCGTGCTGGCACCCTCCTGGCAGGTGCTGGCGGCCTTCCGCGCGGTGCTGGGCCTGGCGGTCGGCGGCGCCTCGGCGATCGTGCCGATCTACCTGGCCGAGGTCTCCCCGCACGAGCGCCGCGGCAGCCTCGTGACCCGCAACGAGGTGATGATCGTCAGCGGCCAGTTCGCCGCCTTCGTCATCAATGCGGCGATCTACGCGCTCTGGGGCGAGAACGAGGTGGTCTGGCGCTACATGCTGGCCGTCGCCATCCTGCCCGCGGTGGCGCTGCTGATCGGCATGCTGCGGATGCCCGAGAGCCCGCGCTGGCTGTCGATGCAGAACCGCGACGACGAGGCGCTCGAGGTGCTGCGCCAGGTCCGCAGCCCCGAGCGCGCGCTGCAGGAAATGGAGGAGGTCCGCCGCATGGCCGAGGCCGACCGCCAGGAGCAGACCGCGCTGATGGCCGATCTGGGCGTGCCCTGGATCAAGCGGCTGATCTGGATCGGCATCGGGCTGGGCATCTTCATGCAGCTCACCGGCATCAACTCGATCATGTACTACGGCACCCAGCTCCTGCAGAGCGCGGGCTTCTCCTCCAAGGGCGCGGTGATCGCCAACACGCTCTACGGCCTGGCGAGCCTCACCGGCATCTGGGCGGGGATCATGCTGATCAACCGGCTCGACCGGCGCACGATGCTGATGGGCGGCTTCGCGCTGACCACGCTCTTTCACCTGCTGGTCGGGCTCTCGGCCTTCTTCGTCCCGGATATCGGCATCAAGCCCTGGCTGATCCTCGGCTTCACCGTGGCCTTCGTCTTCTCCATGCAGGGCACGATCGGGCCGCTGGTCTGGCTGCTCCTGGCCGAGATGTTCCCGCTGCGGGTCCGCAGCTTCGCCATGGGGATCAGCGTCTTCATGCTGTGGATCGCCAATGCCGCGGTGGCCTTCGCCTTCCCGCCGCTGGTGGCCGCCGTGGGGATCGGCGCGACCTTCTTCTTCTTCGCGCTGGTCGGGCTCGCGGCGCTGGTCTTCATCTACAGGGCCGTGCCCGAGACCCGCGGCAAGACCCTCGAAGCGCTCGAGGCGGAGATGCAGCGGCGCTTCGCCTGACCGTCCCTGCCGCTTGAGTTGCCCCCACGGCAATGCTAGCAGGCTGCGGCAGGGGCGCTCCGGCGTCCCGTCGCGGGGGAGGGCGCGATGGCGAGGAAACCCAATGCCAGGGATGTGGCCCGCGAGGCCGGCGTCTCGGTCTCGACCGTGGACCGGGTGCTGAACAGCCGCGGCGGCGTCACCGAGGACAAGGAGCGCCGCGTCCTGGAGGCGGCGCGGCGGCTCCGGCTCGACCGGATGCTCGACCAGCGCCCGGCGCGCACGATCCGCGTGGCGGTGATGCTGCAGCCCCCGGCCAATCCCTTCCATGCCGAGCTGCAGGCGGCCTTCCACGCGGTGCGCCATACCCATGCCGCGCTGAACATGGAGTTCCGCGTCCATCACCTGGTGCCGACCGATCCGGCGCGGGTGGCGGCGCAGATCGGCAGCCTCGGTGCGACCCATGACGGCTTCGTGGTCTGCGCGCTGAACGATCCCTGCATCGCCGCCGCGCTCGACCGGCAGATCGCGCTCGGCAAGCCGGTGCTGACGCTCGGCACGGATATCAGCACCGAGGGGCCGCATATCTATGTCGGCTCCGACAACCTGCGCTCGGGCCGGGTGGCGGGCGACCTGATGGCGCGCTTTCTCGGCCCCGGCGGCGGCGACGTGATGGTGGTGGCGGGGCTCTTGCGCATGACCGGCCACGGCCAGCGCGAGCAGGGCTTCCGCGCGGTGCTGGCCGAGCGCCATCCCGCCTGCCGCCTGGCGGCGGTGGTGGAGAGCCAGGAGGAGGCCAGCCGCGCGGGCGAGCTGGTCTTCCGCGCGCTGATGGACAATCCCCGGCTGCGCGGCATCTACAACGCCTCCGCCGGGGCGCAGGCGATCGCCGACGCGATCCGCGCGGCCGGGCGCGCGGGCGAGGTGGTCGTCATCACCCACGAGCTGACCCCGAACCGGCGGCGGCTCTTGCGCGAGGGACGCATCGACGTGGTGATCGACCAGGACCCGGTGCGCGAGGTCCGCACAGCGGTCGAGGCGCTGGCCTGCCGCTTCGGCCGCCTGCCCGAGGGGCCGGAGACGACCCTGACCCCGGTTCAGCTCCACACGATCGAGACCTGCTGATGGTCCCGACCCGGACACGGCGCCTGCCGGTGGCGCAGATGCGCGCGGATCTCCGCGCCGCCCGGGCAGGGGGGCGGGGTTCCGGACCCATGGCCAAGGGATGACGGTGGCCGAGAGAGCTATCGTCGGCAGAAGGACGGGCGGGCACCGGCCGTGCCGGGAGGCGGCCGGACGCCAGTGCCGGAGACGGCCGGGCATGCATCCGATCCGGTCACGGCGCCTGCACCGTCTCCTGTCATGGGGGATCACGACCTTCCGGCGCTTCCGGCACGGGAGGCGCGCCCGGATATCTCGCATAGTCAGCAGGTTGCGGATCCAGTCGGCGTTCGTCATTTCGCTTGGACCGATGGCGCGGCCCGGCTCACGACCCGCGGCCGGCAATCCGCCGCTCGGCCTTCGGCAGCGAGGCCGGCCGGAATGCCGCCCCCTTGTCGCCGCTCGCCCGCTGCCCGGCAGGGCGTGGCAATGTCCCGGGAGGGTGGCCGGCAGGCGGACGCTGATAGGGCGCCCCAGGCGGCTGGTGACGGCATGCAGTTCCGAGGTCCTGCCGCCCGTCTCCCGGGCGCCCCCCGGCTCGTTTCCCGATCCTCGAACCTGGCCCGATCAGCCGCCCGCGCCCCCGTTCGCCAGGAAATCGATCCACAGCAGCGATTGCCATTCCGCCTCATTCAGGCGGAGGCTGGACGCCGCCCGGTGGCGTCGAGAAAGGTCGCATCGATCATGACGGTCTGCGTGTCCCGGCCTGGGGAGGCTGAACCGTCCGTCATCCGGGCAATCACCCCCGTTCGGCTCCAGCGGAGCCAACGGGTAAGGAGCGCCTTGCAGTGCCCCTTCTCGGCCGGCGCCTCCCTACATCGCAGGCCGTTGCGATTGATGAAGATACTGCCAATGAGCACGCGGCGGCCATCGACTCCCGGCCGTCCATGGGGCTTCGGGACGCTGGAGGATCGGAAAACAGCCCGGGTGATGGTTTGCCCGACAGGCGGACGGTCCCGGTCCATCTGGTTCGGCGGGCATTTGTTCCTCCGGATCAAATGCCGATCCGCCTCTCTCAGCCAGCCGGAACAGGTCTGTCATCATGCCCCACCAGAGGAGGATCCGGACCACGCGTCTCCACAGGGAACACGGGCTCCCGGCCCGAGCGGGCCGCTGAAAACGGAGTCCAGGGCGGGGTCGCGGAGGACGTCCTTCCGGAGCGGGTCGGACCTGCCCCCTGAATCGAGCAAGTCTAACCGCCCTCGGGACCATTTCCCGGGCTTGCCCCCAAGCCCCGCGGCCGAACTCACATTCCCGGCAGCCTGCCAGGGCCAGCGGGTGCGGGTCCCTCCGCAGGGCGGTTATGCGTCATGCTGCGGCATGCCCTTGCCCCGTTCCCTGTCGGCGATCGCCGTCCGGCGACGGGCACTGCTGCAGCCCGTGCAGCCGCTGCCCGCCGCGAGGCCTCAGGGCGCTGTCATGTCCCGGCCTGCGCATCGCTCGCGGGTGCGCGCAGCTGTCGCTGGCACGGGCATCGCCAGGGTGGCGCCGGGATGCAGGTCCGGACCGCGTCGTTCCGGGCATCGCCAGCCTTCCGCGCACCCTGCCGGACCGCCGTGGCCGCGCGCCTCCCTGCGGCGTCAAGAGGCGGCGGATGGCCGCCCGGGCCGGGGAGGGGTTGAACCGGGGCATCCGGGCAGGTATTTCCCTTGCAGGCGGGCGGAAACCGTGGCCCGCCGGATCCCTTGTTCAGATCGATGCGCCCGGGACGGACCGGCGCCAGACTGGCGGGCCCTCGCGGCCCGGGAGCCCGGAATGCTTGTCCTAGAGCCGCGCCTGCGGCGCCTCGTCTATGTCCTCGCCTTCGAAACGCTGGCGATCCTTCTCTCCACGCTGCTGCTCTCTGCGCTCAGCGGCGGCCCGGCGGGCGAGTCCCTGCCGCTGGCCGGGGCGGCCTGCGGCATCGCGGTGCTGTGGAACTACCTCTTCAACACGCTCTTCGAAGCCGCCGAGCGCACTTTCCGCCTGCGCCGCGGCCTCGGGCTGCGGATGCTGCATGCGGCCGGGTTCGAGACCGGGCTCGTGCTGGCGATGGTGCCGCTCTACATGGCCTGGTACGGCGTCGGGCTGGTGACGGCGGCGATGATGGAGGCGGCGCTTCTCGGCTTCTTCCTCGTCTACACTTTCGCCTTCACCTGGGCCTTCGACGCGGTGGTCGCGCTGCCCCGGCCCGCTGCCGGGCCGCGCTGAGGCCGCGGAGGCGCCGCCCGATCAGGCAGGTGCCACGGCCGGTCCGATCGCGCAGAACCGTCTTGCGTCGAGATGGCCTGCCGCCCGTGCCGTTCGGGGACGGGCGCCGCATCTGCGGTCCTGTCCCGGGCGCGGCCCGGGCGGCGGCCGCCTCTGCCCGGAGCCGTGACGGCCAGCCAAGGGCGGCGATCCCGGTTTCCCGCGGGTGCATGCTCGGCGACCGGAGGTCCGCAGCAGGGCCCGCCGCTCCGGGGAGGGCCGAAGGAACTGCCGTCCCCGGCATCCAAGGGCGGACCGGCGCGGCTCAGGCCGCGATCCGCGCGGCGGGCCGGAGCCGTTCGCCATCCTCGCCGAAGAGATGCGCCGCCTCCGGCCGGGGGGCCAGCGCGATCCGCTGTCCGGTGGCCAGCGGCAGCGTGCCGGGCAGCTTGGCGACCAGGGGAGCGGCGCCGTCCGCGGCCTCCAGATAGGCGAGCTGCACCTCGCCGAGCTGCTCGATCAGCGAGATGCGGCCCGTGACGGCCGCCGCCTCGCCGGGCGCGGCGGGGCGCAGATCCTCGGGGCGGATGCCGTATTGCAGCGCTGTGCCGGGGGCGATCTCGAAGGGCGCCTCGGCCAGGCCGCCGTCCGGAAGCCGCAGCCGCGTGCCGCCCTGCGCCTCGGCCGCGAGCACGTTCATCGCCGGCGAGCCGATGAAGCGGGCGACGAAGAGGTTCGCGGGCCGGCGGTAGAGCTCCACCGGGCTGCCCACCTGCTCGATCCGGCCGTCGCGCAGCACCACGATCCGGTCGGCGAGGGTCATCGCCTCGGTCTGGTCATGGGTGACGTAGATCATCGTCGTGCCGGGCATGGCCTGCTTCAGCCGGGCGATCTCGATCCGCGTCGCCACCCGCAGCGCGGCGTCGAGATTCGACAGCGGCTCGTCGAAGAGGAAGACCCTGGGATTGCGCACGATGGCGCGGCCGATGGCGACGCGCTGGCGCTGCCCGCCCGACAGCGCCTTGGGGAAGCGGTCGAGATAGGGGGAGAGCTGCAGGCTCTCGGCGGCCCGCTCGATCCGCGCGCGGATCTCGCGCCGCGGCAGCCCGGCGATCTTCAGCCCGAAGGCCATGTTGTCGTAGACCGTCATGTGCGGGTAGAGCGCGTAGCTCTGGAACACCATGGCGATGCCGCGCTGCGCCGGTGCCACCCGGTTCATCAGCGCGCCGTCGAGGCGGAATTCGCCCGAGGAGATCTCCTCCAGCCCGGCGATGGTGCGCAGCAGGGTGGATTTCCCGCAGCCGGAGGGGCCGACGAAGACCACGAACTCGCCCGAGGGGATGTCGAGATCGATGCCGTGCAGCACCTCCATGTAGCCATAGGTCTTCCTGACGTCGCGCAGCGTGAGATGTGCCATTCGCGGTCGCTCCTTCTGCTCACTGGCCGGGTTTCAGCTCGGAGATCGCGCGCACCAGCCGCGAGGGGCGGCGGTTGGCGATCTCCAGGTCGTTGCGGCGGCGGATCGCGCCGCGCACCAGCCGCGCGCCGAGATAGCGCAGCGGTTCGGGCGGCAGCTTGGCGCGCCCTGCGAGGCCGACAAGGCCGCTGCGGCTCCAGCGGTCGTCGCGGCCGAGGACCAGGCTTGCGAGGATGCGCGCCCCCACCGGGGTCTGGGCGATGCCGGTGCCGTTGAAGCCCGTGCCGTAGAAGAGCCCGGGGATCTGCGCGCTCTCGCCGAAGACCGGCAGGTGGGCGGCGGTGCAGTCGATCGGGCCGGACCAGTCATGCGTGACCTCGAGCCCGGCGAGCGGCGGATAGACCCGGGCCAGCTCGCGCCGGTTGTCGCGGCCGCGCTCCGGGTTCCGGTTGAAGCTGGCGCCGATGCGGTTGGCATAGGCGACATGGCCGCTGCCGCGTCCGAAGATCACCCGCCCGTCCCGGCTGCGCTGGTAGTAGAGCACATTGGCCTGGGCGTCGCAGATCGACTTGCCGTCGGTCCAGCCGAGCGCGTCCAGGGCGTCGCCCGCGGGCGCAGTGGCGATCACCTGGCTTTCGACGACATACATGTAGGGGGCGAGCTCGGGCAGGGTGGCGGCCCAGGCATTGGTGGCCAGCACGACCTTCGGCGCCGTCATGCTGCCCGCGGCGGTCTTCACCGTCAGCGGCGCGCCGGGGGCGATGGCGGTGACCGGGCTCGCCTCGTGGATCGCGATCCCGCGGGAGAGGGCGAGATCGCGCAGCCCCAGCGCCAGCCGCCCGGGATGGACCGTGCCGGCCCGGGTCTCGGCGATCCCCTGATAGGAGACGTCCGAGCCGGTTTCGCGCGCGATCCGCGCCGCGTCGAGCGTCTCGAAGGGCATCAGGCCGGCCTTGCGGCAGCCGTCCATCGCGGCGTCCCACGCGCCTTCCTGCGCGGTCGAGCTTGCCGTCCAGTACCAGCCGTCGAGCCGCAGATGCATGTCGATCGCGCCCGAGGATTGCAGCGCCTCCAGCTCGCCGATCGCCTCGGCAGTGGCCTGGCAGAGGGCCAGCGCCTCTTCGGCGCCGACCAGGCGCTCCAGCAGGTCGATCTCGGCGAACCAGCTATGGACCTGGCCGCCATTGCGCCCCGAGGCGCCCGCGCCGCAATGGCCGGCCTCGATCACGGCGATGCGCAGCGCGGGATCGGCCTCGCGCAGGCGCAGCGCGGTCCAGAGCCCGCAGAAGCCGCCGCCGATGATGGCGACATCGGCCTCGGCCGCGCCGGAGAGCGGCGGGGTGGCCGGCGCGGCCCCGGCCTCTTCGAGCCAGTAGGACCGGGTGCCGGGGGCGGCGGGAACGGGGAGTTGCAGTCGAAGTTCGGTCATGCGGGATCTGCCGTGGGAATATGGTCGGAATACTTGCGGAGCAGCCAGTCCGGAACCGGGTGGAGCGGCTGCGGGAAGCCGCCGGGATGCAGGCAGGTGGCCGCGGCTGCCTGCGTGGCGCGGGCCAGTGCCGCGCCGGGGGCGGCGCCGCCGAGGACCCGCGCGGCCAGGAAGGCGGCGATGAAGCTGTCGCCCGCCCCGCAGGTGTCGACCACCTCGATCCGCTCGGCCGGGGCATGGTGCAGCGCCTCTCCGTCATGGAACCAGGCGCCACCGGCGCCGCAGGTCACGACCGCCTGGCGCGCGCCCTTCGCGAGGAGCCGGGCGATCTGGTCCGCGGGCGGTGCGCTGCTGCCCGATCCGGCGGCAAAGGCCAGCGCGGCGCCCGCCAGGTCCTGCTCGTCATGGCGGGTGGAGAGATCGACGCTGAACGGGATGCCGCGCTCGGCCAGCAGGGCCAGAAGCGCGGGGCTGCTATTGGTGCCCAGATGCACCCAGGCGGCGGCGCCGAGCCGGGCGAGCCGGGCCGCGTCGGGGACATAGCCGAGCCCCGCGCCCAGATCCTCGAGCAGGAACTCGCGGTCGCCCGCGCTCTCGAGCAGGAGCGTCACCGCGGTGGCGCCCGTGCCGGTTTCCAGATCGGCGGGGTCGAGCCCGTTGCGGGCCAGCTCGGCGGCGATCATCTCGGCCTCGCCATCCCGGCCGACCCGGCCGAAATAGCAGGCCGGCAGCCCGGCGCGGCGCCATTGCACGGCGACGTTCAGCGCGTTGCCGCCCACCGCCATATGGCCGTGCGAGAGGAAGACATCGAGGCAGTTGTCGCCGACCGCGATCAGCGGGGAGGGGGGATGGTCCGCCGTCATGCGGGCTCCTTTGCGGTATCGGTCCAGGGCGCGAACCCCGCGAGGTTCTGCGCCCAGGCGGCTACGGGGTCGCTTGCGTAGCGCCCGTCGCCGAAGGGTTCGAAGGCGAAGCTGCCGGCATAGCCGGCCGCCGCCAGCGCGCCGAGATGGCGCCCGAGGGGCAGCGTGCCGTCGCCCCAGGCGAGATGGCCCGCGGGCGTGCCGTCGGCGATATGGACATGGGCGAGGCGCGGGCCGAAGTGCGCGGTGTAATCCGCCACCGTGTCGCCGGCCGCTTCCATGGCGACGAGGTCGAGCACGGCGTCGATGCCGGGATGGCCGATCGCGGCGAGCATCGCGCCAAGCTCCGCGGCGGTGTTGACGATATTGCTCTCGCGCCGCTGCAGCGGTTCCAAGAGGAGGCGCAGCCCCAGCCCGTCGGCGTGCCCGGCAAGATCGCGGAGCTCTGCGGCGGCGCGGGCGGCGGCCTCTTCCGGGGGCGCGGTCTCGTCGCCGCGCCCGCAGGTGGCGAAGAGGTTGCGCGCGCCCAGATCGGCGGCGATCCGGGCCGCCTTGCGGAAATGCGCCCGGCTGGCGGCGCGCAGATCCGGGTCGGGCGAGGCAGGATTGACCGGATAGGCGACCTGTTCGGGCGTCAGGCAGTGGAGCGACAGCCCCGCCGCCTCCAGCTCGCGGGCCAGCCGGGCGATCCGGGCGGGGCCCGCCCGCTCGATATCCAGATGCGGCGCGATCCCCCAGAGCTCGATCCGCGCGATGCCGCTTGCCGCCATCGTGTCGAGGAAGAGCCCGAAGGGCACGTGCTGGAAGCCGAAATTCGACCCCAGCAGCCGGTCCGGCGCGAAGCCGGTCATTTGCCGATCCCCTCGGTCAGGCCGCGGATGAAGTAGCGCTGGGTCAGGAAGAACACGATCACGATGGGCAGGGCCGAGATCGTCATCGCGGCGAAGACCTGGGCGAAATCCGTGCCGTGCTTCGACATCAGCGAGGTCAGCCCCACGGGCAGAGTCCGGGTCTCGGGCGAGTTGGTGAAGATCATCGCGAAGAGGTACTCGTTCCACGCGAAGAGCACGTGCAGGATCACGCAGGAGACCAGGATCGGCCGGCAGAGCGGAAGGATGATCTTGCGGAAGATCTGCCCCTCGCTGGCGCCGTCCATCCGTGCCGCCTCGTCGAGATCGCGCGGCAGATCCAGCATGTAGGCGCGGATCAGGAAGGTCGTGAAGGGCACGCGGAAGGCGGTGTAGAGCAGGATCAGCGCCCAATGCGTGTTGTAGAGGCCGAAGTCCTGCATCATCCGCACCAGCGGCACCAGCGCCACGGTCGGGCTGAGCATCATGCCGCCCAGGATGAAGCCGACGACTAGCGGCTGGCCGGGGATCGTGGTGCGGGTCAGCCCGTAGGCCGCCCAGGCGCTGATGAAGACCGTGGTGACGATCGAGACGCCGGTGACGACCAGGCTCGAGAGCACGAACTGGCTGACGCCGTTCTGCCAGGCGGCGGCATAGGCGGCGAAGGACCAGTGCGCGGGCAGGGCGAAGGGGCTGTTGAAGATCTCGGCATTGCTGCGGAACCCGTTCATCGCCATCCAGATCAGCGGATAGAGCACCAGCGCCGCGATCGCGACGAGGAGCGCCTGAAGCATGGCCCGGCCGAGCAGCGCCCAGGGCGCGCGCGCGGGCACTGCGTCATCGGCGGCGGCCGGCATGTGGGAGATATCGGTCATGCGGCGACCCTCCGGCGGCGGGTGTACCAGAGCTGCGCCAGCCCGCAGGCCATGGTCACGGCGAAGATCAGCGAGCCGATGGCGGCGGCATAGCCCATCTCGTTCTGGCTGAAGCCCATCTGGTAGAGCCAGGTGCCCAGCACCTGCGAGGAATTGTTCGGCCCGCCCGCGGTCATCACCATGACCTCGTTGAAGACCTGGAAGGCGCCGGTGATGGTGACGATGATCATCATCCCGGTCATCTCGCGGGTCATCGGCAGGGTGATCGACCACAGCTGGCGCAGCGGCCCCGCCCCGTCCATCCGCGCCGCGTCGTAGAGATCGCGCGGGATCTTCTGGATCGCGATGGTGAAGAGCAGCGTGGAATAGCCGAAGCCCTGCCACTGGCTCATGGCGATGATGGCGTAGATCGCGGTGGAGGCGTCGCCCAGCCAGGCGCGCGACCAGTGGCCGAGCCCGAGCGCCGTCAGCAGCCCGTCGAGGATGCCGATATCGGGCTGGTAGATGAAGTAGAAGAGCAGGCCGGTGACCGTGGTCGAGATCGCCGAGGGGATGAAGTAGACCGCCCGCCAGATGTTGCGCATCCGCCGCGTGGCGATGTCCTCGATGATCGAGGCCAGCACGAAGGCGCCGAAGACCTGGAAGACGATGGACAGCACCGCATAGGCGAGGTTGTTCGCCAGCGCGCCCAGCACCACCGGATCCTCCGCCAGGCGGCGGTAGTTCTCCAGCCCGACATTGCGCACCTCGCCGGTGAAGATGTCGCTCGAGGTCATGCTGACGCGGAAATTGTCGAAGATCGGGTAGTAGACGAACCACCCGACAATCAGGACGGCGAGGGCCACCCACCGCCAGGCAAGGAAGCGCCGGGCCGCCGGGGACAGCCGGAGCCCGGAGAGGACGGAGCCGTTGCCGGCGGCTCCGTCGATCGGCAGGGAGAGCGTCCGTGCCATGCGGGTCAGTTCGAGACCGACATGGCGGCCTTGCGGACGGCGGCCATCACCTCCTCGGCCGAGGAGGTCCCGCCGGCGAAGCCCTGGAATTCCGACAGCCAGGCGGCGGCGACGCGCGGATGGTTCACCGTGTCGAGCCAGGGCACCAGGTAGGAGGCCTCGGCGATGGCGTCGAGCCCGGCGACCACGGAGGGGTTCATGCTCTCGGGATCGCTGCCGCCGATCACCGCGCTCGGCTGGCCGTAGGGCGGCGCCGAGAGGGTGCGGCCATTGGCCTGGCTGGTGGCGAATTTCATGAAGTCGACGGCCAGGGGGATGTTCTTCGAGGCCGAGGAGATCATGTAGCCCTCGGGCGCGCCCTCGAGCGCCATCGGATCGCCCGCGGCGCCCTCCGGGGCGGGCAGCGGGAAGAAGCCGAACTCCTCCGGCGTCAGCGCGGTATCGGGCCGCGCGGCGCTGTCGAATTCGATGATCTCCTGGTAGTACATCGCCGATTTGCCGTCGCTGAGCTGCTGGATCGCGGTCTGGTAGGAGATGCCGTTGACATCCGGCCCGGCGGTGCAGTGCTCTTCGAATTCGGCGAACTGCCCCAGCGCGGCCAGGTAGCCCGGGTTGTCGTAGCTGGCGGTGGCGGGATCGAAATCCGCCTCCAGCACGTCGCGGGGGACGTTGTAGGCCAGGAGCTGGCCGAGATAGTGCAGCCCCGCCCAGGGCTCCTTGTTGCCGAAGGAGACCGGCAGGTAGCCCGCCGCGCGGATCGCGTCGCAGGCCGAGAGCAGCGCGCCGAAGGTCTCGGGCACCTCGACCCCGGCCTCGGCGAAGACCGGCTTCGAATAGCCCATGAACTTGGCGTCGAGATAGAGCGGGATGCCGTAGTACTTGCCGTCATAGACGAAGGCGTCGACCGCGGCCGGGGCGAAGGTCTTCCCCCAGTCGGTACCGGGGCCGATGATGTCGGTGAGGTCCGCGGCGCGCTTGCCGCGGACGAAGTTCCCGCCCCAGGTCCCGGTCCAGGAGAAGAAGATGTCGGGGATCGCATTCGACGCCACCAGCGTGCTGGTCTTGCCCTTGATGCTGTCGTCATCCTCCTGGATCAGCTCGATCGTCACATCGGGATGCATCGCCTCGTATTCCGCCGCGAGATCGGTGAAATAGGGCTGCAGCCGCTGCATGCCGAACTTGGTGAGGATGCTCAGCGTGCCGGAATAGTCGACCTCCTGCGCCGGGGCGGTGCAGGGCGCCAGGGCCGTTCCAGCTGCGAGAAGGGCCGCTATCGTCGTGATCCTAGTCATCTTCTGTCTCCTGTTGGGAAAGGGCGCGGTCTTGTCGGTTTTTTCTCAGTATTCGACGCGCTTGTAGTACCGGCGGGTGGTCAGCGGATGGTCGCGCAGCACCTCCAGATGGGCGCTGAGCCGCTCCAGCAACGTCGCCAGGACGACCGGCGAGACCAGGGCGCGGACCTCGTCGGAAATCCCGGGCAGCGCAACATCGGCGCTGTCGAGGACGCGCAGCTTGTCGGTATAGCGCCGGGCGAAGGCCTCGACCCGGTCGCCGAGCGGGCGGCAGGCATCCTCGCCCTTGAAGAGGAAGACGCTGACCCCGGGCTCGACCAGCTCCAGCGTGCCGTGGAAGAAATCGGCGGCATGCACGGGGCGGGTGCGGATCCACTGCATCTCCTCGAGGATGCACATCCCGTAGTAATGCGCCTCCGGCCAGACCGCGCCCGCACCGGTGAAAATGTGGTAGTCCTCGTCCTTGATCTCGGCGGCCAGCCGCGCGGCCTCGGGCTCGTAGGCGGCCTTGGCGGCGACCAGCAGTGCCGGCAGCGTCGCCAGCTCGGCCGTGATCGCGTCGTAGTTCGAGATCGCGCCGGTCTCCTGCAGCAGCGCCAGCATCAGGATCGCGGTCTGCAGGTAGAAGCTCTCCGACGAGGTGTCGTCCTCGGCGAAATTGGTGAAGGTCTCGTCGGCATCCTGCCCCAGCGGGGTGTCGGCATGGCCGGTCAGGCTGAGCGTCTTGACGCCGCGCGCCTTGAGGAACGCGAGCAGCGCGACGCTTTCCTTCGTGGTGCCCGAGAGCGAGGGCAGGATGGCCAGCGCCTTGCCGTCGAGCCCGGCGGGCGGGGCCAGCACGGCCTGGGCGGGGAAGCAGGCGGAGACCGGGAAGGCGGAGTGGCGCTGCGCCAGCTCGATCGCGGGCAGGGTCAGGAGCTGCACGCCGCCGGTGCCCATGAAGAAGATGCGCTCCACCCCGGCCTCGAGGAAGCCGCGGATCATCGGGCGGGCGGTCGCGGCCAGCGCCACCGCGCCGCTCTGGATCCGGACGAAGCGCTCCTCGTCGAAATTCAGCATGTTGTCGTCCAGCATCGGGACAGGTCCTTGTTCTTGGCATGCAGGCTCCGGCACCCGTGCCGGAAGGGCACGTGCGGAGGCCGCAAACGCTGTCGGTTCGTCAGTCTGAGACCGGTCTCACATCGGGCCGGAAGAAACGGCGCAAGCGCCGCTCCGGCTCGGACTGAGACCGGTCTCACATGCAGTCTAAGGCAGAGAGCCCGCGATCTGGCAAGCGCTTTCTTCGGGGGGCGGGGCGGCCGGGATCAGCTGCCGCGGGGCCGCGAAACCGAGCCGCGGATGGTCAGCTGGGTGGGGAACTGGACATGCCGGGCCGGCGCGCGGCTGCCCTGGATGCGGGCCATCACCATCTCGACAGCCAGCGGTCCGATCTTCTTAATCGGCTGGGAAACAACGGTAATCTGCGGATCCGAGAAGGTCGCCATGTCGAAGTCGTCGAAGCCCGCCAGCGACACGTCATGCGGCATGGAGAGCCCCAGAGAGCGGAAGGCCAGCATCGCCCCCTGGGTGATCAGGCTGTCGACGGTGAAAAGCGCGGTCGGCGGGTTCTGCCTGCGAAACAGCCGTATCGTGGCGTCGATCGCATGCGACACGGTCGAGGGTGATTCGATGATCAGCGACTCGTCGGCCGGCAGTCCGTGCGCCTCCAGCGCCTCGCGGTAGCCGGCCAGCCGGTCGCGGGCGGTGCCGATGCGGCTGTCGTCATGGATCAGCGCGATGCGGCGGTGGCCCTGGCGGATCAGGTACTCCACCGCGCCGCGGGCGCCCTTGCGGTTGTCGACGGTGATCTGGTCGCAGTCGAGCCCCTCGGGGACGCGGTCGATCAGCACCATCGGATAGCCCTCGCGGTGCATCTCCTCGAGCTGCGGATTGCGGTCGGAGGAGGCCGGGGCGATGATCAGCCCGCGCACCGCCAGCGCGCGCAGGCTGTCGATTACCTGCCGCTCCTGCGCCGGATCCTCCTGGCTGGCCGCGATCAGCAGGTTGTGGCGGCTGCCGCGCAGCGCCATGTCGAGGTCATGGGCGATCTGCGAGAAGAACGGGTTGAGGATGTCGCCGGGGATGAAGCCGACCAGCGGCAGCTCGCCCTGGCGCAGCGCCTGGGCGATGCGGTTGCCGCGATAGCCCAGCTCGCGCGCAACGCGGCGCACCCGCTCGGCCGCCTCGCCGCCGACATAGCCATAGCCGTTCAGCGCCCGCGCCGCCGTCGCCCGCGAGACATTCGCCGCTGCCGCGACATCCTTGATCGTGACCGCCTTGGGCTTCATCGGTTGCGCGGGCCCGGAGTTGCTGCCTGGTCCCGACCTCCTAGCCCATGCCGGGGGAGGCCGCAAAGTGTTCCGCGCGGCGGCGGCGTCCCGGCCCGTGTTTATCCGGTATGGCGTATATTTTCTGATTATACGCTCTAGCGGATATTGCCATTTTATGCGGCCTGGCGTATATCATCACCCATGTCGGACCTCGCCCGCACCCCCCGCCAGATCGGCACCCTCATCCAGCGCGCCCGCAAGCAGCGCGGCTGGAGCCAGGGCGTCCTGGCCGAGCGCGCCGGGCTGCGCCAGGCGACGATCTCGGCGATCGAGGCCGGGGAGCGTCCGGCGCGGCTCGACTCGCTGCTATCCGTGCTTGCCGCGCTCGACCTGGAATTCCGCATCGGCGCCCGCACAAGGGCGGAGCCCGGCGATATCGAGGATCTGTTCTGATGGGGCGCCGTCCGGCGCATCCGCCGCTGCGGGTCTACCTGAACAACCGCCGGGTGGGCACGCTGACGCGCGATGCCGGGGGGGCGGTCGCCTTCGCCTACCATCCCGACTGGCTCGGCTGGGCGCCGGCGCTGCCGGTCTCGCTGTCGATGCCGCTGCGCGAGACGCCCTATCGCGGCGCTCCGGTGCTGGCCGTGCTGGAGAACCTGCTGCCCGATTCCGACCCGCTGCGCCGCCGCGTGGCGGAGCGGGTGGGCGCGCCGGGCACCGATGCCTACAGCCTGCTCTCCGTGATCGGCCATGACTGCGTCGGCGCGCTGCAATTCGTGGCGGGCGAGGCGCCGGCGCCCGACAGCACCGCGCGGCTCGAGGGCGAACGGGTGGACGAGGCGGGGATCGAGGCGCTGCTGACCGGGCTCGGCCAGGCGCCGCTTGGCCTGCGCGGCGAGGATGCCTTCCGCATCTCGGTGGCTGGGGCGCAGGAGAAGACCGCGCTGCTCTTCCACGAAGGCGGCTGGATCCGCCCGCATGGCGCCACCCCCACCACCCATATCCTGAAGACCCGGATCGGCCGTTTGCCCGGCGGGCTCGACCTGTCGGACAGCGTCGAGAACGAGTTCCTCTGCCTGGCGCTGGCCGCGGCCTTCGGGCTGGAGACCGCCCGCGCCCGCATGCTGCGCTTCGGGGACACGGCGGCGCTGGCGGTGGAGCGCTTCGACCGGCGCTGGACCCGCGACGGGCGGCTCCTGCGGCTGCCGCAGGAGGATTGCTGCCAGGCGCTCGCCGTGCCGCCGACGCTGAAATACCAGAGCGACGGCGGGCCGGGCATGGCCGATCTGCTGCGCCTTCTCGAGGGCAGCGACCGCCCCGCCGAGGACCGCGCGGCCTTCCTCAAGGCGCAGGCGGTGTTCTGGCTCCTCGGGGCGACCGACGGGCATGCCAAGAATTTCAGCCTCTTCCTCGGCCCTGGCGGCAGCTACCGGCTGACGCCTCTCTATGACATCCTGACCGCGCAGCCCGCGCTGGAGTCGCGCGGGATCGAGCGCAAGCAGATGCGGCTGGCCATGTCCGCGGGCGAGCGCGGGCATTACCGCATCGACAAGCTCCATGGCCGCCATTTCGTCCAGACGGCGCAGAAGGCCGGCATGTCGCGCCGCGGCGCCGCCGCGCTGGTCGAGGAGCTGGCCGAGGCGGTGCCGGGCGCGGTGGAGGCCGCCCTCGACGGGCTTCCGGCGGGCTTCCCGGAGGCGCTGGCCGCGACGGTCGCGCGCGGGATCGCGGCGCGCCGCGACGGGCTGCGCCTAGGGGGAACGGGCGGGATCTGAGGCGGCGCGCCGCCGCCAGGTTCCGTTAACTTCTTGTTGAATGTGTAGAATATTCTCCGCTTTCGGGCGGCGTTCGCCGTGCAATCCGCTGGCCGTGGCAAAGGTGGATTAACTTCGCGGGTCTAGACCGGGGCGAGTCCCGCCGGTCTGCGCAAGTGAGGAGGGTTGCCGTTGGACGATGCCGTTCTGTCAGGATCCGCCGATATCCGGTCCTGCGCCGCCTGGCGCGATCAGCTCTGCGCTGCACTGGAGCAGCGGGCCGAAGAGGTCGCGATCGATGCCGCGGCCGCGCCCGACATGGCGGCGCTTCAGCTCGTGGTCTCGGCCGTGGCCGCGGCCCGCGCCGAGGGCCGCACGCTGCGCATCGCCATGGAGGAGGGATCGCCCGCCGCGCTGCTCTGGGCGCGGCTGGCCTTCGACGCCCTGCCCGAAACCTGCCTCCGCCCACCCGCCGCCCGTCCCGCAACTCCGGCCCTGGCCGGTCCCTGAGCAGGAGCCTGAATGCAAAAGACAATCCTCGTCGTCGACGACTCGCCCTCCGTGCGCCGCATGGTCTCCATGACGCTCAAGGGCGCGGGCTTCGCCGTGGTGGAGGCCGATGACGGCCGCGCCGCGCTGGCCGCAGCCGAGCGCAGCCTCCCCGACATCATCATCACCGACCAGAACATGCCCAATCTCGACGGGATCGGCTTCATCAAGGCTTTCCGCGCCCTGCCGCAGAGCGCGGGCGTGCCGGTCATCTTCCTGTCGACCGAGACCGAGGACGCGATCAAGGCGCAGGCCCGCGCGGTGGGCGCGATCGGCTGGATGACCAAGCCCTTCAATGACGAGAAGCTGCTCTCGGTGGTCAAGCGGGTGGCCGGATGATCGACGATCCCGAAGGCCAGGCGCTGTTCGAGGCCGAGGCGCGGCAACTGACCGAGAGCCTGGAGGCCGGGCTGCTGGCATTGCGCTCCGCCACCGGCGACCGGGCTCTGATCGACGGCGTGTTCCGCGACCTGCACACGCTCAAGGGCACCGGCGGGATGTTCGGCCATGCCGCGCTGGCCGCCTTCCTGCATGATTTCGAGACCGCCTTCGAGGCGGTGCGAGACGGCTCGCTGGAGGTCTCCGGCCCGCTGATCGAGCTGTCGCTGAAGGCGCATGACCATGTGCTGTCGCTGCTCGCCGGGGGCAGTCCCGAACCGGGCGAGCAGCTGCTGGCCGATCTCGGCGCGCTGCGCCGGGCGGGGACGGCCGCGGCGGAGGGAGCCGCGCCGCGGCGCATCCGCATCCGCTTCGCGCCCGACACGCTGTCGCTGGGCGGGGTGCCGGGGATCGTGCTGGACGGGCTGCGGGAGCTCGGCGCCACCGCGATCCGGCCGCTGATCGGCGACCTGCCGCCGCCTGCGGCGCTCGATCCGGCGGAGCTGCATATCGCCTGGGAGGCGGAGCTGCCCGCCGGGATCGGCGATGCCGAGCTGGCCGAGGTGTTCCTGTTCCACGAGGAGGCGCTCGAGATCCTCGCCGATCCCGCGCCCGGGGCCGCACAGCCGCCGGCGGAGGAGACCGGGGCCGCCCCGCCATCCGCGGCCGAGGCGGCGGCCGGTCCGCCGCGGCCGCGCGACGGCGCGATGATGCGGGTCTCCGCGGAGCGGCTCGACGAGATGATGGACCGGGTGGGCGAGCTGGTCATCGCCGAGGCGCGGCTGGCCGATCTGGCGGCGCGCTCCGGCGATCCGCAGCTCGTCGCCGTGGCAGAGGAGATCCAGCGCCTGGCGACGGGCATGCGCGACACCACCATGTCGATCCGCATGACGCCGATCGCCTCGATCATCGGCCGGTTCCGGCGGCTGGTCCACGATCTCAGCCAGGCGCTCGGCAAGGAGATCGAGCTGCGCGTCGAGGGCGAGGAGACCGAGCTCGACAAGACGGTGATCGAGATGCTCGCCGACCCGATCATGCACCTGATGCGCAACGCTGCCGATCACGGGCTGGAATCCGCGGAGGAGCGGCGCGCCATGGGCAAGCCCGGCACCGGCACGATCACGGTGCGCGCGCAGTATTCCGGCGCCGAGGTGCTGATCTCGCTGATCGATGACGGCCGCGGGCTCGACGCCGCGCGGATCCGCGCCCGCGGGATCGAGCGCGGGCTGATCGGCCCGGAGGAGGAGCTGGCCCAGGGCGACCTGCTGAAGCTGATCCTGGAGCCCGGATTCTCCACCGCCGCCCAGGTCACGGAGCTGTCCGGCCGCGGCGTCGGCATGGATGTCGTCAAGCGCACGATCGAGCAGCTGCGCGGCAGCATCGAGATTTCCAGCGAGCCCGGCCATGGCGCGGCGATCCATCTGCGCCTGCCGCTGACGCTGGCGATCATCGACGGCCTGCTGGTCGAAGTGGCCGGAGAGCGCTACACGATCCCGCTGGCGGCGGTCGAGCATATCATCGAGCTGCCCGCCGAGAAGGCCGAAGCCGGGGCGGCGCCGCAGCTTCTCAACATCCGCGGCAAGCTGGTGCCCTTCCTGCGGCTGCGCCAGCTCTTCCGCTCGGACGGGGCGGCGGGGCCGCACCAGAAGGTCGTGGTGGTGATGTCGGGCGAGCTGCGCGTCGGGCTGACCGTCGACCAGATCATCGGCTCCAGCCAGACCGTCATCAAGCAGCTCTCGCCGCTCCATGCCACGCAGAAGACCTTCTCGGGGGCGACCATCCTCGGCGACGGCACCGTGGCGCTGATCCTCGACGTGCCGCAGCTCGTCGCCTTCGGCCAGGCGCGCGAGGAAAGGGAGGCGGCATGACCGGACTCTCCTCCTCGGCCCGGCCGACCGCAGATGCGGCAGGCGGCCGGGACATGGTCACCTTCCGCCTCGGCGGCGAGCTCCTGGCCCTCCCGACCGGCATCCTGCGCGAGATCCTCGAGCCCGTGCGCACCACGCGGGTGCCGAACGCGCCCGATTTCGCCCCGGGGCTGATCAATGTCCGCGGCGCGGTGGTGCCGCTCGCCGATCTGCGCGTGCCGCTGCGCATGCCGCGGCCCCCGGCGGACGAGCACACCCGGATCATGGTGGTCGAGCTGGTGCTGAACGAGATCCCCTCGGTCGTCGGCATCCTCGCGGAGCGGGTGCACGAGGTCACCTCGATCGACGATGCCGCGCTCGAGGACCTGCCCGGCGTCGGCACCACCTGGCCGCCGCAATTCGTCATCGGCATCGGGAGGTGGCAGGACAGCTTCGTCATGCTGCCGGATCTCGACGCCATCTTCTCTGCCCATCTCGCCGGTGAGTCCGGTGCCCAGCCGACTTCCGGAAAGGACTGCCTGCCATGAGACTGACCCTGAAACTGAAGCTCATCGTCACGCTTGCGCTGCTGATCGGGGCGTCGAGCCTCGCCAGTTTCATGGCGCTCGACAGGCTTGCGGGCATGCAGCAGCGGATGGAGGACGTGGTCCATGTGCAGGCGGAGCGCGTGCGCCTGACCGAGGAGCTGGGCAAGGAGCAGCTGCGCGTGCAGCGCGATGTGCGCGAATACATCCTGGCGGAAGCCGCGGCCACCCGGGCCGAGGTGCGCAGTTCCATGGCCGCCTCGAATACCTATCACGACGAGACTTTCAGCCAGCTGCGCGCCATTGCCAGCGAAGCGGGGCGCGCGGAGATGGAGCGCTACCAGCAGGTTCTCGACGAGATCCGCAGCACGAATGACCGCGCGATGACGATGGCGGACCGGAACGACGCCCTCGGCGCCTTCCGCTTGGTCAATGGCGAGGGCAAGAGCCACTGGCAGGACATGGAAAGCGGCCTCGATGCCATTCTGGCGCGCAATGTCGAGATGCTCTCGGCGGCGGCGGAAAGCGCCGCCCGGAGCTACGCCTCGTCCCGCAATCTGACGATTGCCATCATGATCGGCATCGCCGCGGTCGGCGCCTGCGCCGGGCTCTGGATCGTCATGACGATTTCAAGCGGGCTCAGCCGCGGCATCCAGCTGGCGCGCAAGGTCTCCGGGGGAGATCTGACGGAGACGGTCGATGTGCGCTCCAATGACGAGGTTGCCGATCTGCTGCGCGCGCTCAACGAGATGGTGACGCAGCTGCGCCGCGTGGTCGGCGAGGTGGCCGGCGGCTCGGCCCAGGTCGCCTCCGGGTCGGGCGAGATGGCCGCGACGGCCGAACAGCTCAGCCAGGGCGCGACCGAGCAGGCCTCCTCGACCGAGGAGGCGTCGAGCTCGATGGAGCAGATGGCCGCCAATATCAAGCAGACCGCCGACAATGCCGCCGAGACCGAGACGATGGCGGCGAAATCGGCGCAGGACGCGCGCGACAGCGGCGTCGCCGTGGCCGAGGCGGTGCGGGCGATGAAGACCATTTCCGAGCGGATCCTCGTCGTCCAGGAGATCGCCCGCCAGACCGACCTGCTGGCGCTGAACGCCGCGGTGGAGGCCGCCCGCGCGGGCGAGCATGGCCGCGGCTTCGCGGTCGTCGCCTCCGAGGTGCGCAAGCTCGCGGAGCGCAGCCAGACCGCCGCGGGCGAGATCAGCGGCCTGTCGGGCACCACGGTCCAGGCGGCCGAGGATGCCGGCAAGATGCTGGAGAGCCTGGTGCCCGATATCGAGCAGACCGCGGGGCTGGTCGCGCAGATCTCCTCGGCCAGCCAGGAGCTGGCCACCGGGGCGGGCCAGGTCAACCTGGCGATCCAGCAGCTCGACAAGGTCACGCAGGAGAACACCTCGGCCTCCGAGCAGCTCTCCTCCACCGCCGAGGAGCTGTCTGCCCAGGCCGAGGGGCTGCGCAACGCGATGTCCTTCTTCCGCCTCGACGACCGGCCGCGCAATGCCGCGGGCCAGCCGCCCGAGCGGCGCAAGGCGGCGCGGCCGAATGCCGGTCCGGCCCGCGGCCGCGAGCTGCAGGGCGGCGGCTTCGATTTCGACCTCGGCACCGGCGAGGACGCGCTTGACGCCGCCTTCACCCGCCATGCCGAGGGACGCCGCCAGAGCCCGGCCGCGTGAGTGCCATGCAGCGGGCCGAGACCGTCGTCACCTTCGCGCTGGAGCGGACCATTTTCGCCATCGAGGTGCGCAACGTTCAGGAGATCCTGTCGCATGTGCCCGCGACCCGCCTGCCGCGGGCGCCCGCGCATCTGCTCGGGCTGATCGACGTGCGGGGCCGCTCGGTGCCGCTTGTCGACCTGCGGCTGCTCCTTGGCGAGACGCCGCGCGAAGAGGATGACCAGACCCGGGTGATCCTGCTCTGGGTCGGCCAGGGCGGGAGCCGCTACCTGGTGGCGCTGCGTGTCGACCGGGTGATCGAGGTGGCGCTGCTCGACGAGGACGGCCGGGTCTCGGCGCTGGAGGAAAGCGCGCTCTTCGACTGGGACGAGCGCATGGTGGAGGGAATCGGCCGCCGCGACGGGCAGTTCGTCATCCTGCTCAGGCTGGCGGCGATGTTCGATCCGGCGGTGGCGGCAGCGGCGAAGGCCAATGCGCCGCCCTCGGCGGCATGAGCCTTGCCATGGCGGAACCTGCTCTCAGGCGGCGGCTGCGCGACATGCTCCTGGAGACGACCGGGATCAAGATCCCGGACAGCAAGACGCCGATGATGGAATCGCGCCTGCGCCGGCGCATCACCCATTGCGGCGCCTCCGGGCTGGACGACTACCTGGCCTATGTCTTCCAGGGCGGCGGGCTCAGCGAGGAATGGCCGCATGTGGTGGACGCGATGACCACCAACAAGACCGATTTCTTCCGCGAGCCCGCGCATTTCGACATGATGGCGCATCGCGTCCTGCCCGAGGCGCTGGCCGGGACGCGGCCCGGCACGCACCGCCGTTTCCGGCTGTGGAGCGCGGCCGCCTCGACCGGGGCGGAGGCCTATTCGCTGGCGATGCTGCTGGCCGAGGCCGCGCTGGCTGCGCCGCAGCTCGACTGGGCGATCCTGGGCACCGACATCTCGCCCTCGGTCCTGGCCAAGGCGCGCCGCGCGATCTATCCGGTGGCCGAGCTGGCCCCGGTCTCGCCGCCGCGCCGCGCCCGCTTCGTGATGAGCGGCACCTGCCCCGACGGCCAGGCCTCCGGACGGATCGTGCCAGAGCTGCGCCGCCGGGTCCGCTTCGCCGAGCTTAACCTCATGGAGATGCCCTACCCGGTAGACACGGAGCTGGACGCGATCTTCCTGAGGAATGTCCTCATCTACTTCACACCGGACACCCAGGCCGCGGTGATTGCGGCGCTGGTGCCGCATCTCAGACAAGGAGGCTACCTGTTTGTCGGACATGCCGAATCCATGGTGGTCGATCACCCCGAGCTGGTCCAGCTCGCGCCCGCGGCCTTCGTCAAGCGGCGCCGGAACTGAACGGGGAGCGCGGGCATGCCGACCGTGAATGTCCTGATCGTCGATGACAGCGCCGCCGCGCGGGCGGGGCTGAAACGGCTCCTGGACGCCGATCCCGGCATTTCCGTGATCGGCATGGCGGGCGACGCCTTCGACGCGGCGCAGCAGATGCGCCGCCGCCTGCCGGACGTGATGATCCTCGATCTGGCGCTGCCGAAGATGGACGGGCTGACTTTCCTGGGAAAGATCATGGCGCAGCATCCGATGCCCGTGCTGATCTGCTCGAGCCATGCAGGCTCGGGTTCCGACCAGGCCTTCCGCGCGCTGGAGCTGGGCGCGGCCGGGGTGATCGCCAAGCCGCGGATCGCCAGCCAGCAGGACCGGGACGAGGCGCAGGTCGCGCTCTGCGACGCGGTGCGCGCCGCGGCGGCCACGGCGTCAGGCCGGACCGCGCGCGCGCGGCCGGCCCCGCCCGCCGCGGCGCGGCCCGGGCCGAAGCTGACCGCCGATGCCGTGCTGCCGCCTGCGCGGCCGGTCGCGGGCCATGCGGTGCGCGGCGGCCCGCTCGTGGCGATTGGCGCCTCGACCGGCGGGACCGAGGCGCTGCTCGCGCTCCTGCGCGCGCTGCCGCCCGCCGCGCCGCCGATCGCCATCGTCCAGCACATGCCGGAGAATTTTACCGCCGCCTTCGCCCGCCGTCTCGACGGGCTCTGCGCGATCGAGGTGCGCGAGGCGCAGACCGGCGACCATGTGGCGCCCGGCCAGGCCCTGATCGCCCCGGGCAACCGGCACATGGCGCTCCTGCGCCAGGGCACCGGCTACCGGGTCAACATCCTCGAGGGCCCCTATGTCGCGCGCCACCGCCCCTCGGTCGACGTGCTCTTCCGCTCGGCGGCGCAGCAGGCCGGGCAGGGCGCGCTCGGCGTGCTGATGACCGGGATGGGCGATGACGGCGCGCGCGGGCTGCGCGAGATGCGCGATTTCGGCGCCCAGACTTTCGTCCAGGACGAGGCGAGCTGCGTGGTCTTCGGCATGCCGAAGGAGGCGCTGGCGATGGGCGGTGCCGCCCGGTCGGTGCCGCTCCAGCGGATCGCGGGCGAGATCATGCGCTGGTCCGGGGGGCAGGTCGTGGCATGACGGCAGGATCCCGCGGAACCGGCGGCGCGGCGCCCTGGCGCGAGGCGGAGGAGCTCCGCCGCCGCATCGAGCCGGTCTTCGACCAGGCGCTGGAGCAGATCTTCGACCTCTTCGGGCGGCTCGATACCGGCCGCGACATGCTCTCGGCCCTGGCCGAGAAGGTCGGCGGCGAAACCATGGGCGAGGTTGCCGAGATCTCGCGCCTGCTCGACGGTGCGGTCCGCCAGCTCCACGAGGAGGCGGTGTCGCGCCGCGCCGCGACCGAACGGGTCTCGCCGCTGGTGCGCCGCATCCGCGGTCACCTCGACGCGCTGCGGCGCAAGGCGCGGATGGCCTCTATGGTGGCGATGAACGCGCAGGTGGCCAGCGCCTCGGTCGGCCGCGACGAGGGCTCGCTCGACATTTTCGCGACCGAGATGCGCAGCCTGCTTGGCGGGCTCGACGGCACGATCGGCAAGATCGACGCGGCGATCTCGAAGAGCCTCGACCAGATCATGGCGGAGCGCGAGGCCGCGGCCGCGACCGAGCGGCAGACGCTGCGCGCCGTGCTGCCCGCCATCCGCCGGATTTCCGCGCGCGCCACGGACCTGTCGCAGGATGCGCGGCTGGGCCAGGCGGCCGGGCTGCTCGGGACCCAGGTCGCGGGGTTCCGCCGCACGCTCGGCACGATCATGAACGACCTGCAATGCGGCGACGAGCTGCGCCAGCGGCTGGAGCATGTCGCCGCCATCCTCGGCGACGGCCGCGGCCTGCCGCGCGCGACCGCAGAGCTACTTGCGCTGCGGCTGCTGGAGGCGGCGGTCGCGGATTGCGGCGCGCGCCTCGCCGCCGCGCTGGCGGCGCTGCGCGGTCTGGGCGCGGACGGCTCGGCCGAGACAGGCCGCGAGATCCGCGCCATCGGCGACAGCCTGGAGGAGATCGACGGGCTGGCGGGCCAGGCCGCCGAGCTGCAGCAGCTTCTCTCGGCCCTGCGCGAGCGCATCCCCCAGCCCGGGCGCGGCGGCGGTGCGGCGACCTTCCAGGTGCTCGATGCCGCGGCCGAAAGCATCGCCGATGTCGGCGAGCTCGACAAGCGCCTGACTGTCGTCGGGATCAACGCCATCCTGGTGTCGGCGCGGCTCGGCGACCGCGGCAGGGCGATGAGCGCCATCGCGGTGCAGCTCAACCAGATCACCGCCGAGATCACCACCGAGATGGCGGAACTGCGCCGGACCGTGGCGGAGCTGCGCGGACTCGGCCGCGACTCCAGCCGGCTCGGCTCCTCCATCGTCGAGGTGGCAGAGGGGGCGGTGGCGACGCTGCAGGCGCGGACGTCGGATCTGGCGGCGGGCATGAACGGCAGCAGCGCGGCGCTGGCCTCGCTTGATGCCGGTGGGATGGCGCCGATGGCCGGACGGCTTGCCGCGCTGGCGGGCGATCTGCAGCGTCTGGGAGCGCTGGCAGCCGCGGCGGCCGTTCCGGCGCCGGTCCCGCCGGGCGATCCGGACAGCTGGGCGGCGCTGCGCGCGATCTACACGATGGCGCCCGAGCGGGCGGTGCATGACGCCATCCAGGCGGCCCTGACCCCGGCGCCGAGGGAGGAGTCCCTGGCCGGCTAGCCCCCTGAGCCGGGGGCGGGTCGGCCACGCAGGCAGCGCGGTAAGGCGGCCGGAAGTTGTGCCGTGCCGTGCCTCGCCCACAGGGGGGGTTCGGAGCGCAACCGGCAGCACGCCGTGTCTGCATGCTGCCGAGATCCGGAGTGCCGGGTGACAACCGTCCGGGCCAGTCCGGCGCGGTGATTGCCTTGGGCGATGAACTCCAGCGGGCTGCAAAGGGTGCGCGGGCAAGGCGATCAACGCGGCCGAGCCGGAGCTTCAGACGATGGGAATTCTTGCCATGCTTGCGGCCAATGTCGGTGTCCTTAACCGGCGGGCAACCGGAATGGAGACGCGGCGGCCGACTGAAAGCGCGCCGGCTGCCTGTGGAGAGGCCGGCCGGACCGGGAGCCGGCGTGCGGCGTATGTCCTGCCTGCGAACCTGCGAAGACCCTGTTTCACGGGGCGGCCGGGTTTCCTTGCCGTGGCACGGGGCTGCCCATGGCGTCCCTGGAGCGAGTGCCGGGTGCCGCGCGACCGCTCGATTTGCGGCGCGAACCTGAAGATCGAAGCCCCCTGTTTTCCAAAGCGGCGGGGCGTCCTTCCCGCCGTCCGTCTTCGTTCATGGCGTCGCGTGAATGGGTGCCGCGGAACCGCGAATGACGGTGGCGCCGGGTCCTGCGGCCCTGGTCCGGCGGCTCCATCCTGAGCAGCCAGTCGCTGGAGGAAAGCCGCCCCGGACCCTCTCCTGAACCGTATCGCGGCCCGGCCGCGGGCGTGGTCGCGGCGCCAATTCCGCAGGTTCCTCCGGCGGGTGGATGCGAAGGTCCGGGACCGTTGCACCGGATCGCGCCTGTCCCGCCTCTCGGGCGGTTTCGAGGGGCGGGAGGGCTATCGCCGCGTGTCCATAGCGCGTCCAGCGGGCGCTATCGGCGGAGTAGCTGCCGGTCTTCTGATCCGGTGCGAGCTGGCCGAGCCGTTCCGGGGGCATGGACGCATCGCCAATGTCGCGGCCGGGGAACTCCGACGCCCGGGGGCTGGTGCGCTTTCGTCATTGCCGGGCTGGACCTGGCGCCGGACCCGGCCTCAGGAGCCGCCACGCTCGACCGCTTTCCGCGCGCCGGCGCCCTCGATGCCGACTTCCAGCAGATGCGGTAGCCGCTCCGGCCCGCGAAAGGGATGGCTGCGGGGGACCTCCTGCGTGCGGGACCGCGTGCCGGCCGTCGGCGCAGATCTGTGCGGGCTGTTCAGGCGCAGGAGGCTCCGGAAGTTCCCTGCCGCCTGCCGGACCGCCAGGCCGCGACGCACTTCGGCCGTCGGGCAGTCCGGTTTGCGGTGCCGCTTTCGCCGGTCTGCGGGGCGCGGCCTGTCCGGCCGTCGATGCCCTTTCGGGGACCGCGCCAGAGCGTCCGCGCGCCGAGCCGGTCCGCCCGGGCCCGTCGGCGATCACGCCGGGACCTCGCGGTGCCACCCTTTTCCGCGTCTGCGCGGCAGGGCTGCCGGGACGGCGGCGGGCTTGCCTTCTGCCGGATCCTGCAGTTATAGGGGTGTTATAGTATAACATTAATCAGGAGCGCCGCCCAGCCATGCCCCTCTTCGCCCCCCGCCTTTCCGTCGCCCAGGTCGAGGAAGGTACCGACCTCGCCCCGAAATTCGACGCCGAGGGCCTGATCCCGGTGGTTGCGACCGATGCCGGAAGCGGCGAGGTGCTGATGATGGGCGTGATGACGGCCGAGGCGCTGCGCCTGAGCATCGAGACCGGCGAGGCGCATTACTGGAGCCGGTCGCGGGGCTGCCTCTGGCGCAAGGGGGCAACCAGCGGGCTGGTGCAGAAGATCGCCGAGCTGCGCATCGACGACGACCAGGACGCGGTCTGGCTCCGGGTCCGTATCGCGGGCGGGGCGAGCTGCCATGTCGGCTACCGCTCCTGCTTCTACCGCAGCGTGCCGCTGGGCCGTGCGGCGCGGCCGGAGCTGGCCTTTGCCGAGGCGGAGAAGGTCTTCGACCCGGAGGCGGTCTATGGCGATGCGCCCAATCCCACCCGGCTCTGATCCGGACGGCGCCTGGATGGCGCGGGCGCTGGAGCGGGCGGCGGCGGTGCGGGGGCGGGTCTGGCCGAACCCGCCGGTCGGCTGCGTGATCGTCGGGCAGGGCGCCGGGATCGCGGCCGGGGCCACCTGCCCGGGCGGGCGGCCCCATGCCGAGCGCGTGGCGCTGGAGCGGGCGGGGCCGCGGGCGCGGGGCGCGACGCTCTACGTGACGCTGGAGCCCTGCTGCCACTGGGGGCGCACGCCGCCCTGCGCCGATGCGATCATCGCGGCCGGCGTGGCGCGGGTGGTCGCGGCGATGCAGGATCCCGATCCGCGGGTCGATGGCGGCGGCTTCGCGCGGCTGCGCGCCGCGGGGATCGCAGTCACGGTGGGGCCGGGCCGGGCGCGTGCGGAAGAGATCATGGCTGGCTTCCTCTGGCGGCTGCGCACCGGCCGGCCGCTTCTTGTCGCGCCCGGAACGCCGGGGGCCGATGCCGCGCTCCGCTGGGAGGCGGCGGGGCCGGTGCTGGCTTTCGCCGACGGAAGCCGCGAGCGGGCCGGGGTGCTCGGGGCGAGGTTTCTCGACGGGCTCGGGCGCCGCGGGCTGACCAGCCTCGCCCTCGATGCCGCCGATCCGCGCCTTGCGGCCCTGAGGGCGAGTTGACAGCGCCCGGCCGCGCTGCACAGTAGCCGCCATGATCGGCTTCCGCGACATCGAGATCATCCGCGAGGTGGTCCGCCAGGGCAGCTTCCGCGGCGCGGCCGAGAGCCTCGGCATCGCGCAATCGGCCATTTCCAAGCGGATCCGCCATCTCGAGGACCGGCTGAAGATCACCATTTTCGAACGGGTCGGCCGCGGCGTGCGGCTGAGCGCGGTGGGGCGCAGGCTCTACGAGGAGGCCGAGATCCTCGCCGCGCAGCGCGACCGGATCATCGGCGAGCTGACCCATGACGTGATCGCCGGGACGGTGCGGCTGGGCGTGGCCGAGACGATGACCCACAGCTTCCTGACCGGGCTGCTGACGCCGCTGCATGCCGCGCATCCGCAGCTGCGCTTCGAGATCTCGATCGACACCTCGGACCGGATGGCGCAGGCGCTGGCCGAGGACCAGCTCGATTTCATCGTCGTGCTGCGCGACCAGGCGCCGCCCGGGATGCAGGCGGTGCCGCTGATGGCGGTGCATCTGGGCTGGTACGTCTCGCCCGCGCATTTCCGCCTGCCCGACCCGGCCGGGATCGCCGACCTGGCGCCGCATCCGGTGGTCTCCTTCTCGAAGACGACCATGCCCCACCGGCGGGTGCTGGAGATGCTCGCGCTGCAGCGCCAGCGCGCGGTGCCGGTGCATGGCTCGGCCTCGCTGGCGACGATGATGCATCTCGTGTCCCAGGGCTTCGGCCTCGGCACGCTGCCCAGGATGCTGGTGGCGCACTGGCCGCAATTCGGGCTGGAGGAAATCGCGGTCGCCGAAGAGGCGCGTCTGCCCGACCTGCAATTCGTCCTGTGCTATGACGCGGAAAAGAATGCGAAAATCGGCCGGGAGCTCAGCCGGTTCGCGCGGGCGGCGGCGGATGAAATGATCACTTCAGGTGATCGGTTTTGCAGTAAAATGAACTATTGATCGATCGGTTTCTTGCGGGGAATAAATCTTCCCCATAACTGCAAGGACACCGATCGTGACCAGCCCGCTTCTCGATGACCCACGGCACCTGCGCGCGGAAATCCGCGCCGGGCGCTTCGACCGCTCGACCACCGGCGTCGGCGGCAATGCGCTCCAGGCCAATCTCGCCATCCTGCCCGAGGCGGAGGCGGCGGAGTTCCTGCGCTTCTGCCAGAAGAACCCGCAGCCCTGCCCGCTGATCGCCGTGGGCGAGCCGGGCGACCCGTCGCTGCCGACGCTGGGCGAGGGGATCGACCTGCGCTTCGACGTGCCCCGCTACCACATCTGGCAGGACGGGGTGATGGTGGGCGAGGTCGCCGATCTCGCCGACCACTGGCGCGACGACCTCGTCTCCTTCGCCATCGGCTGCTCCTTCAGCTTCGAGGCCGCGCTGGCCGAGGCGGGCATTCCGCTGCGCCACCAGGAGAACGGCACCGTCGTGCCGATGTACCGCTCGGGGCTGCAGACCCGTCCCGCCGGGCGCTTCCACGGCCCCGTCGTGGTCTCGATGCGGCCGATGCCGGTGCGCGACGCGATCGAGGCGGTGAAGATCTGCGACCGCTTCCCGCTGGCCCATGGCGCGCCGGTCCATATCGGCGATCCGGCGGAGATCGGCATCGCCGACGTGATGCGCCCAGATTACGGCGACGCCCCCGAGATCCGCGCGGGCGAGGTGCCGGTCTTCTGGGCCTGCGGCGTCACCCCCCAGGCGGCCATCGCCCAGGCGAAGCCCGGCTTCGCGATTTCCCATGCGCCCGGCCACATGCTGGTGACCGACATTCCCGCCCCGCAGGCGGAACGGCGCATCGCGGCCGTCTGACCGGCCGCCGCACGCCTCCCCAACAAGAAAACACCCCGACAGGAGACACAGAATGACCGCAATGACCCTCCGCCTCTCGCTGCTGCTCGGCGCCTCGGCGCTGGCCATGCCCGCCCAGGCCGAAGAGCACCTGACCGCCATCGGCACTTGGAGCAGCGTCTACATCTACCAGGACTTCGAGAAGCCCTTCTGGGAGGGCACGCTCTCCGAGCTGACGGACGGCGCGTTCTCCGGCGAGATCAGCAGCCTCGACCAGATGGGCGTGGCGGGACCGGATGTCTACCGGATGCTGGGCGACGGCGTCTTCGACATCGGCACCACGATTGCAGACTACGCCGTGGGCGACGCGCCCGAGCTGGAGGGGCTCGACGTGCCGCTCCTGGCGATGACCCCGTCCGAGGCGCATGCGATGGTCGATGCCGCGCGGCCGATGGTGGCGGACATCTTCGCCGAGCGCTTCTATTCCCACGCGCTCGGCATGCTGCCCCACGCGCCGCAGGTGATGTTCTGCCGCGACGAGGTGGCCTCGCTCGACGACCTGCAGGGCAAGAAGGTCCGCGGCTCGGGCCGGATGACCACCAAGTTCCTCGAGGCGCTCGGCGCCGAGGGCGTCAATATCGCCTTCTCCGAAGTGCCCGGCGCGCTGGAGCGCGGCGTGATCGACTGCGCCATCACCGGCGCGGGCTCGGGGCTGTCCGCGGGCTGGTGGGAAGTCACGGACTACCTGGTGACGCTGCCGCTCGGCGGCTGGGACACGGCCGTCGTGGCGATCAACCAGGACCGCTGGGACGGGCTTTCCCCGGAGCAGCAGGAGGCGCTGCAGGCGGCGGTGACCACCGGGCTCGAGGACAGGGTCTGGGCCGCCGCCGATGGCGGGCTGGAGCAGGACCTGGCCTGCCTCTCGGGCGCGGAGGCCTGCGAGGACCCGGTCGGCGCGGAGATGGCGCTGGTCGATTTCTCCGAGGCCGATCTGGAGAAGGTGCGCAGTGTCCTGACCGGCACGGTGCTGCCCGACTGGGCAGAGCGCGCCGGGGCGGACTGGGTCGCGCGCTGGAACGGCAGCGTCGGCAAGGTCACCGGCGTCGCGATCGCGCAATGACCGGCGGGCGGGGACTGACACCCATGTGGGACGCAGTTCACGGCGCGCTCCGGCGCGCCAACCGCCTCGTCGCGCTGCTCCTCGGGGCGGCGCTGATGGCGGTCACCGTCTTCATCCTCTTCGAAGTGGCGGCCCGGAAGCTCGGCACCGGCACGATCGGCGGCTCCGAGGAGATCTCCGCCTACGTGATGGCGGCGCTCTCCAGCTGGGGCCTGGCCTGCGCGCTGGCCGAGCGCGCCCATGTGCGGATCGACTACATCCGCCAGAAGCTGGCCGAGCCGGGCCGCGTGCTGATGGACCTCTTCGCGATGGTCGTCACCAACGCCACCGTGATCCTGATCGCGGTGAAATGCTGGCCGGTGCTGGAGAAGACGCTGAAGCGCGGCTCTACCGCCAATACCGTGCTGGAGACGCCGATGTGGATCCCGCAGGGCATCTGGTTCGCCGGCTGGATCTGGTTCGCGGCGACCGCGACGCTGGTCACGCTGGCCGGGATCGCCTTCTTCCTCGACGGACGCCGCGACGCGCTGGACCGCGCGATCGGCATGGGATCGGAGCTTGACCAATGATCTGGACCATCGGAGCCGCGCTCCTGGGGCTGATGGCCCTGTCGATCCCGGTGGGGATCGTGCTCTTCCTCCTCGGCATCGGCGCCGGGCAGGTCTTCTCCTCCTTCCCGCTCCTTCGGGCGCTCGGGCAGATGGTCTGGTCCTCCTCGGCCAGCTCGACGCTGATCGCGATCCCGCTCTTCGTGCTGCTGGGCGAGATCCTGGTGCGCGGCGGGGTGGCGGCGCGGACCTATGCCGCGCTCGACCGCTGGATGAGCTGGCTGCCCGGCGGGCTGGTGCATGCCAATATCGCCACCGCGACGATGTTCTCGGCGACCTCCGGCTCCTCGGTCGCGACCGCCGCAACCGTGGCCACCGTCGCCATGCCCCAGGGCGAGAAGCTGGGCTACGACCCGCGGCTGTTCTCCGGGGCGATCGCGGCGGGCGGCACGCTCGGCATCCTGATCCCGCCCTCGATCAACCTGATCGTCTACGGCTTCCTGACCGAGACCTCGATCCCCTCGCTCTTCGTCGCGGGGCTGGTGCCGGGGGTGCTGATGGCGCTCGGCTTCATCCTGGTGACGCTTGTGCTCTGCCGCGCGCGGCCGTCGCTGGGCGGGCCCTCGATCCGCTACAGCCGGGCCGAGCGGCTCGCGAGCCTGTGGAACCTGGTGCCGATCCTGGCGCTCTTCGCGGTGGTCATCGGCTCGATCTACGCGGGCTGGGCGACGCCGACGGAATCCGCGGCGATCGGCGTGGCCATGGCGGCGGTCATCGCGGCCTGCGGCGACGGGCTGAAGCTGTCCGCGCTGGCCGATGCGCTGATCGGGACGGTGAAGATCTCGGCGATGATCATGCTGGTCATCACCGGCGCCTTCTTCCTGAACTTCGCGATGAATGCCGGCGGCATGGGGCGGCAGATCGGCGAGATGATCGAGGGCGCGGGGCTGACCCCGTTCTCGACGCTGCTCCTCGTGATCGCGCTCTATATCGTGCTGGGCTTCTTCATCGAGACGCTGTCGCTGATGGTCGCGACGATCCCGATCATCGTGCCGATCATGGCCGGGATGGGCTTCGACAAGATCTGGTTCGGCGTGCTCCTGATCATCCTGATCGAGATGGCGCTGATCACCCCGCCGGTGGGGCTGAACCTCTTCGTCGTGCAGGCGGCGCGGCGGACCGGCTCGATGAACCAGGTGATGGCCGGGGCGCTGCCCTATGTCGGCGTCATGCTGGCGATGCTGGTCCTGCTGATCGGCCTGCCGGGGATGGCGCTGTGGCTGCCCTCGATCCTGTGACCTGACCACTGGCAGGCGGCCGCGGCCCATGGGCGCGGCCGCTTCCCGGCCCTTTCCCTCTCTGCTAGACGTGACCGACATGATCTCCGTTTCCGACCTGACCCCCGAAGCGCTGCCCGCAGGGGCCGACGGCGTTCTCCTGCGCTTCGCGCTGAAGCCCGGCCCGGCCGCGATGGCCGCGATGCAGAGCCTGGCCGCAGAGCTGGCCGAGACCCCGCCCGCGGGCATGGCGGAGATCAGCCCGGCGCTGGTCTCGGTGCTGGTGCGCTATGACCGCGCCGCCACCAGCCGCGAGGCGCTGGCCGCCGACCTGATGGCCCGCGCCGAGCGGATCGCGGCCGAGCGCCGTCCGGCGCCGGCGCCCGCGCGGCTCTGGCGCATCCCGGTCGCCTTCGGCGGCGACCACGGCCCGCAGCTGGCCGAGGTCGCCGGGCTGATGGACCTTTCCGAGGAAGCGGCCGTGGCCGGGATCTGCGCCGCCGAGCTCAGGGTGCTGGCGATCGGCTTCGCCCCCGGCCAGCCCTATATCGGCCTCCTGCCCGAGAGCTGGAACTTCCCGCGCATGTCGGCGCTGAACCCGGCCGTGCCGCAGGGCGCGGTGACGGTCGCGGTGCGCCAGATCGTGATGTTCACCGCCGACGGCACCACCGGCTGGCGCCAGGTCGGGCGCAGCGGGCTGCGGAACTTCCTGCCCGGGCGCGAGCCGCCCATCGCCTTCCGTCCCGGCGACGCGGTCCGCTACGAGCCCGTCCCGGCGGTGGAATTCGACGCGCTGCGCGACGCGGCCGACGGCTATGGCGGCGCGAAGCTGGAGCTGCGGGCATGACCGGGCTCGCGATCCGCCGCGCCGACGGGCTCATGACCGTGCAGGATGCCGGGCGTCCGGGCCACATGGCCGAGGGGCTGTCGCGGGGCGGCGCCATGGACCTGCTGGCGCTCTGCGAGGCGGCCGCGCTTCTCGGGCTGCGCCAGGTGCCTGCCGGGATCGAGATGGCCGGGGCGGGCGGCAGCTTCGCGGTGACCAAGCCCACCCGGCTGGCGCTGACCGGCGCGCCGATGGCCGCCACGCTCGACGGTGCGCCCCTGCGCTGGAACTGCGCCCATCTGGTCGAGCCGGGGCAGGAGCTGCGCATCGCCGGCACCCAGGCGGGGCTCTACGGCTATCTCGTGCCCGCGGGCGGCATCGCGACCGAGCCCTGGCTCGGCAGCCGCGCGGCGCATCTGGGCATCGGCATCGGCTGGCTCCTGCAATCGGGCACCGAGCTGCCCTGCGGCGCGGATCCCGACCCGCTGCGCCCGGCCCGCACGATCCGCGCCGACGAGCGCTTCGAGGGCGGCCGGGTGCGGGTCATGGACGGGCCGCAGACCGGGCTCTTCGAACCCGAGGTGCTGGACGCTTTCTTTGCCACGGAATTCACGCGCGCCCCGCGGGGCAACCGCCAGGGGGTGCAGCTCGACGCGCCCGCGCGCTTCACCTCGGAGCATGCCGCCGGGCTGGCCTCGGACGTGATCATGCCGGGCGACCTGCAGATGACCGGCGAGGGGCTGCCCTATGTGCTGATGGCCGAATGCCAGACCATGGGCGGCTATCCGCGGATCGGCACGGTGGTCCCGGCCGACCTGCCGCGGATCGCCCAGGCGGCGCCCGGCGCGTCCATCCGCTTCGAGCGGGTCGCGCTGGAGGAGGCCGACCGGCTCTGGCGCGATGCCGGGCTCTGGATCGCCGAAGCCGCGGCGCGCTGTTCTGCGCTGGTGCGCGATCCGGCGACGATCCCCGACCTTCTGTCCTACCAGCTGATCAGCGGCGTGACCGCCGGCGACGACCTGGACCTGACCGCCTGAGCCCCGAAGGAGACCACGGATGGCGAAGACCCTCGATCTGAACTGCGACATGGGCGAGAGCTTCGGCGCCTGGACGATGGGCGAGGACGCGGCGATGCTCGATCTCGCCAGCACGGCCAATGTCGCCTGCGGCTTCCATGCAGGCGACCCGTCGGTGATGCGCCGCACGATCGCGATGGCAAAGGCGAAGGGGGTGCGGGTCGGCGCGCATCCGGGCTTCGCCGATCTCTACGGCTTCGGCCGCCGCCGCATCTCGGGCGAGCGCCCGGAGGACCTGGAGGCGCAGCTGATCTACCAGATCGTCGCGATGCAGGGCATGTGCGCGGTCGAGGGCCATGCCATGACCCATGTGAAATTCCACGGCGCGCTGTCGAACATGGCCTCCGAGGATGCCGGTCTGGCGGCGCTCTGCGCCCGCGCGATCAAGGCGGTCGACCCGCAGCTGATCTTCGTCACCATGCCCTATTCCGAGCTGGAGCGCGCCGCAGAGGCGGCCGGGCTGCCGCAGGTCTCGGAGGTCTTCGCCGACCGCAGCTACACGCCCCAGGGGCGGCTGACGCCGCGCAGCCAGCCGGGCGCGGTGATCCACGCCCCCGAGGTCTCGGCGGGGCAGGTGCTGGAAATGGCGGTGGGCGGGCGCATCCCCTGCACCGATGGCAGCTTCCTGCCGGTGCAGGCCGACACGCTGTGCATCCATGGCGACACCAGGGGCGCGGTCGAGATCGCCCGCACGCTGCGCAGCCGGCTCGAGGCCGAAGGCGTCGCTATCGCCGCCTTCGCCTGAGCATCGCGGACAGGCCCGGGTTCGCGCCCGGGCCGTGCGCTCAATGGGCGAAGAGCCCTTCGAAATCGGCGAAGCCCTTGATCTCGATCGGGTTGCCCGAGGGATCGAAGAAGAACATCGTGCGCTGTTCGCCCGGCTCGCCCTCGAAGCGGATGACCGGCGGAATGTCGAAGGCGATGCCCGCGGCCTGCAGCCGGTCCGACAGCGCCATCCAGTCCGGCAGCGCCAGGACCGCGCCCATATGGGGCATCATCACCATGTGATCGCCGACCTTGCCGGTGCGCGTGACCGGGAAGGGCTCGCCCAGATGGCAGGACAGCTGGTGGCCGAAGAAGTCGAAATCCACCCAGGTCTCGGTGGAGCGGCCTTCCTCGCAGCCCAGAACGTCGCGGTAGAAGACCCGCGTCGCCTCGAGGTCGGTGACATGGAGGGCCAGATGGAAAAGCGATTTCATAGGGGTCTCCTTGATCCTGTTGCGCCCCTGCTAGCGGAAAGCTAGGAAAAGGAAAAACATGTTATTCTGGCGCTGAGAGAAAGAAAAGCCGATGGACATCCGCTTCCTCGACAGCCTGCTCTCGGTGGTGGCCGAGGGCTCCATCGTCGCCGCGGCGCGGGCGCAGGGGCTGACCCCGGCCGCGGTCAGCCAGCGCATCCAGGCGCTGGAGCGCGAGCTGGGCGTCGCGCTGCTCGACCGCGGCGCCAACCGGGCGGAGCCGACGCGGGTCTGCCGCGACCTGATGGAGGACATGGACCGGATCGTGGCGCTGTCGCGCGCGCTGAAGGCGCGGGCGGCGCCCGGCGAGGCGGCGGGGAAGATGCGGCTGGGGGCGATCTCGACCATGCTGACCGGTCTGGTGCCGCCGCTCCTGCGGGCGCTCGGGGAAAGCGCGCCGGGCATCACGCTGCAGATCGAGCCGGGCAGCTCCGCCCAGCTCTGCGAGGCGCTGCTTGAGGGGCGGCTCGACGCGGCGCTGATCGTGGCGCCGCCGGGCGAGGCGCCGGAGCGGCTGGAGCTGCATCCGCTGCGCAGAGAACCGCTGATGCTGCTGGCGCCGCCGGGCTCGGGGACGATGCCGCTCGAGGCGCTGTTCCGGCGCTATCCGCTGATCGCCTATGACCCGGCCTCCTGGGGCGGGCGGATCGCGGCACGTTATCTCGCCGAGCGGGGACTGGCGCCGCGGCTGCTCTGCGCGCTCGACGGGCTCGAGGCGATCTCGGCATTGGTCAAGGGCGGGGCGGGGGTGTCGCTGGTGCCGCGCTGGCCGGGGCTCGAAGGCGCGCGGCCGCTGCCCGGGGGCGATCTCTATTCGCGGCGGATCGTGGCGGCGCTGCCGCGCGCGCCCGAGCGTCCGGCCTGCCAGCAGGCGCTGGTGGCGGCGCTGAGGCAGGCGGCGGGGTGACCCGCCGCCCGGTTTCGGGGATCAGACCGCGAAGAGCTGGCCCAGGTCGCGGAACGCCTTCAGCTCGACCGCATTGCCCGCCGGATCGGCGAAGAACATGGTCGCCTGCTCGCCCGGCTCGCCCTTGAAGCGGACATAGGGAGCGATGATGAACTCGACCCCGGCCGCGGTCAGGCGGTCGGCGGTCTCCTGCCAGGTCTCCATGTCCATCACCAAGCCGAAATGGCGGCAGGGCACGCCATGGCCGTCGACCGCGTTGGTCTTCGCCTCGCCCAGCTCCTCGGGCGCGAGATGGGCGACGATCTGGTGGCCGTGGAAGTCGAAATCGACCCATTTCTCCGAGGAGCGGCCCTCGCCGCAGCCAAGCAGGCCCTTGTAGAAGCCGCGCGCCGCTTCGAGGTCGTCGACCGGGAAGGCCAGGTGGAACGGGCGGATGGATTGGTCGGTCATCTGTCTCTCCATGAGGTTTCCCTCCGGATACGGATTTCCAATCGCGATGGAAAACGGTAAATAATCGCGCTGAGCAACGCGGAATCTGATGAATGCTGACGGAGCTGAAGACCTTCCTGGCGGTGGCGCGCCATGGCACTTTCGCGGCGGCGGGCGACCGGGTCGGGCTGACCCAGTCGGCGGTCAGCGGCCAGATGCGGCGGCTGGAAGAGAAGCTGGGCAAGCCGCTCTTCGCCCGTACCGGGCGCAGCGCCGAGCTCAATGCCGACGGGCGGCTGCTGCTGTCGCGGGCCGGGGCGCTGCTGGAGATGGCAGAGGGGCTGCTGGCGCCCGGGGAGCCGGGCAGCCAGACCGGCAGCCTGGCGGTCGGGGCGATCGCCTCGGTGCATCTGGCGCTCTTGCGGCAGGTGCTGCCGGGCTTCCTGGCGGAGTTCCCGGCGATGCGGGTGCGGGCGGTTCCGGGCACCTCGATGGAGCTGCTCGACCGGCTCGACGGCGGCGAACTAGACCTGGCGCTGGTGATCCGGCCGGGCTTCGGCCTGCCGCCGGGGCTGGGCTGGCGCCCGCTCCTGCGCGAGCGCTTCGTGCTGGTCTCGCCGCCCGGCTGGCCGCCGGAAAGCCAGGCGGAGATGCTCGCCGCGCGGCCCTTCCTGCGCTACAACCGCATGTCCTTCGGCGGGCGGCAGGTGGAGCGCTTCCTCGAGGCCGGGCGGATCGCGGTGCGCGACTGGGCGGAGCTCGACGACATCCCGACGATCCTGGCGCTGGTCGCCGACGGGCGCGGCGTGTCGATCGTGCCCGAGGCGGCTGCCTACCGCGCCGAGCTGGCGCAGGTGCGGGTGACGGCGCTGGCGCCGCCCGCGCCGGTGCGCGAGATCGGCATCATCCATCCCGCGCTGCCGCCCGGCGCCGGGGCCGCGCCGGACGGGCGCTTCATGGCCCTCTGTGCGGCGGCGGCGGCGGAACTGCCGGGCGGCGGGCTCAGCAGCGGGTGATGCCGCGGGGCAGGGAGGAGAGCACGTCGATGCCGGTTTCGGTGACGATCACCGTTTCCGAGGCGCCGACCGTGAAGGCGCCGTAGCGGCGCAGCGTGGCAGGCAGGTGGAAGACCATGCCGGGCTCCAGCGGGCGCGCCACCCCGGTGAAGAGCGACAGGATCGCGCCCTCGCCCCAGTCCGGCGCGAAGGCCGCGCCCATGGAATAGCCGATCCGCTTGCGGAAGGCCGCCGTGTGCCCGGCCGCGTCGATCACCGCCTGCGCGGCGTCATGCGCAGCCGAACAGGGCCGGCCCGGCGCCATCGCGGCCAGCGCGGCATCGAGCGCGCGCTCGGCGCAGTCCTGCATCTGCTGCACATCGGCGGGCACCTCGCCGACCCAGGCGGCGCGCATCAGCGCGGCGTGATAGCGGTCATGGCTGCCCGCAAGTTCCAGGAAGACGCCGTCCCCCTCGGCCAGCACCCGGCGGCGCCAGGTGGCATGCGGGATGCCGCAGCGCGGACCCGAGGAGACCAGCGGCTCCATCGCCATCGCCTCGGAGCCCGAGCGGATCGCGGCGGCCATCATCGCGGCGGTGATCTCGTTCTCGTCGGCGCCCGCGCGGCAGGTGGCGAGCGCGGCGCGGATCCCGGCCTCGGCATGGCCGGCGGCCAGGCGGATGCGGTCGAGCTCGGCCGGGGACTTCACCGCCCGCAGCCCCTCGGCCAGGCCCGAGCCGTCGACCAGCGCCACGCCGCCCAAGGCGGTTTCCAGCCGGGCGGACATCTCGGGGCTGACGAACCAGCCCTGGCGTTCCACTGCCAGCGTCTTCAGGCCGAGCCGGCCGACCAGCGCGGCCAGCGCCGCGGCCGGATCCTCGCCGTCCTGGTAGGCATGGATGTTCTCCAGCCAGGTATTCGCCGCCGCGCCGGTGGTCTCCAGCTGGCGGACCAGAAGATGCGGCGCGCCCGAGGCGGGGACGAGCAGCGCCTGGAAGGCGAAATAGCCGGCGGTCTGGCGGCCGGTGGCCCAGAAGATGTTCTCGGGTCCGGTCAGCAGCAGCGCATCGGCGCCCGCGGGCAGGGCGCGGCAGAGCGCGGCGATCCGGGTCTCGAATTCGGCGGCGGGGAACACCGCCTCGGCGCCGCGGAGCCCGGGGACTGCGGAGGTGGGGGTCAGGTCTTGCATCGGATCGTCCTTCCGCCCGGGTCTAGCGCCCGAGCCAGCCCAGGAAACGGGCACGTACATTGTCGAAATGCGCTGCCATGGCAGCGGCGGCGGCGGCGCTGTCGCCCGCGCGGATCGCGTCGATCACAGCGAGATGCTCGCATGCCTGCTCGGCGAACCGGTCATGGGTGCGGGTGATGGTGCAGCGCCGGGCGATGACGCGCTGCTCGGCGAGGATCTCGGGCAAGAGCTCCAGCCCGGCGGCGCGCGCGACCGCATCGTGGAACCGGTCGTCGACCTCCCAGAACCGGTCGAAGGCGGTGCTGGCGCCTTCGGCATAGGGGCGGGTCTCGGCCTCGGAGGCGTCGAGCTCGGGCGAGGGGCCGCGCCCGGCCGCGCGGGCGGCGGCGGCGCTTTCCAGCGCCCGGCGCAGCGCGACGATCTCCAGCAGGTGCTCGACCGAGACCGGCCGCACCACCAGCGCGCCATTGGCCATCCGCCCGATCACCCCCTCGCGTTCCAGCCGCGACAGCGCGGAGCGCAGCGGCGTGCGCGACACGCCGGTCTGCTCGGCCAGCTGGCGTTCGCTCAGCACGTCCTCGGGCGCGATCCGCGCCTCGAGGATCGCCTGCTTGATCTCGCGATAGGCCCGCTGGGCCAGGGTCTCTCCTCCCGTTGCCGTGCTCATGGCGCGTCCGCCTCCGCGGGCTGCGGCGCCGGGGCGGGGCCCGACAGCACGGCGGCCTTCAGCGTCTCCACCGCGCGGACGAGATCGGCGGGGTCCATGCCCTCCTCGGGGCAGTGGCTGCCATCCCAGTTGCGCACGAAGATCATCACCGACTCCCAGCCCGCCGCGGCGAAGGCCGCCGCGTCATGGCCGCCGCCCGAGAGCATCCGGCGCGGCGCGGCGCCGAGGCTGGCGGCGCCGGCTTCCAGCCAGTCGCCCAGCCGCGGCGAGAGCCGCATCGGCTGCGAACGGCTCTGCGCGCCGAGCTCGAAGCGGATGCCGGGCCGGGCGGCCTCGATCGCCGCGATGCGCGATTTCAGCATGGCATCCATCCGGTCGAGCACGGCGTTGTCCTCGGAGCGCAGGTCGAGGCAGAATTCCAGCTCTCCGGGCACCTTGGCCATGGCATGGAGCGGTCCGGCGGCATCGACGCGGCCGAAGGTGACGGCCAGATCCTCGCCGCCGTCGAGCAGCTCGGCCCAGTCGGCATCGAGCGCCTGCACCAGATCGGCGAAGGCGAAGACCGCATCGGCGCGGCTGTCGCGCGGGGCGCCGCCCGAATGCGCCCAGACGCCGTGGATCTGCGCGTTGCGGTAGCGCAGCCCGCCGCGCACGCCCGAGACGATGGCATGGCTCTCGCCCGCCTCGTCGAGCACCGGCCCCTGCTCGATATGGACTTCGACGAAGGTGGCGGGGGCGCGGGGCGGCGCCTGCAGCGCGGCCTCGGGGTCAAGCCCCTGGGCGGCCATATGCGCGGCCAGCGTCTCGCCGGTATCGCTGCGGCGGACCTCAAGATCGGCGCGGGTCAGCCGGCCGGTGGCGCCGCGAGAGCCCAGGTAGGAGGCGGGAAACCAGACGCTTTCCTCGGCGCGGGTGACGGTGACGACGATATCGGTCTGCGGCGTGGCACCCTCTTCGCGCAGCCCGGCGACAAGCGCCAGCCCGGCGGCGACGCCCGCCTGGCCGTCATAGGCGCCGCCCTGGCCCACGGTGTCGAGATGCGAGCCGACATGGAGCGCGGGCGCGCTGCGGTCGGCACCGGGCATCCGGGCGAAGAGGTTCCCCGCCGCATCCGTGGTGATCTCCAGCCCGAGCGCGGCCGCCTCGTCGCGGATCACGTCATGGGCGCGGCTTTCGAGATCGGAATAGGACGGCCGGGTCCAGCCGGGCCCGTCCTGGCCGAGGGCGTTGACGCGGGCCAGCACCCGATCGACGGTGTCGCGGATCGCGCTCATGCCCCGGCTGCCTTCGCGCCCAGCTGGTCCGCATTCACGCAGGTCGCGGGCAGCCCGCCCTTCAGCGCGGTGACGACATTGGCGGCCGCGCCGCGGGCGACGCGGATCAGCGCCTCTTCTGTGGTGGCGCCCAGATGCGGGGTGAAGATCACCTGCGGGAAGGCGGCGAGCGGCCCCTCGGGCGCGCCATGCTCGTAGACGTCGAGCCCGGCCGCCGCGACCTGCCCCGAGGCCAGCGCACCGGCCAGCGCCGCCTCGTCGAGGATGCCCTGGCGCGCGGTGTTGACGAGGATCGCCCCGGGCTTCATGGCGGCGAAGCGGGCGGCATTCATCATGTGGCGGGTCTCGGGGCGCATCGGCGTGTGCAGCGAAACCAGATCGGCGCGGCCGAGCCCCTCTTCCAGCGTGGCGACGCGCTCGTAGCCGCCGGTTTCGGCCGCGCGGGGCGAATAGACCAGCACGGTCATGCCGAAGGCCAGATCCAGCATCGCGGCAAGCTGGCGGCCGATATTGCCCCAGCCGGCGATCAGCGCGGTCTTGCCCTGCAGCTCGATGAAGGAGGCGCTTTCGCGGAAGCCCTTCTGCCCTGCGCGCTCGGCGCGGTCGCCCCCGGCAATGCCGCGCGCCGCGGCCAGCGCCAGGCCGAGCGCCAGTTCGGCCACGGAGCGGGAATTGGCGCCGGGCATGTTGCAGACCGGGATGCCGCGGGCCGAGGCCGCGTCCTTGTCGACCGCGTCATGGCCGCTGCCATGGACCGAGATCACCCGCAGGCAGCCCGCGGCGGCGATCGCCTCGGGCGAGAGCCCGGCATCGCGGGTGATGACGGCGTCGCAATCGCCGATCAGCCCGGCGACGGTCGCCATGTCGGCGGCGGGGCAGCGGACCGGCTCGATCCCCTCGGCGCGCAGCAGCGCATGGCCTTCCTCGTGGATCGGCTGGATGATGAGACATTTCATGGGCGGCGGGCCTTCTGGTCTTCGAGCGCGTCGAGCCGTCCCAGGACGGCATCGCGGGCATGGGTCAAATGGTCGGTCATCAGCCGGGCGGCAGTGTCGCCGTCGCCCCGGCCGAGAGCGTCGAGGATGTCGAGATGCTCCTCGAAGCCCCTGAGATAGCGGTCGGGCACCTGCGAGCGGTCGAACATGCAGGTGCGGCGGCGCAGCCCGGCGACGACGCCGATCACCGCGCGGTTGGCCTGCGCGTCGAGCATCATCGCGTGGAACGCGTCGTCGAGCTGCCACTGGCCGATGCTGGCATCCCCGGCGATGAAGGCGCGGGTGCGCGCGGCCATCTCCTCGATCCGCGCGGGTGCAAGGGCCGTGGCAGCGGCGCGGGTGGCCTCGGGCTCGAGCTGCAGGCGGAGGAAGAAGATCTCCTCGATCTCGGCGCGCGGCAGGCGGCGGACCTTGAGGAAGCGGCCCTCCTGCACGGCGAGCCCCTCGCTCTCGATTCGCTTGATCGCCTCGCGCACCGGCGTGCGGGACATGCCCAGCTCCTGGCCGAGCGCGGCCTCCTGCAGCCGGGCGCCCGCGGGCAGGCGGCCCTCGAGGATCATGCCGATGATCCGGCGATGGGCCTCGGCGGCAAGCCCCTGTCCGGAGGCGGTCAGCTCTGCCATACGACCTCCTCGGGCGGCCAGATGCCGCCGACCAGGTCGCAGGACAGCAGGTAGGCGGAGCTGAGCGCGCCCTCGGGCTTCGGCCGCAGCGCCTCGAGCCGGGCGCGCAGGCGGCGGCGGCTGTCGATCCAGATCTCCTCGGCCGCGTCGCGGTCGACGGGGACGAAGCGGAACCGGCTGCCGGTCGGCAGCTGCGCCAGGCGGGGCAGGTCGGCGCCGATCACGGTGGCGATCTTGGGATAGCCGCCGGTGGTCTGCGCCTCGGCCATCAGGACCAGCGGCCGGCCCGAGCCCGGCACCTGGATGGAGCCCGGCACCGTCCCGTCGGAGACGATGTCATGTCCGCCCTCGGCCGCCAGGACCGGGCCGTCGAGCACCATCGCCATGCGGTCGCGCTGCGGCGTGACGGTGAACTCCTCCGCGGCGAAGCGCGCGAGGGTCGCGGCGGAGAAGCGGTCGTCCTGCGGGCCCGGAACGACGCGGATCTCGGCCGGGCCGTCCCTGTCCTCGGGCGCGGAGACCGCCGGGGCGAGGCAGGGATCGAACGGGTCGAACGCGCCGAGCGGCAGCACGTCGCCGGCCTGCAGCGCCCGGCCGTCGAGGCCGCCGAGCCCGCTGCGCAGATGGGTCGCGCGCGATCCCAGCGCCGGGGCGATGGCGATGCCGCCCGAGACGGCGAGATAGCCCCAGGTCGCGCCGCCGACGGCGCCGATCCGGACCTCTTCGCCCGCGCGCAGCCGGTAGGCCTGGCCCGCGACGCCCTTCTGCCCGGGCAGGGCGAGGTCGATCCGCCCGCCGGTGACGGCGATGCGGCAGTCGGTCTCGGCGCGGAAGCTGCCGCCGAACCCGGCGAATTCGATCGCCGCCGCGGCCGGGTCGTTCCCGGCCAGCGCATTGGCCAGCATCATCGCGGGGGCGTCCATCGGCCCGGCGGCCGAGACGCCCTGGTGGCGCAGCCCGCCGCGCCCGGCATCCTGCACGGTGGCCAGGGGGCCGGGGGAAAGAACGGTCAGGCTCATGCGGCCTCCTCCGGCGCGATCAGGGCGGAGCCGGCCTCGGCCTCGGCGGAGAGCCGGGCGAAGGCGGCGGCGTCGACGGGCTCGAAGCGGACGCGGTCGCCGGCCTCCAGCAGGAAGGGATCGGCGCGGCGCGGGTCGAAGAGCCGGACCGGCGTCGCCCCGAGGAAGCGCCAGCCCGAGGGGCCCGCCACCGAGTTGATGTTGCCCTGCTTGCCGCCGATGCCGATGGCCCCCGCGGGGACCAGCTGCCGCGGCTGCGGCAGGCGCGGGGCGTGCAGGATCCCGGGCAGGCCGCCGAGATAGGCGAAGCCCGGGGCGAAGCCGATCATGTAGACGCGGTACTCGGCCCCCGAATGCAGCGCGACCAGCTCGTCGGGGGTCATGCCCTTCTCTGCGGCGAGGCTCTCGAGATCGAGCGCGGCCGGGCCGCCGTAATGCACCGGCACGCGCCAGAGCCGCCCGGTCTCCGCCCTGGCCTCGAGCCCGGCATGGAGCGCCAGCAGCGCCTCGCCGAGGGCCGCGCCGCGGATCCGTTCGGGGTCGTAGCGCACCAGCAGCGAGCGGTAGGTCGGCACGCGCTCGGTCACGCCCGCGATCTCTCCGGCGGCGATGGCGCGGTCGAGCGCCGCGGCCAGCGCGATGATGCGGCGGTTGGCGCCCTCGTCCACGGCCTCGGAGATCTGGAAGGTCAGCGCCTGCTCGCCCGAGGGCAGCAGGCGCGGGGTGTAGTCCTCGCCCTGCATCAGCGGTTCGCCATCATGTTCGGCACCACGTCGACAATGCCCGGCGCCACGGCGATCAGCACGACGAAGCCCGCGAGGATCAGGAAGAACGGCAGGGTCGCGCGGGTGATCTTGCCGATCGAGTCGCCGGTGATCCGCTGGATCACGGTCAGGTTGAAGCCCACGGGCGGGGAAATCTGCGCCATCTCGATCACGACCACCAGGAAAATGCCGAACCAGACCTTGGAATAGCCGGCTGCTTCGATGAGCGGCAGGGTGATCGGCAGCGTCATCACGATGCAGCCCAGACCCTCCATCACCGTGCCGAGGATCACGTAGAAGACCAGCAGCATCAGGATCAGCGCCAGCGGCGACAGGCCCCAGCCCTCGATCGTGCCGGCGATGTAGCGCGGCAGGCCGAGATAGCCGATGGCGGTGGAGAGGAACATCGCGCCGATCATGATCAGCCCGATCATCGCGCAGCTGTCGGCGGCGGCGCGGCAGGAGGCCAGGAGCCCGCGCAGGTTCAGCGTCCGCTGGGCGATGCCGATGGCGATGGCGCCGAAGACGCCGACGGCGGCGGCCTCGGTCGGCGAGGCGAAGCCGGCATACATCGAGCCGATGACGATGAAGATCAGCACCATGAGCGGCCCCAGATCCTTCAGCGCGCGCAGCTTCTCGACGAAGCTCGTGGGCGCGGGCGGGGTGCCGACGAGGGACGGGTTCATCACCGCGCGCAGGCCCAGATAGCCCATGTAGGCGGCGGCGATCATCAGCCCCGGCAGGATGCCCGCGATGAAGAGGCGCAGGACGGATTCCTCGGCCATCACGCCGTAGATGATCATGATGGTCGAGGGCGGGATCAGGAAGCCCAGCGTGCCTGCGCCCGCGAGCGAGCCGGTGACCAGCCCGCGGTCGTAGCCGCGGTCGAGAAGCTGCTTGGCGGTGATCCGGCCCACGGTCGCGGTGGTGGCGGCCGACGAGCCGCAGACCGAGGCGAACATGGTGCAGCCCAGCACGGTCAGGTGGCTCAGCCGCCCCGGAACGCGGCGCAGCCAGGGCGAAAGCCCGGTGAAGAGCGCCTCGGAGATCTTCGTGCGGAAGAGCAGTTCCGCCATCAGGATGAAGAGCGGCAGCGCCAGCAGTTCGGCCGACGAGAGCACGTTGAAGGCCTGCTGCGCGATCAGCTTGGCGACCGGCATGTTCGGCTTGAAGATCGCGAGCATGCCCGCGCCGCTGCCGATCAGGCCGAGGCCGATCCAGACGCCGGAGCCGAGCAGCAGGACGAGGAGCCCGAGGAGGGTGAAGGAAATCTTGGCCATGGGATCACTCCAGTCCGGTGCCGGCGGGAAGGCCTTCGCCGCGGATCAGCCGCAGGAGCTGGGCGACGAGCTGAAGGCAGAGCAGGATGGCGCCGAAGGCCAGCACCGATTGCGGCCAGACCAGCGGGATGCGCACCACCGAGGCCGAGGTCGAGCCGCGCTGGAAGCTGAGCCAGGCCATCTGGCCGATCGCCCAGGCCAGCAGCGCGGCGGCGAAGAGCCCGGCGAGGCAGGCGAAGATGTCGAGCGCGCGGGCGGCGCGCGGCGGCAGGATCTCGGCCAGGCCGGTGACGCGCACATGGCTGCCCGATTTCAGCGCGCTGGCGCAGGAGAGCATGAAGCAGGACCCCATGAGGTAGGCGGCGACATCCCAGGAGAAGGAGATCGAGGTATTGGCGAGGTTGCGCGCCAGCACTTCGGCGCCGACCAGCCCGAAGATGGCCAGCAGGCACAGCGCGGCGGCGATATTGGCCAGATCGGCCAGCCGGTCGGCGGGCGCGATGATCCGGGCGAAGCGGCCGGAGGCGGGGGCTGGGGGCTGCGAGGTCTGCATGCGGTCTCCGTGGCTAGGAGGGGGAAAAGGGGCGCTGCCCCCCGGGAGGAGGGAGCAGGGGGCAGCGCTGCCCGGCCGGGAGGGGCATCCGGCCGGGCCGGACCGCCGCAGGGAGAAACGGCGGCCGGGATCAGGCGCGGCGGGTCAGTCGCGCGCGGCCAGGTAGGCGTCGATCACCGGCGCGGCATCCGGCACGCGCTCCTTGAAGGCGTCCCACAGCGGCAGCGCCTTCTCCAGCAGCTCCGCCTTCAGCTCGGCCGAGGGGGCGGTGACGGTCATGCCGTGCTCTTCGAGCGTGGCGATCTTGCTGGCATCCTCGGCGCGGGAATTCAGCCAGAACTGGCCCTCGAGCCCGGCCGCCGCCGCTTCGATCGCCTTCTGGTCCTCGTCCGACAGGTCGTTCCACGCGTCGAGATTGACGGTCACGATGTTGGAGGAGGCCTGCCAGTTGAAGGTGCTCATGTTGTCCATGAACTCCCAGAAGGCGCCGTCGACGCCCGAGGAGGAGGAGGTCGTCACGCCTTCGATCGTGCCGGCGGCCAGCGACGGGATCACTTCGCCCCAGGGCATCTGCACCGGCGCGGCGCCGAGCGCCTCGAAGAAGTCATGGCCATTCGCGTCGACGACGCGGATCTTCAGGCCCGACAGGTCGGCCAGCGTGTTGATCGGCTCGGGCGAATAGACCGCCTGGCCCGGCCAGGGGGTCATGTAGAGCAGCTTCTGGTTCATCTCGCCGGCGATCTTCTCGATCAGCGGGCGGTAGAACTTGTGCAGCAGCGCCAGGTCCTGGCTGGTCGGCGCCAGGAAGGGCAGTGTCTCGACGCCGAGCGCCGGGTTCTCGCCGACCTGCTGGCTCATCAGGATGTCGGCGATCGGCACGATGCCGTCGCGCACGGCCGCCATGCCCTCGGGACCCTTGATGCCGAGCGCGCCGCCGGAATGGACGGTGATGTTCACCTCGCCGCCGGTGACCTCTTTCACCTTTTCGGCGAAGGTCATCGCATTCTGGGTGTGGAAGTTGCCTTCCGGCCAGACCACGGACATGTCCCAGTCGGTCTCGGCCAGGGCCGGAGCTGCGGCAGCCATCGCCACGAGCGCGGCAAATGCCACGTTAAGTCCCTGTTTCATAGTATTTTTCCTTGTTCAGTAAGGCGTCGGTCCAGCCATTCGAGGCTTGCCATTTCAGTATACCAGCAGTATTCCCGAAGGAACGCCCGCGGCGTGTTACACTGGATCGGCACCTAGATGTGCATAAACTTTGTGCATAGAAATCCAGTCACGCCGCTAAAACATGCAACACAGGGATGACAATGACCCGGACCATCGATCTCAACTGCGACATGGGCGAGAGCTTCGGCGCCTGGACCATCGGCGATGACGCCGCCATGCTCGACCTTGTTTCCACAGCGAATATTGCCTGCGGCTTCCATGCCGGCGACCCGGTGGTGATGCGCCGGACGATTCGCCTGGCCAGGGAGAAGGGCGTGGCCGTCGGCGCGCATCCCTCTTTCGCCGATCTCTACGGATTCGGCCGCCGCCGCATCTCGGGCGAGCGCCCCGAGGATCTCGAGGCGCAGCTGATCTACCAGATCGCCGCGATGAAGGGCATGGCCGAGATCGAGGGCCATCCGATGACCCATGTGAAGACCCATGGCGCGCTCGGCAACATGGCGGCCGTCGATGCCGATCTCGCCGCGCTCTGCGTGCGCGCGGTCAAGACCGTCGATCCGTCGCTGACCTATGTCTCGCTGCCCTATTCGGAAACCTATGCCGCCGCCGAGAAGGCCGGGCTGACGGTCGCCTGCGAGATCTATGCCGACCGCAGCTATACCGACCAGGGCGAGCTGACCCCGCGCAGCCAGCCCGGCGCCGTGATCCACGACCCGCAGGAAAGCCTCGAGCAGGTGCTCGAGATGGTGGTGAACGGCCATATCCCGACCACCGGCGGCAAGCGCCTGCCGGTCGAGCCGGCCACGCTCTGCGTCCATGGCGACACGCCCGGCGCCGTGGAAATGGCCCGCACCCTGCGCGCGGCGCTGGCCGAGAACGGCATCGGCATCGCGCCCTTCGCCCGCCCCTGATCCCCCGACACCCTCCTCCCTCAGACTGACCCGAGACCTCCCCATGACCCGTATCGTCTATCTCAACGGCGCCTGGCTGCCCGAAACCGAAGCCAAGGTGTCGATCTTCGACCGCGGCTTCACCATGGCCGACGCCATCTACGAAGTGACCTGCGTGCTGGACGGCATGCTGATCGACTACGCCCCCCATGCCGCGCGGCTGAAGCGCTCGGCCGCAGCACTCGGCATTCCCGTGCCGCTCTCCGACGAGGATCTGCTCGAGGCGCATCGCCAGATCGTCGCGATGAACAAGCTGGAGCAGGGCATGGTCTACCTGCAGCTCACCCGCGGCGAGCAGGACCGCGACTTCGTCTATCCGCCCGAGGACACGCCCCCGACCCTGGTGATGTTCACCCAGGCGAAGAACGCGCTGAAGAACCCCGCGGCCGAGCGCGGCATCAAGGTGGCCACCGTGCCCGACCTGCGCTGGGGCCGCCGCGACATCAAGACGGTGCAGCTGCTCTATCCCTCCATGGCGAAGATGGAAGCCAAGGCGCGCGGCTGCGACGATGCCTGGCTGGTCGAGGACGGCGTCGTGACCGAGGCGTCCTCGGCGACCGCGCATATCGTCACCGGCGGCAAGCTGGTCACGCGCGAGCTGTCCCACGCGCTGCTGCCGGGCGTCACCCGCGCGGGCGTGCTGGAGCTGGCCCGCCGCCACGGGCTGGAGATCGAGGAGCGCGCCTTCTCCGTCGCCGAGGCCCGTGCCGCCGACGAGGCCTTCATCACCTCCGCGACCAATTTCGTCCTGCCGGTGGTCTCGATCGACGGCGGCGCGATCGGCAGCGGCCGGCCCGGCCCGGTCGCCCGCGACCTGCGCCAGCTCTATATCGACACCCGCCGCGAAGCCGCGATCTGAGGCGCGCCATGACCCGACTGATCGACCGCCGGACCTCCGGCGTCTACATCATCGCCGCCACCCCCTTCGCCGCGGATGGCAGCGTCGACTATGCCAGCATCGACACGCTGGTCGAATTCTACCGCAGCCACGGCGTCACCGGCATGACCGTGCTCGGCATGATGGGCGAGGCCGACAAGCTGACCCAGGAGGAGCGGCGCGCCGTGCTCGACCGCTTCCTCTACCGCGCGGGCGACATGCCCGTGGTGGTCGGCGTCTCGGATGCCGGGCTGGGCAATCTCGCCGATCTGGGCCGCTACGCGATGGAGAAGGGTGCCGCGGGTGTCATGGTCGCGCCGAACCGCGGCCCCGCGCGCGAGGACCGGGTGGAGGGCTATTTCCACGCGGTCGCCGACGCGCTGGGGCCGGAAGTCCCGCTCTGCTTCCAGGACTTCCCGCTCTCGACCGGCGTGCCGGTCTCGGCGGCGCTGATCCGGCGGCTCTCCACCGAGCTGCCGCAGATGGTGATGCTGAAGCACGAGGACTGGCCGGGCCTGACCAAGATCACCGCACTGCGCGGCCACGAGGCCGATGCCGGCGTGCCGCGGCTCTCGATCCTCTGCGGCAATGGCGGGCTCTACCTGCCGCAGGAGCTTGCCCGCGGTGCCGATGGCGCGATGACCGGCTTCGCCTATCCCGAGGCGCTGGTGAAATGCGTCGACCTTTTCCGGGCGGGAAAGGCCGACGAGGCCGAGGATCTTTTCGACGCCTATATCCCGATCCTGCGCCACGAGCAGCAGCCGGGCTGGGGCCTGGCGCTGCGCAAGCATGTGCTGATGAAGCGCGGTGCCATCGCCCATTCCGCGACCCGGGCGCCGGGGCCGAAACTGACCGCAACCGATATTGCCGAACTTGAACGGCTGATGCAGCGCACGGCGCGCCGGCTGGAAGGAGACTGACCGATGGATCTTGGACTGGACGGAAAACGCGCGCTGGTGCTGTCCTCTTCGCGCGGGCTGGGGCTGGGCGTCGCCCGGGCGCTGGCGGCCGAAGGGGCGAAGGTCCTGCTGACCGGCCGGGACGCGGCCGCGCTCGAAGCGGCGGCGGCGGAGATCGGCGCTGACTGGGTCGCGGCGGATCTCGCCGATCCGGATTTCGCGCGGAAGCTGGCGGCGGCTGCGGCCGAGCGGCTGGGCGGCGTCGATATCCTGGTCAACAATACCGGCGGACCCAAGCCCGGCACCTCGGCGGAGATGAGTGCCGACGCGATGATCGACGCGGCGCGCATGATGGTCGCGCCGGTGATCGCGCTGACCACGGCGCTCCTGCCCGCGATGCGGGCGGCGGGCTGGGGCCGGGTGCTGACGCTTGCCTCCTCCGGCGTCGAGCAGCCGATCCCCAATCTGGCGCTGTCGAACACGCTGCGCGCCGCTTTGGCGGGCTGGTCGAAGACGCTCGCGACCGAGGTCGCCGCGGATGGCGTGACCTGCAACCTGCTGCTGCCGGGGCGGATCCATACCGACCGGGTCGACCAGCTCGACGCCGCCGCGGCAGTTCGCCAGGGCAAGGAGATCGACGCGGTCCGCGCGGCCTCCCGCGCGACGATCCCCGCGGGCCGCTATGGCCGGGTCGAGGAATTCGCCGCCGTGGCGGCCTTCCTCTGCTCGGCACCGGCCTCCTATGTCACCGGCAGCATGCTGCGCTGCGACGGCGGCATGATCCGCGGGCTCTGATCCCTTTCCTCCGGGCCCGTTCCGCGGGCCCGGGGTCATCCCCCGTGGGCGAAGGTGAAGCTGTCGGCATAGATGTGGTTCGCCGAGGCCCCCGCCGCGAGGAAGAGCCGCCGCGCCTGGGCCACCATATTGGCGTTGCCGCAGAGATAGAGCGCATGCTCGGCGAGATCGGGCAGATCCTCCAGCACCGCCTGCTGGACATGGCCGTGCCGTCCCTGCCAGTCCGGCCCCGGCCGAGACAGCACCGGCACCAGCTCGAACCCGTCGATCCCGGCCCCGAGCGCGGCAAGCTCCTCGAGCAGGTAGAGTTCGCCCTCCTCGCGCATTCCCCAGTAGACCGAGACCGGCGGCGCCTCCTCGGGTTCCTGCGCCAGCTCGGCCAGCAATGCGGCGACCGGGGCGATGCCGGTGCCGGTGGCGGCGAAGACGACCGGGCGGAAGTCCTCCGGGTGGAGATGGAAGATCCCCTGCGGCATCTCCAGCGACAGGCGGTCACCGGGGACGAGCGCGGGCAGGCGCCCCTCGGTGAAGCGCCCGCCGGGAATGCCGCGGATCTGCAGCTCGATCTCGTTCCGTCCGGGCAGCGTGGCGATGGAGAAGGGCCGTTTCGCGCCATCCTCCATCAGGATGTTCACGTACTGACCGGGGCGGAACGCCGCCGCGCCGGGCAGCGACAGCCAGAGCCGGGTCAGTCCGGGTGCCGGCGTCTCGCGGCGCAGCACGACGGCCTCGCAGATCGCGGGCTCCGGCAGGTCGAAGGGCAGCAGCTCCGCCTCGATCGACAGCCGCGTCAGCGCCCGCGCCTGGCAGCCGAGCGCGAAGCCGCAGAGCCGCTCCTCCTCCGCCAGCCCGGGCAGATCCTCGGGATGGAAGACCTCGCCCTCGACCACGCGCAGCCGGCAGGCGCCGCAGAAGCCGGACTTGCAGTCGGCCGGCAGCCGCAGTCCCGCGCGCAGGGCCGCGGCCAGCAGCGTCTCGCCCGGCTCGACCTCGAAGCCCTGGCCGGTCTCGACCACCGAGACATGGGTGAAGCCCGGCGCGTCGCTGCGCGGTTCCAACCGGTGAATGGCGCGGATCGCGGTCATGGCCTACCTCTTGATATCGGCGGCGACCAGCACCTCGTGGCCGGTGCCGGAAAGATGGTCGGCCAGCGCCTGCAGCGCGGCGACGCCCGCGGCGGTGTCCTGCTCGCCATTGCCGCCCGACAGTCCGACGCCGCCGACCACCTCGCCATTGACCACGATCGGGAAGCCGCCGACGAAGACGGCGAAGCGCCCCTCGAAGCTCAGCTGGATGCCGAAGGCCTCGTTGCCGGGCAGGGCGGGTCCGTTCGGCGCCTTGTTGAAGAGATGGGTGGAACGCTTGTGCGTGGCGGCGGTGAAGGCCTTGTTCCAGGAGATCTGCGGCCCGGTCACCCGCGCGCCCTCCATCCGCTCGATGACCAAGGGGAAGCCGCCCTCGTCTGCTATACAGACGGTTTCGAGGACGCCGATCTCCTTCGACTTGGCAATGGCGGCATCCACCATCAGGCGGGCTTCTTCCGGCTGGAGCTTGAGAGCGGTCTTCATGCGCTTTCCCTGTCGCGATATGTTTCCTGTATGGCCGGTATGTATACCATGATGGCGTTCCGCAACCTGAAACCATGAATTCTGTCTAAAATAGTATACCAAAAATCCGTGCTGCCGGAAATTTCAGCGCGCTGCCGCAGCACGTGCTGCGGCTAGGCACGCGAGGCCGCGCTGTGGCGGCCGGACCGCAAGGGGCCTGTTGCCCCTAGGCAAGCTCTTGCAAGATGGTATACAATAGGCGTATGCGGCCAGCGATGCCGCAGGATCGGAGCAAGCAGGATGAACAAGGCCCTCGGAGCGACCCATGCGCCGCTGACCAAGGTGGTGAAGGACGCGCTGCGCGAGCAGATCCTGGGCGGGCAGTACGCCTCGGGCGCGCGCCTGGTGGAGAAGCGGATCTCCGAGGAGCTCGGCGTGTCGCGGATGCCGGTGCGCGAGGCGCTGCGCGAGCTGGCGGCCGAGGGGCTGGTCAAGATCGAGCCGCGGCGCGGCGCGTCGGTGTCGCTGCTGTCGGACGAGCAGAAGCAGGAGCTGATCGAGGTGCGCGCGACGCTCGAGGCGCTCAACGCCAAGCTCGCCGCCCGCCGCCAGGATCCCGAGCAGCTCGCCGAGCTGCGCGCGGTGCTGGAATCGGGCGAGAAGATGATCGAGCAGGGCGACATGGAGGCGGTGTTCCACCGCAATGACGCCTTCCACGAAGCGCTGGCGCGGGCGGGCGGCAATTCGGTGCTGCAGGAGATCATGCAGTCGCTGCGCGACAAGACCTCGATGCTTTTCGCGGGCAACGACATCGAGGCGGTGCGCCGGTCCTGGCAGGAGCATGCCGAGATCCTGCGCGCGGTGATCGCCGGGGATGGCGAGCTGGCGGCGCTTTTGGCCTCCCGCCATGTCCATAACGCCGGCAGCGGCCTGCCGGGCAGCTAGCGCGACGCCGCCGGGAATGGCCAGGCGCCGAACTCCCCGAGGCCCGTTGGCGCAGGGCTGCCCCTACGACATTCTGGCCTTCCAGACCGCCGCCGCGGTGGCGATGTCGAGAAGGCCTATCCCCACCGATTTGAAAATTGCCAGGTCTTCGGGGGTCTCGCGTCCGGGGACGGTGCCCGCGACGATGTCCTTCAGGTCGGCCATTCTCGGATGGGCGAGCGCCCCGGGATCGGCCAGCACCACGTCGCCCGCCTCGCGGCTGGTTTGCGGGATCCAGTCAAGCGCCAGCACCGCCGCGCGGCGCAGCACCTCGTCGTCGAGCTCGCGGGTATGGGGCAGGCTAGATCCGATCGCCGCAATGAACTGGCCAGTGCCCAGATCGCGCCCGGAAAGCACCGGCTCCGCGCTGCGGGTGGCGGTGACGATCATGTCCGCCTCCGCGGCCGCCTCGGCGGCGGTGGCGCAGCGCACCGCGATCCCGGTCTCCTCCGCCAGCTGCTCCGCCAGCGCGGGATCGGGACGGCGGGAGACGATCATCGCCTCCTCGAGCGCAAAGGCGCGGGCGAGGTGGCGCAGATGCGACAGGCCCTGCACGCCGGTGCCGAAGACGGCCAGGCGGCGGCTGCCGGGACGCGCCAGGTGGCGCGCGGCCAGCGCAGTGCAGGCGGGCGAGCGGATCGCGGTGATCGCATTCGCCTCCATCGTCGCCAGCGGCGCGCCGGTCGCGGCGCTGAACAGCAGGATCACGAAGCTGAACTGCCCGGCGATGGTGGTATAGACCTTGGCGCCCACGACCCCGGCCGAGGGCAGCACCGCCCCCATGGTCGAAAGCTTCACGTCCGCCGCCTCGGTACGCACCCGCGGCTGCACCGCGGCGCGGTCCTCGCCGAAGGCGCGGTAGGCCTCCGCAAGGCAGGCTTCGGCCTCGGCCGGGGAGAGCGTCCCGGCAATGTCGTTATCGGTGAAATGCAGCATGTCGGTCACAGGAGGGCGCGCAGCAGCAGCCCGGCAGCGCTGAGGCCGGAAAGGCCCAGCAAAAGATGGCGGATGGCGCCGCGCGGCACATGGCGCGCCAGCGGCGTGGAGACGCGGAAACCCAGATAGAGCGCGGGGAAGAGCAGCAGGCCCAGCATCAGCTGCGGCAGGCCGAACCGCCCGATCCAGGCCAGCAGGATCAGCGAGGAGGTCGCGCCGAAGAGGAAGGCGGTGTTCAGCGTCGCGCGCATCACCGCGGGCGGCGCGTTCTGCATGACGATGGCATAGGGCGGCGCGCCCGAAGAGGTGATCGTCCCCATGATCCCCGACATCACGCCCGCAGCCCCGAGATTGCGCCAGTTCGCCTCGACCCGCCAGCCGCTATAGCTGAGCCCGACACCGATCAGGATCATCACGCCGAAGAGCACGTTGAACATCGCCGCGCTGAGCGAAGCGAGGAGCGCCACGGCGGCGAAATTGCCAAGGAGCCGCCCCGAGATCATCGAGCCGACCGAGCGGAAGTCGATCGAGGAGCGCTCGCGCAGGAGCACCATGGTCGAGACGCAGCCGCCCAGAACCAGGAGCACCCCCGGCGCCAGTTCCGGGAAGAACAGCGCCGAGAGCGGGGCGGAGAACATCGCGAAGCCGAGCCCGCCGACGCCCTGCAGGATGGCGGCGACGAAGACCATTGCCGCCATCGCCAGGACGCGCGGATCGTGCACCGTGCCCGCCAGTGTGGAGATCGCGTCCATTCAGGCCCCGAGATAGACCGTCTTGATGCGGCTGTAGAAATCCATGACGTTCGCGCCGCCCTGTTCCTTGGCGCTCTGGTTCGAGGAATGCTTGAAGCCGCCGAAGGGCGCGTTCAGCGCCACGCCGGTCGTGGGCGAGTTGACCTTGACGATGCCGTGCTGGGTCTCGGCCGCGATCTTCATCACCGAGGGCAGGTGGTCGGAGACGACCGAGATTGCCAGCCCGTATTCGGTGTCGTCGGCGATGGCGAGGGCCTCTTCGAGCGTGTCGAAGGGGCAGAGCGCCACGATCGGGGCGAAGATCTCGTCGCGCAGGAGCGGGCTTCCCGGCTGCACGCCGGCGATCACCGTCGGGCGGATCCAGTGGCCCTCGGGCAGGTCGGCGGTGTCGGGCAGGCCGCCTGTGACGATCTCGGCGCCTTCGCGGCGGGCGATCTCCAGATAGGCGGTGGCCTTCTCCAGCTGTGCTGCGGTGGCCAAGGGCCCCATCGTCACGCCGTCGCCATCCCCCGGGCCGATCACGACGGTCTCTGCCGCGCGGACCAGTTCGGCCAGCAGTGCGTCATGCAGCTTCCGGGCCACCAGCACGCGGCTGGTGCCGGTGCAGGCCTGGCCGGTCAGGCCGAAGGCGCCGCGCTTGATGATCGCTGCCGCCTTGGCGATATCGGCATCCTCCAGCACGACGGTGGCGTTCTTGCCGCCCATCTCCAGCTGGCAGCGCGTGTCGGTGCCCAGGCTCGCCTGGATCTGCGCGCCCACCGCATAGGAGCCGGTGAAGGTCAGCGCGTCGATGCCCGGCGCGGAGGTCAGCGCCTTGCCGACCGTCGGGCCCTTGCCGTGGACCAGCGCGATCAGCCCGGCCGGAAGCCCGGCATCGAGCAGCACCTCGACCAGGCGCTGGCCCATCAGCGGCGCCATTTCCGAGGGCTTGAAGACGACGGCATTGCCCGCGGCCAGGGCCGGGGCGATCTTGCGCGCGGCCATCGACAGCGGGAAGTTCCAGGGCGTGATCACAGCAACCGTGCCGACCGGCTGGCGCAGGCTCATCGCCATCTGGCCGCCGGGCACCGGGTAGGTCTCGCCCTTCAGCCGCAGCGCCTCGCCGGCATAGAAGCGGAAATTGGCGGCGATGCGGCTGGTCTCGCCGGTCGCCTCGGCCAGGGTCTTGCCCTCTTCGCGGGTCAGCTCCGCGGCGATCTCCGCGGTCCGGCCCGAGATGATCTCGGCCGCGCGGTAGAGCATGTCGGCGCGTGTCTCGGGGCTTGCCGCGGCCCAGGCGGCCTGCGCGGCGGAGACGCCGGCCACGGCCGCGGCCACGTCCTCGGCGCCGGAATCGGGGAAAAGGCCGATCAGGTCGGAGAGATCGGCCGGGTTGCGGTTCTCGAAGCAGCCGCCCTGCGCGGCCGCCTGCCAGGCGCCGCCGATGAAATTCCGGTACTGCGGCGCGGGGCCGCTTTCGGTGCCAGGCGCCTCGGGCGCCAGCTCGGTTGCAACAGTCATGTCAGGTCTTTCGTTCTCAGTCGCCCCAGGTGACTTTCACATCGCCGGTCACGAAGGTCTGGCAGGCCATGCGGTAGCCCTGGCCGAATTCCTCCTCCGAGAGATGCTTGCGTTCCTTGGGCTTGATCTTGTCGGTATTCTCGACGCCTTCGGAGATCCGGCAGCGGCAAGTGCCGCAGAGCCCGCCGCCGCACTTGAAGGGAATGCCCCCCTTCTCGCGAATCGACATGCGCAGGAGGTTGCTGTCCCTCGGCGCCGTCACGGCCTTGTTTCCGTTGGTGACGAAGGTGATCGTCAGCGTGCTGTCCGCGCCATCCATCCCGGCTCTCCCTTACGACGCTGCGCGCAGCTCGATTTCCATGCTGCCGTAATGGGTCAGCGTGTTCAGCTCGGCGCGCGCCTCTTCGAGCGTGCCGAAGGACTCGAAGAGCTTCGAGGGCACCTTGTTGACGATCTGCGGCGGGGCATCCTCGACGATCGTGATGCGCGGCGTGCCGTCGATCTTTGCGATGGTGAAATTCGCGCGTTTGCGGCCGTAGAAGATGTAGTCCCAGGACTCCACCTGAGTGACCCCTTCGGTCATCTCGGTGCGGAACTCTCCGGGCTTGGTGGTCAGAATGACGTACATTGGCGGTCCTCGTGGCGGTTCGCTCGGCCGGGCTCAGGCGTCCTGGGCCAGCTCGATATCCTCGTTGATCCAGAGCTGGCAGGCGAGGCGGTAGCCCTCCTCCAGCTTGTCGCCGAGCTGGCGCTTCTCCTTCCAGTTCGGCGCCTCCAGATGCTCGGCGCCGGCCAGGATGCGGCAGCTGCAGGTCGCGCATTTGCCCATCCCGCACTTGTAGGCGAGGTTGGGATAGGGAAACTTGCGGATGCCCGCGCGCACGACGAGGTTGGTATTGGGGTCGACCTCGTCCTCGTAGATCGCGCCGGCCTTGTGCAGAATGACCTTTGGCATGGCCTCTCCTTCGCTTGGGCGGGCAGGGCGCCCGCCCGGGTCGCGGCTCAGGCGGCGAGGCCCAGCTCTTCCAGCGGCACTTCTGCGCCGACATAGTCGTTGTAGAGCGCGGTGGTGTAGAGCAGCCGCATCTGGGCGCCGATCTCGCAGATCTTCAGGCATTTCTGCTGCATCTCGACGGTGCGGGCATGCTCCAGCACGATCTGGTAGCCGCGCTCGCCGTGGATCTCGTCCGAGACGATATGCAGGTCGAAGAACTCGACTTCCTCGTCGGTGAAGCCGTACTTGTCGCGCAGCGTTGGCGTCTGCTTGCGGTAGATCGAGGGCACCTGGCTTTCCAGGCCGACGACGAGCCCGGCAATGGCGACGATCGGATCCTCGCGCATGGCGACGGCATAGCACCAGCTCTGCAGCGCGCGGGTGGTCGGGCTCATGTTGTCGGGGTCGGTGACGCGCTCGCGGGTGGTGCCGCAGGCCTCGGCGAAGCGGATCAGCAGGTCGGTATGCCGGTCGCCGCCGATTTCCTCTTCGTACATGTTCTGCAGCATGAAGTCCTTCGCCTCGACATAGTGCTCGGGCAGGCGGGCGTAGACATAGGCCAGGTAGTCGGCGAAGGGCCCGACATAGTGGTAGTGGTTCTCGGCCCAGCGGGACAGGTGATCGCGGCTCAGCTTGCCGCTGGCCCAGGCGAGGCTGAAGGGCGAGGCATTGGCGCTTTTCCCCTTGATGGCCTGTTCCAGGGCGGTGCGCAGTTCGTCGGGATTCATGAGCTCGGTCACAGTCGCGTTCCTTTCGTGAAGAGACCTGTCCGGGGCTGTCCGTGTCGGACGCTGCCGGGCTTGCGATTCACCATATTGTATACCGTCAGACCTGTCCAATGGAAATGCAGGCGGAGATGCATGAAAAAATAGGCTTTATAATAACGGTAATGGCGTGGATCGCGGGGTGGCGGAATGCTTTGCAACCGCAGAATAGTATGGAGTATACAGATAATCGCGACTCAGGAAATGCGGTCAGCCAGAGGGGACCCCGCCATGCACCATGCAGCCATCGGCACGCTTGCCGCCCGCGAGATGGCGGTCGCCGCCGGCCATCCTGCCGCGACCCGGGCGGCGATGGAGGCGCTCGGACGCGGCGGCTCGGCGATCGACGCCGCGATTGCCGCCGATGCCGTGATGGGGGTGGTCGAGCCGATGGCGACCGGGCTCGGCGGCGATCTCTCGGCGATGCTGCTGCCGCCCGGGGAGGCGCCGCTGACCTATAACGGCACCGGCCGGGCGCCCGCGGCGCTCAGCGAGGCGATGGTCGCAGCGCTGCCCGGCGGCCGCATCCCCGAGCGCCATCCGCTCTCGGTCACCGTGCCGGGCGCGGTCCGCGGCTGGCTCGACCTCCATGCCCGTTTCGGCCGGCTCGACTTCGCCGGACTCCTCGCCCCGGCAATCCGGATCGCGCGCGAGGGCTTCGCGGTCGGGCCGGTCTGCGCGCGGGAATGGGCGCTCTTCGCCGATGTGGTCCGCGGCGATCCCGGCTCGCGCGCGATCTACCGCGGCGACGCCATCCCGCAGGCGGGGACGCAGTTCTCCAATCCCGCCCTGGCCGATCTGCTGGAGCGGATCGCGGCCGAGGGGGCGGAGGCCTTCTATCGCGGCACGGCGGCCGCGGCGATTGCCCGGGCGGCGGCACGGGCCGGGGCGCTGCTTTGCGAGGGCGATCTGGCCGCGCATGAGGGCAATTACGACATCCCGCTGCGCCAGGGCTTCCACGGGCTCGAGATCCTCGAATGCCCGCCGAATACCCACGGCATGGGGGTGCTCGACGCGCTGCGGCGGCTGGAGGGCGAGGTGCTGCCGATGGAGGACCCGGAGACGACGGTGAAGATCGTCGAGGCGACCCGCGACGGCATGAAAGAGGCGCGCCGCGTCGTCGCCGATCCCTCGGGCAACACCGTCTGCACCGCGATCATCGACCGCGACGGCTTTGCCGTGACGATGATGTCGAGCATCTTCAAGCGCTTCGGCTCCGGCATCGGCGTGCCCGAGCTGGGCATCTGCCTGCAGAACCGCGGCTTCGGCTTCTCGGAGCCCGGCCATGTCAACGGCCCCGCGCCGGGCAAGCGGCCCTATCACACGGTGATCCCCGCGGCGGCGCTGAAGGACGGGCGGACGCATGCGGTCTTCGGCGTGGTCGGCGGGCTGATGCAGCCGCAGGGCCATGTGCAGCTGGTCACGCGGATCGCCGCCTGGGGCCAGGGCGTGCAGGAGGCGATCGACGCGCCGCGCTGGCGGCTGGAGCGGGATGACGCGGTCGCGCTGGAAGAGGGCGCCGCGCCGGGGGTGGCCGAGGCGCTGGCCCGCGCCGGGTTCCGCGACGGGGCCGGGGCGGGGGACATGGCGGGCCGGAACGATTTCGGCGGCGCCCAGATGGTGATGCGCGGCCCCGATGGCGGCCTTCTGGCGGGCAGCGACCGGCGCAAGGACGGCGAGGCGCGCGGGCGCTAGGCGCCCGCCCGGGGCGCCGGCAGTCCCGCGCGCCCGGGTCATGCTTCCCAGCAGGCGACCCAGCGGTCGCGGCCGCGCCGCGACATGACCGGGGCCTCGGCACGGCAGCGTTCGGTCGCCTTCGCGCAGCCCTTGGAGTAGCGGCAGGCGCCGCCCTCCATCACCAGCTCGCCGATCCGCGGCGCGGGCGGCGGCGCGGTGGGCGTGCCGCGGCGATGGCGCGGATCGGGCTCCGGCACGGCCTTTAGGAGCGTCGCGGTATAGGGATGCGCCGGGCGGTCGTAGATCGCGTCGCAGCCGGCCATCTCCACCATGCGCCCGCGATGCAGGATCGCGATCCGGTCCGAGATATGCCGCACGATGCTGAGGTCATGGGCGACGAAGAGATAGCTGATCCCCAGCTCCGCCTGCAGATCCTGCATCAGGTTCACCACCTGCGCGCGCACCGAGACATCGAGCGCCGAGACCGGCTCGTCGGCGATGATCAGCTTCGGGCGCAGCGCCAGCGCCCGGGCAATGCCGATCCGCTGCCGCTGCCCGCCCGAGAAGCCGTGCGGGAAGCGGTCGATATTCTCCACCGGCAGGTTCACCAGCCGCAGGAGCTCGGCGACGCGGTCGCGCGCCTCCTCGGCGCTCTCGACGATGCCGTGGACGATCAGCGGCTCGGCGATCAGGTCCAGCACCTTCATCCGTGGATTGAGGCTGGTATAGGGGTCCTGGAACACCATCTGGATGTCGCGCGACAGCGCCCGGCGGCCGGCCAGCGGCAGATGGGTGATGTCCTTGCCGTCGAAGACGATGCGCCCGTCGGCGATCGGCAGCCGCCGCAGCACCGCGCGGCCAAGGGTCGACTTGCCCGAGCCGCTTTCGCCGACCAGGCCCAGCGTCTCGCCGCGGGCGAGGTCGAAGGAGATGTCCTCCAGCACGCGGATCTTCGAGGGCGGACCCCAGATCTTCTTCCGCGGGCCGTCGAAATCCACCGCGAGCCCGCGCACGGAGAGGAGCGGCGCCGCGCCGGAGGCGGGGGTGCCGGCAGAGAGGGGGCCGGGGAAATGGGTCATGCGAAGCTCGCTTTCGGGCCGGGGGCGGCCTCCGGCCAGGCGGAGGGAGTGCTGTTCCAGCAGGCGAAGGCGCCCTGGCGTCCCGGCTCCGCGGCAAGGGCGGGGCGGGCGCGGCAGCGCTCGGAGGATTGCGGGCAGCGCGGCTCGAAGGCGCAGCCCGCAGGCGGATGCAAGAGCCCCGGCGGCGCGCCGTCGATCGAGACCAGCCGCTCGGACCGGTCGGTCAGCCGCGGGGTGGAGCGGATCAGCCCCTGGGTATAGGGATGGCGCGCCCGGTCGAAGATGTCGTCGGCGGCGCCGGTCTCGACGATCTCGCCGGCATACATCACCGCCACCTGCTCGCAGAGCCCGGCCACCACGCCGAGATCATGGGTGATGAGCAGGATCGACAGGCCCATGTCGCGCTGCAGGTCCGACAGCAGGTCCAGGACCTGCGCCTGGATGGTGACGTCGAGCGCGGTGGTCGGCTCGTCGGCGATCAAGAGCTCCGGCTCGCAGGCGATGGCCAGTGCGATCATCACCCGCTGGCGCATCCCGCCCGACAGCTCGTGCGGGAACTGTCCCATCCGCCGATGGGGCTCGGTGATGCCGACCGCGTCGAGCAGCTCGGCGCCGCGGGCGGCGGCCGCGCGGCGCGACAGGCCCATGTGGCGGCGCTGCACCTCGACCAGATGGCTGCCGATCGACATCAGCGGGTTGAGCGAGGTCATCGGGTCCTGGAAGACCATCGACATCTCGCGCCCGCGCAGGCGGCGGGCGCGGCGCTCTCCGGCGCGGCCGAGCAGGCTTTGGCCCTTCCACAGGATCTCGCCGCCGGTCACGGCGCCGGGCAGCTGGATCAGCCCCATGATCGCCGAGGCGGTGACGCTCTTGCCCGAGCCGCTCTCGCCGACCAGGGCCAGGGTCTCGCCGCGGCGGATGGCGAAGCTGACGCCGCGCAGCCCGTGGACCGTGCCGGCGCGGGTGTCGAACTCGACCTCCAGGTTGCGGAGCTCGAGGATCGGGGCGGTGTCGTCTGCGGTCATTGCGGGGTCATCCATTGGCGGCCGCCTTCCGGCGCAGCAGCCGCAGCCGCCCGCGCGCATGGCGCTTCTCGCGCTCGGCCGGGTCGGTGGTGACGCGCAGCCAGTTGGCGAAGAGGTTGATGGAAAGCACGGTCAGCGCGATGGCGAGGCCGGGGAAGGTGATCGGCCACCAGGCGAGCAGCATGTAGTTCTTGCCATTGGCGATATCGAGCCCCCAGCTGGTGCCGGGCGGCTGCACCCCGAGCCCGAGGAAGCTCAGCGCCGCCTCGGCCAGCAGGATGTTGGTGAATTCCAGGATGGCCAGGGTCAGCAGCGGCGGCACCAGGTTCGGCAGGACATGGACCTGCAGGATCCGCCGCGGACCGCAGCCCAGCACCTCGGCCGCCTCGATGAAGGGGGTGGTGCGCATCGACATGACGATGCCGCGCACGAGCCGCGTGTAGATCATCCAGTTGGAGAAGGCGAGAACGACGATCATCGTCGGTGTCGAGGGGCCGATCATCGCCACGAGGAGCAGCGTCAAAAGGAGCCCCGGGAAGGCGACGAAGACATCGACGACGCGCATGATGACAGTGTCCGTGCGCCCGCCGCGATAGCCCGAGACGAGGCCGAGAAGCACCCCGAAGGAGCCCGCGAGCAGCACGACGGAGGTGCCGACAAGGAGCGAGGCGCGCGCCCCGTAGAGCAGCCGCGAGAGCACGTCGCGGCCCAGCATGTCGGTGCCGAGCAGATGCTCGGCGCTGCCGCGCGCGGTCCAGGCCGGCGGCTTCAGCCGGGCCAGCACCGATTGCGCGGCGGGATCGTGCGGCGCGAGGAGCGGCGCGAAGACGGCTGCGAGGACGACGAGGACGAGGAAGAGGAAGCCCGCGAAGGCGGCCTTGTCCTTCGACAGCTCCGCGAGGAAGCCGCCGGCGGCGCGGAAGACGGCGGGCCGGGGGCGTTGGGCGGGAATGGTGGCGAGATGTGTGGCGGTCATGGGATCAGGCGAGGTCGATGCGCGGGTCGATGAGCTTGTAGAGGGCGTCGAGCAGGATGCTGACGAGGACGATGCCGACGGCGACGACGAAGACGATCGCTTGCAGCAGGAACATGTCGGAATGGTTGATCGCGTTCATCGCGGTCATGCCGAGCCCGGGCCAGGCGAAGACCGTCTCGACCACCACCGTGTAGCCGGCCCAGGCGCTGATGACCTCCCAGCCGGTCAGGGTCAGGACCGGCACCAGGATGTTGCGCATGGTGTGGCCGAAGAGGATGCGCCGGAAGGGCAGGCCGCGGGCGCGGGCGGTGCGGACATACTGCTGGTTCAGCTCGGCGATCACCGAGGAGCGGGTCAGCATCATGATCCGCGCCATCGACGGGATCCCGAGCGTGACCGCGGGCAGGACGATATGCGCCAGGCTGCCGCTGCCGGAGGTGGGGAAGAGCCCCAGATTGACCGCGAAGACCATGACCAGGATCAGCCCCAGCCAGAATTGCGGCACCGAGAGGCCGATCAGGCTGACGCTGACGATGATCCGGTCGAGAAGCCCGTCGGGGCGCACAGCGGCGAGCGCGCCGAGCGGAATGCCGAAGGCGACCGCGAAGCCGAAGCCCGCCGCGATCAGCTGCAGCGTCTTCGGCAGCTTGGCCAGCACGATATCCAGCGCCGGGCGGCGCTGCCACAGGCTGTCGCCGAAATCGAAGCGCAGCAGGTCGGCGGCGAAGCTCAGGAACTGGGTGCCGATCGGCTGGTCCAGCCCCAGCTCCTGCGAGAAGGCGGCGCGCTGCTCGGCCGAGGCCGAGAGCGGCAGCATCATCTGCACCGGATCGCCGACCAGTCGGGTTGCCACGAAGACCACCAGCGTCACGCCGAGGATGACGAGCATCCCCTGGACGAGGCGGTTCACCAGGAATTTTGCCATGCGGCCGGGTCCTCTATCTGTCGGGGTTCCGGAGCCGCGGGCGCGGCTCCGGACCTGGATGCGTCGGTTCGGGCTCCGCTCACTCGGAGACGGACATTTCCTTGACCAGGAGCTTGGCGTCGATCCTGGGCGTCCAGCTCAGGCGGTCGCTCATCGCGTAGATGTCCTCCTGGTTCAGCAGCGGCACCAGGTAGGAGAGGTCGTGCCCCTTGCGGGTGATCTCGGCATAGAGCGCCTTGCGCGCCTCGACATCGGTCTCGGCCCGGGCGGCCTGGATCTGGGCGGCCATCTCCTCGTCGGCATTCGAGGCATAGGAGGCGCCGTATTCCATCGCGGCGGTCAGCGGACGGTCGGCGTCGAGCAGCTCGTCGGAGTTCACCACGAAGATCGAGTCCGGACGGTGGTCCTTGTCGAAGAGCTGGTTCAGGTACTCGCCGAATTCCTCGATATGGATCTCGACATTCAGCCCGGCCTCCTGCCAGTAGGCGCCCACCGCCTCGATCAGCTCGCGGTCCTTCAGCCAGCGCCCGGCCTCGCCGACCAGGGTGACGGTCTTGCCGGTCGCGCCCGCTTCCTCGATCAGCGCCTTGGCGCGGTCGGGATCGTAGTCATAGGCGCGGATCTCGGGGTTGAAGCCGAAGGATTTCGGGTTGACCAGCTGGCCATGGGCGGGCTCCGCCAGCCCGGCGAACAGCGCCTCGGCCAGGGCCTCGCGGTCGATGGCGATGTTCATCGCCTCGCGCACTTTCGGATCGGAGACGACCGGGTTCTCGGTCGAGAGCACGATGACCGAGGTCTCGAGCCCGGGAACGGCGGTCGAGTTCGGCACCGCGCCGAGGAATTCCGGGTAGAGGTTGCGGATCAGGTCGAGCTCGCCGGCCATCAGACCGGCCACGCGCGTCCCGCCCTCGGCGATGAAGCGGTAGCTGACGCCCTCGATCTGCGGCGCGTCGCCCCAGTAGTCCGGATAGGCGGCCAGCTCGATATCCTCGCCATGGTTCCAGGCGGCCATCTGGTAGGGGCCGGTGCCGACCGGCGCCTGGGCGAAGGCGGGGTCGGAGGAATAGGCGGCCGGGACCATCTTCATCCAGTACATCCGCGCGGGCAGCACCGGATCGGGCGCCTTGGTGGTGATCCGCACGGTCAGGTCGTCGACCTTCTCGGCGCCCGCGATGGTCGCCAGATAGGCCATCTGCTCGGAGGCATAGGCGGGATCGATGATCCGCTCGACCGAGGTGACGACGGAATCGGCGTTGAAGGGCTCGCCATTGTGGAAGGTCACGCCCTCGCGCAGCTTGAACTCCCAGGTCAGGTCGTCGATCTGCTCGGGCATGGCCGCGGCCAGGCCCGGCACCAGCGTCCCGTCCGGCTGGCGCGCCAGCAGCGTCTCGAAGATGTTGTCGGTCACCGCGCGTTCGGCGCCGTCATCGCGCTGCTGCGGGTCGAGCGTCGAGGGCTCGGACCCGATGGCGATGGTGATATTGGCGGCGAGCACTGGAGAGGCGACCGCAATGGCCGCGCCGAGAAGCGCTGCCTTGAGCATGGTATCTGGTTTCATCATCCGTCCCGTTGGCTGGGTGGCGCCGTCGCGGCGCTTCTGAAGACGGACGTCCGCATTCCCTGCCCGGAATCTGGGGAGCAGCGGCCGGTCCTGTCAACGCGCGGACGGGGCGGAGCGGGCGGATTGGCAATGGGATATCCAAGATGCCTGTTTTTCGACCGCGAAACCTCTGCAATCGGAAGGCGATGCCGCATTTGAGGGCAACGCCTGCGCTCCGGCATGCGCCCGGGAACGTCCAGATTGTATGCAATGATCCGTTTTCGCCGACCCTGCCCGACCCCGCTGCGGGCGTGATTCATCTCGGCCTGGAGCGCGGGCATTGTCCGGTCTTGCGAAAATCACGCAGGCGCGAAAAGATAGTGTAAGAAGGGCAGGGCTGCGGATTCGGACCGTTTCGGGCTTGCGTTTGGGCCGTCGTAGGCGGAAAATCGGCGCAGAAGCCTCTTGCCCGAGAAAAAAGTATACCGTATACCGATCAGCGGACGGATGCATTCCCGAGCTTCCTTCTGACTGCCTGCATTGCGGGGCGGCGCCCCGGCCCTGCCTCCGGCAAAACCGAAAGACCCGAATGACCAATTCTCCTTCGCGCAGCGTGCTGATCACGGGGGCGGCCAGCGGCATTGGCGCGGCCCTCGCGCGCAAGATCGCCGCTCCCGGCGTGTCGCTGCTCCTGCATACCGGCCGCAATGCCGAGGCGCTCGCGGCGGTGGCGGACGAGTGCCGCGCCCTCGGCGCCGCGGCCGAAACCGAAACCGGCGACCTGGCCCTCGAGGACACCTGCACCCGGCTTGTCGCTTCCGCCCGCAGCCATTTCGGCCGCATCGACCAGATCGTCGCCAATGCCGGCAAGGCGCGGAAATCCTCCTTCGGCGCGTTCAGCTATGACGACCTGATGGCGGATTTCGCGATCATGCCCGGGGCGCTGGTGCGCATCGTCACCGAAGCGCTGCCCGATCTGCAGGGCTCGGACTGGGGCCGGGTCGTGGCGGTCTCCTCCTTCGTGGCGCATGTCCATGGCAAGGCGGGGCATTCCTTCCCGACCACCTCCGCCGCCAAGGCGGCGATCGAGGCGCTGATGGACGCGCTGGCGCTGGAGCTGGCCCCGCATGGCGCCACCGCCAACTGCGTCGTGCCGGGCTTTACCCGCAAGCAGGGCGGCGGCCATGCGGCGATCGGCGGGGACACCCATGACGCGGTGCGCGCCGCAGTGCCCACCGGACGGATGACCGAGCCCGGGGAGGTCGCCACGGCGATCGCTTTCCTGCTCGGCCGCGAGGCGGGGCAGATCACCGGCTCGCGCCTGCAGGTGGACGGCGGCCTGCGCCTCTGGTGACGGCGGGGCTGGCCTGGCGCGTGCTTGGCCGGACCGGGATATGGCGGATCGCAGATGGCCACTTTGATACTATCTAGTATCAAAACGGGACATCCTGTACGGATCATGCCAGTCCTTCCCGATTCCGGTCCGAACCAAGCGAGATCACCATGCCCATTCCTCCCAAGGCGGCCGCTGCGGCTGCCACGATCCTGTGGGGCTTCACCTACATCCTCACCACCACCATGCTGCCGCATAACCCCTGGTTCATTGCGGCGGTGCGCGCGCTCGGGGGCGGTCTGCCGCTCCTGCTCTTCGCGTGCGACCTGCCGCCGACGGCCTGGTGGGGCAGGCTGGTCGTGCTCGGCACGCTGAATAACGGCCTGTTCTTCGGCCTGCTCTTCGTCGCCGCGATCCGCCTGCCCGGCGGGGTGGCGGCCACCTTCCAGGCGCTCGGCCCGCTCTTCATGGTGCTGCTGGCGCTGCCGCTTCTCGGCGCGGTGCCCTCGAAGGGCAAGCTCGCGGCGGTGGCCGCAGGCGCTGTCGGCGTCGCGATGGTGGTGCTCAAGGGCGGCGCCGCGCTCGACCTGATCGGCGTGCTGGCAGCGCTCGGCGCGGCGTTCTCGGTCGCGCTCGGCGGCACGCTCATCCACAAATGGGGGCGGCCCTCCTCGGTGATCAGCCTGACCGCCTGGCAGATGATCCTAGCCGGGATCGAGCTTGCCGCCGTCGCGGCCGTGCTGGGCGATGTGCCGCCCGCGCTCGATGCGACGAACATCCTCGGCCTTGCCATCCTCGCCATCCTGATCACCGCCGTGCCCTTCGTGCTGTGGTTCACCGGCATCCAGGCGGCGGGTCCGGCCGCGGTGGCGCCCTTCCTGCTGCTGACGCCGGTCACCGCCTTCGTGCTCGACGCGCTCTTCCGCGGCATGGTGCCGACACCGGTGCAGGCGGCCGGGGTCGCAGTGGTGATCGGCTCGCTCTTGTACGGGCAGCATGTCGACCGTAAGGCTTTCCGTGTCGCCCATCACCACGCCCCCGCCCCGGGGCAGGCCAATGCAAGAAAGGCGCCATGACCGGACAGCGCAGCCTGACATCCCGCGGCCGGGCCCGCCAGCAGGCGCTGGTCGCCGCGGCCGCCGACCTCTTCCTGGCAAAGGGCTTCGCCGCCGTCACCGTGGACGAGATCGTCGCCGCGGCGGGCGGGTCGAAGACCAATGTCTACCGCCAGTTCGGCGGCAAGGAGGGGCTCTTCATCGAGGTGGTCGAGGTGCTCAGCGCCGAATTCCTCTCGCCGCTGGTGCAGCTCGATCTCGGCCGCACCGGCCGCGCGGCGGGGCTCGAGATCCTCGGCCGCACGCTGCTGCGCCAGCTGCTCGAGCCGCGCCATATCGCCTTCCAGCGGATGATCCTGGCCAGTTCCGACCTTTTCCCCGGGCTGATGGCGCGCTGGCTGGAGACCGGCCCGCGCCAGAGCCAGGCGATCATCTCCCGCTTCCTCGGGCCCGGCGCCGAGAGCGGGCGGCTGGCCCTGTTCTTCCACGACATGATCGTCACCGATCCGGTGCTGCGCGCCATGATGGGCGAGACGCCCCCCTGGGACGAGATCGAGGCGCAGATCGATGCCGCCGCGGCGATGGTGGCGCGGCTTCTGCCGCAGGACTAGCCCGGCCGGTTAATTGCGAACGATACGAAGACAATTATTCGCCAAAATCTTCATTTCATGGACGCGCCGCGGGGCGTAGATCCGGGTCCAGACACGCCGCGGCAGTCGCGGCAGGACAAGGACGAGACCCATGAAAATCGCAGTTATCGGCAAGGGCAATATCGGTTCGGGGCTGGAGCAGGCGCTGAAAGCGGCCGGGCACGCGGCAGAGGCCTTCGGCCGCGATGCCGATCTGGGCGCCGCCGTCGCAGCGGCAGAGGCCGTGATCCTCGCCACCCCCTATGGCGCCGCCGCCGAGATCGCCCGCGCCGCGGATTTCTCCGGCAAGCTGGTCATCGACCTGTCGAACCCGGTGAGCGCGGACTTCTCCGGCCTGGCGGTCAGCGGCGACAGCTCTGCCGCCGAGGAGATCGCCAAGCTGATGCCGGGCGCCACCGTCGCCAAGGCCTTCAACACCATCTTCGCCCAGCATTACGCATCGGGGCTGAAGATCGGCGGTGCGCCGATCCAGACCTTCGTCGCCGCCGATGACGAGGGCGCCCGCGCAACGGTCAAGGCGCTGGCGGAGAGCCTCGGGCTCGAGCCGGTCGATGCCGGTCCGCTGAAGAACGCCCGCTACCTGGAGGCGATGGGCTTCCTCAACATCCAGTTCGGCTACATGCTGGGCCTGGGGCTGGACATCGCGCCGCGCTGGCAGGCCGCCTGACATCTGCGCGCCGCCCCCCGCCGGGCGGCGCCCCTGACACGGGAGAGAGACCATGATGACCGAAACCAGCCTTGCCGCGCTGCGCGACCGCCTTGCCCCCTCCGAGCGGATGCCGCTTGTCTTCCTGGGCCATGGCAGCCCGATGAACGCGATCGAGGACACCGCCTATAGCCGCGCCTGGACCGAACTCGGCCGCGCGCTGCCACGGCCCGCGGCGATCCTGGTCGTCTCGGCCCACTGGATGACCCGCGGCACGACGCTGGTCGATGTCTCGGCCATGCCGAAGACCATCCACGACTTCTACGGCTTCCCCGAGGCGCTCTATGCCCAGCAATACCCGGCCAAGGGCGATCCCGCGCTGGCGCGCCAGGTCGTGTCGCTCCTGGCCAGCCATCATGCGGCGGAGGACGACACCTGGGGGCTCGACCATGGCGCCTGGAGCGTGCTGAAATTCCTCTATCCGGAGGCCGATCTGCCGGTCTTCCAGGTCTCGGTCGACATGGGCCGCGGGCTGGCCCACCAGCTGGAGATCGGCCGCCTGCTCTCCGAGCTGCGCGACCGCGGCGTGCTGATCCTGGGCTCCGGCAATGTCGTGCACAACCTGCGCGCCATGCGACCCGGCGGCCGTCCGCAGGATTTCGCGCTGGAATTCGACCAGCTCTTCGCCGAGCGGCTGGAGGCGCGGGACTTCGCGTCGCTGGCCGACCGCGAGGGGCTGGGGAGCCTCCTGCAGATGGCGCATCCCTCGGTCGACCACTACCTGCCGGCGCTGACCGTGGCCGGGGCCTCCGACGGCCGCGACACGCTGAGCTTCATGACCGACGCGATCGACCTGGGCTCGGTCTCGATGCGCTCCTTCGTGTTCCACGCCTGAGGCGGCGCGGCGCGGGGGCTCAGCCGAAGACCGACCAGCCGGTCTCCCGCGCCAGCCGTTCGGCGGCATAGCTGCCCATCTGGGAATTGCCGTAGCCATTGAGCCCGGGCGACCAGATCGCCACAGAGGCGCGCCCGGGCGCCACCAGCAGGATGCCGCCGCCCACCCCCGATTTCGCCGGCAGTCCCACGCGGAAGGCGAAATCGCCCGAGCCGTCGTAATGGCCGCACATCATCATCAGCGCGTTGATCCGCCGTGCCTTCAGCGGCGTCAGCATCTGCGGCGCGCAGCTGAGCCCGGCGATCACCCGCCCGGCGCGGGCAAGCTGGACGCAGCTCATCTCGATCGCGCATTGGTGGAAATAGGTGCCCAGGGTGATCTCCGGGGCGTTGCGCAGGTTGCCGAAGGATTTCAGGTAGTTCGCCAGCGCGACATTGCGGTATCCGGTCTCCGTCTCCGAGCGGGCCACGGCGCGGTCGATATGGATCTCCTCGTCCTCGGCGGCGATGCGCAGGAAGGCGAGGATCTCGGCTAGCGCCTCCTTCGGCGCGCGCCCGGTGACCAGCTCGTCGGTGGTGACAAGCGCGCCGGCATTGATGAAGGGATTGCGCGGCCGCCCGCCATCCTCCTCCAGCGACAGGATCGAGTCGAAGCGCCGCCCCGAGGGCTCGCGCCCGACCCGGGTCCAGATCTGCTCGCCGATGCGGCCGAGCACGCAGGCCAGCGAGAACACCTTGGAGACCGACTGGATCGAGAACCGCTTCTCCGCCTGGCCCGCGGTGACGATGCGGTTGCCGGGCAGGGCGACGGCGATGCCGAATTGCGCCGGGTCGATGCGGGCAAGTTCGGGGATGTAGTCGGCGACCTGGCCCCAGTCCTGCCGGTCGCGGATCTCTGCATCGAGGTCGCGGAGGAACCGCGCGAGCGTGTCTGGCACCCGGATCTCCCTTTGCCGCCCCCGCCGATCCATACCCGGCAGCGGCGCGCAGTCAACGGGCAGTGTTCCGCTCAGCCCTGCGGGCCGCCGCCGCCGATATCCGAGGGCGCGACCGAGACGGTCTTCAGGATCGCGTGCACCTCCGTCCCCGGCGCCAGTTCCAGCGCCGCGGCCGAGCGGCGGGTGATCCGCGCCAGCAGTCGCCCCGCCCGGGTTTCCAGCGCGACGATGGTGCCGGGCCCGTCGCCTGGGCGCAGCTCGCGCACCGTGCCGGGCAGGATGTTCAGCGCCGAGAGCCCCTCGGGCCGGGCACGCGACAGGATCACGTCGTGGGCGGCGATGCGGATGCGCAGACGGCTGCCCGGCGCCTGGCCCACCCGCGGCAGGAAAAGCGGCAGCCCGCTGGCGTCGATCTCGGTCAGCCCGTCCTCGTGGTGCCGCGCGATCACCGCAGAGATCACCGCCCCCGCCTCCCGTGCGCCGGTCGGCAGCACCGCCGGATCGCCCAGCACCTCGGCCGCCGGGCCCTGCGCCACCACCCGCCCGGCATCGAGCGCGACGACCGTCGTCGCCAGCCGCGCCACCTCCGAGGCGGAATGGCTGACGAAGAGGATGGGGATGTTCACCTCGTCGCGCAGCCGTTCGAAATAGGGCAGGATCTCGGCCTTGCGGGCCTCGTCGAGCGCGGCGAGCGGCTCGTCGGCCAGGATCAGCCGCGGCGCGGAAAGCAGCGCCCGGCCGATCGCCACCCGCTGCTTCTCGCCGCCCGAGAGCGCGCCGGGGCGGCGCTCGAGCAGGGGACCGATACCCAAGAGCTCCACGATCCGGCCGAATTCGCCGCGGGGCGCGTCCTTCGGCGCGAACCAGCCGCCGTAATTCAGGTTCTGCCGGACGGTCAGATGCGGAAACAGCCGTCCCTCCTGGAAGATGTAGCCCAGCCGCCGCCGGTGCGGGCGCAGCCGCAGCCCCGCGGCGGTGTCGAGCAGCACCCAGCCATCCGAGGCGATCCGCCCTTCGTCCGGCATCAGGAGCCCGGCGACGGCATTGACGATCGTCGTCTTGCCGGAGCCCGAGCGGCCGAACAGCACCGTCACCCCCGGCGGCGCCGAGAATTGCGCGTCGAGGGCGAAGCCGGGAAAGTTGTGGCGGATCGCGATCTCCAGCATCACCTGCCTCCGACCCGGGCGGCCACGCGCCGCGCGGCGTATTCCGACAGGAGGAGCGCGCCCATCGCCACCGCGACGGAGACGAGGACCAGCTTCATCGCCGAGCCCTCGCCGCCGGGCACCTGCAGGAAGGCGTAGATCGCCGAGGGGATGGTGCGGGTCTGGCCGGGGATGTTCGACACGAAGGTGATCGTGGCGCCGAATTCGCCCATCGCCTTGGCGAAGGCCAGGATCGCGCCCGCGATGATGCCCGGCAGCGCCATCGGCAGCGTCACGGTCAGGAAGACCCAGGGCGGCGGCGCGCCAAGCGTCGCGCTGGCCTCCTCCAGCTTGGGGTCGACCGCCTCGATCGACAGCCGGATCGCGCGGACCATCAGCGGAAAGGCCATGACCCCCGCCGCCAGTGCCGCGCCGGTCCAGCGGAAGGCGAATACGATGCCGATCTCGGCGAGCAGGCTGCCGACCGGGCCTTTCGTGCCCATGGTCAGGAGCAGCAGGTAGCCGGTCACGACCGGCGGCAGGATCAGCGGCAGATGCACCAGCCCGTTGAGGATCTGCTTGCCCGGGAAGTCCTTCCGGGCGAGCAGGTAGGCGGTCAGGATGCCCAGCGGAAGGCTGGCCAGCGTCGCCCAGAGCGAGACCTGCAGCGACAGCGCGACCGCCTGCCATTCCTCCGGTCCGAGCCAGCCCATGCGGCCGCCTCAGCCGCCGGTGACGACGAAGCCCTGGCGCTCGAAGGCGGCGCGGGCTTCGGGGCCGCGGAGATAGTCGAGGAACTCCGCTGCTGCGGGGCTGTCGCTGGCGGCGATTTGCGCGGCCGGGTAGACGATGGGCGGATGGCTGCCTGCCGGGAAGGTGCCGGTCACGGTGACGCCGTCCTCGGCCACCGCGTCGGTGGCGTAGACGATGCCGTAGGGGGCTTCGCCGGTCGCCACCAGCGCCAGCGCAGCGCGGACATTGTCCGCCTGCGCGACGCTGGCCGCAACCCCTTCCCAGAGCCCGAGGCTTTCCAGAGAGGCCTTGCCGTAGATGCCCGCCGGCACGGAATCGACCAGCGCCATGGCCAGCCGCCCGCCATCGAGCAGCGCGGCCAGATCCATGTCCGGGCCGATCGCCACCGGTGCCGCGCCGCTGCCATGGGCGATCAGCACGATGGAATTCTCGAGCAGGTCGAAGCGCGTGTCCGGCGCGAGCAGCCCGTCCTTCTCCAGCGTGTCCATCCAGCCGGGATTGGCCGAGATGAAGACATCCGCCGGGGCGCCCTGCTGGATCTGGCGCGCCAGCGCCGATGATCCCGCCAGCGAGACCGACAGCTCGTGCCCGGTCTCCGCCTCGAACTTGTCCTCGATCTCGGCCATCGCGTTGGTCATGCTGGCCGCGGCAAAGACGGTGATCTGGTCGGCCGCCGCCAGGGCGGGGGCCAAGAGCACGGCGACGGCGGCAAGGGCGGCAGAGCGGAAACGGACGGAAACGGGCACGGCGCAATCCTGGGTTTGATATGTTTCTTCGGACATATCGCAAGCCCTCCCCTGCTGATCAAGCGTTATTTTTCCCCGGGAATATCCCGCAGCATGGACTGGATCGCGCTGATCCGCGCGGCGCCTGCCTCGGCCATGATCTCCTCGAGCTTGCGGTAATGCGCCAGGACCGCCGCGCCGGTCTCGGTCAGGCTGGCGCCGCCGCCCTTCGCGCCGCCGCGCGCGGATTCGACCAGCGGCTCCTTGAAGGCCTTGTTCATGGTCTCCACCAGCATCCAGGCGCGCTTGTAGCTCATCGACATCGCGCGCCCCGCAGCGGAAATCGAGCCGGTCTCGCGGATATGCTCCAGCAGGTCGGCCTTGCCGGGGCCGATCATCGCGGCGTCGCCGAAGACGATCCGGATGCGCAGGCTGGGGCTCTCGGCGGTGTCGGGAAAAGGGTCGCTCATGCTCTGGCTTATGCCAAAGCGGCGGCGGCGCGCGCAAGATCTATCACCGGTTGCACGCGGCCGCCGCGGCAAGGGCTTGAGCCGCGGCGCAGCGGATGGGATATTTCCGTACGAATATATCGAATCGCCCCGGACCGGGCGGCAGCAGCGGAGAACGGCACGTATGGACGGGGCAGAGGGACAGGAGGGCGGCCGCGCGGCGGCGCCCTGGAACCGGATGCGCGCAGGCGAGACCGCCGGGCCGGTGCCGCCGCAAAGCGATGCCGGGATCTGGTTCATCGGGCGGCTGCGCACGCCCTGGAGCGACCCGTGCGCCTGTCCGCGGCGCGGCGATGCCGCGGCGGGCCCCCTCTGCCGGATCGAGCTCGACCCGCTCTGGGCCGAGGCGCTCGACGGGCTCCGGCCCGGCCCGGTGCAGCTGCTCTACTGGATGCATCTCGGCCGCCGCGACCTGCGCCGCCAGTCGCCGAAGGATGACGGGACCACGCGCGGCACCTTCGCGCTGCGCTCGCCGATGCGGCCCAACCCGATCGCCTCCTCCGAGGTCGCGTTCCTCGGGCTCGACGGCGCCGACCTGCTGGTGCGCGGGCTCGACTGCACCGACGGCACGCCGCTGCTCGACATCAAGCCGGTCCATGGGAGCCTGAAATGACCCGTCTGCCGATGCCCCGCCGCCTGGCCGCCGCCGCGATCCTCCTCTGGGCGGCGCTTGCCGCGGCCGCCGCTGCGCGCGAGATCACCGATGCCACCGGCCGCAGCGTCACCGTGCCCGACAGCCCGGCGCGGGTCTTCGCCGCCGGGCCGCCCGCCGCGGTGCTGCTCTACGTCCTGAAGCCCGAGGCGATGCTGGGCTGGACCCGGGCGCCGAAGCCCGCCGATCTGCCCTATCTGCTGCCCGCGACCCGCGGCCTGCCGGCGCTGGGGCGGCTGACCGGGCGGGGCGACACGCTGAACCTGGAGGTGCTGCTTTCCGCCGGGCCGGATCTGATCGTCGATTTCGGCACGGTCAACGACACCTATCTGAGCCTCGCGGAGCGGATCGAGGCCCAGACCGGCGTGCCCTATGTGCTGATCGACGGAAGTTTCGCCAACACCCCGCGGGCCCTGCGCGAGCTCGGCGCGCTGCTCGGCGTGCCCGAGCGCGGCGAGCGGCTGGCGCGCTATGCCGAAGAGACCTTCGCTGCCGTCGATGCGCAGCTCGCGGAGCTGCCTGCCGCGGACCGGCCCGGGGTCTATCTGGCGCGCGGCCCCGAGGGGCTGGAGACGGCCGGGCCGAACTCGATCAATGCAGAGATCATCGCGCGGGCAGGCGGGCGCAACGTGGTCGAGGCGGAGAATGACGGGCTGGCGGCGATCTCGCCAGAGAACGTGCTGGCCTGGGCGCCCGGGGCGATCGTCACCATCGACAAGGGATTCGCCGCCGGGGTGGCCGCGGATCCGGCCTGGGCGGCGGTCCCGGCCGTGGCAGAGGGCCGCGTCTATCTCGCCCCGGCCGCGCCCTTCGGCTTCATCGACAGCCCGCCCTCGGTCAACCGGCTGATCGGGCTGCGCTGGCTGGCCGCGATGCTCCATGGCGGCAGCGCGCCCGGCGCGCTCCGCGAGGAGATCCGCGACTTCTACACGCTCTTCTACCAGGTGACGCCGGATGATGCCGCTCTCGACGCGCTTCTCGGCGGGTGAGCGCCGCGCCGTGCCGCCGGTCCTCTGGGCCGGGCTCCTCCTGGCCGCAGCGCTGGTCGCGGCCGTTCTGACCGGGCCCTTCGCGCTCTCCCCGGGCCGGATCCTGGAGCTCGCCGCCGCCCGGATCGCGGGACAGGAGACCCCGGGCGCGGAGGCGGCGGTGCTGTTCGGCATCCGCCTGCCGCGGGTGGCGGCGGCCGCGCTGGCCGGGGCGGCGCTGGCCACGGCGGGGGCGGCCTACCAGGTGACCTTCCGCAATCCGCTGGTCTCGCCCGACATCCTCGGCGTCTCGGCGGGGGCCGGGCTCGGCGCGGTGCTGGGCATCTTCCTCGGCCTGCCGGTCCTCGCCATCCAGGGGCTGAGCTTCGGTTTCGGCCTCGCCACCGTGGCGCTGGTGATGGCGGTGGCGGCGGCGATGGGCGGGCGCGGCGAGACGCTGACCCTGGTGCTCTGCGGCATGGCGATCGGCGCGCTCGCGGGGGCGGGGATCGCGCTGATGAAGGCGCTGGCCGATCCCGACGACCAGCTGCCGGCGATGACCTTCTGGCTTCTGGGCAGCCTCGCGGGGATCCGCCCGGGCGATGTCCTGCTGGCGCTGCCGCCGATGCTGGCGGGGCTGGTGCCGCTGGTGCTGCTGCGCTGGCGGACCGGGCTTCTAGCGATGGGCGAGGACGAGGCCCGCGCGCTGGGGATCGAGACCGGGCGGCTGCGCTGGATGGTGATCGCCTCGGCGACGCTCATTACGGCGGCGGCAGTGGCGGCGGCGGGCACCATCGGCTGGATCGGGCTGATGGTGCCGCATATGGCGCGGCTGCTGGCCGGGTCGCGCTTCGACCGGGTGCTGCCGGTGGCGCTGCTTCTGGGCGCGGCGCTGATGGTGGCGATCGACACCGCGGCGCGCTCGCTGGCGGCGACCGAGCTGCCGCTGGGCGTGCTGACCGCGGCGATCGGCGCGCCGGTCTTCCTGGTCCTTCTGGCCCGGCGGGGGCGAGGATGGAGCTGATCCGCGCCGAGGCGCTTTCGGTCGGGGCGGGGCGCAGGCCGGTGGCAGAGGGCATCGGCTTCGCGCTTGCGCCCGGCGGCATCCTTGCGGTGCTGGGGCCGAACGGCGCGGGCAAGACGACGCTTTTCCGCACGCTGCTGGGCCTGCTGGCGCCCCATGGCGGCGCGGTGCATCTCGGCGGCCAGCCGCTCGGCGGGCTTTCCCGCGCGCGGATCGCCCGGCACCTGGCCTATGTGCCGCAGGCGATGGACGTGCCCTTTCCCTACACGGTCGCCGATTACGTGCTGGCCGGGCGCAGCGCGCGGCTCGGCCCCTTCGCCGCGCCCGGCCGCCGCGATGCCGCGCGGGCCGCGGCGGCCCTGGAGGAGCTCGGCATCGCGTCCCTGGCCCGCCACCCGGTGACGCGGCTGTCGGGCGGGGAGCGGCAGCTTGCCATGATCGCCCGGGCGCTGGCGCAGGACGCGCCCGCGCTGATCCTCGACGAGCCGGCCTCTGCGCTTGATTTCGGCAATCGCGAGCGGCTGGCCGAACTGCTCTCCGGGCTGGCGGCCCGGGGCTACGGGCTGGTCTTCTCCAGCCATGATCCGGCTTTCGCCGTGCGGCTGGCGGACCGGATCCTGGCCATCGGCCGCGACGGGCGCGCTGCGGCGGGTCCGGCGCGCGACATGACGACCGATGCGCGGCTGGGCGCGCTCTACGGCCTGTCCGCAGGGGCGGTGCGCCGCGCGCGCGGCGGCTGAACACGGGAAGTTTGCGTTGGCAAGCCCGCCCGGCGCGCGCTAGGGGGAAAGCGTCCGAGTGTTCCGAGGCCGTGCCATGCTCTCCCCCCTTTCCATCGTCCTTCCGATCTTCGCGCTGATCTTCGCCGGCTGGCTGGCCCGCCGCGGCGGGGCGCTGGGGCCGGGCGCCACGCGCGAGCTGAACCGCTTCGTCGTCTACCTGGCCCTGCCGGCGCTGCTGTTCGGCATCATGGCGCGGGCGGAGCCGCGCGAGGTCTGGCATCCGGGCTTCATCGCCGCCTTCACGGCGGGCTGTGCGCTGGCCTTCGGGCTGACGCTGTGGCTGAGCATGCGCCAGGGGCGGCCGCTGGCCGATGCGGCGCTCGACGGGCTGAATGCGAGCTATGCCAATACCGGCTTCCTCGGCTTCCCGCTGATCCTGGCGGTGCTGGGCGAGACCGGGCTGGGGCTGACGCTGGTGGCGACGATCGTGACGGTGGCGGTACTTTTCGCGGTGGCGATCCTTCTGGTGGAGTTCAGCCTGCAGAGCGGCCGCCGCGGCCGCGAGATCGCGCTGAAGACGCTGGGCGGGCTGGCGCGCAACCCGCTCCTGATCGCGCCGGCCGCCGGGGCGGCGGTGATGGCCTCGGGGCACCACCTGCCCGAGCAGGCCGACCGTTTCCTGACGCTGCTGGGCAGCGCCGCGGCGCCCTGCGCACTGGTGACGCTGGGCTGCTTCCTGGCGGAGACGCCGCGCCGCCCGGCCGCCGGGGGCGAGCGCGCGAACCTCGCCGCGCTCGTGTCGCTGAAGCTTGCCGTGCAGCCGCTGGCGACCTGGATCGTCGCGGTGCCGGTGCTGCAGCTGCCGGGCAGCGTGGCGCAGGCGGCGGTGCTGCTTGCCGCGCTGCCCACCGGGACCGGGCCCTTCATGCTGGCCGAGTTCTACGGCCGCGACGCGCTGATGACCGGCCGGGTCATCCTGGCGACCACTGTGCTGTCGGTGGCGACCCTGACCGGCTATCTGGCCCTGGCGGCCTGAGCCTCAGATATTCTCCGGCGTGACGATCTCGAAGGGGATCGTCCGCTGCAGCGTCGCCTGCGGCCCGTCCTGGCGCAGCACGTCGATCATGGTGCGCACCAGGAGCTCCGAGGTCGCCTCCATCGGATGGCAGAGCGCGGCGGTGATCAGCCCCTCGGTCAGGCCCTTGCGCGTCGCCGGGCCGATGTCGCGGCAGATCAGCCGGATGCGGCGGCGCTTCTCCTCGGGGGCCTCGCGCAGCGCGCGCAGCACGCCCGAGATGCCGCCGCCGAGGATCAGGATGCCGGTCACGTCGTCGCTGCGCTCCAGCAGCTCCGAAACCATGGCATGGGCCTGGGCCGCTTCCTCATGGGTGGGGCGGCTGTCCTCCAGCAGGAGCTGCGGGGCGTTCTCGCGCATGTAGGAGCGGAAGCTCGCCTCGGCGATGTCCTGGCACAGATAGCGGTGATTGCCGATGAAGACGGCGATCCGTCCCGGGCCCGGTGCCATCGAGGAGATCAGGAAGGCGGCGGTGCGGCCGAGCTTCCAGTTGTCGGTGCCGACGAAGGCTGCCTTCTCGGGGCTCGACTGGTCGGTGATGTAGGTGACGACGGGCTTGCCCTGCTCGCGCAGCGCGCGGATCGCCTGGCCGATCACCGGATGGTCGGCGGCGATCATCGCCACGGCGTCGCATTCCTTGCCGAGCGCGGTCAGCCGCGCGGCGATGTTGTCGGGGGTCAGCAGGTCGACGAAATCCACCAGCGGGTCGACCACCTCGTCGCGGCGGTCGCGGCAGGCGGCGACGATCTTGCGGCCGAAATGCTGGTAGAGGTCGCGGCTCGACTGCTGCAGCAGGAAGCCCAGCCGGTAGTGCGGGGTCTCCTTGCGCATCCGGTCCTCGATCGTGCCGAGCCCGTAGAAGCCGATCTGCTCGGCCGCGCCCTGCACCCGCTGGATCGTCGTCGCCTTGACCGAGCCGCGGCCGGACAGGATCCGGTTCACGGTGGAGACCGATACCCCTGCCGCCTCGGCCAGATCCGCAATCGTCGGACGTTCCATCCGCTCCTCCCTCGACTCGCGATGTTTCAAACTGAATGACACGTTATGGCACAATCATGCCAAAAGATCTTATTAGACGTTCCGTAAGTTTCAAGCCTTCTGTAGAAAAGCTCCTGCAAGTGTCCTGCTCGGGAGGCGGGACAAGGGAGGAAGACATCATGAGAAGTTTCAGCCGTTTCGCGGCCACTGTGTCCTGTGCCGCCATTGCAGCCTGCGCCGCCGGCGCCGTGGCCGCGGCCAACATCTTCGTGGTCGGCGGCAAGCCGGACGATCCCTTCTGGTCGATCGTCAAGCGCGGCGCCGAGGATGCAGGCCAGGTGGCCGAGGCGCAGGGCGGGTCGGTGACCTGGCTCGGGCCGCAGAACTACGACAACCTGGGCGTCGATGCAGCCGAGCTCATCCGCCAGGCGATCAGCCAGGGCGCCGACGCCATCGTCGGCCCGGACTGGGTGCCCGAGGCGATGGATCCGGCCTTCCAGGCCGTGACCGAGGCGGGCATTCCGCTGATCATCTACAATGCGGGCGGCCTCGAGGCGGCGGACCGTCTGGGCGCGATGAACTACATCGGCTCGGACGACTACGAGAACGGCAAGGCCGCGGGCGAGTACTTTGCCGAGCACGGCATCATGAAGCTCGTCTGCATCAACACCCTGCCGGGCGCCTCCAATATCGAGGACAACTGCGCGGGCATGAATGACGGCATCGCAGGCGCGGGCGGCGAGGGCGAGACCCTGCCGCTGCCGGCCACCTCCTTCGGCAACGCCACCGCGGTCGCCCAGGCGGTCAAGGCCTACCTGCTGAAGAACCCCGATGTCGGCGGCATCTACACGATCGGCAATGTCGACGCGAATGCCTCGATCAACGGCGTGATGCAGGCCGGCAAGATCGGCCGCGTGCAGGTCGGCGGGCTGAACATGGACGAGACCATCCTGGCCAATATCAAGGACGGCAAGCAGATGTTCGCCATCGACCAGCAGGGCTACATGCAGGGCTACATGGCCGTCTCGATCCTCAACGCCCATGTCAATTTCGGCCTGTCGATCCCGACCCGCGAGATCCTGACGGGGCCGGGCATCGTCGATGCCGGGAATGTCGACGCGACGCTGGAAGGCGTCAAGCAGGGTGCCCGCTGAGCGGCATCCCCCCGACTTGAAAATCACGCTGCCCGGACCGGGTCCGGGCGGCACCGACGGGAACGGGCAGGGGGCATGGCCTCCGGCCCGGCGGGAGAGCTGCGCGCGCAAGCGCCGCGGCCCCGCCAAGAGAGGGAGTTCATCATGGCATCAGCCAGCCAGACACTCGCCGCCGGGCCGGGAGGGCGCCGCGCGGGCAGCGCCCTGGGCCAGCTCGCGCGGCGCCCCGAGGCCGGGTCCTTCCTGGGCATGGTCGCGGTCTTCGCCTTCTTCGCGGTCTTCGCGGGACAGGTCTTCCTGTCGCCGGCGGGCTTCGCCAGCTGGCTGAACGTCGCTGCCGAGATCGGCATCGTCGCGCTGCCGGTCGGGCTCTTGATGATCGCGGGCGAGCTCGACCTCTCGGTCGGCGCGGTGATCCCCGCGGCCTCCCTGACAGTGGCCGTCATCTCCGGCCATTACGGCCTGCCCGAGAGCGTCGGCATCCTCGCCGCGCTCGGCGTCGGGATGGCGGTCGGCGCGGCCAACGGCTTTCTCGTAACCCGCACCGAGGTGCCCTCGCTGATCGTCTCCATCGGCATGATGTTCGCCGTGATGGGGCTGACGCTGGGCTTCTCGGTGCTGCTGACCGGTTCCACCTCGACGGGCATCGTGCCCTCGGAGACCTCCAAATTCCTGCTGGGCCAGTTCATCGGCGGCATGTTCCAGGTGACCATCTTCTGGTGGATCCTGATCGCCGCGGTCTTCGCCTACGTGCTGCATGTCTCGCCCTTCGGCAACTGGATCTACGCGCTCGGCGGCGACCGGGTCTCGGCGCGCAACGCCGGCATCCCGACCGAGCGGCTGACCATCCAGCTCTTCATGATGTCGGGCTTCTGCGCCGCCTTCGTCGGCGTCAGCCAGGCGATGGTCTACCAGAGCGCGCAGGTCGCGGGCGGGCAGTCCTTCATCTTCAACTCGATCATGTGCACCGTCATCGGCGGCGTGCTGCTGACCGGGGGCTTCGGCTCGATCGTCGGCGTGGTCTTCGGCACGATCACCTTCGCGGTCGTCAACCAGGGCATCTACTTCACCAGCTTCGACCCGAACCTGGGCTCGGTCATCATCGGCGCGCTGCTCCTGCTGGCCGTGATCATGAACGACACCTTCCGGCAGCTGGCGCTGTCCTACACCAAGAAGAAGGGCTGAGACCATGACCGCTCTTTCCGACTTCATGCGCCGCCCCGAGGCCGGGTCCGTCCTCAGCCTGATTGCCGTCATCGCCTTCTTCGTGATCTTCGGCGGGGCCAATATCGGCAACTTCCTCGGCGCCGCGAGCTGGGTGAACCTGGCCGCCAACCTGGGCATCGTCGCCATCCCGATGGGCATGCTGATGATCGCCGGCGAGCTCGACATCTCGATCGGGGCGATGATCCCGGCGGGCTCCATGACCGTGGCGATCCTCTCGGGCTACTACGAGCTGCCGATCCTCGTCGGCATGGCCGGCGCGCTGGGGCTGGGCGTCGTCGTCGGGCTGGTCAACGGCATCCTGACGGTGCGCACCTCGGTGCCCTCGCTGATCATCACCCTCGGCACGCTCGTCGCCATGCAGGGGATCGTGCTCTCGGCCTCGGTGCTGCTGACGGGCAATGCCTCGGTCGCGCTGACCGCCCCGGTCTGGACCAAGGCGATCTTCGGCCAGCTGATCGGCGGCTCCTACCAGATCATCATACTGTGGTGGCTGGCGATGACCGTGGTCTTCGTGGTGATCATGCACCATACCCGCTACGGCAACTGGATCTTCGCGATGGGCGGGGACAAGGTCTCGGCGCGCAACGCCGGCATCCCGACCGACCGGATGACGATCTTCCTCTTCGTGCTCTCCGCGGTGGCCGCGAGCTTCGTGGGCATGTGCGGCGCGATCCTCTTCAACTCGGCCCAGGTCTCGGGCGGCATGAACTACATCTTCAACGCCGTGGTCTCGGTGGTGGTGGGGGGCGTGCTCCTGACCGGCGGCTTCGGCTCCGTCTGGGGGATCTTCTTCGGCACGCTCACCTTCGCCGTGGTCAACCAGGGGATCTACTTCACCCAGCTCGACCGCAACTGGTCCAGCCTGATCATCGGCGTGATGCTCCTGGCCGCCGTGCTCGTGAACAACCGGTTCCGCGCCTTCGCGCTGACCGCGTCGCGCAAGAAACCTGCCTGAGGACACCGACATGACCCAACCTGTTCTTGAACTGCGGAACGTCAACAAGTCCTTCGGACCGATCGACGTGCTCCATGACATCAACCTGACGGTGAAGGCGGGCGAGGTGCTGTGCCTGCTCGGGGACAACGGCGCCGGCAAGTCCACCCTGATCAAGACCCTGGCGGGCGTGCACAAGCCCACCACCGGCGAGATCTGGATGGATGGCGAGCAGGTCTCCTTCGAGAAGCCCAAGGACGCCGCCGACCGCGGCATCGCCACGGTCCACCAGTTCGGCGGCACCTTCCCGCTGATGTCGATCGGGCGCAGCTTCTTCGTCGGCGTCGAGCCGGTCAAGAAGATCGGGCCCTTCAAGATCTTCGACCGCAAGACCGCCAACGAGACTGCCGTGAAGGCCGTGCAGGAATTCGGCATCACCCGGATCGACGACGGCGACCGGCTGATCGGCGGCCTCTCGGGCGGCGAGCGGCAGTCGCTGGCGATCGCCCGCGCGGTCCATTTCGGCGCCCGCGTGCTGATCCTCGACGAACCGACTGCCGCGCTCGGCGTCAAGCAGTCGAGCCACGTGCTGCGCATCATCCTGGAGGCGCGCAAGCGCGGCCTGGCAGTGATCTTCATCACCCACCAGGTGACCCATGCGATGGCGGTGGGCGACCATTTCGCGGTGCTGATCCGCGGCGCGGTGGCGGCGAACTTCATGCGCGGCGAGAAGACCCGCGAGGAGATCACCGACCTGATGGCCGGCGGCGAGGCCCTGGCCAGCCTCGATACCGAGCTCGAAGGCTACATGGAAACCCATGAGGGCCACCCGCCGCAGCCGGTCGCCTGAGCGCGGCACCCCAACCGGAACAAGGCCGGTCCGCCGCCAGGGCGGGCCGCAACGAGACAAAGTCCATAGGTCTGACCATGAAACACACGCTCGACCCGCACATGATCCGGCACCTGTCGCTGGAGGACACCATCCGCAAGGTCGCCGAACTCGGCTACGACCATGTCGAGATGTCCCCGCGCCCGGATTTCTTCTCCTGGTGGACGCGGCCGAAGCTCTATCCC
>NZ_VATA01000110.1 GCF_005870025.1 Poseidonocella sp. HB161398
AGCCCCGCGCCGATGGCGGCCGAGGAGGTGGTCTTGCCCACACCGCCCTTGCCGGAGGTGACAACGATGATCTTGGCCACGGATGATCCCTTTTCGCTCATGCTTATCTCAACGCGTCCACGCGCAGCTTGTCGTCTTCGAGAAAGACCTGCACGGGCTTCTTCAGATGCTCCCGCGCATAGTCGTCATAGGTCAGGTAGAGCCCGGCAACGGCGACCAGGTCGGCATCGAGGCTCTGGCAGAAGATCCGCGCCGAGGTGTCGCCATTGACCCCCGCCAGCGCCCGGCCGCGCAGCGTGCCGTAGACATGGATATTGCCCGCGGCCACCAGCTCGGCGCCGTTGGAGACCGAGGAGACGACCACCAGGTCGCCGCGGTCGGCATAGATCTTCTGGCCCGAGCGCACCGGCTCGGTGACGATGACGCTGGCCGATTTCGCCGCCGGCGCCGCGGCCGGCTCGGCGGCGGGCTCTGCCGCGGCGGCCGCGGACTTGCCCTTGCGCTCGGCGACCATGCGCTGCGCTTCGCGGCGCTGCGTCTCGACCCGGTCGAGCGGCGCGTCGCGCCCGCCCGGCAGGGACAGGAGCCCGGCCCGCTTGGCCGTCTCGGTCTGCGCCGCATTGCCGTTCTGCACGCCGAAGACCGACAGCTTGCGCCGCTTCAGCCCCTCGATCAGGGCGTTCAGGGAGTCATCGGTGATGCTCTGATGGACCTGCTCGAGGTCGATGACGAAAGGCGCATGGTCGAAGAAATGCGGCATGCGCATCAGTTCGGCGTCCAGCGCCTTGTAGAAATCCTGGTCCGCGTCTCCGGCGAGGCGCAGGGCCACCGCCGTGAAGAACCGGCCCCTGATCTGGAATGGCTTGACCGTCGCGACTGGGTCGGCGGCGGTTGTGTCCGATGTGACTGCTGAGTTCACGCCCGATCCAATGCCTGTGCTTGTGCTGCCTGATGCGCCGGTCTTGTGCGGCGCTTTCCGGAGACGCTAGCGCATTTGGCCGGCACGGTCCATCGGGAATGCCGCAAAATAGGCATGTCGGGCGGCTCTTCGCCACGAGATCATGTGTGCCGTCCGGGATATGGTGGGGGAACCCGCTGTTTCTGAACAAAAAGGCGCGGACAACCGCTGATAGGCGGGTCCGCGCCGGTCTGCAAGTCCTTTGGGCATCGCGCGGAGGTGATTTGCCCCGCATGCGGTTTCAGCCCTCCGGAAGGCGACTCAGGCGTCGCGCTCCATGATCGGAACGACGGCCGGATGGGCGACGAAGCGCCATTTGCGCAGCGGGCCCGCCATGACGTTCAGGTAGTACATCTCGAAGCCGTAGGGCGCGCCGCAGGGATGGTGGCCGCGCGGCACCAGCACCACGTCGCCATCCGCGACCGCCATGGTCTCGTCCAGCGTGCCGTCCTCGGTATAGACCCGCTGGATGCCGAAGCCCTCGGCCGGATTGATCCGGTGGTAGTAGGTCTCTTCGAGATAGGTGATCCGCGGGAAGTCGTCCTCGTCATGGCGGTGGCTGGGATAGCTCGACCAGTGGCCCGCCGGGGTGAAGACCTCGGTCACGAGGAGGCTGTCGCAGTAATCCTCGTTCTCCATGGCGATATTGTTGATGTGGCGGGTGTTGGTGCCCTTGCCGCGGGTGGTCAGGCTGATGCCGTCCGGACCGATCCGGCGCGCCTCGTGGCCCGATTGTCCGGGCGCCGAGCAGACCGCGATGGTGCAGTCGGTCTCGGCCACGGCCTCCCAGTCCTGGCCGTTGGGCACGTAGAGGCAGTGCGGCGGCGTCTTCTCGAAGACGTTCATCCGCTCGCCCAGCACGCCCCAGTCCTGGCCCGCGGCGGTGACGGCGGCCTTGCCCTCGACCATGACCAGGATCACCTCGCGGTCGCCGGTGGCCTCGGCGGCCCTGTCGCCCGCGCGCAGCTTGTAGAGCGAGAAGCCGACATAGCGCCAGCGCGCGCTTTCGGGGGTGATCTGGTGCACCTTGCCGCGGGTGCCGAAGGGCTTGCAGAGAAGTTCGCTCATGGGTCGTCTCTCGGATCGAAGGTCACGAAGAACCCGTAGCCGCAATAGAGCCCCAGGGCGCCTGTCAGCAGCGCCCAGAGCGGATTGCCCATTGCCAGCTCGAACACCGCCCAGCCGAGGCAGAAGGCGGTGACGAGCACGCGCCGCCACAACGGACGGAAGAAGGGATGGTTCAGGTCGAACATGGGATCTGTCTAGCGGGTCGCGCGACCGGTTGGAAGAAAAGAGGCGGCGCCAGTAAGGGAGGAGTAGGAGAGAGCGGCGCCGCCCTGAAGTAGCTCGGAGGCGGGACCGGCGGCAGGGCCGGTCCCGGCCGGATCAGTCGAAGACGCGCTGGCGCGCGGCGTTCTCGGTGTACTTGCCGCGGGCCTTCTCCAGCCGCTCGGGGCCGCCGGCCTGCGGCACGGCCACGTCCCACCAGGCGCCGCCCGCCCCGGTGCCGGGCACGGCATCGGTGTCGATCAGGATCACGCTGGGAATGTCGCGGCCGCGCGCCTCGGCGATCTTCGCCTCCAGCTCGGCAATGGTCGCGGCCTTCTCGGCATGGGCGCCCATCGAGCGGGCATGCATCACGAAGTCGATCTCGGGCTGCGTCTCGACATTGCAGTCCTTGTACATGTTGTTGAACTCGGCCCCGCCGCATTCGATCTGCAGCCGGTTGATGCAGCCGTAGCCGCGGTTGTCGGTCAGCACGATGGTGAAGGGGATCTTGCGCATCACCGCGGTGGCCAGTTCCGAATTCGCCATCATGTAGGAGCCGTCGCCGACCATGCAGATGACCTCCTTGCCGGGCGCCGCCAGCGCGATGCCCATGGCGCCGGCCACTTCGTAGCCCATGCAGGAATAGCCGTATTCCATGTGGTAGCCGCCCTGGGCGGGCTGCCACAGCACCTGCAGCGCCCCGGGCATGGTCCCGGCCGCGCACATCACCACCGTATCCTCGGTGGAAACCCGCTGCACCGCGCCGATCACCTGGGCGTCGGTCGGCAGGTAGTCGGGCGTGTCGGCCTCGGGCGCGCCGGTGACGCGGGCCACCGCCGCCTGCCAGTCCAGGCGCGACTGCGCCGAGAAGGCGCCGAAGGTCTTGCCGCCCAGCCCCTCGGCCAGCGCGGCGAGCACCGTCCTGGCATCGCCCACGACCGGGATCGCGCCGTGCTTGGCGGCGTCATAGCCGTGGATGTTCACCGAGATCAGCTTGCGCGCCGGATTGTCGAAGGTCGTCCAGGAGCCGGTGGTGAAGTCCTGGAACCGCGTGCCGATGCCGATGATGAGGTCGGCCTTGGCGCAGAGCTCGTTGGCGCAGGCAGAGCCGGTGACGCCGGGCGAGCCGAAATTCATCGGATGCGACGCGGCATTGGCGCCCTTGCCGGCCTGGGTCTCGGCGAAGGGGATACCATGGGCCTGGGCGAAGGCGGCAAGCTCGGCCTCGGCCCGGGAATAGATCACCCCGCCGCCCGAGATGATGACCGGGCATTCCGCGGCCTTGATCGCGGCGACGGCGGCCTCGACCTCGACCGGATCGGGCGAAAGCCGGCGCGTGCGCCAGACCTTGGGCTCGAAGAAGGAGACCGGATAGTCGAAGGCCTCGGCCTGGACGTCCTGGCAGAAGGCCAGCGTCACCGGACCGCAATCGACCGGGTCGGTCATCGTGCGCATGGCGCGCGGCAGCGCGGTCATGATGTGCTCGGGGCGGGAGATGCGGTCGAAATAGCGGCTGACCGGCTTGAAGCAGTCATTCGCCGAGACCGTGCCGTCGTCGAAATCCTCGATCTGCTGCAGCACCGGGTCGGGCCGGCGGTTGGCGAAGACATCGCCGCAGAGGAAGAGCACGGGCAGCCGGTTGACATGCGCCAGCGCGGCGGCGGTCACCATGTTGGTCGAGCCCGGCCCGATCGAGGAGGTGACGGCCATCGCCTTCTGGCGCTTCAGCGTCTTGGCATAGGCGATGGCGGCATGCGCCATCGTCTGCTCGTTCTGGCCGCGCCAGGTCGGCAGCGCGTCGCCGATCCCGTGCAGCGCCTCGCCGAGGCCGGCCACGTTGCCATGGCCGAAGATGGCCCAGACGCCCTCGATGAAGCGCTCGCCCTCTTCGGTCTGCTGCACCGACAGCCAGCGCACCAGTGCCTGGGCTGCCGTCAGGCGGATCGTGTTCCCCATTCCGTTTCCTCCCTCGCCCGTTCCCGGGGCGGTCTTGCTGTCGCGCGTCACGGGCGCGGTCACGTCCTTCGGGCTCATTCCGCGGCCTCGCAGGCAGCGCTTGCGCGGGCCCCGTCCCAGATGCCGCAGAGCCTCTCGTAGCGGGCGGCCATCATCTCGATGGCGGCCGTGTCGTCCATCTCGCCCTTCAGCCAGGCGCGGGCCGCGTCGCCGAAGATCGTCCGGCCGACGGCAAACCCCTTGACCAGATCGAACCCGGCCGCAACCTCGAAGCTCGCGGCCAGCTCGGCCTCGGGCGCGTCGAGCCCCAGCACGACGATGCCGCGGGTGTTCGGATCGTTCTCCTCGATGGCCTCGACGGCATTGGACCAGGCCTGCGCGGTCTTCAGCGGCTCGAGCTTCCACCAGTCGGGATAGACCCCGGCCGCGTAGAACTGCCGGATCAGCGTCGCCGTGGTGGTGTCATCGGTCGGCGCCACCTTGGAGGGGATGACTTCCAGCAGGAATTCCAGGTTGTTGCGGCGCGCGGCGGTGAAGATCCGCTTGACCCGCTCCTCCTGCAGCGCGCGGGTCTCGGCGCTGTCCGACGGATGGCAGAAGACCAGCAGCTTCACCACGTTCTCCCGCGCCCATTCCCGGAACTGGCCGAAATCGACGCCAAGCTCGGGCTCGAACTCGATCGGGCGCGAGCCCGGCAGCTCGGTCGGACGGCCGATCCACAGCCCGGTGCCGGATGCGGCGTGCAGCGCCTTGCGGCCGATGCGGTTGTCACAGAGGATGCCGTAGCCCCGCGCCCCGCCCTGCACCTTCAGCGCCGCTTTCAGGCAGAGCTCCTTGAAGGCGCCGCCCTTCTCCGGCGTGTAGCCCTCCATCTCCTCGAGCTGCATGCGGTGGTCGAAGGCGAAGGTGCGGACATTGGACCAGTCGCCCTTGCGGTTGGTCGCCCAGTGCACCTGCTCCAGCTCCGCGTCATTGCGCAGATCCGGGCGGATCACGCCGCGGGCGAGGAAGAAGTCCAGTTCCTTCTCCGACGGATAGGCCGGGGTGCAGCCATGGCGGCTGACCGCGAAGGCGCCGCAGGCATTGGCGTATTTCAGCGTGGTCGGCCAGTCCTCGTCGGCCATCCAGCCCTTGAGCAGCCCCGAGAAGAAGCCGTCGCCGGCGCCCAGCACGTTGAAGACCTCGATCGGGAAGCCGGGCCCGGCCTCGCCGTCGTCAAGGCTCGCCGGGATCGCGCCGGTGATCGCCACGGCGCCCTGCGCGCCGCGCTTGCAGACCAGCGTCGCGCCCGAGACCTCGCGCACGGCCCGCAGCGCCTCGAGCGTGTCGGTCGAGCCGCCGGCGATGTGGAATTCCTCTTCCGTGCCGACGATCAGGTCGAAGAGATGCAGCGTCGACAGGAGCTTGGCGGTGACCGCAGCGCTTTCGACGAAGCGGCTCTCGCCGTCGCCATGGCCAGCGACCCCCCAGAGATTGGGCCGGTAGTCGATGTCGAGCGCTGTGCGCAACCCGTGCGCCTTCGCCAGCTCCAGCGCCTTCAGCGTCGCCGCCTCGACCTTCGGGTGGCTCAGATGGGTGCCGGTGGCGACGACGGCGCGGGCCGAGGCGATGAACTCCTCGTCGATATCCTCGGGCGCCAGCCCCATGTCGGCGCAGTTCTCGCGGTAGAAGATCAGCGGGAACTGGTCCTCGTCGCGGATGCCCAGCAGGACCAGCGCGGTCAGGCGCTCCGGATCGGTGATGACGCCGGTGGTGTCGACCCCTTCGCGGGCCAGCTGCTCGCGGATGAAGCGGCCCATGTGCTCGTCGCCGACCTTGGTGATGACGGCGGTCTTCAGCCCCAGCCGCGAGGCGCCGCAGGCGATATTGGTGGGCGAGCCGCCGATGTACTTGTCGAAGGACCCCATGTCTTCCAGGCGGCCGCCAATCTGGGTTCCGTAAAGATCGACCGAGCTGCGGCCGATGGTGATGACATCCAGCGTCTTCATGTCATGCCTCTTCCATGGGGGAGTGCATGGCCGGAGACGCCTCCCGCGCCGTCCTGCCGACTATCCTCCCCAGGCCGCGGCATGCGGCCTCTCCTCGAAATGGAATAAACATTCCACGACGTCAGAAATCAACTCCAAAATTCCAAATCACGCAGAATTCCGCCGCGTGCCGATGGCGACGGCAAGGGCGATGGCCAGCGAAAGCGTGGCGGAAAGCGCCCGGAAGGCGCCGAAATCGGCTTCGGTGACGCAAAGCGGCAGGATCCCGGGCTTGGCGAGCGGCCCGCCCGCCGTGTCGGTGATCGCCACCACCGGCAGCCCCGCCGCGGCCGCCGATTCGGCCATGGCGACGGTTTCCGGCGTGTAGGGCGCGAAGGTGATGACCAAGAGCGCGTCGCCCGGGCGCATCGCGTGGCGATGGTCCAGCCGCCCGGTCTGGTCGTGCAGCATCGCCGGGATCTCCATCTTCTCGAAGGCATAGGCCAGGTAGGCCGCCACCGGAAAGGCGCGGCGCAGCCCCGCCAGATGGATCACCCCGGCGCCGGTCAGCACCCGCACTGCCGCCTCCAGCGCCGCGGGCTCGATGCTCCCGGCCAGGTTTTCAAGCGATGTCCGCCCCGATTCGATAAACTCCGCCAGCAGCGCCGAAGGGCTGTCCCGCCCCTCCTCGCGCAATAGGCCGAGCCGTGTCGAGTAGTCCGGCAGGCCGGGGCTGTAGGCCTCGCGGAACATCCGCTGCATCTCGGAGAAGCCCGAGAAACCCAGCACCTGGCAGAAGCGCATCATCGCCGAGGGCGCGACCCCCGCCCCTTCGGCCAGCTGCGCCACGGTGGAGACCGCCACCCGGTCGGCATTTCGCTCCAGATAGGCGGCGCAGTCGCGCATCCTGCGCGGCAGCCCCGGCCCGACCGCCTGCAGCCGTTCCCGGAATTCCTCGACGCTCTGCGGCGCCTCCGCCGTTCCGCTCTCGCTGGCCATGCCGTCTCCCTATTGCCCGCTCCGCCAGGGTGGAAATCTGGAACAAAAATTCCATAATTGCAACATGGCGCAGCGCCCGCTCGACAGACCGGCCCGCCTGCGGTATGTTTTACGGTATGTTTGCGGAGGGAGCGCGATGGGCCAGGTGCAGCGCAGATCGACCAGCATGACCCTCGACCGCGGCGTCCTCGACGAGGCGCGCGCGCTCGGGATCAATCTCTCGCAGGCCGCCGAGGCGGGGCTGCGCGACGCGATCCGCGCCGAGCGCGCGCGGCTGTGGAAGGCCGCGAATGCCGGGGCGGTCGCCGATTACAACGCCATGACCGAAGAGGACGGGCTGCCGCTCTCGGGCTACCGCAAGTTCTGAGATGGCGGCGCAGCACGACCTCTACCGCCTGCCCGGCGGCCAGCTCGTCGTCATCCTGCAGAGCGACCTGCTCGACGGGCTGCGCACCCGCGTGGTGGCCCCGCTGGTGCCGCGCGGCCGGGTGGAGCGGGTGCTGGCCGGGCTGAACCCGGTCGTCACCCTGCCCGAAGGGGCGTTCCTGCTGATGCCGCAGCTCGCCGCCACGCTGAGCCTGGCCGAGCTCGGCGAGCGGGCGGGCAGCCTCGCCGCGATGCGCGACGAGATCACCCGCGCGGTCGACGCGCTGCTTTCCGGCATCTGATCCCGCGGCGCCCCGGGCCTGACCCGGGGCCTCCCCGGCCTCAGACGATCCCGCCGCCCGTCACGGCGGATTTCGGCCGGGTTTCCGAGACCTTCGCGCGGTAGCCCGACTGCCGGAAGGTCGCCACCGGGTCGATCGCCCCGCCCGCCTCCAGCCGCGCCATCGCCAGGATCGGCTCGACATCGGTGCGGAACCCCGCCTTCAGCGCCGAGGTCGCCATCAGCGCGTCATTGGCCTCCTGGAACTCCTCCAGCGCCGCGCGGTCGACCAGAAGCGCCTGCGCATAGGCCCGCTGGATCTCCATCGCCGAGACCATCAGGCTCTCCACCGGATCGGTGACATTATGGCTCTGGTCGATCATGTGCTCGAGCATCAGCCCCGGCTTGTCCTCGGCATCGACCAGTTCGTTGAAGACCAGGAACAGCCGGTAGGGATCGACCGAGCCCGAATCCAGGTCGTCGTCGCCGTATTTCGAATCGTTGAAATGGAAGCCGCCGAGCTTGCCGAACTGGATCAGCCGGGCGACGATCATCTCGATATTCACGTTCGGCGCATGATGACCCAGATCGACCAGGCAATAGGCCCTCTCGCCCAGCTCCTGCGCGATCAGGTAGCTCGTGCCCCAGTCCTGCACGACGGTGGAATAGAAGGCCGGCTCGTAGATCTTGTGCTCGGAATAGATCCGCCAGTCGGCGGGCAGCTTGGCATAGACCTCTTTCATCGAGGCGAGATAGCGCTCGAACTGGCGGGTCATGTTCGACTGGCCGGGGAAGTTGGAGCCGTCGCCGATCCAGACGGTCAGGCTCTTTGCGCCGATCTCGCGGCCAATCTCGATCGTCTCGATGTTATGCGCCACCGCCTGCGCCCGGGTCGCCGCATCGGTATGGCTGAGCGAGCCGAACTTGTAGCTCAGCGCCTGCCCTTCCTGGTCCTGGAAGGTGTTCGAATTCATCGAGGCGAAGCCCAGCCCGTGCTCCTCGGCCTTGGCCTTCAGATCGGCCGCCGGGGCCTTGTCCCAGGGGATGTGCAGGCTGACCTGCGGCGTCGCCGCGGTCAGCTTGTGGATCACGCCGCAATCGTCGAGCTTGTCGAAGATGTGCCGCGGCTCGCCCGCGCCGGGGAAGCGGGCGAAGCGGGTGCCCCCCGTCCCCGTGCCCCAGGAGGGCACCGCGACGCCGAATGCCGCGACCTTGGCCTTCACCGCCTCGATATCGATGCCGCGGCGGTCCAGATGCGCGCCGAGCGCCTCGTAATCCGCGCGCAGCCCGTCTGCGGCCTTCTCGTTGGCCGCCTGGATGATGCTCTTGTCGATCATGGCCCTACCTCGGGAAGCTCTGCTGGTTGCCGGCATCCACGTTCAGGATGTTGCCGGTCGATTTTGCCGATTTCTCGGAAGCAAAGAAATAGGCCGCCTCGGCGATGTCCTCGGGCAGGACGTTGCGCTTGAGCATGGAGCGGTTGCGGTACATCTCCTCCAGCCCCTCCTTGTCGGTCTTGTAGGTCGAGGCGCGCTGTTCCAGCCACTCGCCCTCCCAGATCTTCGAGCCGCGCAGCACCGCGTCCGGATTGACGACGTTCACGCGGATCCCCGCCTCTGCGCCTTCCAGCGCCAGGCAGCGGGCCAGGTGGATTTCCGAGGCCTTCGCCGTGCAGTAGGCCGAGGCGTTCGGGCTGGCTGCAAGGCCGTTCTTCGACGCCACGAAGACGATGGAACCGCCCATCCCCTGGGCGCGCATCAGCTTGAACGCCGCGCGGGAGACCAGGAAATAGCCCGTCGACAGGATCGACATGTTCCTGTTCCACAGCTCCAGCGAGGTTTCCTCGACCGGTGCCGAAGACGCGATGCCGGCATTCGACACCAGAATGTCGATCCCGCCATATTCCACTGTCGCCTCGGCATAGGCCGCGTCCACGGCCGCCTCGTCGGTGACATTCATCGCCACGGTGCGGACCACGTCGCGGGAATACTTGCCCGCCAGCGCCTCCAGCGTGGTGTCGAGCGCGTCGGCATTGATATCCGCCAGCACCACGCAGGCACCCTCGGACAGGTAGCGCTCCGCCGTGGCCGCGCCGATGCCGCCTGCCCCGCCGGTGACAAGCGCCACCTTGCCGGCCAGCGATTTCGGCTTCGGCATGCGCTGCAGCTTGGCCTCTTCCAGAAGCCAGTACTCGATGTCGAAGGCCTCCTGCTCGGGCAGGCCGCAATATTCCGACACCGTCGAGGCGCCGCGCATCACGTTGATCGCGTTGACATAGAACTCGCCCGAGATCCGCGCGGTGGCCTTGTCCTTGGCGAAGGTGATCATGCCGACGCCGGGCACCAGGTAGACCACCGCATTCGGGTCGCGCAGCGCGGGGCTGTCGGCATGCTTGCAGCGGTCGTAATAGGCGGCGTAGCCCTCGCGATAGGCCTCGACCTGCGCGGGCAGACCGGCCAGCACCTCCTCGAGGTTGCCCTTCGCCGGGTCGAATTCGACGACCAGCGGGCAGATCTTGGTGCGCAGGAAATGGTCCGGGCAGGAGGTGCCCAGGCTGGCAAGCGGACGCAGCTCGGCCGAGTTGACGAAGTCGAGCACGGTCTCGCTGTCGTTGAAATGGCCGACCATCGGCTGCAGCCCCGAGACCATGCCGCGGATCGCGGGCATCAGCCGGGCGGCCACGTCGCGGCGCGCCGCGGGGGCGAGGCTCTCGCAGACCGGCCCGCCGAAGACCGCCTTGCCCGCCGTCTCTTCCTCGAAGAAGGCGATGGCCTTGTTGATGATCTCCAGCGTCAGCTCGTAGCACTCCTTGGCGTCATCCGCCCAGGTGAAGAGCCCGTGGGATTCCAGCACCACGCCCTTCGCATCGGGGTTCTCGAGGCAGAATTTCTCCAGCCACAGCCCCAGCTCGTAGCCGGGCTTCTTCCAGGGCAGCCAGCCGATCTCGTCGCCGAAGATGCGCGCCGTCAGCTCCTTCGAATTCTTCGCCGCGGCAATCGCGATGATCGCGTCGGGATGCATGTGGTCCACATGGCGTTTCGGGACATAGGCATGCAGCGGCGTGTCGATCGAGGCGGCGCGCGGGTTCAGGTTGAAGGTGCAGTGCGGCAGGTAGCCGACCATCTCGTCCTCGAACGCGACGCCGCGGTACTTGCCCTTCAGCGCGCGCAGCTTCTCCATGTAGAGCGTGGCGAAGCCGTCCATCTTGATCGAGCCGACATCGCCGCCCGATCCCTTGACCCACAGCACCTCGGCCGCGTCGCCGGTCAGCGGGTCGGGCTCCATCACCTTCGCCGAGGTGTTGCCGCCGCCGTAATTGGTGATCCGCTTGTCCGATCCCAGCAGATTCGAGCGGTAGAGCAGCTTTTCCGGCTCGGTCATGGCCGCAGCGCGGCCGTCATCCCAGAGCGACGCAAGCCGCGGATTCGCGATGAGCATTGGAGATCCTCCCTCTCCTCCGGTATCCCGGAACATGAACGTCTGCGCTAACGCTGCCGCATCGGGCACGGGCGTGTCAATCATTTTCGATCATGTTCAGTCATTATGCAGCTGCAGCATGATTGAAATGACAGTTTTTGATTGACAGTGATTGAGTCGCGGCGCAATCTCAGCCTCGAGGGAGGACGGAATGCACGAAAAGGAACGCCACAGGATCATTCTATCAGCGGTTCAGGACCGGCCCGTCGTCACGGTGTCCGAGCTCTGCGCACTGACAGGCGCCTCCGAGGCGACGATCCGGCGCGACATTGCGGCCCTCCACATGCAGAAAAAGCTGCGCCGGGTGCGCGGCGGGGCCGAGGCGCTGCATCCCAACCAGTTCCCCGGCCTGGCCGGCCGGCCCTTCTCCGTCAACGAAACGATCAGGATCGAGCAGAAGCGCGCAATTGCCCGCGCCGCGGTCGATCTCTGCGAGGACGGCGACCCGATCATCATCAATGGCGGCACCACCACCTTCCAGATGGTTCATCCGCTGGCCTCGCGGCGGCTGCAGATCTTCACCAACAGCTTCCCGATCGCCGAGCACCTGCTGAAGAACTCGAAGAACACGATCATGCTCTCGGGCGGCGCGATCTACCGCGAGCAGAACATCATCCTGTCGCCCTTCGAGAACGACGTGACCAAGAACTTCTACGCCCGCCGCATGTTCATGGGCGCGCAGGGCGTCGGGCCGCTGGGGCTGATGGAGGCCGATCCGCTGCTGATCCAGGCCGAGCAGAAGCTGATCGGACAGGCCGACGAGCTGGTCGTGCTGGTCGACAGCTCGAAATTCGACAACCG
>NZ_VATA01000111.1 GCF_005870025.1 Poseidonocella sp. HB161398
CCGCGACCAGATCATCGTCCGCGACGCGGACGAGCGGGTCCTCGACTCGGTGGAATTCGCGTCCGGCGACGTGCTGTTCTGACGGCCGTCCTGTCCTGACGCGGGCCGCGCTCTGCCGGGTCTCCGGCAGGGCGTCCGCCGGGGCGGCTCCTCCCCGCCGCCCATGCCCGACAGCGCCGCCACGGGCGGCCCGCCCCGTCCCCGACTCCGGCCGCGTCCCCGTCGCCGTCTCCGTCCCTGGCCGCGCCGCGGCAGACGCGCCCCGCGCCGCTTTCGCCGGACCGCGCCCGGCACCACCGAGACCTGCCCCCGGAGCACGCCCCGGCCATCGGCTTCCGCCCCTCATCCGGCTGCCGACGCCGCCGAAGGACCATCTGCCAGCCACAGCCAGCCGGCCCCGCCGTCTCGCGCCCGCCCGGTCACAGAGCCTTTCGCGCGCGACCATGCCCCCCGCCAGGGCAAGACGCGCCCCCCGAAGGACCATCTGCCAGCCGGTTCCCGACGGGCCAGCCGTCTTGCGCCCGCCGGTTCATCCCTTGCGGGACCGAGTCCCCGCGCCACCGCCGGTTCGACGCCCGCAGCCCATGACCGGTCCGTCCGCGATACAGGGGGCGGACTGTCGTGCGACCGCATAAGGCCGCCCTCGGCGCGGGGATGGCAGCCGGACAGCACCCCCGCGTCTGGAACCACCGGCGGACGGTCCCGGACGGATTGCGGAGGATGCGCGCCTCTCCCGGGGCCGTTCCGCCAGGCACGGCATGCCGGGGACAGGCGAGGCCGCGTCTTCGGTGACGATCTCGGCACGTCCCGCGGCCCGGCGCGCTCTGCTCCGCTTTCTGCTCCGGGCAGAGCCGGGCAGGCCCGGATGGCCCTCGGAGCGGTCGCGACCGGAGGCCCTGCCTGACCCTGTCCGCCGCCATTGGCGGCGTGGTCCGCCGGCGCCTGCCGCCGCAGGGCCGTCGGCAGCGACGGAGTCCGGACCGGGATCAGCCATCCTCGTCGCCCGAGCCTGCCGGAACGCTCGAGCTCTGCTGGCTCGGCCGCAGGGCGGTCCTTTCCGTCGGCGGCTGGTTGGCGGGGTGCGAGTCCGGCGATGCCTGGGCGGCGCGCTGCCGGTCGATCACGCTCCTGCGTGCGCGCTGGTAGATCCAGTCGGCCTTCTTCCTGCCGAAACTGTCGGCCAGGGCGCATGTCGCAGCCCCGCCCGAGGCGGCCACCAGCCCGCTGAAGCCGCTGGTCAGGGTGGCGCGGACAAGGCCCGTCGACCAGTCCTGGTCCTGCCAGCAATTCGTGACCACCTGCGACACATCCGAGAGCGCCGTGGTCGTCAGGGTCGACGCCAGGATCCGGGTGCCGATCTCGGCGCTCTTTCGGACCTTCCACTGCCTGAAGAGGCCGTCGAGCGCCGCGCTTTCGCCGGCGAAGACGACCCCGGAAATCAGCCAGGCGGTGCCCCCGGTCGCTGCCGCGACGGCGAAGTCCTTCATGCTGAAGTCCTTGTTGTCGGTGGAGAAGGCCGTGCGCGCGTCCTGGGCACCGATCCCGATGGGGATCCGCGTCATGATCTTCGTCCCCGCGGTGATCCTGCTGACGTTCTTTGCCGAGCGCCGCAGGGACGCGGCCGAGGCCTGTGCGATGCCGGCATCGGAACTTTCCGCGGCCGCCGCCACGGTGACGGTTCCGGACGCCTCAAGGGTGTCTCCCACGCCCACCGCCGTGTCTGCAATAACGTCCACGCTTCCGGCCGCTGCAAAAGTGACACTGTCCGCTGTTGCGGCGGCTGCCTCCATCCCGGCGGCAACGGCCGACCCGACGCCCGCGGTGGCGATGGTCAGCGCGATGCCGCCCAGGGCCAGCCCGACGGAGGCGACCCCCAGGCCGGTCTGCGCCGCCTGCGACATCTGCCCGCTCGGGTCGGTCTGGTTGGGCGGGGAATTGGCCTCGAACAGGTAGGGCGAGCTGTACTGGAGCGCCAGGTCCATGGCGTGGAACCGCGCCAGCGCCGGGTCGTAGAGCCGCGCATTGAAATTGTAGAGCGCGACCTCGCCGTCCCATTCCTGGCCCTGGAACCGGTAGGGCACGGGGCCCGAACCCGAGGAGAGCCCGGGATTGGCGCTGCCGAAGGCGCGGTAGAGCAGGGTTTGCGCCACGGCGCCGCTTTCGTCGGTGGCCAGGAGGAGGCTGTTCTGCACATCGGTGAGAAGCGCCAGCCGGCGCCCCGGCGCAAGGAAAGCGGCCATCGCGCCGGGACCGGAGACCAGCAGGTCCCAGCCCTCGGGGGTCTTGCGCAGCAGCGGGGTGCTGCCGGCGCCGGGGAAGTAGAAGGTCGCCCCGTCCGCCCCCGCCTTCATCGCGCGGTCGGCCATGCCGCCATAGGCGAGCTCCAGCACCGTCTCGTCCCGGGCGACCCGTATGGTCCGGCTGCTGGCGGGATCGTAGGCATAGCTGCGGCCGTTGCCGGACGTCATGTTCCCGCGCGCATTCCAGGCGCAGGGCACGGCCGCGCCGCCATCCGTGGCGATGGCCGCGATCTGGTCGGTGGCGGCGCTTGGCGAGAAGACCGTGGTCGCGCCGCCTTCGGTGAGCTGCGCGAGATTGCCGTTCAGGTCGGGCGGCCCGTAGGCGGCCTCGTTCGCGCCGGCCACGCTGCTGAGCGCGCGGCTGCCGTCATAGCCGAACGTGTCCGCGACCGGCGTGCCGTTCAGGTCGATCGACCGGTCGAGGACCAGCCCGTCATCGGTATAGGTGTAGTCCAGCCGCAGCACCGGTCCGTTGCCGTCCATCGCGGCCTGGAGCGACAGGGGCCGTTCGTCGGAGGTGTAGCTCAGGCTGCGTGTCCAGGTCCTGTCGCCATGGAGCTGCTGCGAGACCATCTTCCTGTCCGGCCCGTAGACATAGCTGGCCAGCAGATCGCCCGAGGCGCCGCAGCGTATCGTCTCGGTCTGGCCCTGGTCGTTATAGGCATAGGCGAGCTCGGAGACCGGGGCCTCCTGCGGGAGCTGGATCGAAGTGACCTGGCCCAGCGTGTTGTAGGCATAGTGCAGCGCGGCCTCCGCGCCGGCCTGCGCGTCGATGCGGCGGCTGACGGAGGAAATCCGGGCCTGCAGATCGTAGCTGTAGCTGTCGGTGACCGTGACGGAGCCGGCGGCGCAAGGGGTGATGCGCGTCATCTCCGTCTTCTGGCCGATCAGCAGCGGCTCGCTGCCGTCGCCGTCGAAGCTCGTCCAGGCCGCGCGGGTGGCGGCGCCATCGGTTGCGGCATCGGGCCAGTCCGGGTCATCCGCATGGGGCGCCAGGCTGGCCGTGTCCCAGTCGCCCTCGAGCAGGCCCTCCTCGACCTGGCGTCCGCAGCGGTCGTATTTCCGGTAGAGGCAGAAGGCCTCCTCCGCGCCCATGCGCGGCAGCAGGAAGCGGATCGCGCCGGCACTGTCCAGCACGACCTGCGTCTCGCCGCTATTGGGTTCGCAAAAGGAGATCGCCCGGGCCTTGCCGTCCTGCAGCCGCACCCGGTCGAACCCCGCCTCGGCCGGGGTGGCGGCGTTGCCGTTGCCGCGGGGCAGGGTGACGGTGGTACTGGCCTGCGGCGCGGAGAGGTTGGCATAGCTCCTCGCCGCCGTGGATTGCATCAGCGTTCCGCCCGCAGCGCTGCCCACGGCCAGCGACATGACCTGGCCAAGCTTTCCGGTGGCCTGCCGGTAGCTGACGCCGCCGGCGGTGAGCGCTTCGTCGATATGGTAGGGCGGGCCCTCGCCGGGGGCCGGGGGCGGCGACTGCCAGGTGGCCCCGCTGCTCAGGCGCAGCGTCTGCCGGTCCGCTGCGGGCACGGCCGGGTCGAGCGCATGGCGCGCGCCGGGGCGGCCTATCTCGGTCTGCTGCGCGCGCGGCGAGGCCTCGTAGCGGATGCCGTAATAGGGATAGCCGCCGTCATCCGACGGGGCGAGGCCCTGCCAGGGCCGGCCGGAATAGTAGTCCGACACATCGCCGGACATCTGCGCGCTGCGCTCCCAGTTCGCGGCGAAATCGGCGCGGTCCACCGTTCCCGGCCGGTAGGCCATGGGCGGCAGGGCCGCGCCGCTGCCGAAGGAGCCGGGGCAGGGCTTGGTGGTGGCGATCTGGCGGTTGGCCGTGTCGCGGAGGCTGTCGACGACGATGCTGTCGAGCCCCCAGAGCTGCTGTGCCTGCCGCGTGCGCCCCGCGCCGTCGGCATGGATGGTCCCGAGGCGGATGTCATAGCCCAGGCAAAGGCGCCGGAGGCCGAGCGGCGCGGCCGCGCGGATCGACAGCGCGCGGGGACCGCTGCCCGGCAGCGAGACCAGCAGCTGCCCGTCGCCGTAGAAGAGCGTCGCGCCCTCGCTGCGGACGAAGACCCAATTGCCGGGGCAGGCGGGCGGATCGGCCAGGAGCGGCGCGGCATCGCAGCTCAGCCCATCTGCGGTCCAGGACACGGTCATGCCGCCGAAGGCGACGGAGAAATCCAGCCCCTCGCCATAGCGGATCTCGATCGAGGCGGCCGTGGCCTGCGCCGGATCCGCGGGATCGGTGAAGCGCGGATCGGCCAGGTCGAGCCCGCTGCCCGCCGCCAGGACCAGCAGTCCGTCCGAGGCGGTGCAGCTGCCCGAAGGCGTCCAGCGGCCGGTCCAGGCGCCGCCGTCGCGGAACCCGTCGACGCTGCCGCCCGCGGCGCATTGCAGGGCGATGGTCGAATTGGGGCAGGCCGGGTCGAGGCTGTCGCTGGCCGACATCGCCCGGCCATAGCCCTTGATCCGCAGGTCGTGCAGCTCGCCGTCCGACGACTGGCAGCCGATCGTGTCGCCCGCCGGGCTGAGCAGCATCCGGCGGCAGCGGCCGCCGCCGTCCATGCCGGTGGTCTCGGCCAGGCTGTCGGGATCCTGCAGCTGGAAGGTGGCCTGGCTGGCCAGCGGCACGGCCGCGAGCGAGTCCACCCAGACATCGCCCCCGGCCGCGGTGACCGAGAGCCCGAGCGTCCCGGTCCCGGCCTCCAGCGGCAGCGTCCGGTAGCACCAGTCCCCGCCAGTGGCGCCGAGCTCGAGCTGCGCCGTGCCGAAGGCCAGCGTCGCCTGGCCGGAAGCGCTGCGGTAGCGCAGCGACGCGACATAGCGCTGCGCGCGCCCGGGCGTCAGCGCCATGCGCACCGACTGCCCGCCGCCGAGCCGCAGCGCCTGCGTGCCGGTATGGCAGCAATCCGGGTCGTAGCTGCCATCCGTCTCCAGCCGGTCGAGCTGTTCCCAGGACTGGAAGAACGTGGCGGCGAGGCCCGCGGAGGTGGTGTCCCTGGCATGCGCAACGACGCCCATCCCGTCGGCGCCGTGCAGGATGGCCGAGGGCACGCCCAGGGCGTCGACCTCTTCGCAGGGCTGCGCCCAGGGGGTGAAGCCGGTATAGCGCCGCGCCAAGAGCCAGCCCAGCCCGGCCGCGCTGTCCGGCGCGGCAAAGGGGAAGTCCGGATCGGTGCCGCCGACCAGGTCGTAGCTGGCGGAGCGGACCGGCGTCATCACGTCCGCCCCGAGCGCCGACGCGGCCAGCGACCAGAGGCTCGCCTGCGCCTTGACCAGCGTCGCCGCCTCCCGGTCGGGCGCGCCGTCCTTCACCGGCATGCAGTAGCCCGCGGCCTGGGCCGCATCCTCCACCGCATGCTGCGCCCAGAGCGCGGGGAAGGCCAGCAGGGCAGGGGTCTGGCTGCGGCAGAAGACCTCTCTCTCGCCGGCGGCATTCACCCGCGCGCTCAGCGTCGAGAGCGGCGATCCCGTCAGGCTGGCGGGCAGTTCGGCGGTCTCGTAGGACATCACCGTGGTCCGGGTGACGCAGTCCGTGGTCTCGGTCTGCTCCGCCGCCCGCGCCCAGCCGCCGCGCAGCGGCACGAGCCCGCCGGTGACCGGATCGGCCCCGACCGTGGCGACCACCTCCCATTTCGTCGTGCTGGAGGCCACGATCTGGCCCGAGGCGTCGCGGGTGATCTGCGCCAGCTGCTGGCCCTCGAGCAGGTCGAAATAGTTGTCCCGGTCCACCCCGGCGGCGGTGTTCAGATAGAGGGTCTCGACGCTCCCGAGGGGCGCCGTCTGCGGATCCGCCGTGCCGGGATAGGTGAAGGTCTGGTGGAAGCTGACATCGTCCCCGGTGGAGGTGCAGATGGCGCTGTCGGGGATGCAGGCATAGGCCACATGGCTGATATCGCCCATCGCGTCGTCCAGCGCCGCCGCGCAGACCGTGCAATGGGTGACCGGCCCGTCGACGCTGTAGCCCTGGTAGCGGTGCAGGCGGATCGAGGCGGGCGGCCCGCTGGTCTGCGCGACCGTGGCGAAGACCGGCTGCGTCGCGGCGGACTGCCCCTGGTCGCCGCCATCGAAGAGCGACCGGCCCGCGAGCTCGGTCACCAGCGGCGTTCCGGCGCCATTGCGGAAGACGAGGCAGGTGACCGCGCCGCTGCCTGCGGTGGTCACGGTGTCGAGCGCGACGAAGGAGGGCGCGCTGTCGAGCAGCGACGTGCTGTCGAGCCAGGCGAAATCCGTTTCGGCCGCCTCGATCGCGTCGATCATGAAGATCGAGGGCCCGGCCTCGAGCACGGCGTTCCAGTCGCAGGCACTGCCGCGGTAGTAGAGCAGGGAGCCGATGTCCAGCCAGTCCCCGCCGAGGCTGAAATTGTTGCGGGTATCGGCAGGGGAGATGTCGTTGGGGACCAGCGTGCTGACCTCCACCGGCGCGGTGGCCGCGCCCCAGCCCTGGCCCGGCACCCAGGAGCGCATGGTGACGGAGGCCCGGCCGCTCTGGTTGACGGTCATCACGCCGATCACGTCCTGGCCGCTGACGAAGGCCTGGCTGACATTCTGGTAGTTCGCCGAGGTGATCAGGCTGACGCTGTCCCATCCCGTGCCGGTGCGGCGGAAGGCGTTGGAATTCAGGGTGATGAAACTGTCGGACACCACGCTGGGCACGGTGGTCAGCGGCGTGCCGATCCCGGCGTCGAAATAGTCGGAGATCACGCCGTGATCCGCGGCCTCCAGCGCGTAGCTGCTGTCCCAGGACACCGAGCTGAGCTGCACCGCCTGCAGGTTGCCGCCCTGCGAGACGACCATGGTGAAGGCGGCAGAGGCGGTGCCCGCCGCCAGCGCGATGTCGTCCCAGCTGTTCACCGCGGCCGCGCCGGGCATGGCGATGGCGCTTGGCGTCTCGCACCAGCTCAGATCCGCATTGCGCCAGTAGAGGCGCAGGGTCTGGTCGCCGTTGGAATAGGTCGCGAAGCTGCTATCGCCAGCCGCGATCCAGGCGCCGCCGTGATCCAGGGGCACGCTGTCCACGATCCACTGGCCCAGATCCCAGCGCCAGCTGTAGCGGGCGATGGCATTGCCGCTCTGGTACGGGTCGTTCTGGCTCTGGTCGGCGATGAGGAAATGCGCCGCGCCGGTCAGGATGTCGAGCTTGCGGCTGCCGGCATTCTCCAGGACGATCGGCATGTCGAGCCCGAGCGCGCCGGCGCCCTGCCACTGGCCGGGACGGGCGGCCAGCTTGTTCCAGACATGGACATAGCGGCTGCCGGCGAAATCCATGTAGCTCAGCACGGCGAAATCCTGCGCCGCCTGGCATTCCAGCGTGGTCAGGTCGATATTGCCGGTGGCGACGATGCCGTCCTCGCCGGGCTGCCAGATCTGCCAGGTGCCGTTCCAGCTGGCCAGCTTCAGCGCCAGCGACGCGGTTGCGGAGCTGTAGAACGCCAGGACCGTGTAGTCCGGCCCGTAGAACAGGTTCGTCTGATCGGCGCCGTCCGCCGCAATGTCGACGGTCCGGTCGGCCTGCGCCAGCGACTGCCGCGTGTAGCTGTAGCTGACCGTCCCGCCCGAGGCCCCGGTCAGCGAGACCAGCGCGCCCGGCTGCCCGTCGGCGGGATCGGCCTCGAGGCAGTAGGTCATCTTCAGCCCGGGCACCGGGGCGCCGTCGCTGTCGAATTTCGAGATGCCGGTCAGCAGGCGCTTGGCGAACTGGCCGCTGCTGCCGCCGATATAGGCGACGGGGCTGTCCGCGACCGGCGCATAGTCGAAGGCGTAGCGCATCATCTGGCGCCCGGTCGCGCCCGTCACGGTCAGCCCTGCCAGGCACAGCACCTCGTAGGCGTCCTGGTAGCCGGTCGGGGCGAAATAGCCGTCCGCGCCGAGCGGCGGGGTCGCCGCATGCGGATCGCTGTATTCCTGCGCCCCGGCAGAGGACCAGAGCTTGGGCGCGTAGGACAGGGCGACCTGCCGGCCGAAGACATCCGTGGCGCTGGTCAGGTAGACCGCCTTGGTGAAGGCCGGGCCGCCCTCGGTGACGCTCTGTTCGGCATATTGCAGAAGGCCGGTCGCGGGGTCGCGGGGGAAGTCGTTGTAGCCGAAGCTCTGGGCATTGCCGAAACGGTCGGTGACGCTTTCGAGGTACCAGGCATTGGCCACCGCGACCTGGCCGCTTGCCGAGGTGCCCGCGCCGCTCCAGGCCGGGCGGTCGCCGCCGCCGGTCCACCAGACCGACCAGGAGACGGAGTTGCCGCGGCTGGTGGCGATCCCGCCCTCCGTGCGGCCGACGCCGCCGCCGAAGCTGCGCCGCGCGCCGCTTTCGTCGATCACCAGCCAGCGGTCATAGGCCGGGTAGAAGACGATATGGCAGAAACTGTAGTTCTGCAGCTGGTAGAATTCGCCGCCATAGCGGATCTCGATGGCGCCGTCCCGGACGCAAAGGGCGAAATCCTGCTCCAGTGCCGCGTCCCGCAGGCTCCAGTCCGCCGGGCCGCCCTCGAGCACGGCCTCCGGCGAAAGCGGCAGGCCATTGCCGGTGAAGACCGCGCGCAGGCCGGGCGGGACGGCCCCGCCGGACTGCGCCGCGTCCAGCAGGCTGGCGGCGGCGGTCAGCAGCACGGGCACGATGTCCTGGCGCACCAGCGTCCCGGAAATGCCGTTGTCGGACATCGTGTAGCTGGCCCCCGAGGGCGCCGGCCCGCCATCGCCCTGCAGCGTGATGGCGCTGAGCGGCAGGTCCCAGCCCAGCCCGAGAGTCCCCGTCGGCGCCTCGGCATTCCAGGTCAGGGCGCCGTGGCGCACATTGCTGCCGTACTGGAGCGAGATCTTCAGCGTGTCGCTGCCGTCCTGCGCGCGCCCCTTGAGGCTGACGAGCGGGTGGGTCAGATCCACATCGCCCTTGAACAGGTTGACCGAGGCGGCGAGGGCGCCCTTCTGGACGCCGTCCGACTGGCCGCTCCGGCGGGAGGGCGCGCTCTGGCTGTTGAAGATGTTTGCACCGGAAAAGGCGGTCGACGGGGCCATGCGGGCCTCCCTGGTCTGGAAACGGGCTGCGGAGCGAGGGGCGCGCGCCCGCAACAGGCGCGCGCGGAGGGCCGGGGATCAGCCGGGACGCTGCGTCGCGACGATCACCAGCTTCACGTAGGACGTGTCATTGTCCTGCTTGTCGTCGCCGTGGCCGGTCTGGTAGACGAAGGCGCCGGGCTTGGTCAGCGTGACCGCCGTGTTGCCCGCGCCGTCCCATTTCTTGCATCCCGCGCCGATCGCCGTGATCTCGTGATCGGTGGAGCCGATGCCGCCATCGGCGTAGATCGCCTTGAAATCGGCAATGAACACCCGGACCGAGTCGATCACGTAGCCGGGCTGCAGGATCTCCGAGAAGTCGACCGTCACGTCGGTGTCGGGCTTCTGCCCCTTCCAGGTCTGAACCAGGAAGGGCGGCGTTTCGGCCGTCGAGACCGTCATCCCGATCAGGTCGAAGCTGTTCTCGTCGGTCGTGTTGTTGTCGTCGTCCTCGCAATAGCCGGTGATCGAGGCGTAGAGCCCGTCAGCCGGCCTGTCGGTCGGCTTGAGCGTGGTCTGGGCATACCAGAAGCGGTGGATGTCGGTGCTGTAGGCCATGCTGAAGCCGGACATCATGACGGCGGAGGTCTGGACCGGCTCCGAGGCGTTGCCGCAGATCTTGGTCTCGCTGTCGCCCGACTTGATATTGCTCTGGGTGCCGAGCTTCGCATTGAAGTCCTCGCCGGAGCCGGTGACGCCGATCGCGGAGAGCGAGACGTAGCTTTCGCCCAGGTCGATGCTGTGGTCGTCATCCTCGAGGACCGCGGTGACCGTGGTCTTGACCGAAGTGCCGGCATTGCCGGTCGGCGTGGTCGACAGGGTCATGGCCATCTTGTTGAGCTCGTAGCTGTGATCCTCGCCGTAGCTGAGCTTGAAATAGGCGATCCCGACGATGGACTGCTGCAGCGTTCCGCCGAAGTCGAAGGTGAAGTCGGTTCCGTCGGACAGCTTCTGGTCCTCGAATTTCCGAAGGCTGAGGCTCATGGTCTTTCTCCGTCTATTGCAGTTGGAAACAGGACAGGCCGCGGGGCATTCCCGGAGCAGGCCGGCCGGGACCGCCGGACCGCGGCAGCTGCGCAGCCCGGCGGCGGGACAGGCAGCCGCCAGGAGGCCATGGACAGCGGCAAGGCAGCAGCGGACCGGGCAGGCAGCGTGCCAGCCAGCCCCCCGCAGGGCGCATGTCGCGTTGTCGTCTGGCTATGCCGGGATCCCGGTCCGATCGGACTCGGATGCCCCGCGGGATGAATGGGAACGGGGTTCAGGTACTCTTTAAAATGGTGCGGATCGGTGATGTGCTGTGTTGAAAGGAAACTGGATTCTGGCGTCCCCGTGGCGCGAATTGCCGGAGCCGGGGGCGCCCTTGTCGTGATCAGCCGGGCGGCAGCCGACGGGATACCGGCCGCGGAACTGCCCGAGCGCCGGGGCGCTGCGGCAGGGGCCGGGAGGCGACGGCATGGTTTCGGCGATGGACGCCCGATCGGCAGCGCGTGCCACTGCCCGGCCGCTGAGCGAAGCTTGGGCCTTCTGGCTGTGCTCGCAAGGTCATGATTGCTCCTAGGTGGCTAGAAACTTTCGATGTTCGGTATTTTTATATGTGAAATCAGATTAACGCAAGCTCTGTGATCCCCACCGAACGGGGTATTGCCAAAGCCCGATCCGCCGGCCACCCGCGTCTGCCGCCATCAGGGTCCTTGGAGCCGCCGAGTCGTTTTCCTGCGATTTGGGCGGTATTTCAGGCAGGCTCCGCGGCAGGCGAAAGCGCCGATCCTTCCATGCCGGAGCCGGACGGCCAATCCTCGGGATGCGGGTGGTCGGCAATCTGGCCAGAGGGTCTCGAGCCGCACGATGACCGCGGCATGCCTTCCGGACTCGCGCAGGAGCTTTGCGCATCGGCCGCAGCGGTCTGCGGCATTTCCCGTTCCCGGAGGCCGCGACGCGGTGGAGGCTGATCTGATACGTGACTCTGGCTGCGTGACGGCTCTGGTCGACGAGCGCGGGGAAGATCTGGCGGCGCCGGAGGTCGAGCTCGGCCTGCGGGGCGGGCGTGATCTTGGAAAAGCGGAGATTGCGCCCGCCAGAATGGGGCGCGCCAAGAAGCGCCACAGATACGATAGGCTGATTTATGCAACAAAAATACGTGCCCCCCAAGATATCTCCCCCGATCTTAGGGAGATGCGAAGTGGAATTTTCTCGGCGGGATGAGCGAGGAGACTCCAATGAAGAAGACTCGTTTCACCGAGGCCCAGATCATGGGCGTGCTGCGCCAGATGGAGGGCGGTGTGCCTGCTGCCGAGCTGTGCCGCGAACATGGAATGAGCAGCGCGACACCGCACAAATGGCGCGCCAAGTAAGGCGGCATGGATGCCAGCTTGATCGCCGACGCATGAAGCTCCCAAACCGAGCCGATCAGTACGAGGATCGAGCAAAGACGCTTAACAGCCTAGTCACCTGAATCTAAAGTCCCTGACATACGGTCTTTTGGCAGAAGCGCTTCACTGAGGCGAGAATTTCGTCTGCGGACTTGTGCCAGCG
>NZ_VATA01000112.1 GCF_005870025.1 Poseidonocella sp. HB161398
CTTGTACTTCGTAGGGGCCCAACTGCTCATGCCTACCGGCTATCATGCTGGATTCATGCAGTGAATCCCTCGCACGATTTGTGCAACAAGGCCGATGAAAGCAGTCAGCCATAGGCGTTTGACGAAGACTATCCAGAATCCGCCTGCGAGGTTTTTAACAAGAATTAATTCGAAACGTCCGTAGCGTCATTTATCAGGTCAGAGCATTCCGCGGAAAATCGCCCGCATATTATCCTCGCCCGGGAATTTTTTCATTCATCCTTCGAAACCTATTATGCGGCGGATTTTAATCCGATAGAAAAACAATCCAGGCGGCACTGCATGACCCCTTTTGAAATTCAAGCGCAATGCAATTCCATGCGCCGATCTGCGGTTTGGCTCCGCCGGGGCGCGGCAGCCGGATGCGCATCCAGCAATGCCTGAAGTCCCGTCGCCCTCCCTTCACGGCCGCGTCGGCGACGCACACCGCGGCAGCACCCGGGTCGCGCGTGGCGCCGGACCATCCCGCCGTCGCAGGAGCGCAAGAGCGGTGGCGCAAACTGACGCGCATGACCGGGAGTTCTTCCTCGAAGCCGTTCGATCATGTTAATGATTGTGAAAGACCATTCTGCCGGACGGACATGCCTCGACGCCAGGCGTCCCAGCCGGTCCGGACCGGAGCCCGTCCTTTGCCAGATCGCCCGAATTTGCAGGCCCCGGAAGTGCCAGAGGTTCCGGCATGACCGCGACATCCGTCTCGCTGGAGCCCGCCATGCCGCATCTGGAGGCGCTCCGCACCTTCCTGCTCGCCCCCGGCACGGCCGGCACGGAGGCGAACGAGCTGCGCTTTGCCATCGCCGCGGGCCTGCGCGCGGCCGGGGCGCCGGAGCAGGCGCTGGCGCTCTATGATGCCATGCTGCAGGCCGATCCCGGCAGCGCCCGCGCGCTGCGGCAGCGGGTCACCTGCGCCATTTCCGCGAACCGTCTCGATCTCGCGCAAGACGGCCTCGACGCGGCGCGCGCGCAGCTGCCGGGCGATCCCGCGCTCCGGCAGGCCGAGGCGACGCTCAGGCGGCGGAGCGGAGCGCCGCGCGTCCCTGCGGCGCCAAAGACGCCGCTGACGAAGCCCGAGCGGCTGGCCGCGGCCCGCAAGCTCCTGGCCGAGGGCGCGCTCGACGGGGCCGCGGCCGGTCTCGACGCGCTGCTCGAAGAGGATCCGGACTTCCTCCCCGCGCTGGTCAGCCGCGCGCGGATCGCGCAGATCGCGAAGATGCCGGAGAAAATGCTCGAGCTCTGCCTCCGCGGCCTCAAGGCGCATCCGCAGAACGCCAACCTGCTGGCGCAGCGGGCCGCGGCGCGGCGCCAGCTCGGACAGGTCAACCAGGCGGTTTCGGAACTGCAGGCGCTGCTGCAAGAGGCGCCGGAGATCGATCCGGCGGTGAAATTCGCGCTGGCCGACACGCTTCTGGCGGCGGGGCGCACCGGCGAGGCGGCCGGGATCTTCGACGCGATCCTCGCGGCCGAGCCGGACCAGCCGCGGGCGCATCTCGGCCGGATCGGGGTCGCGCTGTCCGCGGGCGATGTCGACGAGGCGCTCGGGCTCTGCGATGCCGCGCTGGCCTGCCACCCCGGCGATCCGCGCTTCCTCTTCCGCAAGGCGCAGACCCATCTGCAGGCCGCGCGGCCCGCCGAAGCGCTGGTCCTGCTCGAGGCGCTGCAAGAGGACGATGTCCCCGGCGTCCAGCTGCGCCCGAAGACCGCGGCGGCGCTGATCGCGGCGGGACGGACCGAGGAGGCCGAACGCCTCTTCCGCAGCATGCTGGCCGCGAGCCCGCTCGACCCCGACGCCCTGACCGGGCTGGCGACGATTGCCGAGCAGCGCGGCGATCTGGAGGGCGCCATCGCCGGGATGGAGGCAGCGCTTTGGCCACAGCCATGACCCTTTCCTGCCGCACCGATCGCCTGGCCGATGGCGGCCCCGGCACGCCGCCCGCGACCCGGGACCCCGCCGTCCTCTTGAAATATGCGCAGCTCTGCCTGCAGACCGGACGGACCGGGCGGGCAAGGCAGGTGCTCGACTGGATCGGGCCGCCCTCGCCCGACTGGACGCCGCAGCAGCTGCAGGGCCTGCTCACCCTGGCCGAGAAGACCGGCGGCACAGACGCCGCGGAACAGGCGCTGCGCGTCCTGCTGGCGATGGACCGGATCCCGCATCCGGTGGCGCTCTACATCCTCAGGATGGCCCAGTCCGGCGACGATGCCGAGCTTGCCTTGCGCCTGCGCGACCTGCTGGAGGAGAAGTTCAGCCATAGCCAGCGCGCCCAGTTCCGCAGCCGCAGCCTCCTGGCGATGCTCGGCCCGATCCAGGCGCTGGCGCAGCTGCGCCGCCGCCCTGCCCCGCCGCGCGGCCCATCCGAGGCCGTGGCGCTTGCCGAGCTGCTGGCGCAGGCCGGCGCGCGCCGCCTCTGCCTGCGCTACCTGCGGGCCTGCCGCCACCGCTGGCCCGGCTCCTTTCCGCTGCTGCGCCAGCAGATCTCCGCGCTCACCCAGTTCGGGGCAGCCGAGGAGGCGCTTGCGCTGATCGACCGGGCCCCGGCGGAGATCGGCCGCGCCGAGATCGCCCGGCTGCGGCTCGGCGCATTCTTTGCGCTCGGCCGCCTGCAGGACGCGCAGGCGCTGCTTGACGAGGCCGGGCGCATGAATGTCACCCTGGCCGGCGGGCAGCTGCGGATGATGCTGAAGATCGCCTTCGAGGACACCGCGGGCGCCGAGGCGCTGGTGCCGCTGATGGTGGCGCAGACGGGCCGCAGCGAGCAGACCATGGCGCAGTTCCGCATCAGCCATCTGGGCGGGCTGCTCAACGAGCTGCAGCTGCTCGCGCGCATCGACGCCCCGCAGGAGGAGCTGCAGCGCGACTTCTACTTCCCGGCGCGCCGGAGCATCGGCGCCTGGCAGGCGGCCTCCCCGCGCCCCGCCCCCTGCGGCGCGCAGAGCGCGATCCCGCGGCTCGTCCTGCAGTACTGGGACAGCGACGACATCCCGCCGGCCATCGGCGAGGTCATGCAGAGCTGGCAGGACATCCCCGGCTACAGCTACCGCCGCTTCACCCGCCGCTCGGCGCTGGATTTCCTGAAGACCCGCTTCGACAGCGCCCATGTGCGCGCCTTCAAGCTGGCCAACAGCCCCGCCGAGGAATGCGACTTCCTCAGGCTCTGCCTGCTGGCGGCGGAGGGCGGCATCTATGTGGATGCCGACGACCTGCTGGTCGGCGATCCCGAGGAGCTGCGCGGCCTCGGCAGCGGTCTCGTCCTCTACCAGGAGAGCTTCGGCGCGGTCGGCAACAACATCATCGCCGCGCGTCCCGGCCATGACTGCCTCCGCCTGGCGGCCGGAATGGCCCGCGAGTCGCTGCTGGCGCGGGAGAACGACATCACCTGGTCGAAGCTCGGCCCGGGCCTGATCACCCGCGCCCTGGCGGTGCATCTGGGCGCCAGGGCGCCGGGCGATCCCGAGGGCGACGTCGTGCTGGCGCCGGAGCAGGTCTTCCGGCGGACGGTGCAGATGCACATGGCGATGCCCTACAAGTCGACGCCGGACTACTGGAACAGCCATGACGGCCAGACGCCGCCGGAGATCATGGCGGTGCTCGCCAGCTTCGCGGAGAGCCAGGGCGCGGCCTGACAGGCGCAGGCGCGGCGCGCCCGTTGCAGCTCCATGCCGGGAGAGGCGATCAGCCGACCCGGCGTCCCTGCCCCTCAGCGGATCCGCAGCCGGAACGGACGGACACCGGCCGCTGCATCCTCGGCCCTCCCGTGCTCCGCCCGCCGGGACGCTGCGGCTGCCCGGATGGGCGGGCTGAGGCACTGCCCTGCCCGGTGGCACCTGCGGACGCTTGGGGCCCGAGCATGTTGCGACGCCGCCATGACCGTCCGGGACGAACGGACACCGGCCGCCGCATCTTCGGCTATCCCGTTCCCCGACTGCCGGGACGCTGCGGCTGCCCGAATGAGCGGACGGCGGCACTGTCCTGCCCGGCGGCGTCCGCGGAACCTTGGGAGCCGAACATGTCCCGACGCCGCCATGACCGTCCGGGACGAACGGGCACCGGCCGCCGCATCTTCGGCGCTCCTGTGCATCGCCTACCGGGACGCTGCGGCTGCCCGGATGGGCGGGCGGCGGCGCTGTATTGCCCGGCGGCGTCCGCGGAGGCTTGGGAGCCGAGCATGCGCCGTCCTCGCCATGACCGTCCGGGACGACTTGATCTTCCCGGGGCGCACGCAGGCCGGTTCCTGCCTCCGGTCTTCGCGGCCGCCGCCCGGAGCGGCGGAAGACAGGATCGGCCATTCGGAGGCTCCGGGTCGCCCCGCCAGGCCAGCAGGCCCTCCCGGGCCATGGCATCGCCACAGCCATCCGCGTCATTGCAGCCGCCAGTCCTCGCCGCGGCGGATGACGATCGTTTTGCGATGCACGTCCGGCGCTGACCCGGCACGCCTGCCCGGGCCCAATCGTGTTAGAGTGACCGCATGAGCGCTGCACAGGACTACAGCTTCCGCAGAGCGGCCCCGGATGACCTCGCCCTGCTGGCAGAGTGGCAGGCAAGGCCGCATGTCCGGGCCTGGTGGTCCCGGGAGGCGCCCTTTACGGTGGCGGATCTGGCGGATCCGCTCGTCTCGCGCTGGATCGTCTCGGTCGATGGCCGACCCTTCGCCTTCCTCCAGGACTACACGGTTCACGGCTGGCCGGAGCACCATTTCCGCCACCTCCCCAGGGGATCGCGCGGCATCGACCAGTTCATCGGAGAGCCCGCCATGCTGGGCTTGGGCCACGGGACGGCCTTCATCGGAGCGCGACTGCAGGCGCTCTTCGACGCGGGCGCCCCGGTGATCGCGACCGATCCGCATCCCGCCAATGACCGGGCGATCGCCGTCTACCGGAAACTGGGGTTCGAGCCGTCCGGACCGCCGGAAGAGACGCCGTGGGGCCTGGTCCTGCCGATGCTGGCGACACGGCCCGCCACCGGCCCCCGGCCATAGCCGTCCCGGCGGCGCTCCCCATCGGCCGCAGTCCCGGCCGGGGGGCAGGATCGCGCGGCGTATCTCCGCATGCCCCTCTGCCCGGACGCAGCCGGACTGCGGCGCAGGTCCCGGCCAGAAGCCGCCTCTTGCCCTGCGCAACCGGCCCTTCAACCAACGCTCGGTTCCGGTCTGTCTCGGCGCCTCCGGCCCCGGATGCGCGTGCGGCGCCGATCCGCCCGGCCCGTCCCGGGCCATCCGACCTCGCCGCCAGTCCCGGGGCCGCCAGGGCAATGTGCCTCCGGGCCACGCTGTCACCCTTGGGCGAAGGGGCGAAAGCCGTCGCGCCTCCGCCAGCTTGTCGCGCTGGTGCCCGGACGCGCGCCGCCGACGAGACCGCGTGACAGCAAGCTCCGCCGGGACGGCGGCGAATAGCGCCCTCCGCCTTCCGGACATGGTTGGAAGCCGGTCCAGACGGTGACGCCCTCGCCCGCCGACAGGCGGCACGACAGGAGATCGCGGGCACAGGGGGGTCCGGGCAGATGCCCCGCCGCAAGGCAAGGCGGCGGGGCGCGTCGCCAAGTCCCGGCAGGCAGCCACTGCCGGCCGCCCCAATCGGCATGCGGCTTGCGGTCCCGCGCGCCGTTCGGCCAGGGGCCTGGCATCCGCAGCAGCCGCCAAGGATTGCCCCTGCCCTGCCCCTTTTCCGCTCTCCGGGGACATGGCCCGGCAGCCCTGCCGGCCGCGGCCATCGCCGTTCCGCGCGGCCCGGTCTGCCGCGGTCCCGGAGGGACCGCGCGCAACGCGGCGCGGACCGGTCCTGGCAGGATTCTGAAAAATCCGTTTGGCCGGGACGCTGGGGGCAAGACCGGAACAATCGTCCTGAAGGCGGCTGGACCTGCCGATCTCTGAGGAAATCACCTGACCAGGTCCGGAAGGACTTCCTCCATGGCGAGGCCCTGGATTCCCTTGTCAGCAGCCTGCTAGCCCTCGCGCAGCATGGCCACGAAGGCGGCGAGCGGCGCGGGCGGGCGGCGTCCGTGGTAGTAGAGATGCGGCCCCTCGAAATCCGGCCACCAGTCCCGCAGCACCGGCACCAGGGCGCCGCTGGCGAAATGCGGGTCGAGCCAGTTGCGGAAGGTCTGGTACAGCCCGAGCCCCCGGATCGCGTGGCCGATCAGCGCCGCGGAGCCGCCCGTGCCGACGATCAGCCGCGCCTCCGGGTCGACCGTCACCGTCTCGCTGCCCCGCTCGAATTCCCAGGGGACCAGCACGCCGCTGCCGAAACGCGCGCGCAGGCAGTCATGGGCCAGCAGGTCGCGCGGATGCCGCGGCACGCCCTTTTCCGCCAGGTAGCGCGGCGCCGCGGCCAGCGCCGCCTGCTGCCGCCGCGGACCGATCGGCACCGCGATCATGTCCTGCGCCAGCCGCTCGCCATAGCGGATCCCCGCATCGCAGCCCGCCGCCACCGCATCGACGAAGCGGTCGTCGACCATGATCTCCACCGCGACGGCCGGATGCCGCGCGAGAAAGCGCTCGACCAGCGGCGGCAGGATGTCGACCATCACCGCGCCGGGCACGTTGAGCTTCAGCTGCCCGTGCAGCGCGCCGCTGCGGCTCTGCACCGCCGCCAGCGCCGCGGTGGTCTCGGCGATGAGCGGCGCGATCCGCTCGGCCAGCTCGCGCCCGGCCCCGGTCGGCGCCACGCTGCGGGTGGAGCGGGCCAGCAGCCGCGTGCCGAGCCGTGCCTCGAGCCGGGCGATGGTCTCGCTGACGGTCGCGGGCGCCAGCCCCTCCTGCCGGGCCGCCGCGCGGAAGCCGCCCGCGCGGATCACGGCGAGGAAGAGCGCAAGGTCGTCAAGGGGGCGGTTGTTCGCCATGCCGATCAGTCTATCCGGATCAGCCGGGATTATCAAACGCCGCCCCCGGGTGCATATCCGGCGGGACAGACAAGGAGACAGACCATGACCCTCCCCGCCGCATCCGCCGGACGCTTCACCTTTCCCGGCACCGGCCTTTCGGTGAACCGCATGGGCTACGGCGCCATGCAGCTGGCCGGCCCGCATGTCTTCGGCCCGCCGAAGGACCCGGACGAGGCCCGCGCCGTGCTGCGCGAGGCGATCGCGCTCGGCATCGACCATGTCGATACCAGCGACTTCTACGGCCCGCATGTCACCAACGCGCTGATCCGCGAGGCGCTGTCGCCCTATCCCGGGGCGCTGCTGCTGGTGACCAAGATCGGCGCCTGGCGCGACGAGGCCGCCAACTGGAACCTGAGGCGCGACGCGGACTTCCTGCGCCGCTCGGTCGAGGACAATCTCGGACGGCTCGGGCTCGGGAAGATGCCGGTCGTCAACCTGCGCATGGGCACGCCGGAGGACGACATCGAGACCCCGATGCGGGCGATGCGCGCGATGCAGGAGGAGGGGCTGATCGGTCATATCGGCCTCAGCACCGTCACCGCCGCGCAGGTGGCGATCGCGCGGGAGATCGCGCCGGTGGTCTGCGTGCAGAACCACTACAATCTCGCCCATCGCGGCGATGACGCGCTGATCGACGCGCTCGCGGAGGCGGGCATCGCCTATGTCCCCTATTTCCCGCTGGGCGGCTTCACGCCGCTGCAATCGGCCACGCTCGACGCGGTCGCGGCGGAGATGGGGGCAAGCCCGCAGCAGGCGGCGCTGGCCTGGCTGCTGGCGCGCAGCCCGAACATCCTGGTGATCCCCGGCACCTCCTCGCGCGCGCATCTGCGCGAGAACGTGGCGGCGGCGGCGCTGTCCTTCACGCCGGCGCAGAAGGCGAGGCTCGACGCGCTCTGACGCAGGGCGCGGCCCGGCGGCGCCCATCCCGCCGGTGCCCGGCGCGGACGGCCACGGGACCAGCCTCGCCGCCGCCCAAGGGCCGCCAGGATGCCCCCCTCAATTCGCCAGCGGGTCATGCCGCCGCCAAAGAGCTGCAATGCCGCAAGACCGGGCAGGCCGCTCGCGTCAGCCCCTGGCAGGGTCTGCACACGCCTCGGCATGCGGCCAGACGTTGCCGAGCCATCCCGCGTGCCGGCCCGCTGCCGACGCGGATGCCGCTCGGCCACGGGGGCCGGTCCCTGCCCGCCGCGCCTCAGCGCAGCGTCGCGAGGTCCAGCACGCAATGCACGCCCTTCGAGCGGTTCACCAGCTGCGTGATCCGCAGATCGGCGCAGAGGCTGCAATGGCGGTAGGCCTCCTGCCGGGAGAGCCCGCATTCCGCCTGCAGACGGTCGATCATCCGCCGCGCCGCCGTCTCTGCCGCGCGGTTCAGGTCGGGATCGAAATCCATCGTCACGGCCAGGGTGCCATGGGTGATCTCGGGCGCCTCCGGCGCGGTTCCCGGCTCCAGCAGGAACCGGAAGCGGCCGGTCAGGGCGGTCTCCAGCGCGGTGTCGCAGATCTCGCCGTCGCCCTGCCGGGCATGGCCGTCGCCGGCATAGAAGAGCGCGCCCTCGCGGAAGACCGGGAAGGCGATGCGCGCCCCCGCCCGGCAATAGCGGTTGTCCATGTTGCCGCCGAAAGGCCCCGGGACCACCGATCCGGCCGGGCCGCCCTCCGGCGCGACCGCCAGGATGCCGAAGAACGGCGCAAGCGCCAGCTCCGGCCCCCAGGGCAGCTGCGCCGTGGCGCGCGCGCGGTCGATCGGCACGGTCAGCGAAGCATACTCGCCCGCGAGATCCGGGAAGACGCCGAAGCCGGGCTCGATGGCGTTCCAGCCATAGTCCTGGGCCAGCTCGACGCTGTCGATCTCGACGATTAGCCGGTCGCCGGGCCGGGCGCCCTCGACATGGACCGGGCCGGTCAGCAGATGCGGGCCCATGCCCTGCGGCACCGCGTCGAGCACTTCGAGATGCGCCCGCAGCGGCGTTCCGGGCCCGCCGGCCGCAGGCAGGTTCCGGCGGCCGCCCGAGAGCGTCTCCATGGTCACCGTGTCTCCCGGACGGAGGCAGAGCGCGGGTGCGCGACCGGGGTCGATGGTGCCGAAGGACACCGTTTCGGGCGTGGCGGGCAGATGGTGCGGCAAGGGACTCTCCGGGATTGCCCTGCAGCGATGCGCCGGAAACCGGCCGAGATCAAGCCGCGACTCCACCGCCCGGCATTATCCAGACGCAGCCCGCCACGATTGCAGCCGGCGCGCCCTGGCCCCCGGCGCCGTCTCCGCAGAGACCGACCGCGACGAGAGGCCCGCCTGGCAAACCGGCCCGGCGCCGGAATGCGGCCGCACGCGGCGCCGGTCGCCCGGCGCGCCTGAGAAGGGCCCTCCGACAAGACCAGCTGCCGGGCGCGCCGGCCTGACGCCGTCAACCGGGGGCGCGGCCGGACAGGCAGCGGCAGGCGCAGCCCTTGCGGGTCGGCACGGCGCCTCGCAGACAGGGGCACCTGCCGGGCCCGGCCTCGAAGGAAAGCCGCCGCATGTGGCGTCGCGGCGGAGCGGCCAGCCTCCTGCATTCCGGCTGCGCCGCCCGCGTCCGCCGCCGCAGCGCCGGGCCGGCGGCCCGGATCTGGCGCCTTCCGGCGACCGAGGGACATGTTGCCCGGCAGGCCGTGTCCGCCGCATCCAGAGCGCCTGCGCCGGCAGAACCGCCGGAGGCCCGGCTCGCGGCCGCGGCACCGGGCACCTCTCAAACGAAGCGTCCCCGAGCCGCGCCATCCCGGTCGCAGAGGCTGGTGCGCCCGCCACCCGGCCGGACGGGAGAAAGCCCGCATGGCCCTTGGCCGCCGCTAAGGCCCGGGGCGGCGCCGCACCGAAGTTCCGAAGGCGGTGCTTGCCGACGACTGCGGGCCATCGCGCAGGGCGGGACGCCGGAGGGACTGGGCCCGCACGGCGCGGCTGCGGGGCTTGGCGGCGCACGACCCGGCCCGGGGCGGCGGCTGCGGCACTACGCGGCGATACCGCTCGGCGCCGCGCCCTGCTAGGGACAGGGCCATGGCCCGCCGGCGCTGAGCCGCCGTTTCGCCGGGCGATCGCAGACGCTCTTCGGAAGGCACTGGAAGATGAACGAAAATACCCGCGGAATCCTGTTCATGGTGGTTGCGATGGCGACCATGCTGACCTCGGACACGGTGGTGAAGGCCGTCGCGCAGGACCTGCCGCTGTTCCAGATCATCTTCATCCGCCATGTCTTCATGACCGCCGGGCTGGCCGTGCTGGCGCTGCGCGACGGGGCGGCGCGGATCCAGCCGGGCCCGCGCGAGATCCGGCTCGCCGGTCTGCGGACGCTTGGCGAATGCGGCGTCGTCTGCTTCTACCTGATCGCGCTGACGCTGATGCCGATGGGCACGGCGACCGCGATCTTCCAGCTCCAGCCGCTGGCCGTCACCCTGGCCGCCGCGGTCGTGCTGGCCCAGCCGATCGGGCCGCGCCGGATGCTGGCGATCGGCATCGGCTTTGCCGGGGTGCTGCTGATCGTGCGGCCGGGAAGCGACGCCGTCGGACCCGGCGCGGCCTTCGTGCTGATGGCCGTGCTCGCCGTGTGCCTGCGCGACATCAGCACCCGGCTTCTCGGCGCGAGCCTGCCCGCGACGGTGCTGGCCGCGCTGTCCTCGGCGGCGCTGCTGCTCATCAGCCTCGCGGTCATGCTGGTCCAGGGCGGCTGGATGCCGGTGGGGCTGCCGCAATTCGGGCTGATCCTGCTCAGCGCCTGCTTCCTGCTGGCGGGCTATCTGGCGATGGTGCTGGCAATGCGCTTCGGCGACATCGCCGCCATCGCGCCCTTCCGCTACGTGTCCCTGGTCTTCGGCCTGCTCTACGGCGCGCTGTTCTTCGGCGAGGTGCCGCAGCCCGCGATGCTGCTCGGCGCGCTCGTGATCGTGGCCAGCGGCGTCTATGCCTTCCTGCGCGAACGCAGGGCCGCCCGGGCCCTGGCGCCCCGCCCCCGCGACGCGGCCTGACGCGGCCGCCGGACGCGGCGCAAAAAAAAGGCCGAGACAAAGCTCGGCCGAAGTCCAACAGGGAGGTAGAAGGTGACCAGAGCTTGCGCTCGGGGCCACGATCTCCGCCCCATTTATGGGCGGCAGGCGAACTTCTCAAGGAAAACCACTACGCGTCTGGGGCATGCCCGTCATGCGTCAGCGTGCTAGGGCCCCTTGCGGCGGTCGGCACAGCCCTGGCCGCCGCCGGGATCGAGGCGCTACGGGCCCGCCATGGCAGCTCGGCCAGAGCGCCCGACGCCGCGGACCAGACGCCCATTCACCTCGGACGGACCCGGGCGGCGCCGCGCGCGCGCATTTCGGGATCGTGCCGGGATATCCGTCCGGAGCAGGCGGAAAGGGACAGCGGCCGCCCGGGAAGGGCGGTAGCCCGCGCCTCGGGCAACGTCGCCGCGCCCGTCCGAGGGCCGCTCTACGCGCGCCGCCGCTGGATCAGGGCGACGAGGACCAGCGCGGCGGATTCCCAGAGCCGCGACCGGCTGACGAACCAGCCCATCGTGCCTGCCGCGAAGACGAGCATGGCGATCATGGCGACGACGAAGATCACCACCGCATGGAGCCAGCTGACATCAATCAGCAAGAGGTCGGTGTTGAAGATGAAGAGGAAGGGCAGCAGCGCCGTGCGGATCGAGTAGAAGAACGCCTGGAACCCGGTCTTCAGCGGATCCCCGCGCGAGATCGCCGCCGCCGCGAAGCTGGCGAACCCCACGGGCGGGGACACATCCGCCATGATGCCGAAATTGAAGACGAACATGTGCACCGCCACCAGCGGCACGATCAGCCCGCTCTGCGCACCGAGCTCGACCACGACGCCTGCCATCAGCGAGGAGACGACGATGTAGTTCGCCGTGGTGGGAAGGCCCATCCCGAGCACGATCGAGATCAGC
>NZ_VATA01000113.1 GCF_005870025.1 Poseidonocella sp. HB161398
CTGTCGCCGACCTCGAACGCATCCATCCGCGACGCAGCGCTGTTCTCGTCCAGGTACCAGTTGCTCAGCTGATGCGTGCTGAGCACCGTGCCCTCGCCCAGAACCTCCAGCAGCAAGTGATCGCCGCTACGGCTGAACCAGAGATCCTCGGCGCCAACCGCCTCCTCCGCCTCTCCGATCTGCAGCACGTCGTGGCTGTCCTCGTCCATGCTGGTCAGGTAGGTGGCGTCCTCTGTCTCGATGCCCTCGGGCATTTCGATGACAGTGCTGCCCGACCCGGCATGCAGCACGAACCGGTCGCTGCCCTCGCCGCCGACGAGCGTGTCGGTCCCCGCGCCGCCATAGAGCGTATCGTCGCCCTCGCCACCGAAGAGCACATCATCCCCGTCGCCGCCCCGCAGCGTATCGTTGCCGCTGCCTCCGCCGAGCAGGTCGTCGCCCGCCCCGCCGAGCAGCAGGTCGTCGCCCGCGCCCCCGTCCAGCGTGTCGTCGCCGTCGCGCCCGTGCAGCCGGTCGTTCCCGGCCTGGCCCCAGAGCACGTTCGCCCCGCCATCCCCGGCCAGCAGGTCGTCGCCCGCCGTGCCGGCGAGATCCTCGATCTCCTCCAGCCGGTCGGTCGCCCCGCCCTGAAGCGCGGTGCCTGCGACCAGGTCGGCCTCCACCGGCGGAGCATCGTCGCCCGCGCCGAAATCGACCAGATCGATGCCACCACCGCCGCGGATCAGGTCCGCGCCGCTGCCGCCCGCGAAGAGGTCGTCGCCCGCCCCGCCGAGCAGCGTGTCGTCGCCCGCGCCGCCGAAGAACTCGACCGCCGCCTCCCCCGCCGTCAGGCTATCGCCCGCCGCCGAGCCATAAACCCGCGCAATGCCGCTGATCCGGTCCGAGAGGCCCGTGGCCGTTGCCGTGCCCTCTGCCAGATCTACCGTGACGCCGCCGGACGCGGCCTCGTAGCTGACCGCATCGGCATCGCCCTCATTGCCCGCGATCTGGTTCGCGCCGCGCCCGGCGGCGAACAGCTCGTCGGTGCCCGCGCTGCCGCGCAGCGTGTCGTCGCCCGCGCCGGTGGCGACCTCTTCCACCGCCCTGACCCGGCCTTCGGCACCGTCGCCGTCGCCGATGACGAAGCGGCCGGCACCGAGGTCGACCGAGACGGCCGCCGTCTCCGCCGAGAGGTCGAGCGCGTCCCAGCCTGCGCCGCCGTCGAGCGTGTCCCCCGCCAGCAGCCCGGTGAAGAGGTCGTCGCCCTCGCCCCCGGCCAGCGCGTTGGTCCCGTCCCCGCCGCGCAGCGTGTCGTCGAAACCGCTGCCGGTGACGTCCTCGATCCCGGCGAATCCGATGCTCACGCCGCCCGCCGTCAGCCGCGCCGCCTGAAGGTCGGCATCGATCCCGACCGTCGCGCCCGCGGCGTCGATCGCGTCCTGGCCGCTGCCGCCGTCGATCGCGGCCCCGATCCCGGAGGTCAGGCTGCCCCCGACGGCGATGGTGTCGTCGCCCGCGCCGCCCTCGATCCGGCCGATGCCGGTCCCGGCATCGATCCAGTCGTTGCCGTCATGGCCCAGCAGCGTATCGTCGCCGCCGCCGCCGAAAATGCGGTCGTCGCCCGCGGAGCCCGCGATCAGGTCACCGCCCTCGGTGCCGCGGACCTCCTCGATCCCGGCCATGCTGTCCTCGTAGGACTGCCCGTCGAGCGTGTAGCGCGCCCGGCCCTCCGCCAAGTCGATCCGGACCCCGGCGGTTCCCAGCGCGACATAGTCGAGTACGTCGCCCGTCCCCGCCCCGCCATCCAGCACATCGTTGCCGGCCCCGCCCAGGAGCGTGTCGTCGCCCGCGCCGCCCAGAAGCGTGTCACCGCCTGCGCCACCCTCGAGTACGTCGCCCTCCTGGGTGCCCGCGATCAGGTCGTCGCCGGTGCCGCCCGCGAGGAACAGCCCGTCCTTCATCCCCAGCTTGTAGCTGTCGAAGCCGGTGCCGGTCTTCACATGGCCGCCCGCGGACCAGCCGCCGCCCACGGCGTCATGCTCCGCCTCCCAGAGCTTCGCCCAGAGCGCGCCCTCGTCGAGCCCGGCATTGTCCGGATCGGCCGCCAGCGCCGCGAAAGCTCCCAGCATCGCCTTGATCCCGTCGCGCGTCAGGTAGGTGTAATGCGACAGCTTGAATTCGTCCCAGGTATGGATCGCCTGGATCTCGTCCGAGCCCGACTCCGCGCGGGCCGCGGCGGCGCGCGCCTCCTCGGCCTCGTAGGCCGCGCGCCAGTCATCGACCAGCCCCTTGCCGCCAGTGGCCTCGTCCCAGACCGACAGCACCACCTGCACGGCGTGATTGGCATTTGTGGCGAAATAGTCCTTCACCCGCACCGAGTTCAGCCCGTCGGCATCGAGCGGCGCAGGCGCGTCGCGATAGACCGCGTGATCGGGCGACAGGATCACGAGGTCATTGCCGTCGCGGCGGAAGATCACCGGCGCCTCACGCACCTCGCCGCTGTAATCGGCGACGCCGATCCGTTCGCCGATGACCAGCTTGTCCTCGGTCGCGTCGCCGAAGCCCAGCTTTTCGCCTCCGGCATCGACGATCATCCCGTCCTTCAGCCCGTAGCCCAGCACATAGACATCCGTGTCCTTCGAGCCGCCGCCGCCGCCGAAGACCGTGGTGTTGCGCCCGCGCAGGATGACGGTGTCCTTCTGCGAGGTGATGCCGTGATCGCGCAGATCCTCCCAGGCGTCGCCATAGGCCTCGGGATCGAGCTCCGCCTGGCGGCGCAGCTCGTCGGTCCCGGCATTGCTGTCGGTGGTGATCACGCCCATCTCGGACTCGCGGGAGAATTGCAGGAAATCGTCTCCCGCGCTGCCCTTCATTTCGCCCCAGGCCTGCTCAACATAGGCCTTCACCCCCGGCGAGAAGGTGATGCTGGCCGCGCCGATATTGTGGACCAGTGCGCGGCTGCCTTCGCCGCCCAGGATGTAGTAGTTGTTCTCGCCCCCGACCGCGAAGACCACGTCATTGCCGCCGAGATAAATCGAGTTCTTTGCGCCATAGGCGGTGATGAAGTTGTAGCCCGACCCGGCGCGGGCCTTCGACTTGTTGCCGATCACGAAGATCGCGTCATTGCCGCGGCCCAGCCGGATGTCGTTGCGGTCGCCGACCGCGATCACCGTGTTGTGCCCGCCATTGTCGTGCATGACATTGTACTGGCCCAGCCCGACCAGGTAGTCGTCGCCGTCATTGCCGTTGAGATAGCTGTACTTGCCGACGCTGAGGAGGAAATCCTCGCCATAGCCGCCGAAATTATGGGCGACCTCGCCCACGGTGACCATGATGTCGTCGCCATGTCCGCCGAACTGCATGTTGCCGCCGCCCAGGGCCACCAGAACGTCGCCGTCGCCTTCCAGCACGTCGACCTTCTCGGCGATGTTGCGCAGCCCGTCCAGCGGCCCGCCTTCGCCGAGCGCCACGACATCGTCGAAATTCAGCACCGTCTGCACCAGCGACTCGAAATTCGGGATGCCGGGAATGACCGGGATGCCGGCAGTGGTGTAGAGATCAGCCATGGAGCCGTCACCCGTGGCATCGGTGCCGATCATGAACTCCTCCAGCGCGGCCATGGGGTCCTCGTCCCCGGCTGCGGCATCCTCGTCCAGCCCCGAGGGCTGAGCCTCCTCGTCCTGGCCGAAGATCGCGGCATCGGGATCGGTCAGATCCGGCAGGTAGCCGGTCATCATCGTGCCCGCGGTGTCGAACCAGTCGCTGCCGGTCAGGGAATTGAAGGCCTCCGCCCCGGTCCCGCCGGCCAGCCCGAAGATGCTGGAGGGCAGCGTCAGGTCGATCCAGAACATGTTGAGAAGCTGGCCGCCAAGCGCCTCGAAATCCGTGCCGTAGCCGGTCATGGTGCCGTCGGTATTGTAGCCGTAGTTGAACATCTCCCCGAGCGAATAATAGGGCACGGTCGCCCCGATATCGCCGAAATTCTGGAACCATTCGGTGAAGGTGATCAGCCCGTCGCGGAAGCTCTCCCATCCTCCCCGCGCGTCGTACGCCTTCTTCGCGGAGTCGTATTTCGAGGGATAAGCCTGAAGATCGGCGGCCGTGTCGCGGTTGGTATTCGCCATCATCGCCAGGATCTCGTTGAGCGACAGCGCCTGCGCATGGGCCGGGAAGAAGGCCGCCAGCGAGAAATCGGTAAACAGCGAGGTCACGTTGTCGCCGAAGACGAGGTTGCCCGACCCGACCGTCACGACGGTATCCGCGCCCGCGCCCGCATGGACGATGTTGCCGCCATTGGCCAGGCCCGAGGTATAGGCCCCGGCGATGCTCTCGATCGCGCGGTTGATGCTGGCCCCGTCATTCATGCTGCCGCTGGTCTTGGTGATCTTCTTGATGTCGGCCTCGCGCGTCTTCATCGCGGCCAGCGAGGCCTCGTAGTGCCGGCGGCCATCATTGGTCCGCCCGGGCGCGGGCTGGTCCAGGTCCGGATCGCTGCTGCCTGTCTTGCCGGGGCTGATCAGGCCGTAGAGCGCGCCGATCAGCTTGGTCGTCTGGTTGGCCGATGTGCGCTTGGCGAACTCGCTGCCGTTCTGGCCCTTCTTGCTGCCGGCGTTCGACAGCGACGGCACTGAGAAGCCGAGGAGCGCCAGCGACGCGAAGCTGCCGGCCGAGGAGATGAAATTACTCGTGCCGCTCTGATTGCCGCTGACCGGACCGCCGGTCTTGCCGAAGCTCGTCACGTAGTTTTTCTGGCTGCTGAGGAAGGCCTTGGCATCGTCGAGCGTTCCGGCCAGCCGTGTCGTCAGCGGGTTGTGCTTCTGGAACTCGAGGCTGCTCGCCGCGTCGGAAGCCTTGGGGTCCTTCACGCTGGGCTCGGTTGCCGCATGGGCAAGGCTGACCATCACCCCGTTGGACCGGCCATAGTCGAGGATCAGGTTGTTCTGGCCGACCGCCACCTTGAGCCCGCCGATGAACCCGGTATCGAGATTGTTGTCATCGTCGCCCTCGATCGTGCTGCCCAACCGGATCAGGGCGTTGCCCGAGCCGATGGCCACGCCGATATCGGTTCCGTTGCCCATGGTCAGGCCGAAATTGTAGCTGCCGATCATCGCGCGGATGCTGGCACCGTCGCCGATCTTGACGCTGGCATTGCCCCAGCCCTTCAGGAAGGTCAGCGCATCGCGGCCGCGCGACGTCCGAAGCCCGCCATCCGCGCCCACTTCGGAGCCGCCCCAGGGGGTGCCCGCCACGAACAGCCGGTCGGGGCTGACATCGACCGAGATATTGGCATCGCCAACCGCGGCGTGGACGAAGTCGAAGCCCAGCCCGTGATCCGCGCCATAGGCGGCGTAATCCTGCTCCGCCTCCGACTGCGCGTCGATCGCGTCGACGTAATTGCCCACCAGGTTGAAGCTGCCGCGCTGTGCCAGGACGGTGCGCCCGTCGCCAATGCGGAAGAAGATGTTGGCCGACTGGTCGAAGCTGAGGCTGGAGGTCAGATCCGACAGCGCGCCGGTGGATCCGGTCTGTGCCGCGCCCTGGCCCAGCTGGTCGCCCGCCTCGCCCTCGGTCGGGCTGCTGCCGTTGCGGTATTTGCCCGCCTTCTTCCGGTCCAGCCCGATCTGGGCGAAAAACACGTCGCCATCGCCGAACTTGGCGCCGATATTGGCCGACAGCCCAGGTCCAGCGGTCTGGGTCTGGGGCACCTGCGGCGCCGTCTCGGCGGCCGCGCCGATCTGTCCGGCCATGTCGCCCACGGCCGCCGCGGCACCGCCCGTCTCCGGCGCGCCTGCCGTACCGGGCATCTCGCGCGCCGCCTGCGCCGCGGCCGCGGCGAAGCCGTCACTGAGAACCGCGAAGCGTGCCCGGATCCGGTCCATCTCCCGATGTGCATTGACGTTGCCGTTGCGCTCTCCCTCCAGCAGGTGGAAGATCCGATCGGGCATGAAGTGCTTTCCCTGGTTCTCCGCGCTGACGATATCGAAGATGGTGCGCGCCCGCTCCTCGTCGCCGGCAGCCACCGGCTGGATCGCGTTGATCATGGCCGCGGTGCTGTCGACGGTCTTCCCGGTCCTGGTCAGGCTGCCCTGCGATTTCGACACTGACACCCCGAAGAACAGCCCGTCGCCGACATGGACAGCCACGTTCGCCTCGCCCTTCAGCACCGCCGCGGTCTCGCCGTCGCCCACCTTGGTCGCGATGTTCAGCCGGCCATCGGCCACCATGGCGGTGACGCCGTTGCCGACATGAGTGACGATATTGGCATTGCCCTTGCCCACAAGGACAGTCGCGCCGCCCTCGCCCGCCAGGTGGCTGTCGCCGATCTTGGTCATCACGTTCAGCTTGCCGACCTGCACCGCGATGGTCGAGCCGTCGCCGACATGGGTCACCACATTGGCGATGCCGCCATATCCCAGCGCCACCATCATGCCGTCGCCGGTCTTGGTCACCGCGTTCAGCTTGCCGCCCACGCCCGCGAACATCGAGGACGTCCGGGAATTGACCATGGTCAGCACGTTCAGCTTGCCCGCCATGCCCGCCACCAGCAGACCGTTGCCGACCCGCGTCACGACATTGGCCTGCCCCAGGAACAGCCCTGTCATCAGCCCGTCGCCGATGCTGGTCGCGACATTGGCGCGGCCCGCCATGACGAAGACGGTCCGGCCGTCACCGCCATGCGCGTTGACATGGGTTGCCACGTTCAGGTTGCCGCCCATGAAGAAATAGGCATCGCCTGCGCCGATCTTGGTGGCGACGTTCACGTTGCCCAGCATCACCGCCGCATAGCGCCCGTCCCCGGCCTGGCTGAGCGAGTTGGTGCCGCCGATGAGCACGCCGGTGACATCACCGTCGCCCTGCTTGTGCGCGACGTTCAGATAGCCCGCCATCACGGCGGTCATGTCGCCGGTCGTCTCGGGATTCTCTCCGGGCGTCAGCCCGCCATGATAGACGAAATTGCCGTAGCCCAGCTGGAAGGCAAAGAGATCCCCGTCGGCGTCCTTGTTGACGAAGTTGCCATAGCCCAGCTGCACCGCGACATCCCGGTCGCCCGCACCCATCAGTGCCACGTTGCCGACCGCCGCCTGCACCGCCACGTCATTGCCGGCGCCGCCCCGGAACACGTTGCCCGCCCCGGCCATTACCGCCACGTCATTGCCGTCGCCGGTGCTGATGACATTGGCCAGCGACACCGCGATGACGATGTCGTTCTTGCTGCCAAGCTCCACGACATTCGCCGCCCCCGCAAGCAGCGCAAGGTTGTAGTCTTTCCCCACGGCCCATTCGTAGCCGCCACCAGCCCAGGCCGTGAGCGTGCCGTCCTCGTCATCCTCGGTGATCCCGGGCGCGTCCTCTTCCGCGGTCTCGCCTTCCAGCTCCGCAGCCTCGGCGCCCGCCGCCTCCGCCGCGGCCGCGGCCTCTTCCGGCGACTGCTGGGCCCTGGCAAACGCACCGGAATGGCGGGCCAGCTCGGCATCGACCGTGGCGCGCAGGGCCTCCGGATCGACCTCCGCCGACGCCTCCGCCTCTGTCCCCGCCGTACCGCGCCGGGACAGTTCGTCCGCGCCGAGGACGGTCCAGTCGTCGCCGAGCCCGTCTTCCGTCTCCTCGGGCAGCGCCTCGCCGAGGCCCATCTCGCCCTCGGCGGGCACCGACCCGTCCTCCCCGGCGAGGGTCAGAGCGTCGTCCACCGCATCGAGATAGACAGACGGATCGGAGAACATCGCGCCATCGCCGCCGTCGATCTCGCGGATGGTGGTCTCGACCACCGCACCGGTCGCGGCCGCCACGGTATCGACCAGGGCCAGCCCGCCGCCCGCATCGGAGGGGGCCTCATCCTCTCCACCGTCGCGGATGATGCTGAAGGCCCCGTAGGATTCGATATGGTTGTTGTCGCCCGAGGTCGTGATCACATTGGCGATGCCGTAGCTGCGGATCCGGTCGGCATGGGAGCCGGTCGTGATCACATTGACCGACCCGATCGCGGTCACGTCCGCCTCGCCGGAAATCGTCGCCACATTGGCGCGGCCCGCCATCACCGCGGTGGTCTTGCCGGTCACGTCGCTGAGCAGCACATTGCCATAGCCCGCCATCTCGATATCGACATCGGTGCTGCCCGTGCCGCGGCCCATGTCGGCGGTGAACACATTCGCCCCGCCGCCCAGCGTCACGTCTGAATGGCCCGCCCCCTTGCGCGTGACGACATTGCCGCCGCCTGCCGCGACCACCGACAGGTCGCCCTGGGCCACATCATGCACGATCACATTGGCCAGCCCCGCGCCGGTGAAGATCAGGTTGCCGGTCTCGCCCTGGCGCGTCACGGCATTGCCGCCGCCGCCGCCCTGGAACAGCGTGTCGCCGTGATCCGTCAGATGGGTGACGACGTTGCCGAGCCCTGCGCCGCGGAAGGTGACATCCCCCTGCGACCCGGTCCCGCCCTCGCGGGTGAGCACGTTGAGCGCCCCCGCACCGGTGAAGGCAACGTCGCCGCGGTCAACCAGCGAGGTCAGTACATTCGCACCGCCACCGCCGGCGAAGACGATATCGCCGCGGCTGTCTTCGCCCCGGCCAATCCGGGTCGCCGCATTGCCAAGCCCGGCCCCGGCGAAATGGATGTCGCCGTCATTCACGGCAGAGGTAATCACGTTGGCCCCGCCGCCGCCCGCGAAGCGGATGTCGCCGCTGCTCTGGGCATCGCCCGCGCGTGTGACCACATTCGCCAGCCCGATGCCGGTGAAGTCGATATCGCCGTGGCGCACCTCCGAGCGGATCATGTTGGCGCCACCGCCACCGACGAAGGCGATGTCGCCTTCGGAGGCCGCGACATGGGCACTGCGTGTGACGATGTTCGCCGCACCGATGCCCGAAAAGTCGATATTCCCGGAGGCGACCTCGCTGCGGACGGTATTGGCCGCGCCGACGCCGCGGAAGACCACGTCGCCGGTGGCATCGGCCGCGAAATTCACCCGCCGGATGTCGTTCCCGATCCCCGCTCCATCGAAGCGGATGTCGCCATGCTGCACCCAGGACAGAACCTCGTTCTTCGCCCCGGCGCCGCGGAAGTCGATGTCGCCGCTGGTGCCTTCGCCGGCCATCCAGCGCTTCACCCTGTTCCGCGCGCCGCCGCCGCGGAACACGATATCGCCGCTGACAACGCGGGAGGTGACGATGTTGGACGCCCCGCCACCCTCGAAGATCACGTCGCCTGTCGCCAAGTCCGAGCCGATGCGGCGAATGTCGTTCGCCGCGCCGATCCCGGTGAACCGGATGTCCCCGTGATCCACGCGCGAGCGGACCACGTTGGCGCCACCGCCGCCGGTGAACTCGATGTCGCCGCGGCTCTCGCCCTCGCCTTCCTTGCCGAGCAGTTCCACCAGATTTCCAGCCCCGACGCCGTCGAAGACGATGCCGCCGTCGCGGGTCTCCAGGTAGATCTCGTTGTAAGCCCCCGCCCCGGCGAAGCGAACCTGCCCGCGATCGGCCACGACGTCGATGACGTTCCAGGCGCCGTCCCCGGCGAAATCGACAAGCGCCTGGCTGTCGGCCCCCATCCCCGCGGCCACGATCTGGTTGTAGGCGCCCGCCCCGCGGAAGGTGATCTCGTTGAACGCCGCCTCGGTGCCGATGATGTTGGCGCCACCGCCTCCGGTGAACGTCACCCGCGCGGAGGAGGCCCCAGCCTCGTCGCTCTGGGCGCGCAGATCCACCGTGTTCCCGGCCCCCAGGCCGTCGAATTCGACAGTGCCGTCATCGGACTGCACGAAAATTGAGTTGACGATGCCCGCCCCGGCGAAATCCACCCGCGCCGTCTCTGCCAGCACATCGATATCGGTATAGCCGCCCGCCCCGGCATAGGTGACCTCGGCCGTCGACCCCGCACCATAGCCGGTGGCGGCGATGCGGTTATGCGCCCCGGCCCCGGTGAATCCGACCTCGACCTGATTGGCGCCGGCCTCGATCACGTTGTTAGCGCCAGCGCCATCGAAGCGCACTCGGGCGCGGGTGTCCTGCTCCGGCTCGGCGGCGGCCTCCTGGGTTGTGGAGACTGTGCCGATCCTGCTGCCCAGCACGCCGATCTTGGTCAGCCCCCCCATCTGGAACAGCCGCGGAAACCGGACCTTCGCCTTTGCCACGTCGCCGTCGAGCGTTCCGACACTGATGCGGTTATCGGCCCCCGCACCGGTGAACTCGACCTCGGCATCGTCCGCTTCGACGCCGATGTTGTTGGCGACGCCTGCGCCGTTGAAGACGACCTTGCTCGACACCGCACGTGTGGTGATCGTGTTCAGCGCGCCCGCACCGGCGAAATCGACATCGATGCGCGAATTGTCCGCGTCGCTGGCCGCCACGCCCTTGATCGTGTTTGATCCGCCCGCGCCGCGGAAGCGCAGCAGCGCATCGTCCGAGACCGTCTCCAGGTGGTTGGCAAGGGCCGCGCCCTCGTAATCGATGCTGCCCACCGTCCGGATATCGGCCACGCCCGCCGCCCCGCGGAAGGTTGCGGTGCCGCTGCCAGTCTTGCGGATGTCTATCCTGCCCGCCGCGCCCTTAACCAGCAGGTCGCCTGTGGTATCCTCCACCTTGATCGCGCCTGCCCCGGCACGCACCTCGTCATCGCCGCCCTTGGTCTTCACCGTGCCGGCGATGCCGATCGCGTTGAGCGTGTCATTGCCCTCGGTGCCCGACAGCTCCCCGGTGAAGGTGAACTCGACGGCATCCTTGACGACCTCGACGGCGCTCTGGACGGCTTCCTTGACTTTCTTGACGGCTCTTCTGATGCGGCGTCCGAAACGGGCCATGATCGGGGCTCCTTCAGGGCGAGGGGGTGGGGGTGGGACAGTGGGAAGACGAACGCCCGGCGCGGGGCAGCGGGCTCAGATCACTCGGCAGCCGCGGCCGGGGCCGGGGCATCTGTGCCCGGCAACAGGCCCGCAGAGACATGGCGCGCGATGATTTCCTGCATCTTCGGGTCATCGACGAGGCCCTTGATCACCGAGACCATGTAGAGAAAGCCCGGAAGCGGCATGATCACCTGTTGCTTCTCGCGCATGCGCGGGGCGTCCTCGTCCGGGACGGGGCGGGCAATGGCGGCGGGGTCCTGGTCGACCATCACCATGCGCACCACGCCATTGCTGAAATTGATTGCGGTCACGGTATCGACATAGATGTCCTGCATGTCAAAAATCCTTGCGCTTGGGCCGGGCTTGGCGCGCCGGCCTTTTCTAGGGAGAGGTCCGCGCGGAGCGGGGGAAACGGGCATATCCCGCCGCAACGGCGGGTCCTGCAACTCCTGTATACCGGCACACATGATTCGCGCATACGGAAAAATGTGAACATTCCGTGACGACCCGACTAGCTTTGATGATGGCGCCCTGGCTCTCGCGCTGGCGCTCCTCCTTCCAGCACCGCGCGAAGGCTGCCACCCGGTTGCACGAGGCCTCGTAGCGGCACTGTCAAGTTGCCGGGCGCTCCAGATGGCGGTAGCCCGATGTCATGCTGGACCTCGAAGACCTGTCCCGGATCAAAGGCTTCCGCTTCCCGCGCAGCGTCATCGGTTATGCCGTCTGGGCGTATCACCATTTCGCCCTGAGCCTGCGCGACATCGAGGATCTCCTGGCCGAGCGCGGCGTCACGGTCTCCCGCGAAACGATCCGCGGCCGGGTCGGCCGCTTCGGCCATCAATTTGCCGCCAGCATCCGGTGGGTTCTATCCGTTACCTCGGAC
>NZ_VATA01000114.1 GCF_005870025.1 Poseidonocella sp. HB161398
GATCGTGGTCTCGGGCGGTCGCGGCGTCGGCTCCGAGGAGAGCTTCGCGATCATCGGCGCGCTGGCGGACAAGCTGGGCGCGGCGGTGGGCGCGTCGCGGGCGGCGGTCGACTCGGGCTTCGCGCCGAACGACTGGCAGGTCGGCCAGACCGGCAAGGTGGTGGCGCCGGATCTGTATATCGCGGCGGGGATTTCCGGGGCGATTCAGCACCTTGCGGGGATGAAGGACTCGAAGGTGATCGTCGCGGTCAACAAGGACGAGGAGGCCCCGATCTTCCAGGTCGCCGATTACGGCCTGGTCGCCGACCTCTTCGACGCGGTGCCGGAGCTGACCGGGAAGCTCTGAGCCGCTCAGGCCGCAGAGCCGGAGATCTCGGCCAGGACGCGCCCCTCTTCCGCGCGCAGAAGCAGCCCTCCGCCCTGGGCCTCGGCCAGCACCGCCTCTCCGGGGTCGAGATTGCCGAGATAGGTGATCTCGCGCCGTTCCAGCGGACCGGCCGCGGGGCGGGCGATCTCCGCGATCTTGGAATAGGCCGGGAAATAGAGAAGGCCCGCGGCGTTGAAATCGAGCGCGGGCACCGGCTGGTAGCGCAGGAGCGGCGAACCGGCGGCCATGTCGCGGGCGGCGCGGGCCCCGATGCGGGCGCGGGCCGCCAGCGCGGCCAGCTCGGGCGGCGCGGCGGGCGGCGGCCGGAGCCCGGGCAAGGCGCTGCGCAGCAGGCGGCGGTTCGAGCCGGTCCCGTCATGGCAGAGGAAGCAGCTGACCATCGCCACCCGGCCGAGCGGCCCCTGCGGGCCGCTGACGAGATGCAGCGAGCCGAGCCGGTTCGGGCCGAGCGAGAAGAGCCGCGAGGCGATCGCGGCCTCTTCCCCGAGCGGCGGGGCAGCGATCGGCGCAAGCTGCAGCGAGGTGGTGCAGAAGGCGGCATAGACCGGCCGGCCCTCGGCGTCGCGGAAATCCGTCCCGGCCTGCCCTGCCGCCCCGGCGATCAGCGCCCAGTGGCGGTCGCCGCAATCGCGCAGGAGCCACTGCTCGGACAGCCCCCAGGGCGAGAGCTGCGCCATGCCGAGGCGGAGCCGCGCGCGGCTCTGCGGGGCGGTCCGGTCCGCGGCGGCGCGGCGCAGCGGCGCCGTCATGCGCGCGCCTTCGCATCCGCGAGCTGCGCGGCGATCCGGGCGGCCAGATGCGCGCTGTCCTCCTCGATGCCCAGGAAGCGGCCCGATCCCCAGGTGTTGAGCCAGCCGAGCCCGATGAAATGCAGGCCCTCATGGGCGGTGACGCCGCGGTCGAAGACCGGCTTGCCGCGGGCGTCGAAGACATCGGCCTCGATCCAGGAATAGTCGGGACGGAAGCCGATCGCCCAGAGCACCGAGGTCACGCCGGCCTCGGCGAGGTCGAGCTCCGTCGCCTCTTCGTCCGGCTCCCAGAGCTTCTCGAAGGGCGGCTCGACGGGCGCGTCGATGCCCTCGCGGGCGATATGCGCGTCGATCGTGTCGCGGATGCCGCAATAGGAGCGGTCGGCATCGTCGAGATTCTTCGCCAGATCGGGCAGGAAGCGCACCTTGGTGCCCTCCATGTCCGCCAGCGAGCCGTGCAGTTCGACGCCCTCCTCGACATGCCAGCGGCGCAGGTCGATCTCCTTGCCGCCGTCGCGGCCCGACATGTAGTGGTTGGTCTGGGTCATCGCCTTCACCGGGTCGGGATGCTCGGCGATGGTGATCGCGTAATGCCCGGCCTCCATCAGCCAGTCTGTGGCGTCGCGGCCGCGGTACTTGCGCGGGGAGCGCGGCGCGGGTCCGACGGCCAAATGCACCTTGCGGCCCGCGCGGGTGAAGTCCTCCATCAGCTGCACGCCCGACTGGCCGGTGCCGACGATCAGCACGCCGCCCTCGGGGAACTGCCCGGGATTGCGGTAATCGACCGAATGCATCTGGAAGACCGACGGGTCGAGCCGCTTGGCGTAGTCCGGCTCGATCGGCGTGTCATAGCCGCCGGTGGCGATCACCACCTGCCCGGCGCGCCAGTCGCCGATCGAGGTCTCGACATCGAAGCCGCCGCCGTCGCGCGGCGCGACACGGGTGACCTCGACCCCCTCGCGCAGGTCGGGCGCAGTCTTCTCGGCGAAGGCGTCGAGATAGTCCGTGATCTCGTCCTTCAGCATGAACCCGTCCGGATCGGTGCCGCCATAGTCGCGGGCATAGTGGAAATCCGGCAGGCGGCACTGCCAGTTCGGCGTCACCAGGCAGAAGCTGTCCCAGCGGTTCTCGCGCCAGGAATGGAACCTGGCATGGCGCTCGAACACGATGGCGGCGATGCCCGCCTTCTTCAGCTGCCAGGCGACCGACAGGCCGGCCTGGCCGCCGCCGATGATGGCAACGGGGACATGCGGGGGAGAGAGGTCCTTCATCGGCTCTTCCTTCATTGGCTGATGGCGAGGCAGGCGATCTCTGCCTCCGGGGCGTCGCCAAGCGCGGCAACCCGGGCCTCGATCGCGTCGAGCTGCGCCATGGCGGAGGTGCAGGCGAAGCCGTATTTGCGCTCCACCCGGTTCGAGGCGCGCTCCATCGCGATGCGCGCGCGGGCGAGGAAATCGGGCACCGGATAGCTCTCTCCGGCAGAGAACAGCTCGGCGACGACGGAGGATGGCGAATAGAGCCGCTCCTCGGCGCCGTCGGGCCAGCGGACGGTCCAGTAGGTCTCAGGCATGGGGGACTCCGAGGTCGAGATAGGGGGTGGCGGCGTGGTCCCAGAAGGGGGCGCGGTCCCGGCCGTCGGCCAGGGTGACGGCGGAGCCGGGCAGGACCCGGCCCACGGCATTGGCGTCGAGGCCGCGGGCGGCGAAGCGGGCACAGACGGCATTGGCATCGCCCGGCGCGACGGAAAGGAGGAAGCCGAAGCTGGGGAAGGTCCTCAGCCAGCGTTCGGGCGCGATGCCCGGCGGCGGAGCGAGCGCGTCGAGGTCGATCTCGATGGCCACGCCCGAGCATTCCGCCAGCATCAGCGCGGTGCCGATGATCCCGCCCTGGCTGACATCCTTGCCGGCGCGGACCAGCCCGGCCGCGGCCAGCTCCGGCAGCAGGGCCAGATCGCCACGCAGCCGTGCCGGGGGCGCCTCGAGCGCCGCGCAGAAATTGTCGAAATTGATGTAGCGCCCGCGCGGATCGGCGGCGGCAATCAGCATGTCGCCGGGGCGGGCGTCGAAGCTGGTGACGAGGGCCTCCGCCTTGCCGAGGACCGAAACCGCAAGCCCGAGGGCGGGCGCGCCGAAATTCGTGTGCCCGCCGACCAGCGGCACGCCATAGGCGGCCGAGGCATCGCGCAGCCCCTCCATCAGCGGCCGCGCCGCCTCGGCCGAGGGCGCCCAGATCTGGTCGAGCACGGCGGTCGCCCGCCCGCCCATCGCGGCGATGTCGGAGAGATTGACCATCACCCCGCACCAGCCCGCGAACCAGGGGTTCTCCTCGACGAAGCCGGGAATGAACCCCTCGCCCGCCAGCAGATCCCAGCCCTGGCCGTTCGGCAGCGCGGCGGCATCGTCGCCGGGCCGGCCCGGCGAGGCGGCGCTCAGCCCCAGCCCCGCCGCCGCCCGGCCGATGCCGAGCTTGGAGCGGATGGCGGGATGCGCGCGCAGCCGCTCCGCCAGCCCGGCGAGATCCGTCGAGGCCTCGAGGCTCATGCCGGGACCCGCCGCGGCCGGTGGTACCAGCCCGCCACCGGATCGGCGCAGGGCGGGTAATGGTCCAGCCGCGCCTCCATCAGCGCATGCGGATGGCCGTGGATGGCCAGCTCCTGCTTCACGTCCCAGCGCAGCCGCCGGAAGAGCACCACGTTCTGGCTCTGCACATGGGCGCGGAAGGTATGGCAGCCGCGGGCATTGGCGGTCGAAACTGCCAGCCGGATCAGCTCGGCGCCCAGCCGCCCGACATGGCGGAACTCCCGGTCGACGGCCAGGCGCGAGCCCCACCAGAGCCCGGGATGCTCCTCGTGGATGCGCACCGTGCCCACCACCTGGTCGGCCTCGTGCGCATAGGTCGACAGCGCCACCAGATGCGTGGCGATCAGGTCGGTCTCGTCGCGGTCATGCTCGGCGAAGATGCCCTGCTCTCCGACGAAAACGCGGTGGCGCAGATCGGCGGCGCCCTTCGCTTCCCAGCGGGTCGAGGCCGCGCGGATATAGTATCCGGGGGCGTGGAAGTCGCGCGGCTCGGGGAAGATCATGCCGGCACCTTCAGGGTCTCGTAGGTGGACAGCGCCGAGCAGGCCCCGCATTTGCCGCAGCCCGCCTTGATCTCGGAGGAGCGCATGCCGGAGGCCACGACCATCTGCCCCAGCGGCCGCAGGATCGACGCCATGAATTCGGATGTGGGCGCCGGGTGGCTTTCCAGCGGCGTGCCCGAGATCGGCACGAAGGGCACGACGAAGGGATAGACCCCCATCGCGCAGAGCTTTTCGCCCATGGCGAGGATCGCCTCCGCCGTGTCGCCGAGCCCGGCGAGGATATAGGTCGAGACCTGGCCGCGGCCGAAGACCTTCACGGCCGCCTCGAAGCTGGAGAAGTACTTCTCCAAGGGAACCGAGGCCTTGCCCGGCATGATCCGCTGGCGCACTTCGGGCGTCACCGCTTCCAGATGCATCCCCAGCGCATCGACGCCCGCCGCGCGCATCCGCTGATGCCAGATGTCGTCCTCGGGCGGCTCGCATTGCGCCTGGATCGGCAGGTCGACGGCCGCCTTGATCGCGGCCGCGCTGTCGCAGAGCACCGCGGCGCCCCGGTCCGGGCCCTTCGGCGTGCCGGTGGTCAGCACCATATGCGTCACGCCGTCCAACTCGACCGCCGCCTTCGCCACTTCGGCAAGCTGGGCGGGCGTCTTGTGCGCGACGGTGCGGCCCGCGGCCAGCGACTGGCCGATCGAGCAGAACTGGCAGGTCTTCTTCCGGCTCTCGTAGCGGATGCAGGTCTGCAGCACGGTCGTGGCCAGCACGTCGCGCGAATGCAGCACCGCGACCTTGTTCATCGGCACGCCGTCCGAGGTCGTCAGGTCGTAGAAATGCGGCCGGGCGGGGAAGCTGATCCGCGCGACCTCCGTGCCGTCGCGGGTGACGCGGGCGCGGCCGTCGGGCCCGGGCGCCTCCACCAGATAGGGGCTGTCGAAGGCCGGGGCGGTGTGCACCGGGACCATCACGGTCACATCGTCCAGCGTCACCGCCTTGTGGTCCGAGGGCCCGGCGCCGCCGCGGCGGCTCTCATGCCCGGCGCGCGGATCGACAAGGCGCATGCCGCGGGTCTGCAGGTCGTTGATCAGGGCGGAACGGTCGGTCTCAGGCATCTTGCGCTTCCTCCTCTTCCGGGGCCGCGGCCTCGGTCACATGGCGGGCCAGGGCGGGACGGGTGTCGTGCAGCAGGCTCAGAAGCTCGGGCCGCGCGTAGTGCCCGACCGCATCCATCATCCGCTTGCGCTTGGCGATCAGCCGCATGTCCAGATCGGCGATCACCATCCCCTCGCCCCCGGTCAGCGGCTCTGCCAGATGGCGGCCCTCGGGCGACACGATGCACGTCATGCAGCCCGAGCGCATCGCCTTCTGCAGCGCGGGATCGGGATGGATCTGCGCGATCTGCTCCTCGGTCAGCCAGCCCGTGGAATTGACCACGAAGCAGCCCGATTCCAGCGCATGGTGGCGCATCGTCACCTCGATCTGGTCGCGGAAGATGTCGCCGACGAGGCTGCCCGGATAGTGCCCGGCATGGATCTCCTCGTGCTGGGCCATCAGCGCGTAGCGCGCCAGCGGGTTGTAGTGCTCCCAGCAGGCCAGCGCGCCGACCCGGCCCACGGCGGTCTCGACGACCTTCAGCCCGGCGCCGTCGCCCTGCCCCCAGACCATGCGCTCGTGATAGGTCGGGGTGATCTTGCGGCGCTTGAGCTTCAGCGTCCCGTCGGCATCGAAAATGAGCTGGGTGTTGTAGAGCGAGCCGTGGTCGCGCTCGGTCACGCCCAGCACCACCACGGCGCCATGGCGGCGCGCCGCCTCCGCCACCGCCGCCATCTCGGGCGAGGGAATGGCGACGGCCTCCTTCATCAGCTCCAGATGCGGCCCGCCCTGCTGGACAGGGGGCAGAACGAAGGAGAAATACGGGTAGTAGGGCACGAAGGTCTCGGGGAAGACGATGAAGCGCGCGCCCTTGCCCGCGGCCTCGGCAATGGCGTTCAGCACCCGCTCGACGGTGCCTGCGCGCCCCGAGAGGTCGGGGGCGATCTGGACCGCGGCGGCGCGGATCGTGTCGGTTCTCATGGGCGGAGCCTCTGCGGTGGATCGGCGGCGGTGCGGGGCGCACCAGGGGGGTCCGGGGGGACCGGGTGCGGTCCCCCCGGCTGCGGCGCGGTCAGACCGTCCAGGTGTCGAGGATCACCGCATCGGCCTTCTTGTGCAGCAGGATGCAGTCAAGCACGTCCTGCGGCGCGATCGGCGTGATCCCGGGCAGCAGCGACGGCTCGCCATGGCCGTAGAGCGCCTGCAGCGCGAAGCGGCAGGCATAGACCTTGCCGCCCTCGCCCATGAACTTCTTCAGGTTCACCGCGAAATTCTGGTGGCCGGGAAAGGCCTCGTCGCCGAGCGTCGGGAAGCCGCGCTGGATGCCCAGCGTCACGCCCGGCCCGTAGAGCAGGATCGAGGTCTCGTAGCCCTTGCGGTTCAGCCGGATGGCGTTGAGGATGTTCACGAGGCCGATCGAGCCTTCGAAGGCGACCGTGTGGAAGGTCACCAGGGCCTTCTCGCCCTCCTCGGCCTTCACGTCCTCGAAGACCTTCTCCTCGTAGTCGACGAAGAAGTCGCCGTCCTTGTGAGCGTCCTGGGTAACTGCGGGCATGCTGCACTCCGTTTCTCTATGCGGTGGTCCGCTTTGCCCTCTCAGCATTTGCAGGCGCATTGATCCAATCAATACTCAGTTCAATCTACATACATTTATGAGAAGATGAATCTGTACTACCGCTTCAAATCGCGCCAACACTGACCCAATTTGCAGGATTTCTTGGCATTCTAAGAAGAATTGGCGTTGGAATGCCCGGCAATCTCGGGCAATGAGTCGCCGAGCATGCAGTCATTCCGCGATCATTTTTCCAGAATCGCTTTCCGGGAAAAGCCACCCCGGCCGCCGCGAATGACCTGTGTGGATGGCTCCCGCATAGCAAGCCGTAAATGATCTCGAGTACGTTTTCAGAAGCGGTCTTGTGTCCGGCCTGTTTGCGCGGTTGACACCGCTGGCCGTGATGGGATCCGCAGATCAGGTTCCTATCTGGTTAGCGGGCAATTGCGCCCGGGTCATTCGGCGGAGCGTCCTGATCGTTGCGGCTGAAGGGTACACCATCACATCGTCGGTCTTGCTATCTCGCTGTTTCTGTACGTCTCAGGCTGCGTGAGGTCGGCAGGCTGCGTTCCTGGTCAGCACCGCCCACATGATCCGCGCCGTCTTGGTCGCCATGGCGACGGTCGCGAGCCGGGCTGGCCTTCTCTGCAACAGCTTCGTCAGCCAGGGATCGGCACGCTCCGGATGATTGGCGACCTGCCGCACACGCGATGTCATGCCGACAACGATGAGCTGGCGCAGATACCGATCACCCATCTTGGTGATCTTTCCCAACCGCTCCTTGCCACCGCTGGAGTGGTTGCGCGGTGTCAAACCAAGCCACGCCGCAAATTCCCGGCCACTCTTGAACTGGTGGCCCGACCCGATCGTGGCGGCCACGGCCGAGGCCGTCACCGGTCCTGCATCCCGCTGCCCGACAGCACATGCGTTGCATGTGCGAGAGGGGGAATGGTCTGCAAGAGTTGCGCCTGGCGGCTGAATGCGCATCGTGATCTCGTACCAGCGAAGGCGCTTGATCAGATCATTTCCCATAATTGAACCCCCAGCGTTTGCGGGTCTTGCGTCTCGTTCGACGCTAGGACCCCGGCCCGCTATCGTCGCTGTCTGGCTCCCGAGATGTGTCCTTGGGCGGAGTGATGGAGATTGCGTCATTGAGCAGATCGTTGCTCGGGGGCACGTGTCCCAATCGCTGCGCGTCAGAGCGGAGCGGATAGTGCAGTGCCGCATCTGCACGCGCGACCTCCACGTCGGCCACGTGGAACGGCGTCAGGGCGCGCAACGCGAACGCACAACGGTTCGCCTCGGAAATTCGCTCGATGGCACGCTGGACCTTGGGCGCGTCCAGCCTCGCGTCGCGAGCGTGGGCGTGCCGAATGGCTCGAATGCCCTCACGCAGCTCGTCGAAGTTCACGCCCTCGAAGCCGGGCTGATTGGCGAGCGCCGGGTACCAGGTTGCGCCTACCTTGACGGCAATCCACCCGATGTCCTGCAGATCGACCCTGATTTCCACCTCCCGTGTGGGGGAGTGGAGATAGGCCTCACGCAGCGCTTCGCAGCTATAGCTGAGCCCCGAGAACAGCACGCCCTCGTCATTGAGCTTCCGGGTCATCGGCCTGCCGAATGCTTTCCTGAGGGTCAGGCCATCCGGTACCGTAGGCGTCCCATGTTCGGCCACCAGCCGCTGCCAGGCTGCGTTCGGAGTTTCCCCTTTCAGCGAGCCGTGTGGCTGGTTGTGATAGATATCAACGATGTAGGTCAGAAGAACCTTGATCAGATCGTCGTCGCAAAGACAGGCGAGCATCTCGGAGGGGTAGTCGCCACGATCCACGGTGTCGAAGAAGGTCCGGCCCGCCAAGAGCGGCATGAGCTGGTGACCGAGCGTTCGGAAGAAGGACTCGATATGCCCCCGCATCCAGGGAATTCCGGCGGGCGGCAGGTGCGACGTGATCCCGAGCGAAGCCACCGTCGTCTGGAAGGCATCCGAGACGAAGGCAGGCCCCATGTCGGTCACGAGGGTCCCGATCCCGCCATGGTGATGCCATGTGCTTTCGCATTCGGCTGCCTGGGCCAGCGGGGTCTTGTCCTCGAAAATCAAACGCAGCGCGCGGATCGCATCATCCGAGTTCGGATTGTCGGCCAGCCGCATCGACACCACGCATTTCGTGGCGCAGTCGATCGCAATGTAGAGCCAGCGTCGCCCCGCCTCGAATTTCTTCTGCCGCTCTGTCGGCAGGTGGTCCCAGATGCCTGTCAGCGTCAGCAACGACATGACGTCGAGCTTGTTTTCATCCATCTCGACCCGCTCCATGGGGCGCACGACGTCGGGACCGTTGCTGCTCATGGCGAACTTCCTGGCGGCCGCAGACGAGCCATATCGTTTGGCGCAGACGTAGAATGGGTCAGCCGAGTCCAGTCGGCGTTTAACGCTGGAGGCGGAAGGAACTATGAGCGGTGTTGCCCCCGCGCTGGTTCTGCGCGCGTTTTCTTCCGCGAACAGCGCCCTGGTCTCCTGAACCGATTGGATTTTGCTCGGGCGCTGCGTGTCGGCGTAGATCTCGATGACCTGGTTCATCAGGGCTTCTGCCTTCGGGCACCAGCGCCGGGTCCGATTGCCGGATCGGTATGTGGCCGGAATGAGCGAAAGTGCGGAGTAGCCTGCGGCCTGATACGAGCGGACCCACTGCAAGACCGTCCGGCTCCCCGGCAGCTTCGAATTTTTATCTCTTGGCCCGGTCGGATCTTGGCAAAGGCTGCTGCGCCTTCGCCAACAAGCCTCTCCGTCACTGATGCAAGCTGCGCTTTTGCCTGCTCGTATGCCCGCTGCGTACGTTTGATGAGGCCCGCAGCTTCGAGAGCCAGGAAGGCGTCACAGACGGCCTTCCGCCAGATCACCAGCCGTGCAGTCTCTTCCGACAGCTCGCTGATGACCTGCACAGGTTTGTCGCGATGCGCCTCTTGGGTGGTCCGGTCGAAATACCCGGCAAAGTAGGTCGTGTCTGGACGGCGCATCATCTCGGCGAGCTCCTGGTGGGAAAATGCCTCGGTGATCCCTGGCTGGCCAACCCGCTCGAAGGTGCCGCCTTTGTCGTCGATCTCAAGGGGGCGCATGGCGACGCCTGCCGTTGTGATCATGTCGGAGTTCGAGAAGCGGAAACGGAGGGTCATGCCGTTACCTCCACCAGAGAGGGGCGCGACCAGGCGAGTGTCCGGGCCGCTTCAGCTGCAGCGGCCCGGTCGATGTGCAGATCGGTGACCAGCAGCACCCGGTCCGCAAAGGACTTGGAGACCGCAGCGGCAACAGCTTCGAGCTCGGAGGCAAAGTTCAGCTTCAGGACACGCTGCATGGGTTTGATTGCCACCGCAATTCGCTCGCCATCCGCCTTGGTGACCATGAAGTCAAAGACATGCCGCGCAGGGAGGCCGTCGATGCCGACATAAGAGATCGCCGGAGGCTGTTCCCGGACGTGGTGCACGTCATCCCGCACCAACATCTGGCACAGGAAGGCATACTCGAGCGCACTCTCGAAGTGGATAAGTCGCGGGCGCTGGAAACCAGGCAGCATAGCCACCATCGAGCCGCGAAGACTGCCCTTGGAACGGCGCGCAGGAACACGGGTCGCGTGGCTCGGCTCCGGCCCGCGGTAGATCAGATGATCTTGCATGATGATTGGAGTGCACCTCACCTGGGCGCCGACCCGTGTGGATCGGAGCAGGTGCAGGGCAACATCCCCCTATGTTTGAGATGAGTTTCACTGCCCTGCCGGAAGACGCCCCGGCAGGTTGACTTTTCTTGAGACTCAGGGGATGAATAAGACGTCGGTACCAAACGACGCTTATTCAAAAGGCCTTCCTGTTAGCGCAGGAGGGTCTTTTTATTTCCCGATGTCAGGTTTTGGTTGCTGCGCTGCCCTCCTCTGCTGGGTACCGGTCGGAAAAGAGCTCCTGAGGAGTTGTACCAAGCTGGTTGGCGATGGCGGACTGCACACGATGCGAACGGCGATAGCCTTGGCTAACTACCGTCACGCTGCTTTGCTTAATGCCGAGCGTGCGGGCAATTTCCGCCATGCTCGAACCAGCCAGCCGGAGCCTGCACTTCAGCTGCTCGTGATTGTGCAAATCTACCTTCATGGCCTGATGCAAGTCCTTAGACTCCGTTCTTACCCATACCAGTAGTGATTCGAAGTTTGATTCGGCACGCAAGTTTTCTTCGCCGTTGCGAGTGCTTTCTCAGGTTTTGTTCGGCTAATTTACCTATCAAACCGGCCTTGTTGCACAAATCGGGGGCTGAGCGCGGTTCCCCTTTCCCCGGACGGACTTATCCTACGGCCACAGTGACGGGTATGCCGAGCGCGGT
>NZ_VATA01000115.1 GCF_005870025.1 Poseidonocella sp. HB161398
CCGGACCCCGAACCTGAAGATCGCCGCCTGACGTGAAACCAATGCTATAGCTTAGCCCGGCGGCAAACTGGTCGAAAAAACGGGACCACCTCTTATGGCGCCGATTCTGCAGCAGCGGCCAAACCGGTCGACTGCGGTTTCAACCTCGCCACTCTCGCACCCAGCTCACCCCATCAAGTGCCATCATTGAGCACGCAGAGAACGAAGGCACCCGAAAGCTGGTAACCGCTCGGAAATGAGCAGTCGGATCTTGACCCATTAGAGAACAGTATCGGCTGGTCCGCGCCGGACTTCAGCACCCTGTCGCGCCGCCAGAGCGAGACGGGGCCGTGGCGCCAGTGGCGCCGCGAAAGCCCGTCGAACCTTGGACGCAACCATCCCGTACGGCAGCTCCAAAGGGGCGCTTCACCTGCTTGTCCCCTCTCGGGCATTGCTACGCAATACCCTGCCGGGCAGCGGACAGCACTAGCATCAAGGTCGAGGGCGAAGGGTGCGGAGCGACCGTGGCCCCGGCCGGGCCGCGAAAGCGCGCAGCACGGCACGGGCGCAAGCGTCTGCACGATGAGCTGACCGAGGACTACCGCGACATGATCTATGCCTGCACCGCCGCGGGGGTGGAGCTCAGGCGGAAGATGTTCCTGCGCAAATGGCGCCTCAAGTGCAGCGCGGTCGCCGACAGCCTGGAAGAAGCGGGCGACCGCCTCTTCAGCTTCACCCGGCTCGATCCGTCGCAATGGAAATCGGCGCGCACGACCAGCGCGATAAAGCGACTGAACGAAGAGTTCCGCCACCGGATCAAGACCCAGACCGTGCTTCCCTGCGCCGAGACAGTGCCGATGCTGCTCTGGGCGCTGCTCGCCTCCGGGCAGATCCTCCCTCTCGCGATTTGCAGGCTAACCGCTGCCGGGCAGGGGATGCGCAAGATCGACGGCTGGGAAACTCTCTCTCAGCCGCTCGCGCCGATGTCCCGTGACCTCGCCGCCTGAACGGAGCCAATCTCACATGCCCGGAGCATGCCGCTCGGCAATTTCCACCACATTCGCGACATGACCTCTCCATAGTCAGACAGCCGAAGAGGATGATCACTCAAGCGACGACTGGCCTCGGGAAGGCGACAGGCTTCCTGTCCGGATCCAATGCATTGAAAATAGGTATTTTTCTAGGGATGATCTACGCTGCTCCGCCTGTAGGGCCACGCCGGCGGCGCCGCAGCAGTTCCACAGCGACTGGTTCCTTCGGGAAGCCCATGCGCCGGGCTACTACAATTCGGCCTCGCCCCCGAGCGAGGATTGCCTGTACCTGAATATCGCGGCACCGGCCAAGAGCGCGAATGACAAGCTGACCGTCTATGTCTCGTTTCATGCCGGCAGATTGACCAATGGCTTTGCTGTCGATGCTCCGACGGCGCATTGCTGCAGAAATCGGCGTCAGGACGTGATGCCCCTTCCCCGGCTTTGGTCAGGCCACGCGTTCGATCCCGGCATTGCCGGGAGCGTTCAAGCGGTTCATGAATGAGCGGCAAGCGCCATCGGTCCGGGCGCGGCCGCGAATGACGCGGATGTGGATCTCGGCGGTCTGGCAGTCGGGGGACCTCGAGGCCATCCGCTCGCCGGAGGACTTGAGGAGGCTCGTCCCGGCCTCGATCCGGCCGCGGACATGATCGCCGGACCATCATTTCCAGAGTGGGCTGGAACCGTGCCGCCAGTGGCGCCGCGAAAGTCGGGCAAACGCGGCCGGGCCGCCAGGGATGTGGTTGCGCGCCAGCGCAACCGGACAGTCCTCCTTCCAGAGACGGCCGTTTCCACGGATAGGGGCGAGGGCATGACTGCCACCGGTCGGAACGAATGCCCGAACGCCAGATGCCTCCGTGCGTCAGGATCGCCGCATGGCACCGGCGTGTGTCGAAGGCGCCGCCAGAGGTGCGCGGAGTTGCCCATCGCGTCGCCATCGGTCCGAGCCCGATGGGCGACGGCGCACCCGCTGGCAACTCGCCTGTGACAGTGCCGATCTCTTCGTCTCGCGGGGTCTGGTCGAGGAGCTCCGGCAGGCCCGGGCTGTCTCCCTAGCGGCTGGTGGTGAACGCCGCCGCCCGGATGTCGCCGGTCGCCGTGTCCATGCCAGATGGACCTTGCGGTACTGGCGTCGACGGGTGCCGTGCTTCCCGGCCAGCCATTCATTCGTCGGGATTTCGCGGCGCCACTGGCGCCACGGTCCCTCTTCCTTCTTCATGGAACCTGATGCCGGTGATGTCCGGCAGGCTATTGCGCAGCAATGCCCGAGCGTGGACCAGCAGGTTCAGGTGACCCGGAGCCCGGCGGAACGAGAACTCGACGGTGATCGTTCGACGGGCTTTCGCGGTCCCGTCTCGCTTTGACCTCGGCTGGGCGTGGAGAAGTCGGGCACCGGCCAGTCCGGGCCTGCCATTTCGAAGTTGCCGCTCGTTTTCCCGAGCGGCAGACCGGAGAGAGCCTTGGGTTCAGGCAGACCTGGAAGGCATGCGCCGGACAGGGCTCCGCCCGTCCGGCCCTCGACGCCTCTCCCGGAGGACTCGCCGCTGACGCCGACCGGTCCGGACTCCCCCGGACCGTCTTCTGATCCTCCTCACTCCGAAAAGATCGGTGGACGCCCCGACTTGCCTGTCTTCGGCGCGCGCCAGGCCATGTCCTTGTCCAGCCAGAGCAGGAGTGACCTGCCCGCTTCAGCGCGGCATTGCGGGAGTTCCAGTTCGTGCTGCGATAGCGGGCAGGCTCGGGCTTGCTCATGGCGGGCTCTTGACCCGCCGGCGCCACGCAGTGACTCCCGGAAGCCTGCGACGACACCGGCGCGCTTGCGCCAATCTCGCGGTCCGCCGCAGGAGAAGCCGGCCGTCAGCTGCAGGACCCGGGCCGACGGCGATTTCGACCTTTGCGCCGGACAGCCCTCTCAGCCGGGCGGGAAGGCGGCGGGCCGGGATCCGGCCGGTTTGCACCGCAAGACCCGCCGGTCGGCAGGATGAACCGAAATCACGAATTCTGTATGATCAATATTGACATCTGTCCGATATGTTTCATACAGATTTTGATAACCACGCAGACATGGAGGGGATGATGTCCAACAGCCGAACGTCGGCGCCGCGGTCCGGCCGCGGGCAGGCGCTGCCCAGGCAGACAGGGTCCGCGCAATGACGACGCCCACCGTTCTGGCCTATGGCGACAGCCTCACCTGGGGGCACGATCCCGCCGATGGCGGACGGCATCCGAAATCCTCGCTCTGGCCCACGGTGCTCCAGGCCGGGCTGGGCGATGTCGAGGTGGTGCAGGACGGGCTGTGCGGGCGCAGCACCTGCTTCGACGACCATGCAGGCAATGCCTGCCGCAACGCGGTCAAGACCCTGCCGGTGGCGCTGGCCAGCCAGGCGCCGCTTGATCTGGTGATCCTGATGCTGGGCACCAATGACCTGAAGGCGGCGAATGCCGGCTCGGCCGACGGGGCGGAGAAGGGCATGCAGCGGCTGGTGCGCATTGTCCAGACCTTCGCCTTCGACAAGCCGCGCTGCGAAACGCCCGCCGTTCTGGTGGTGGCTCCGCCGCCGCAGGTTCCATGCGGCGACCGGCACACGCCCGGGCGCATCGCCGAAAGCCAGAGGATCGCGGGCAAGTACAAGGCGCTGGCCGCGCGGTTCGGCGCGGATTTCTTCGATGCGGCAACTGTCTGCGCGGCCTCGCCCGTCGACGGCACCCACCTGGACCTGCCCGCCACCGAAGCCCTGGGCCGCGCGCTGGTGCCGGTCTGCCGCGCGATACTCGACAGATAACGCAAGGGCGGGCGCGGGAGGCGCACCGCCCGGACATCCATGGGAGGAGACCCGATGAAACGTCTGAGCAGGGCCACGATTGCCGGCCTTCTATTCGCGACCACCGCCTTCACGGCGCCCGGCCCCGTCCTCGCCGAAACGCCGGCGGACCAGCTGGTCGTCGCGTTCAACATGAACAACGTGCTGACGCTGGATCCCGGCGCGATCACCGGCGCCGATGCCGTGCAGATCCTGAACAACGTGTATGACACGCTGGTGGAGCTGGACCCGGCGACCAACGAACTGGTGCCCGGCGCCGCCGCGTCCTGGGACATCGCGGCGGATAACAGGTCGATCACCTTCCATATCGACCCCGGGGCCACCTTTGCCTCCGGCAACCCGGTGACCGCCGAGGACGTGGCCTACAGCCTGCGCCGGCCGCTCCTGCTGTCCATGGTGCAGTCGTCCTTCCTCGGCAGCCGCGGCTATACCGCCGGGAACGTGGTCGAGATGACCGAGGTCGTGGACGACAAGACCCTGACCCTGCACCTGCCCCAGCCGGACGACCCCCGGCTGGTGATGATGGTGCTTGCCATCGGCGGCCTGGGCTCCATCCTCGACAGCCAGCTCGTGGCCGAGCATGAAGTCGAAGGCGACATGGGCCAGAAGTGGCTGGTGAACAACTCCGCTGGCTCGGGCGCCTTCGTGCTGGGCGACTGGCGGTCGAACGAATACGTGATCCTGACCCGCAACGAGCAGTACTGGCGCGAGCCGGCCGAGATGCGCCGGGTTCTGATGCGCCACCTGCCCGAAAGCCAGTCGCAGCGGCTGGGGCTGGAGCAGGGCGACCTGGATGTGGGCTTCTCGCTGGCGGCCTCCGACCTGCGCGCGTTGAGCGGGAGCGACGATATCGTGGTGGAAACCGTGCCCTCCGCCGGTTTCTACTATCTCGCGGTCTCGATGAAGGACGAGCGCTATGCCGATCCCAGGGTGCGCGAGGCGCTGCGCTATCTGATCGACTATGACGGCATCAACGAGGCGATCATGCCGTTCTTCGGCGTGAAATGGCAGCGGCCGGTCAACTCCTTTGCCTTCGGCGCGCTGGAAGACCTGGACTACGCGCTTGATGTGGACAAGGCAAAGGCGCTGCTGGCCGAGGCGGGCTTTCCGGACGGCTTCAAGACCACGCTTCGGGTGATCAGCACCCAGGAATTCCTCGACAGCGCCACCGCCATTCAGGGCACCCTGGCGCAGGCCGGGATCGAGGCCGAGATTGTCACCGGCGACGGAGGGCAGATCTACGGCGCCATGCGCTCGCGCGAGTTCGAGCTTCTGGTCGGGCGCGGCGGCGGCGGGCAGCAGCCCCATGCCGACAGCAACCTGCGCGCCATGGTCTACAACCCCGACAACTCCCAGGAAGCCGGGCTGACCAACTACCAGGGCTGGCGCACCAGCTTCCATGACGAGGAGCTGAACGCCGCCATCGAGGCCGCGCTGGTGGAGCCCGATCTGGACAGGCAGCGCGCGATGTACGGCGACATCCAGCGGATGATCGACGAAAAGGTGATCTCGATCCAGCCGTTCTCGGAGCGCGTGGTGACCGCGGCCTATCAGAACGACATTTCGGGGCTGCCGATCGACCCGTGGATCGGCCGCTTCCGCGATGTGAGCAAGGCACGGTAGCGCCGCCCGAAGGACCGGAAGAGGAATGTCCGACCTGTCTGCCGTGATCCGCAACCCGGTCCTCAGGGGCTTCAACCCGGACCCGTCCATCCTTAGGGTGGGCGGGGACTACTACATCGCCACCTCCACCTTCGAATGGTACCCGGGCGTCCAGATCCACCATTCGCGGGATCTGGCGGACTGGCGGCTGCTGACAAGGCCGCTGACCCGGGCAAGCCAGCTTGACCTGCGCGGCAGCGAGGATTCGGGCGGCGTCTGGGCACCCTGCCTCAGCCATTCGGACGGGCTGTTCTGGCTGGTCTATTCCGACGTCAAGCGCCGCAGCGGCGCCTTCAAGGACAGCCGCAACTATCTTGTCACCGCAGAGAATATCGAAGGCCCCTGGTCCGACCCGGTCTTCCTGAACGCCTCGGGCTTCGATCCGTCGCTGTTTCACGACGCGGGCGGGCGCAAGTACCTGCTGAACATGGTCTGGAACCACCGCGCGGCCCACCGCAAGGACACATTCGGCGGCATCCTCTGCCAGGAATACTCGGCGGCACAGCAGCGCCTTGTCGGGCCGGCACGGGTGATCTGGCGCGGCAGCGGGCTCGGCCTGACCGAGGGGCCGCATCTCTACCGACGCGACGGCTGGTACTGGCTGCTGACCGCAGAGGGCGGCACCGGTTACGACCATGCCGTCACCATGGCGCGGTCCCGCAACCTGTGGGGACCCTACGAGACCGGGCCGGGGCCGCATCTGCTGACCGCGAAGGACGATCCCGGCTGGCCGCTGCAGCGCGCAGGGCATGGCGATATCGTCGAGACACCCGCGGGCGACCCCTACCTCGTGCATCTCTGCGCGCGCCCGCTGCCCGGGCTCCGCCGCTCGGTGTGCGGCCGGGAAACTGCGATCCAGCGGCTCGACTGGCCCGCGGGCGAATTCCCGCGGCTTGCCCAGGGCGGGACGCTGCCGGCCGTGGAGGTAGCGGCGCCCGGCCTGCCCCCGCATCCGTTCCCGCCCGGGCAGGGCGACATCGCCTTCGCCCCCGGCCCGCTGCCCGCCGCCCTGCAGTGGCTGCGCAGTCCCGAGCCCGGTCGGCTCTTCTCGCTTGGCGCCCGGCCGGGTTTCCTGCGCCTCTTCGGGCGCGAGTCGCCGGGCAGCCGGTTCGAGCACGCGGCCGTGATGCATCGCCAGACCGAGTGGTGCTATGACGCCGAAACCGAGCTGGAGTTCGCGCCGGCGGGGTATCAGCAGATGGCCGGGCTGATTTGCTGGTACCATGCGCACCTGTTCCACTATCTGGCCGTCACCGCCGGCGAAGCGGGCGGGCGCGAACTGATCGTGATGTCCTGCGAGGGCACCTATCCCGCCGGCACGCTGCGCTACCCGCTGGCGGCGCCGCTGCCGCTTCCCGGCTCCGGCCGGGTCCGGCTGGGGGTGCGCGTGCGGCACGACAGGCTGGCCTTCCGCTTTGCCGCCGGAGACGGGCCGTGGCAGGACCTGCCGCTGACGCTCGACGCGTCGCTTCTGGCGGACGAGGCGGGACGAGGCGGCGCGGGGGCCTTTACCGGCGCCTTCGTCGGCATGGCCGCGCATGACATTGCCGGCACCGCGACCCCGGCGGATTTCGCATGGTTCCGCTACCGGCCGCATGGTGCGCAGGCTGTGTGAAACTTCGCCGGATATCATGCTGACTCTGCTGTGTTTTCGGCTAGACGGGGAAGGCAGGGCATGGCGGAATTGATCGAAGGCGCCGGGCGGCGGCAGGCGATGCTCTTTCCCGAGACGCCGGACGGCTATGTCGGTGATCGCAATCCAATCCGGGTGGTCGATGCCTTCGTCGAGATGCTCGATCTCGCCGCCCTCGGCTTCAGGACAGCGGCGAAGGAGACCGGCCGTCCCGGCTATCATCCAGGCCTGATGCTGCGCATTTGCGTCTGTGACCGGGACGCCGGGCAGACGGCCCGCGGGTCGTACAGCCGCTTCGCCAAGGCCGGAGCCGACCCGCTTCATCAGGCCCGACCTGTTCAGCTGGAGCCTCGAAGACGGCGCCGCCTCCCGCGCCGGGCTCTTCGACGGCAAGCTGGCGCTGCTGACCAATGCCCCCGATCTCGGCCCTTCCGAGGCTGTCGCGCGCTACAAGTCATTGGCCGATATCGAGCGCAGGTTCGGGGCCCTCAAATCGGATATCGACATCGTCCCCGTCCACCACCGCCTGCCGGACCGGATCCGCGCGCATGCCCTGATCTGCTTCCTCGCGCTGGTCCTCTGCCCCGTCATGCGCATGCGGCTGAAGGCGAGGCCATTCCGCCAGCCCGTGCACGGCGCTCGACCTGCGCGCGCATCCTGAAGCACATGACGCATATCGGCGACCGGACCTTCAACGGCCCATGCAGCTCGGCCTTTTCGACGCCCCGGGGCTCCCGGGTCGCGCCTGACCGCCAAGTTGCGGCAAGACCCGCAATCCCGTCGGAGAAATGCCAATTGCCCGGCGAATGTGACGTCGAGCTTGGGCGGAACGGCCCGGACCTGGCTCTGGGCGGCAGCTTCTTCTTCCGCACCTTCGGCGTCCCGGTGCCCGCCCGCGTCATCGATTGCGTGCCGCCGGTGGCAGGACGGCCCGCGCGCATTGCCTGGCACGGCTGGTCGGGGAAACCGGGAGGCGGCGGACCGGCTGGATGTCCGCCACGCCAGGCTTGTCGAGGACCTCGCGGCGTTCAGCATGCGGTTCCTGACGCGGGAACCCCAGGACGGCGCCCCGGCGAAGGCGCTGGCCGCGACCGTGCCGAACCCGATGATCAACGGCCACCAGGACTGGCTGAATGGCCTTGTCGCCGCTGCGCGGTCGGCGCAGGGCTGAGGCGCCCGGTCCGCGCCCGCCTCACAAGGCGGCAAGGGCCTCCGTGATTACGGCGCGGACCCGCCGGGTGCGCGCCGGCAGGCTGCGGTTCTTCCGCTGGATCAGCCAGAGCTCGTGCCGGACCGGCACCGGCAGGGGCATGACCTGCAAGCGGTCCCGGCCGGGATGCGCGTCAACGCCGCTGCGCGGCAGGATGGTATAGCCGATGCCGCGCAGCACCGGCTCCGGGATCTGGCCGATCTGGTTGACGAAGCTGCGCTCCCGCAGCCGGTCCGCTCCGGGATGGGCGTCCGGGAAATTCGCGCCAAGCAGCTCGTCCGCATGCGCATAGCCGTCGGGATGGGCGATGAAACCGAGCGCATCGAGTTCCGCGAAGCTTCGCGGTGGCGCGGCACCGGCGGGCAGGAGGAGGCAAAGCTCGTCCTGCCCGGCACTCTGCCCTTCCAGCCGCGGATGGGCCGGAGAATGATCGACGATCCCGAGATCGAACCGCCCCGCAACGACCCGCTCGAGGATGCGCGGCTGCGGCATCGCCTCGAGGATGATGGAAAGGGCGGGCGCCCTGGCCATGAGATCCATGAAGCGCGGGTAGAGCAGAAGGGCAAGCGACCCCGAGCAGGCGATCGAAACCTGTCCCCGGTCCGGGTCGTCATGCTGCAGCGCGCCCTGAAGATCGCTTTCTTCCGCCCGGCGACGCCGCGCCATGGCCAGCACCGCCTCGCCCGCCGGGGTCAGGATGAAGCTCTTGCCGTCGCGTGTCATCAGCGGCTGGCCAAGCTGCGCCTCCAGCTTCTTCACATGCTGGCTGACACCCGGCTGGGTCATGTTCATGGCGACAGCGGCGCGCGTGAAATGCCCGACATCGCAGAGCGTTGCGAAGGTTTCGAGCCAGGTCGCGTTCAGCATCGCCTCACCCGTTTCGTTATCATCATGAGCATGAATGATAATTGGATGTTCCGGTTTGGCCAATCCATATTCCTGGCAGCACCAAGGAGACATTCATGACCAGGACCACGCCCCGCACTTTCTCTCACATCGGCCTTTCCGTGCCCGACCTCGACGCGGCCGTAGCTTTCTACCGCGATGTCATGGGTTTCTACGTCATCATGGAGCCGACCGAGATCGCCCAGGATGACAGCGACATCGGCGTGATGTGCGACGATGTCTTCGGCCCGGGCTGGGGCAGGTTCCGCATCGCCCACCTATCCACCGCCGACCGCATCGGCTTCGAGCTGTTCGAGTTCCCCGAGAATTACAAGCCCGCCGACAACCTGCCCTACCGCCAGCTGGGCCTGTTCCACTTCGCGATCCAGGATCCCGACCTCGAGGGGCTGCTGGCGAAAATCGTGGCCGCAGGCGGCAAGCAGCGGATGCCGGTGCGCGAGTACTTCCCCGGCGAGAAGCCCTACCGCATGGTCTATGTCGAGGACCCTTTCGGCATCGTCTTCGAACTCTACTCCCACAGCTACGAGCTGACCTATTCGGCCGGCGCTTACAACTGAGAGGGTCCCATGGCAGATCTCTTCGACACGGTGCGCCTTGGCGGGCTCACCCTCAAGAACCGCGCCGCGATGGCGCCGATGACCCGCGCGCGCAGCCCCCGCAACGTGCCGACCGGCGAAACCGCGCGCTACTACGCGCAGCGCGCCGGTGCCGGGCTGATCGTGACCGAGGGCACCGTCATCTCTCCCGAGGGCTCGGGCTTTGCCGCCTGCCCCGGCCTCTGGTCACAGGAACAGGTCGACGCCTGGGCGCCGGTGACCGCGGCCGTGCATGACCAGGGGGCGGCGATCTTCACCCAGACCTGGCATGTCGGCCGGATGAGCCATGTCTCGCTTCAGCCCGGCGGCGCCGCCCCGGTCAGCGCCACCGGCCGGCAGGCGGCGGACTCCTCGGCCTTCGGCATCACCCAGGATGGCACGCCGGGCTTCGTCACTGCCTCTAAACCACGACCGCTGGAAACCGGCGAGATCGCCCGCGTGGTCGGGGATTTCGCGAAGGCTGCGGAGAATGCAGTGGCGGCCGGTTTCGACGGGGTCGAGATCCACGGCGCCAACGGCTACCTGGTGGAGCAGTTCCTGAACGGCGCGGTCAATGACCGGACCGACCGCTACGGCAGCCAGAGCGTGGAGACCCGCATCCGCTTCGCGCTTGAAGTGGTCGATGCCTGCATCGCGCGGATCGGAAAGGACAAGGTCGGCATCCGCTTCTCGCCCTTCGGCCGCCTGCATGACCTCGGCGATTTCGAGGGCGAGGAAGACACCTTCCTGACGCTGGCCGCAGAGCTGGACAAGCGTGGCCTGGCCTTCGTCCACCTCATGGACCAGGCCAGCCGCGGTGCGCCCGCCATGCCCCACGGCTTCCTGGAGAAGTTCCGTGCCGCCTATTCCGGGGTGCTGATTCTGGCCGGCGGCATGGATCTCGAACGGTCGAATGCGATGATCGGCGCGGGGCTGATCGACATTGCGGCCTTCGGCGCGCCCTTCACCTCGAACCCCGATCTGGTCGAGCGGATGCGCCGTGGCTGGCCTCTGACACCGGCCGATCAGGGCACTTACTATGGCGGCACGGCCAAGGGCTATACCGACTGGCCAACCCATTCCCCGAAAGAAGACGCCGAATGAAACCGGTCCTGATCGTGATGACTTCGCATGGCGACAAGGCCGGACATGGCCCGACGGGCTTCTACCTCTCGGAGGTCACGCATCCGCTGGAGGAAATCCTGGCTGCCGGCCTCCCCGTCGCCTTTGCCTCCATCGCCGGAGGCGAGCCGCCGGTGGACGGGCTCGACCTCGATGACAAGGTCAACGCGACGTTCTGGGCTGACCCGCTGTTCCGCGCGGCGATCCGCTCGACGCAGAAGCTTTCCGACGTGAACCCGTCCGACTAC
>NZ_VATA01000116.1 GCF_005870025.1 Poseidonocella sp. HB161398
CTGGTTCGGTCGCCAGGCAGATCTTCAGCCCGTTCAGCGGCAGCATCAGGCCGCCCTCAGGGCGCGGATGAATTTCGACAGCGTTCCCTCGTCCAGATCCGCCGGGAGCTCCATGCGGACGCCGCCGATCGAAATGGCGATGGGGGCTGCCTGGTCCGGGACAGTTTCCGCGGGGCCCCGAGGTCTCCGTGTCTCCGACGGTGACCTCGGCAAAGCCGGCCGACGGGTGCCGGACAGAGGCGCGCCGGACGCGTTCGTCCTTCAGCCAGTCGCGGAGCATGCAGTCATTGGGGCCGATTTCCCGGGCGATGTCTGCGGGGGGCAGGCCTTCATCCAGGACCCTCCGGCGGCCTCGCGTTTCAGCTCCGGCGGCCAGATGTTGCGGCCGCCTTTGCTGCGCGTCACGGTGAATCCCCAGACTGTTCTGCTCATCGCTTGTGTCGCCCTGTTCCATGCGCGGGACCGGGCGGATCATCACCGCCGCATGGCGACCGGTACACCGCACCCCGGCAACGCTGGATCCTAAAGCAAAGCCGAAAGGCTCCAACTCCAGATCCGGGGAACGGATGCACCGCTTCCTTTCGATGCGGCCACCGTGATGGCGCACCATGCGAGGCGATGCGGGCTCGAGGCATGCAGGTTTCCAGGCGCCGCGGCTGGAAGCCCGCCATCCTGGCCGTCGCATGGCGGATCGGCGTTCGGGCGCTTTCGGGGCCCCGCAGGGGCCACGGTCGCCTTCACGGCACCATAGCTTTCGGCTAGACGGCACCGGGGTCCGCCTGCAGCGCGATCCGGTTCCGGCTGCCGCCCGGGACGCCAACCGGCAGAGGAAAGTGGGAAGCCAGCTCCCGGCAGGGTCCGTCCCGCCATGGCGAGATCCCCGTCGGGACGCGGGTCCCGGCGGGGACGCACATGGCGCTGCCGCAGGACATCTGTCCGGGCGCGGTTTCCGGATGTCCTGCGGGCGGCCTGCGCGCTGATCACGGCGGCAGGCATGGCACCGGGGCACCGGGAGCGGAAGCGATGGCGCTGCGGAGGGAGCACATGGTTCTGCACGGGACCAACGCGGCGGGCGGCGCGGGCGGCGCACCGATATCCGGGGTCTCCGCGCCCCCGTCCGTTGCCAGCCCGGCAATTGCGGCAGCCTTGCCGTGCGGTTCCCGGATTGACGGCCGGGGCCCTAGGACGGAAGCCTCATGGACCTGGCGCGCTGAACCGTCCAGTCCTCCGTCCGCTCCGCCAGGATCGCGGCGGCGAGGCGCCGGATCTCTGCCTCGTTCGGGCGTTCGGGCATGACTGCCACCGGTCCGAGGGAGAGCCCGCGGGCCCACGACATCGGTGCGCCGCCTGATCTTGCCGTCCAGGCGCTTGATCGGGGCCGTGCCGTGCCGCCAGCTCCGGCACTGCCGGGGCGCGGCAAGCCGTCCGGGGACGGTACGGGGCAAGACCGGGCGGCATGTCGTCCTCTTCCCTGTCCATCAGATTGGCGCGCTTCGGCCGCCTGGGCCGCCTCTGGCCGGCGGCGCGGCGCCACCGGGCCCTCGCCGCCGCATGGTCCGGCCGGGCAAGGGCCATGGCGAGGAAGGCCGCGAATGAGCCGGGCCGGCAACCGGTCCGGGGGACCGCCGTCCCGGCGGATGCGGCGGCCGTTCTTGCCGGCATGGGCCAGGGCATTGCGCTGGAAGATGCACCCGGCAGCGCTGCCAGGCGGTGGAGGGCACGCGTGCCGAGGCCGCCCCGATGCCCGCATGCGCACCGCGTCACGCCGCCAGGGCCGCGCCGGGCGAGGTCACGCAGGAGAGACCGGGGGTCGTGGCGCCGGTCCCGCCGCGAAAATCTCGCAACCGCTCCGGAAGGGTCCGGCCCCGGCGGCGCCGGTCGCCATGCCCGGCACATCGCGCCTGCCCTCCACGGCCCGGCAGGCGCACCCGGAGGATGCTGCCGGCAGGCGATGCCGACGCAAGCCGCAAGCGCGACCGCGTCCGGCGCGATCCGCCCGGCCCGGGTGTCCCAGCCTCGCTCCCGGCACCCGTTGCGCTGGACCTTGCGAAGCGGCGAGATGCCGCCCTTCGCCGCGCCCGTCTTCAGTTCGACTTCATTCTCCCTGCCATCGATCCCCCGGATCAATTGCTTCACGGCCGAATTCCATGATGCGTTCGGCGGCATAGGTCGGCATCTCGCGCAGGAGATCGTCATCGGCGCGCTGGTCAGTCAGTTCGAGCATCGCCGTTCTCTCTTAGGTCATCGTCATCTCCGTGCCGGTTCCAGGCTTCGCAACCCGAACCTGACCCGAAGAAAGGCGATGACCGCCACCGCCCCCCCGGCCGCGTGCTGGCCGCCTGAAAACCCCGATGGGGCACGATCTTCCTCCATGACGATGTCCCGGCATCTTCTGTCGGCGCCCAGTTGCGTGCCAGCATTGGCGGGCTGCGGTGTGCCGGTCGCCAAGCGGCGATGCCGATCCGCTATGTCCCAGCGTGGCGCTCTGCGCGCCGTCAGACATGTGAGTCTGTCCGTTGCGCGACCGCGGCGATCACAGCGGGCTTGCGCCAGAGGCCGGATCACGGAAGCTGCCATCGGCGGAACGGCATGATACAGCGGCACGATCTGCAAGTCCGCGCATGGAGCCACGGCATGAAATTCGGTCTCACTCTGGCGCTGATCCTGGCCGCGGCGCCGTCCCTGGCGGAGACGGCGGCAGGCGTTGCCCATCTTCGCGAGACTTCGGTGGAGGCGCGCCCTCTGTCCCTGACGGTCTGGTATCCGTCCGGGGCGCCGGCCTCGGCCAGGATCGGCGGCAATCCCGTGTTCGAAGGCGTTCCCGCTGCGCCAGAGGCGCCGTTTCCGGACGGAGCGCTGCCGCTGGTGGTGGTGTCGCACGGGGGGCTGCGCTCGGCGGCCGATTCCGGTGCCTGGCTCAGTGCATCCATCGCCCGGGCGGGCTTTGTCGCCGTCGAGGTCAATGCGCCGCGTCCGGAAAATGCGGCCCAGGCCCTGGACGAAATATGGCAAAGGCCGCGGGACATCCGCCGGGCGATCAATCTTGTGCTGGCGGATGCGACCTGGGGGCCGCGGATCGACGGCCGCAACCTGTCCGTCGCGGGGGTTGCGCTTGGCGCGACCGCGGCCCTTTCCGTCGCCGGGGCGGATCTGGATGGCGCCCGCTACCTGCGCAGCTGCGTGCCCGGGAGCCCGCCGGAAGGCCCGGATTGCGGGTGGCTTGCCGCAAAAGGGGCCAATTTGGCGGAGACCCGGCGGGACGGCCTGGCCGGGATGGCGCGGGATCCGCGCGTGACCTCGGTGATCGCGGTGAACCCGGAATATCCTGCCGCGCTGGGGAGCCCGCCAGCGGATGTTCGCACGCTGCGGATCTGGCTCGGATCCCGTGATGGCGCCTCGGGCGGCGACCGGACCGGTCGCTCCGTTGCCATGCCCGGCGCGTCCGTCTTCGACGCTTTCGCCGTCTGCACGGCCGCCGGACCGGAGATCCTGATGGCGGAAGACGGGGAGGCCGCGATCTGCGGCGTGTCGGCGGAGGCCCGCGAGACCATCCATCATGACCTCTCCGAGGCGGTCATCTCCTTCCTGGAGGGGGATGCCGGATAGGCGAAGGCCGTCCGGGCCGCGCAGCCGTCGGACGCCCGGCAAGCTGGCCCCGCGGGAGCGCGGCCAGCACCGGCTTCCTTCTGCCGCTGCGGTTCCGGGCCGTTCCTGTCCTGCGGAGGCGGTCGCCGCGCCGCGGCGGGTCCGGTCGTCGGGAAGGCGCGGGGGCCCGGTCCCTGCACAACGGGGTTCACAGAGCGCCGCGAAGCGGGCAAGCTCTGTCCATCCATGTTCGCGGAGGTGGCCCATGCCCCGTTTCCTGGCCGTCTACACCATGACCCCCGAAGGCCTCGCCTCCTTCCGGAACCTGCCGAAGGCGGAACAGGAGGCTGTCGATGCCAACGGGCTGCGGCAGTGGAAGGCCTGGGAGGACAGGAACGCCGGGTCGATCGTGGATCGCGGCGGAATGGTCGGCAAGACGACGCGCATCACCAAGGACGGCATCGCCAAGGCGGTCAACCCGTTCTGCGGCTATCTGGTGGTCGAGGCCGAAACGGCCGACGCCGCGGCCGCGCTCTTCGAGGGGCACCCGCATTTCACCGTCTTCCCCGGCGACGGCGTCGACATCATGCCCCTCGTGACCTGACCTCCGCGGCAGCGGGGGCCTGCCCGCCGCGTCACCTCTTCAGGAAATCGACCAGGGCGCGCAATGCGGGCGGCATCTGCCTGCGGCTGGGATGGTAGAGGAAGATGCCGTCGAAGGGCGGCGTCCAGTCCTCGAGCACGGCTTCCAGTATGCCGGAGGCGAGATCGGCGGCGACATCCTCCTCCATGTGCAGGCTGACGCAGCCGCCGTTGCGGACGAGGGCCAGCGCGAGCCCGGCCGAGTTGCAGACCAGCGGCCCCTCGACGCGCTGGCGCAGCTCGCGGCCGTCGCGTTCGAACTCCCAGGGGCTGATGCTGCCGCTGCTGAGGTTGTGGTAGCAGACGCAGGCATGCCCCCGAAGGTCGCGCGGATGGGCGGGGCGGCCATGGCGGTCCCAGTAGCCGGGCGTGGCCACCACGAGGTGCCGCAGGGGCGGGCCGACGCGCACGGCGATCATGTCCTTCTCGACATCCTCGCCGAAGCGCAGCCCGGCGTCGAACCCGTCCGCGACCACGTCCTGCAGCCGGTCGTCTACAGTGACCTGCACCGTGATCCCCGGATGGGCGGCGAGAAACGCCGGAAGGCGACGGGCGAGGAAGGTGGAGGCGATCCAGTGGAAGGTGGTCAGCCGCACGATGCCCTCGGGCTCGTCGCGGAAGGCGGCGAGATCTTCCAGACCCGCGCCGATCTCGGCCAGGGCCGGGGCGAGCCGGCCAAGCAGGGCCGCGCCCGCCTCGGTCGGGGCGACAGAGCGGGTGGAGCGGGCCAGCAGGCGCAGCCCGAGCCGCTCTTCGAGCCCGCGCATCGCATGGCTGAGCGCCGAGGGCGACACGCCGAGCTCGGCCGCGGCGGCGGTGAAGCTGCGGGTCCGTGCCACCGCGGCAAACCCGGCGAGATCATTGAGCGGCAGTCGCGCCATTATTGAAGAATCCTCACAGGCTCATGGCACAGCTAGCAGCTAATCCCCCGGGGCGCAGCCGCCTATCTTTGCGCAGACACAGGAGAATGCCATGCAGATGACCCGCTACCGTCCCTTCGGCCGTTCCGGCCTCGTCGTCAGTCCGCTGGCGCTTGGCACCATGACCTTCGGCGCGGGCCGCTGGGGAGCGGAGGAGCCGGCCGCGCGCGCGATCTTCGACACCTATGTCGCGGCGGGCGGCAACCTGGTCGACACGGCCGATGTCTATGGCGGCGGCGAGAGCGAGCGGATGCTGGGCCGGTTCCTGAAGGCCAGCGGCATGCGCGACCGGCTGGTGGTCTCGACCAAGTCCGGCTTCCCCAGATCCGCGGGCACGCCCTTGCACGCGGGCAACGGCGCCTACAATATCCGCCTCGGCATCGAGGGATCGCTGAAGCGCCTGGGCACGGACCGGATCGACCTCTACTGGGTGCATGTCTGGGACCAGCTGACCCCGGCGGCGGAGGTGCTGCGCAGCCTCGCCGATGCCGTCGCGCGGGGCGAGATCCTCTATTACGGCTTCTCCAACGCGCCGTCCTGGTATGTCGCCAAGATCGCCACGCTGGCGGCGGCGCAGGGGCTGCCGGGTCCCGTCGGCCTGCAATATGCCTGGTCGCTTGCCGAGCGCGGCGTGGAACTGGACCTCGTGCCCATGGCGCGGGAGTTCGGCCTCGGCATGATGCCGTGGAGCCCGCTGGGCGGCGGCCTTCTGACCGGGAAATACGGCCGCGACAAGCTCGCCGCCGCCGCGGAGGGCGCCACCGTGCCCAAAGGCGTGGACGGGTCGGCAGGCCAGCCGCGCGAGCGCCTGAACGGCGCGAACCCCTATGGCGGGATGCTCTTCACCGAGCGGAACTTCGGCATCGTCGACGTGCTGCGCGAGGTCGCGGCCGGACTTGGCGTGCCCATGGTGCAGGTGGCGCTGGCCTGGGTGCTGGGCCGACCGGAGGTCAGCTCGCTCCTGCTCGGCGCGAGCCGGCCCGACCAGCTGGAGGCCAACCTTGCGGCCCTGTCGCTGGAACTGCCGGAAGAGCAGCGGAACCGCCTGGACACGGCGAGCGCGCTGCCGCCGCTCAATCCGTATTTCATCTTCAACCTGCCGCGCGACATGCTGTTCGGCGGGATGCAGGTGGGCTGACAGCCGCGGGATCGCGGAGGCGGGGCAGGCGGCGGAGATCGCCTGTGCCCTCGGCGTGGCGGCCGGCCTTCTGCGTCGGCGGGCGCGGCGCTCGGGCGGGGAACGTCCCGCAGCCGCGCGGACGCTCGGTCCAGGCGCCAATGGCGCGCCGGGTGCCGCCAGTCCTCGGCGGTTGATTTTGATGCTGTCATGTCCCGCGGTCCTGGCCGGCGCCAGGAGGCATCTCGCGGGGCGGCCCGGGAAGGCCGGTGGATGCGGCACAGCTGCATCGAGAGCGACGAATGCCGCCGGTCGGAGAATACGGCATCCGCTGGGCGATCGCAGGGGAGGCCCGGCCCGCCGCCGGTCCGGGTCGAACACGACCCGCGAAGATCGACCGCCGCCGGTCCGGGAAGCCGTCCCCGCGGCGGATCGTTCGCACGCGGCCTCAACGGGTGCCGCGCCGCGATGGCCTGCGGATCGCGGCCGCCAGACAAGCCGCCAGACGGGCCGCCAGGCAAGCCGCCAGACGGGCCGCCAGGCAAGCCGCCAGGTGGACCGCCAGACGGGCCGTCACGGCGGATCGCGCGGCGGCGGACCGGATGGCTTGACCTTCCGGCCCGCAGGCCGCGGGAGACCCGTTGTTCCGCCAGGGTGCCCTATTGCGGCGGCGGTGCGGCCTGCATGATCGTCCGCGACATGTCCTCCACCGAAGTCGAGAAGCTGGCGATGCGCGGCGGGAACTCCTCGAAGGAGGCGACGAACTCGTTGACCAGCCCCAGCGCCGGGCCGATCGCCCAGGAGCGGTTCTCCTGCCATTCGTCGAAGCCGCGCGCGTCGTGGAAGCGCTCGAACGGGTCGAGGTCGAGCCGCGTGATCAGGGGCGAGGTCATCTCGTACTGCTGGCCGTTGAACCAGCGGTCCTGGCTGGTGAAGAGGAACTTCCACTCGCCGTAGCGCAGCCCGTGGAAGGTCGTTTCGGTGAAGTAGAAGAACTCCTTGCGGTTCGACGGGCCCTCTTTCTTCAGCATCGGCGTCTGGTCGTAGCCGTCGAGATGGACCTTGTAGCTCCGGCCGCCGATCTCGGTGCCCTCGAGCAGGTCCTGCTTCAGCTCCGGCTCGCCGAGCTGGGACATGATCGTCGGGATCCAGTCCTCCATCGTCATCAGCTCGCCCGTGGTCGTGCCCGCCGGGATCAGCCCCGGCCACTTGACCATCATCGGCACCTTGAAGCCGCCCTCGTAGCCGCCGACGCCCTTCTCGCCGCGGAACGGCTGGTTGCCGCCGTCCGGCCAGGAGTTCGAGGCCGCGCCATTGTCTGTGGAGAACATCACCACCGTGTTGTCCGCCACGTCGAGCTCGTCTAGCAGCGCGAGGAGCTCGCCCACGTCGTCGTCAAGCTCGACCATGCCGTCGGCATAGACATTGCCGAGTCCGGTGATGCCGTCATAGTGCTCGTCTAGGTTCGTGCGGTAGTGCATCCGCGTGGTGTTGTGCCAGACGAAGAAGGGCTCGCCGGCCTCGGCCGCCTCGGTGATGAAGCGCTTGCTCTCCTCCAGCACGTCCTGGTCGAGATGGCGCTGCACATCCTGGCCGAAGGGGCCCAGATCCTCGATCTCCTGTCCGCCATCTTCGCTGGCGAAGCTGTGGATCATGCCGCGCTGCGCCATCCCGGCGGCCTCCAGCGCCTCGACCGGGTAGTCCGGCTGCTCGGTATATTCCCCGGCATTGAGATGGTAGAGGATGCCGAAGAACTCGTCGAAGCCGTGATTGGTCGGCAGGTGCTCGTCGCGGTCGCCGAGGTGGTTCTTGCCGAACTGCCCGGTGCGGTAGCCGAGGGGCTTGAGCATTTCGGCCAGGGTCGGGTCCTCGGTGGAGAGCCCCTGGACCGCGCCGGGCAGGCCCACCGTGGAGAGGCCGACGCGCAGCGGGTACTGGCCGGTGATGAAGGCGGCGCGCCCGGCCGTGCAGGAGGCCTGGGCATAGTGGTCCATGAACAGCATGCCCTCGGCGGCGATCCGGTCGATATTGGGCGTCTCGCCCGCCATCATCCCGCGGTGATAGGCGGAGATGTTCCACATCCCGACATCATCGCCCCAGATCACGAGGATGTTCGGGCGCGCGGCCTCCTGCGCCATGGCGGCGGATCCGGCGATAGCAGCCAGGGCCGCGCAGGCGAAAAGCCGGGCGGCGTGACGTCTCGGGACGGGCATAGTCCTCTCCTCCTTGATGTGCGGCGTTCCGCGAGATCCGGGCCGCTTTCGAAATAACTACATGAAGATAGTCACTTGCACTTGTTCCCTGCAGGCAGTTGAAGCCGCGGCCGGTTCTGGGTCAAGTGAAGATTTGACGTTGGGCACGCCGTCCAAGCTCCTTTTTCCCGCTCTCCTGCCCGGAGGCTGGCGGGGAAAAGGCCCGGCGCAGGCCGGCGGACCGTCTGAGCGATCTCCGCGCGGGCCGGGATCCGCGGCCCGCGCGGATGACCGGCAATTGCAGCGCGGCGCTTCCGGGCCGGGAGCAGGGGCAGGAGGAGGCCCGGATGGCGCGCACCTCCGGCGGGGCAGGGGCCGGAGCGGCGTCCCGGGGGCGCCACGGCGCTTCGCGGTGCCATTTCACCGCGCGCCGGAGCCAGCCCCCCGGCCGCAGGGACCGGCGCGCCTTCCGCCGCAGGCCGGGGCTGTCCCGCCGATTGCGCCCGGGCTGGCCCCGCTATGCGTCCCGCAGCCGGCCCCGTCACGGGACATTCGGCAGCAAGGCAGAGCGCCGATCGGCAGACCCGGACAAACACCTCATGGCCGCCGCCACCTGATCGGCGCATATGAGGCGACCATCCGGGGGCGCGATCCTGCCGATCGGCCGCCCAACCCTCTGCCGAAATCCGCCGCTCCGCGCATTCCGGCACCTCCTGGCGGCCCCAGCTGCGCATCCGGCCCTCGCGTTCCGGCGCACCGCACTGGCAGCTGGCAGTCGATGCTGTTGAAAAACTCGCAACTCTGCCCGCGGACCTTCAACTCGAGGGAAGACGTTCCGCGATTGGGCGCAAATGCTCCGATATCCGACTTCTTCAGCCAAGCTTGGGAACAAGATTCCAACTTCGGGCCCCCTCTCGACCGCACCTGGCGTTTTTCAACAACACAGTCCCGCCAGATCTGCCATCGCGCTTCGGCGCGCGGTGGCAGGAAGATCGCCAGCAGGATTCTACCGATAAATTTCCGAGCGCCCGCGGATGCAGGGCGGCAGGATCGTCATGATCCGGATCGGCCGTGAGGATGGTCTAGCGCTCGTGGGCGCGGACGGGAGCTCGGGGGGCGTCCCGCCCGGCGACGGACCGGGACGCCTCGGGAATCCCGGACGACACTGGCCCTGCTGCACCGCCCGTCCGTGCTCGCGCCCGACCCATCCGGCGCGGGCGCCGCCGCGGCGATCCGGCCCGTTCGCAGGCCGGGGGGTATTCGCAACTGCCGTCTCCCTCGCCGACGAGGGCCCGGAGCGCGCTGCTGGCTATGACCTCAGTCGCCGCAATCGCCATCTCCGCCGGAGCGTTGTCGCCGAGGGCGTGCACGGGCACCTCTTCGGCGAAGCCCGGCGGGACGCCGCGTCGGCATCGCTCCGGCTGCGCAGGCTTGCAGGGCCGCTCGGCGGGAGCGGACCTGCGCGCTCGCAGCCAATGATGCGGGGATGCCGTGCTGTCGGTACCCGCGCCCCGGCCTACGGACCGGTCGGCGACCCCCGGGGGGCACCTTTGCCCTCCACGCCCTCCTGCATGGCGGAGGTCTTCCCGGCGCCGCGGATCTGGGCGCGCGCGCGGCGTGCAGATCATTCGGGACGGGGGGCCGCCTTCCGAAACGGCGGTAGCGGCATGGTCCGGTTCGGAACGTCGCGGGCGATGGCGTCGGGACATCCTTCGCGGCGCGGAACAGACGCTTCAAGGTGGCGCTCTTCGACGTTGCCTCCACGGCCTTTGCCCGGTCGCCGCCCGTCGCCACCGTGCCTGGAAAAGAGGACAAACCGCCGGCCGACCTTGCGGCTGGCCGGGCCTTTGGCCTTGCGGAGGCCCGTGGCGGCTGGCCGAGCCTTTGGCCTTGCGGAGACCCGTGATGGCATCGATGCCGGACCGCAGCGTGGCGGTTGGCCAGAGACGCTCCAGGGGCCGGCCATGTCCGGTTGCCGGCCTCCGGGAGGACCGGACGCGGCCGCGCTGGCTGTCCGGGGGTATGTGCCGCCTGGTGCGGGTCTCATTCGGCGCCCGGATCCGGAAGCGCGACGACAGCAGGGGCCAGCCGGGCGGGGCGATGCCCGGCGGCATCGCCGCCACGCCGGGGAAGCCCGCCATGCCCTGCCTGCCCGGCGAGGCGGCAGAGCGGAGCACGCAGCGCGTCCGGGCTGTCACGCGGCCTGTGCGGGAGGCGGCCTTGCTGCCGCCGGGATCCGCGCGCGACAGGCGATCCACGGACCGGCTTCCGGGGGCACCCGGCCCGGCGAGGGTTCCCATTCCGGCACAATCAGCGGCAGTTTCGCGCCATGCCGCATCATATTGCAGTCTTTTTGTGCATCTGCCCTGCAGGTTTCCCGGTTCGGGTGAATGTGTCACCGGATTGAACCTGTGGACGGCTAGACCTGAGACATATCCAAGCAAATCCCGGAGGGTCCATGGCACCTGGCGGCTTCAACATCTTCTCCTTCAGCGGGAAGATGAAAATCCTTCACCTGACCTGGTTCGCGTTCTTCCTGACCTTCGTCGTCTGGTTCAACCTCGCGCCGAT
>NZ_VATA01000117.1 GCF_005870025.1 Poseidonocella sp. HB161398
CGGATCCAGCCGGTCGAAGGCGCGCGCCACCCGTGCCGACAGGGCCTCGCCGCGCGGTGTCAGGAAGAACCCCTGCCGCGTGCGGCTGAACAGCGGCCCGCCGGCCTGCGCCTCCAGCTTGCCGAGCGCCTGGGTCACCGCGGGCTGCGAGACATTGTAGAGGTCCGAGGCCCGGGTGACCGAGCCCAGATCGGCGACGGCGAGGAACAGCCGCAGATGGCGCAGGTTGCGCGAGATCATAGCCGCGCCAGGATCGCGTCGGCCCGCGCCATCAGGTCATCCTCGCCCGCCGGCGCGCCGGTGGCGGCGACGCGGTCCTGCCAGTCCGCCGTGGCGGCCGCCATGCCGCTGCCGAGCCCGAGCTCCGCCACGGTGGCCGCCACCTCGCGCATCTCGGCGGCGCGGCGCGCGCCATGGACCATCATCCGTTCCAGGTTGTAGGCCGAGCGCCCGCGCCAGTCGCGGTCCGGATCCGAGGCTTCGAGCGAGGCCAGAACCGCCTCCTCGACGCCCGCGTGCCGGGCCGAGAGCAGGCATTCGGCGGTCAGCGCCTCCATCCCCTTGATCATCACCGAGCGGATCATCTTGATCGACGAGGCCTGGCCGACCTCCGGCCCGGCGATCTCCGGCCGCATCCCGAGCCTGCGCAGGACCGATGCGGCAACCTCCGCATGCGGGCCCGAGACCAGCAGCGGCACCAGATGGCGCTGCGGATGGACCGGCGCCATCACGGCAAGGTCCACATAGCGCCCTCCGGCGGCTTCCACGGCCTGCGCGGCGCGGCGCTTGGTGCCCGGCGCGCAGGAATTGCCGTCGAGCCAGAGCGTGCCCGGTTCCAGATGCTGTGCGGCGGCGACGGCCGCCTCCGCCGCCCGGTCGGCGGTCACCAGCGAGAATACGGCCTGCGCCCGCGCGAGCGCGGCGGCGGCGGTGGCGCAGCCGCGGATCCCGGCTGCCGCCTGGCGTGCCGCCATGGCAGGGCGCGTGGCCGGATCGTCAGACTTTATGTCGAAGGCGCTGACGGCAGCCGGGTCCGGCAGCGTCCAGCCTTCGAGAAAGGCAGCGGCGGCCTCGCCGAAGCCGATGAAGCAAATCGGAAACTCCGAAGACCCCGTCCCGTCCATTGCCTTGTCCTCCTGCCATGGCCCTGTCCGAGCCTGTCATCCCGGGCCATGGATCGCCAGCATGTATAGCAGGAACTTATGCCGGAGGACGTGCTTCCAAATAGACCTTCCCGGCACGGCCATGGCATCCCCGGGCCGAGACCGACAGGGAGGCTTGCCATGCCGAAGAAGACCGCACTCGTCATTTCCGCCCATGCCGCCGATTTTGTCTGGCGCTGCGGCGGCGCCATCGCGCTGCATGCGGAGATGGGCTACGAGGTGACTGTCGCCTGCCTGAGCTTCGGCGAGCGCGGCGAGAGCGCCCGGCTCTGGAAGGACGGCAAATCGCTGCAAGAGGTCAAGGACATCCGCCGCGGCGAGGCAGAAGCTGCCGCCGAGGCGCTGGGGGTGCATCATCTCGAATGCTTCGATCTGGGCGACTACCCGCTGCATCTGGAGCGCGGCGACAAGGACAGGCTCGTGGACCTGATCCGCAAGGTGCAGCCCGCCTTCATGCTCAGCCATTCGAAATGGGACCCCTACAATACCGACCACATGTACATGACGCAGGTCGCGCTGGAATGCCGGATGATCGCCCAGGCCTGGGGCCACAATCCGGGCGAGACGGTGCTGGGCGCGCCGCAGCTCTATCTCTTCGAGCCGCACCAGACCGAGCAGATGGGCTGGAAGCCCGACACGTTCCTCGACATCACGTCCGTCTGGGAGAAGAAGCGCGCCGCCATGGAGCACATGAACGGCCAGGTCCATCTCTGGGACTACTACACCCGCGTCGCCCAGCAGCGCGCCAACCATTTCAAGCGCAATTCCGGCGGCCAGTCCGGCGGGCGCGACTGCCAGTACGCGGAGGGCTTCGAGAGCGTCTTTCCGCGGACCGTCGACGAGTTGTGACCGATGTCCGGGCCGGGCGCGGGTGAGGGCAGGGGAGAGGGCATCCCTCTCCCCCGCACCCCCTCACCGGCCGCGCCCGGACCGGCGACCGCGCGAGACCCCGAGGAGGAGAGCCCATGACAGCCCCCGCCAATCCGAGCTTCGACATCGCCCATCTGGGCCATGTCGAGATGCTGACCGACAAGTTCGAGGAGAGCCTCGACTTCTTCACCCGTGTCTACGGCCTGAAGCTCTCGGCGCTTGACGGCGAGTCCGCCTATCTGCGCGCCTGGGACGACTACGAGTTCCACAGCCTGAAGCTGACCCGCTCAGACACGACCGGCGTCGCCCATATCGGCTATCGCGCCGCCTGTCCCGGGGCGCTGGAGCGCCGCGTCGCGGCCATCGAGGCCTCGGGCTACAGGGTCCATGGCTGGACTGACGGCGATCTGGGACATGGCCGCGCCTTCCGCTTCGAGGACCCGTTCGGCCATGTCTTCGAGATCTACTATGACACGGTCTGGTGGGAGCCGCAGGAGGAGGCCGAGAAGGCGGCGCTGAAGAACACCGCCTCGGCCTTCACCGGCGCCGCGCCGCGCAGGCTGGACCACCTGAACCTGCTCGCCTCCGACGTCACCGAGTTCAAGCGCTTCATGGAGACCTGCCTCGGCTCCCGCGTGACCGAATACATCCAGCTCGACAACGGGCGGCTGGGCGGCTGCTGGTTCACCGTCAACAACAAGACCTATGACCTGGCCTGCACCGAGGAGCATGGCGGTGGCCATGCGCGGCTGCACCATGTCACCTATGCTACCGACCAGCGCGAGGACATCCTGCGCGCCGCCGACATCTTCCTGCAGAACGGCGTCCATATCGAGACCGGCCCGCACAAGCACGCGGTGCAGGGGACGTTCTTCCTCTATGTCTGGGAGCCCGCGGGCAACCGGGTCGAGCTGGCCAATGCCGGCGCTCGGTTGATCCTTGCGCCCGACTGGAAGCCTGTCTGCTGGACCCAAGCCGACCGGATGAAGGGCCAGGCCTGGGGGCTGAAGACCATCGAGTCGTTCCACACCCACGGCACCCCGCCGGTGCAGAAGGAGGAGGCGTGACCATGCCTGTCGTCGTCCAGACCATCGAGCGTGCCGACCCGGCGGTGATCGACCGGCTCGGAGAGATCGGCACCGCCACCGTCCATGAGGCGCAAGGGCGCAAGGGCGCGCTGCAGAGCTACCTGAGGCCGATCCAGGATGGCACGATGATCGCCGGTTCCGCCGTGACGATCTCGGCCGCGCCCGGCGACAACTGGATGGTTCATGTCGCCATCGAGCAGCTCCGCCCCGGCGACGTTCTGGTCCTCGCCCCGACCTCGCCCTGCGACAACGGCTATTTCGGCGACCTGCTGGCGACCTCGGCGATGGCGCGCGGCTGCCGCGGGCTGGTGATCGACGCGGGGGTGCGGGACACGAAGGATCTGCGCGAGATGGGCTTTCCGGTCTGGTCGAAGGCGGTCTCGATCCAGGGCACGGTCAAGGAGACGCTGGGCTCGGTCAACGTGCCGATCGTGGTGGCGGGCCAGGCCATCCATCCCGGCGACGTGATCTGCGCCGATGATGACGGGCTGTGCGTCGTCGCCCGCGAAGAGGCGGCCGCGGTGCTGGAGGCGGCGGAGACGCGCCTGGCCGCGGAAGAGGCCAAGCGCCTGCGGCTGGCGGCGGGCGAGCTGGGGCTCGACATCTACGACATGCGCCCGCGGCTGGAGGCCAGGGGGCTCAAGTACATCTGACGGCGGTATCGGCGGAGGAAGGCGGGAGGGGGCAGATCCCCCCTCCCGGACCCTCCCCCGCCGCTTGCACCGGACGGGGGAGACTGAGATGGATGATGCCGAAATCGACGGGGTTCCCTGCCTCTGGATGCGGGGCGGGACCTCAAAGGGGGCGTATTTCCTGGCCTCGGACCTGCCGCAGCAGCGGGAGGCGCGGGACGATCTGCTGCTGAGGATCATGGGCTCGCCCGATCCGGCGCAGATCGACGGCATCGGCGGCGCCGATCCGCTGACCTCGAAAGTGGCGGTGCTGTCGCCTGCCTCGCGGGAGGATGCCGATGTCGACTACCTGTTCCTGCAGGTCTTTCCGGACCGGCCGCTGGTCTCGGACGCGCAGGCCTGCGGCAACATCCTGGCCGGTGCCGGTCCCGCGGCGGTCGAGCTGGGGCTGGCGGCGGCGCGGGAGGACGCGACGGAGGTCCGCATCCACATGCTCAATACTGGCGAGATCGCGGTGGCGCGGATCGCCACGCCGGGCGGGCGGGTCAGCTATGTCGGCGATACCGCCATTGACGGCGTGCCAGGCACCCATGCGCCGGTGCCGCTGATGTTTGCCGGGCTGGAAGGCTCGATGTGCGGCGCGCTGCTGCCCACCGGCAATGCCGTGGACATGATCGGCGGCGTGGCCTGCACGCTGATCGACAACGGCATGCCCTGCGTGGTGATGGCTGCCGCGGATTTCGGCATCGAGGGCAGCGAGAGCCGCGAGACGCTGGACGGCAACGCAGGCCTGAAGGCGCGGCTGGAGGCGATCCGGCTGGAGGCCGGGCCGCTGATGGGGCTGGGCGATGTCTCTGCGAAATCCGTGCCGAAGATGACGCTGGTCTCGGCCCCGGAGGCAGGCGGGGTGATCGCGACCCGCAGCTTTATCCCGCATCGCTGCCACGCAACGATCGGCGTCTTCGCCGCCGTCAGCGTGGCCACCGCCTGCACGCTCCCGGAGGGGCCCGCCGCGGGTTTGGCGCGCCTGCCCAAGGATAACCGCTTTGCCATCGAGCATCCCTCGGGCGCCGCCGAGGTGCTGATCGAGCGGGACATACAGGGGCGCGTCACCGGCGCAGGAACGCTGCGCACCGCCCGCAAACTGTTCCAAGGCCGGGTATTTCCGCGGCCGGCGACCTAGGTTCGAGACAGGTCGCGGGTGGAAGAGCATGGCGCCTGAGCGTCGAAGACGCCACGCCTAACCCACCGAAAATAAACTCTGAACCCCCATAGACGATTTCCTCGGGTCCCTCAGACAGTGGGTCTTGACGTGGTTAACGATACCTCTTAGCTGATGCGCCATATACCCCCCCCCAGTATATGATTGCGACCATGCCCAAGAGCCACGAAGATCGAAAGAAAACGCTGACCCGCCTGCGCCGCATTCAAGGGCAATGCGCCGCGCTCGAGACGGCCCTGGCCAGCGGGGCCGAGTGCGGGGCGATCCTGCAGCAGCTGGCCGCAGTGCGGGGCGGCGTGAACGGGTTGATGTCCGAGATCTTGGAGATCCACCTGCGCGAGGAATTGGGCGTGCCGGAGGCCAAGGGGGTCGATCTGGACGCGGTGCTGGGTCTGGTCCGCTCGTATCTAAAGTAAGGAATCCATCATGAAATCACGTGCTGCTGTCGCCTTCGCCGCGGGCGAGCCCCTGCAAGTCGTCGAAATCGACGTCGCCCCGCCGAGAAAAGGCGAAGTTCTGATCCGCGTCACCCATTCCGGGGTCTGCCATACCGATGCGTTCACCCTCTCAGGCGACGATCCCGAGGGGCTCTTCCCGGTCGTCTTGGGCCATGAGGGCGCGGGCGTGGTGGTCGAGGTCGGCGAAGGCGTCACCTCCGTCGCGCCGGGCGACCACGTCATCCCGCTTTATACCGCCGAATGCGGCGAGTGCTTGTTCTGCAAATCGGGCAAGACCAATCTGTGCATCTCGGTGCGCGAGACCCAAGGCAAGGGCGTGATGCCCGACGGCACCAGCCGCTTCAGCTATAACGGCCAGCCGCTCTATCACTACATGGGCTGCTCGACCTTCAGCGAATATACCGTGGTGGCCGAAGTCTCTTTGGCCAAGATCGATCCAGAGGCCAATCACGAACATGTCTGTCTGCTGGGCTGCGGCGTGACCACCGGGATCGGCGCGGTCCATAACACGGCGAAGGTCCAGCCCGGCGATAGCGTGGCAATCTTCGGCCTCGGCGGCATCGGTCTGGCGGCGATCCAGGGCGCGCGGCAGGCCAGCGCGGGCCGGATCATCGCCATCGACACCAACCCCGCCAAATTCGAGCTGGCCCGTCAGATGGGGGCGACCGACTGCCTCAACCCCAAGGATTACGAAGAGCCGATCCAGCAGGTGATCATCGGCATGACCGGCTGGGGCGTGGATCACTCCTTTGAGTGCATCGGCAACGTCAATGTCATGCGCTCGGCGCTCGAATGCGCGCATCGCGGCTGGGGTCAGTCGATCGTGATCGGCGTGGCCGGCGCGGGGCAGGAAATCTCGACCCGCCCGTTCCAACTGGTCACCGGTCGGAGCTGGCGGGGCACGGCCTTCGGCGGGGTGAAGGGACGCAGCCAATTGCCGGGCATGGTCGAGGGCGCGATGAAGGGCGACATCGATCTGGCGCCTTTCGTCACCCACACGATGGGTCTCGAGGCGATCAACGACGCGTTCGACCTGATGCATGAGGGCAAGTCGATCCGCTCGGTCATTCATTTCGAGTGACGCCCGAGCGCGGCCCCTAAAACCAGGAAACAGGCACGCCCCGGGTGGGTCTTCCCCCGCCCGGGGTGCGGTCCGAGATGCGTCCGGCAAAGGCCCTCCCGCCCGGGTGCCGGTCTGGGTCAAGATCTCACCGGATAGTGTCCGAAGCTGGTGCAGTTTCGACGCCGTCGACGGTGTGATCCCGGTTGGCCATCGAGGTGTAGGATCGAGGTGGAGTCTGGCGACTTCAACCACGGACCGCAGAGGACCCCGATGACCAAAACGAACATGGACCTGTCAGAGCTCATGGCCAAGCACGATCAGGGCGACTTGCTGCGAAGCATCGCAGAGGCGGTGCTGCAGCTGATCATGGAGGCCGACGTCGAAGGCCTGATCGGCGCTGGCCGCAACGAACGCAGCGGCAAGCGAACGACCTGGCGCAATGGCTATCGCGACCGATCTCTGGACAGGCGCCTCGGGACGCTGAATCTGCGCGTCCCGAAGCTGCGCTGGTCGCCGTGATCCAGGAGGCCCGGATCAGCGGCGTCTCCATCCGGCCTGTGGATGAACTGGTGCAGGCGATGGGCCTCAGCGACAGCTCTCCACGTCACGATGACCCGCATCGCTCGTAATTATGGAGTATGCCGATATTTATCATGAATAATACACATTACAGCATGAGCGATGCTGGATTGGGTGCATTCTGACCTGCCTTGCGACACCGTCGGCACCAGGCGCTGCTCTCAGGGCCTGCAGCCAGGCCTCGATGTTCATCCGCTCATGGAAGACTTCGACCAGCTCGATGGCCGTCTCCGTCTCGCGGAGAATGAGGATAGTGCCGCCCCTCGCGGACATAGCCCAGCCCGGGCGCCCTCCTTCCTTCGGACAGCAAGGCCGAACACGGTCTCGGATGCAGCGGCTGCCCGGCAGCCAGGGCTTCGAGCCTGGCGATGAGCTGGTTTGCGAAGCGTTCCGCCTGGGCGTCACCGTGTCGCCCGATGGTCCATTCGAGAATGTCCTGCAAGCTCGCGAGAGCCGCAGGCGGTGCTGTCGGGCGGCCTTCTTGCCCCGTGCGGCGTCGAGGACACCCGACAGCACCGCCTGCGGATCGCCGCTGATGCCCTCGCCGCGGTCCAGTTGATCCAGCGCGGTCCCGATCCTTGCAGCGATCTGGCAGATTTCCCGGCGTTCCTCGAGCGATCGCAAGCCTGCCCGCATGACTTCGCTGGCATTGGCGAAATCGCCGAACGCGACGAGTTCCTCGATGAATGCATCGAGTTCGGGAGTGAGAGCGACATTGCGGGCATGGCTGGCTGGCATGGCCCAACCTCCTTCAAGGCTGACTGCCGAGACGAGACCACAAGGTGGCCAGCTTTGCCACCGGCAAGGGCAGATCCCGCCATCCTGCCGTTCGCCGGGCTGCTCCCGGCCGACGGTTGAGCGCCCAGGCTGTGTGAAAACTTTCCGGATATCGCCCTGACTCTGCTATACTTTCCGCACAAGGGGGGAGGCAGAGCATGGCGGGTTTCATCGAAGGCGCCGGGCGGCAGCAGGCGATGCTCTTTCCGGAAACGCTGGACGACTACGTCGGAGAGGCCAATCCGGTCCAGGTGGTCGATGCCTTCGTGGAGATGCTCGATCCGGCCGCCCTCGGCTTCAGGACAGCGGCGAAGGAGACCGGCCGCCCGGAATATCATCCCGGGCTGATGCTGCGCATCTACGTCTATGGCTATCTCAACCGCATCCAGTCCTCCCGTCGGCTCGAAACCGAATGCGGCCGGAACCTGGAGCTGATCTGGCTCACCACCAGGCTGCGGCCGGACTTCAAGACCCTCGCGGATTTCCCGAAGGCGTTCGAGGGATCAGACATCGATCCAGTGGATCGATGTCCCCGAGAACGGCGCGGCGATCCGCAAGGTCTGCCGGCAATTCATCCTGTTCTGCCGCGACATGAGCCTGCTCGACGCCGACACGGTCGCGATCGACGGCAGCCGGTTCAAGGCCGTGAATGCCAAGTCGAAAAGCTACACGCTGGAGAAATTGCGGCGCAAGACGAAGGACATCGACGCCGGCATTGCCCGCTACATGGCCGAGCTGGACCGCGCTGACGCCGCCGAGGCGGAAGGCGGCCAGCCCTTGCCGAAGGGGCGGCTGGAACGGCTGGCGCGCAAGCTGGCTTTCCTGGTCCGCGAGGCCGAGGAGACCCGCGCGATGCAGGCGCGCATGGAAGCCTCGGGCGAGACCCAGGTCAGGTGTCGCTGACCGATCCGGATGCCCGGTCGATGACGACGACGGCGCGGCATCCGCGGGTGACCGCGATATCGTAGGCAAAGGCCTGCATCAAAATTGAGTCAGACCCAGTTTTGGACGCCTGTTCACACACAAAGCGGTCGGCCAAAACCATAGGCCGTCGTGCCCGGCATCGATGCCGCTCCCTCCAGACCGGTCACTCGCGACCTGGAATGCTGCCTTGCGGCGCGCCGGAGACCGGCCGTTTGCCGCTCTCCTCAGCATCGTCTCCCGGTCGAGCTCACTCTTCGCGCACCTTCCGGCCGTTCGATATGCGCGCGCTTTCCGCCTTGCCCGGTGCCCCCCGCAACGCCTTTCCGTCGATGGCGAACAGTCCCCGTCCCGCATCAGCGCGGCCACGACGGCCAGCACCTTTCCGAAGGCCGCGTCGAGGGCCCTGGGGTCGAGCATGCGAAAGATCGCCGGGAAGGTGTCATGCGTCGGGACTGCATGCTTCAGGTTCAGGACGCCCCTGAAAAGGCGTTTCTTTGCCCGGCCGAACGTGGCCATTCCGGCGCAGGTTGTCGCCCCGCAGAGCACCGCGACGGAGGCGATGACGAGAAGCTCGCCGAGGACATGGCGCGTGGTGTCCGCCTGCGGATCGGGGATGTCATCGAAGGCGGAAAGAAAGATCTGCATTTGGCGGCTTGGCTCCGGGGATTGAGTCCGCAGTCCAGAATCCATTCCGCCGTCCACCCCAAGAACCGCTGCTCAGGCCGTCAGAGCCAAATGCGATTCCCCTGCCCGGAGGAAAAAGGACGAGCCTGACATAGCTTCGCCGGGAATGAAGGTGGGCCTTTGCAGGATCCCTTCACGCCAATCCGATCGCCCGGAAGGTAGATCCCGGGATAGCCTATCCCATGAACGACGGGCTTCCGGCCGGGCATCGCTTGCCGCCCTCAACTGCTCGAGGCTCCCGAACTCTTCGCGGCGACGGTCGATGGTCCCGCGCTGATCGCAGACGGTGGCGCTCGACCTTGCCTTTTGCAGAAGGGGCCTGCCGGGACGGGAAGTGCGTTCTCTACCACCGGCAGCCGCGCCTCACTCCAGATGTTGATCACCGTCTGATGCACGCCGTGTTTCGCCACCAACTCGGCGACCGTCGCATCGCCCCTGATCGCCCCTGATCGCCTCGAAGGACACCTTCGCCTGGAACTCGGCGCTGTGGTTCTTCCGTTTGCCGGTCACGCTGTCAGTCCTCGTACACGTTGGCGGCAAGCTTGGCCGGGTGTCAGGATTTCAGGGATCACCTCAGTGTCCGGTGAGGGCGGCATCTGTCCGGAGCACGACATTATCGGACCCAAGTTCCCAAGGGGTCTCGGAGACCTTCGGCTAGGTCGAAGAGGTCCGTCATCTTGCATCTCCGAGGGAGCTGGCGAATAACGCGGGCCCGAAGAGAGCACCGGCTCCCGAGCCGGGAGCATGTCGTCGGCCTGGTCAACGGGGAACGGCACCCGCCGCCATCCGGTCCGGTGGACGGGCCAGAGGTCATCCGGTTCCCTCCGCCCCGGTGCAGAGTTCCGTATCGAAGGCCTGTGCCAGAAACCCCGGCGGAGGACGCGGCATTGGCAAGGTCGGCTGTCGATATGGACTATCCCGCCCGTTTCGACCGGGCTTCACTCCGTCACGATCCGATCGCGGGCGATCTCGGCGCGCTGGCCATCTGAAAGTTCCGCCATCGCCGCTTCGACAAGCGCCGTCCCGGTGGGAACGTCGACTGCGCGGTACCTGGGCGCTGCGTAAGGTGGCAGGCGCCAGCCCCTTTGACCTCCGTCGCGATCGAAAACCTCCTGATCGAAGACGGGATAGTCCCGGAACTCGGCAGAGACCTGTTCGCCGGTTTCGAGCGAGAGAACCTTG
>NZ_VATA01000118.1 GCF_005870025.1 Poseidonocella sp. HB161398
GAATTGGCGTCATGGCAGGCGCGCGTGTCATAGGCGTCGCCAGCGGTGCTCGACCCGGTTGCGCATCCGCTGGCACCGTCTGGGGTGACTGCGCCAATCTCCCCGTCTGCCGGGATCTGGGCGAGCAGGTCCGGCAGCATCCCTTGCCGGTTCGTCCGGACCGGTGGCGCTCACCGGCTCGACATCGCCAACATTGCCGGAGGTGACCTCGACGGCCCGGATCTCTAATCGTCGTTGGGGAAACGGTCCCCCGGACGGTGCCCTGGTCCTCCTCGCTCCTCATCAATTCCAAGGAGGATCTTGCGCCATGAGCGGGCCGCGCCACCGGTCCGAGCGGCACCGCGACTGCGCCGCTTGGAGCCGCCATGCGTGCGCCTGTGCCGTGCTGCGCGCTTTCGCGGCGCCGCCGGGGCCACGGTCCTCCGCACCCTTCGCCCTCGACCTTGATGCCATTCGGCATCGTCCTCGGACCGATGGCGGTCGATGCCTCATTGTCGACAAGCAGGTGAAGCGCCCCTTTGGAACTGCAGTACGGGATGGGGACATCCAGGGTCCGACGGGCTTTCGCGGCGCCACAGGAGCCACGGTACCGTCTCGCTCTGGCGGCGCGACAGGGGCCGAAGTCCGGCGCGGACCAGCCCAGCCCGGACAGGTCCGGCAGGCTCGCCGTAAAGCCGCGCGCCGTCGCCATCCTTGCTCGGACCGATGGCGCAAGCGATGGCAACTCCTCGGACCAATAGCGGACAATCGCACGCCCTGCCGGAGCGGCAGCCCGAGGAGGACCTTGAGGGTCAGGCAGGCCTGGATCGCCTTCGTCCGGGAATTGATCCCCCGGATCAATTTCTGATCCTCCTCATTCGCTACAGGACTGCTGGCGGCCGCGCCCCACGGAAGGCGCCGCTGCCCATTGCATCGAAGGATCGAACCAGACAGTCAGCGTCCGCGCGGCCTCAGCGCCTGATTGTAGCCATGCCAGCTGGCGGTCCTGTACGTGGTCTTCGCCGGTCTGCTCATCGCCGCCAGCTATCATCCTGGAGTCGCGCAGTGAATCCCCAGCCGCATTTGCGCAATAAGGCCATCTCTCGTCCATAACGTACTGCAAATTATCAAAGAACGTGGCACGCAAGATCGAGCGCATCGACTTTCCCGCAGTCGAGAGCAGACCGAAACTATCGGCTAGGTCGTTTCGCAAAAGATCGAGTCCGGGGAGGCGATGCACCGCTTATCCTGAAGTGCCGGGCCGATGATTTGAAGATCATCGCAGCGTGCATCCGCTTGCGCCCGGCCCGCGATCTGCGCTCAACCTCCAGCCAGTCCGGACCCGCTCAGGCTTTGGACGGAACTTTTCCAAGGCATGATGGCAGCGGTCTCGACAAGCGGAGCATGTCTGGCATCCAGGCTTGCATGGCGGCCCGAATGGTTAGGAAAACCCGGCCGCGCCTTCGTCATCCCCGGCTGCCGGACACCGGCCGTTTCCTGCCCCGGAGGTTCGGGCGGGACCACTATCGATGTGCTCGAGAGTGGATTTCAGCCAGTCGATAAAGCGGCGCACCTTGCGGCGGTTCAGGTGGGCGCTGGGGCAGACCAGCCAGAGCGACTGCTGCCAGACATCCCTCAGGCCCGGCCTCATCGGGCAGACCAGCCTGCCGCTTGCGAGCTCGGCCGATGCGGTGAGACGGGATTCGAGAGCGATGCCCAGGCCGCTTGCCGCCATGTCGATCGACATATGCGCCCGGTCGAACAGCGTTCGGCAAAGCGGCTTGTCCGGCGCGTACCCCTGCAACTCGAACCACCTTGCCCATTGCGTCACGTTCTTCACGGAATGAATCAGCCGATGGTCGGGCAGGTCCTCGATATCCAGGCTTGCGGGCGCGGCATATTCCGGCGCGCAAAGCACCTGCACCTGTTCATCGGCAAGACATTCCACATACATGCCGCGCCAGTCTCCGGCGCCGTGGCGGATTTCGAGGTCGATGTTCTCGCGCGTGAAGTCCGGCGGGTCGTTGGTGGCATCGAGGCGAAGCTCTATGTCGGGATGCTTTTCGATGAAATCGGGCAGGCGTGGAAGAACCCACTTGTTGGCGAAGGTCGGCGCCACGCGGATGTTCAGCACGGTGAAGGAGCTCAGGCCGCGCATCTGCTCGGTGGCCACGGTGATCCGTTCGATCTCGTCGCGGATCAGCTCGTAATAGCGTTCGCCTGCTTCGGTCAGCACCACCTTGCGGCCCGTGCGGCTGAACAGGCGGACGCCGATATGCGCCTCGATGGCCTGGATCTGCTGGCTGACCGCCGACGGGGTGACGCCCAGCACATCCGAGGCCGCCTGCATGCTGCCGGTTCTGGCGGTGGCGTGAAAGGCGGTTATGGCGCGGAACGGAGGCAGCATGACGGTGAAGATAAACTAATGATTGATGCATGAAAAGTCGTTTGAACTTCATGATGGCAGCGGCCTAGGCTGTGGCCACGACGTCGATCATCGCTTCGGAGGAGCGGAGCGATCGGGGTCAATTCATTTGCGTCTGTCCGGGCGCCATGGGGAGGAAATCCATGAAGATCAATTATCTGGCGCTTTCAGCGCTGTCTCTTGCCATGTCTGCTGCCGCGGCGGACGCCCGCGAGATCCGTCTTGGCCACGCCTCTACGGAAACCAACCCGCGTCATGATGCGGCGCTGTTCTTCGCCGACAAGGTCGAAGAGCTGTCCGGCGGCGAGATGACCGTCTCGGTTGCCTCCAACGCCCAGCTTGGCGACGATGCCGAGATGATGACCGCCCTGCGTCTGGGCACGCTCGACATGTCGATCTCGAGCCAGGGCGCCATGGCGAGCATCATCGAGGAAGCCACCGTCGTCGGCCTTCCCTTCCTGTTCGACAGCGCCGATGCGGCCTGGTCGGTGATGGATGGCGAGGTCGGCGACATGCTGACGGAGCGAGCCGCGGAAAAGGGCGTGATCGTTCTGGGCTACTGGGACAACGGCATCCGCCTGATCACCAACAACGTCCGTCCCATCGTCGAGCCGGCCGATCTTCAGGGGCTCAAGATCCGCATCCCGTCGGATCCGATGGCGAATGACATCTTCTCGACGCTCGGCGCGAACCCGGTGCCGATCCCCTTCGCGGAAACCTATGTGGCGCTTCAGCAGGGCGTCGCCGACGGGCAGGAAAACCCCGCCGTGAACATCGAAAGCCAGAAGTTCCAGGAGGTGCAGGACTATGTCGCGCTGTCCTATCACAAGTGGGAATTCCTGCCGCTGCTGGCCAGCAAGGTGACCTGGGCGCAGCTTTCGGACGAGGAAAAGGGCTGGCTTTCGGAGGCCGCGGCCGCCGCGACCGAGTACCAGCGCAGCAACGCCAACAAGGCAAACGAGGCATCGCTCGCGATCATCTCGAAGGCCGCGGAAGTGTCCGAGATCGACACCGCGGCGTTCCGCGAAGCGACCGCGCCGGTCTATGACAAGTGGCGCGGGAAATACGGCGATTTCGTCGACGCGCTGATTGCCCAGTCGCAGGCCTATTCCTCCGGGGCCGTCTCGCAATGACCGACCGCAGCGCGACCTGTCACGTTGCGCAGGATCCGGGCCTTGCCCGGATCACCTGGCGCTTCGCCGAAGGGGTGGATGCGGTCATCATGCGTCTGACCCAGATCACCGGCATCCTCTCGCTGGTCGGACTGTTCGTGGCCATCCTCGCCGGGGTCGCGCTGCGGTATCTGACCGAGCAGGGGGCAGGCTGGGTCAACGAACTGCCCTATCTTGCCTTCCCCTGGCTCTGCGCGAGCGCCTTCGTGCTCGCGGCCCAGGCCGGCGGCCATATCTGCGTCGAGGCGCTGCAGTCGTCGCTGCCGCGCCGTGCCGCCACGATCATGTCGCTGCTGGTCCACGTGACCGCCATGCTGCTCTTTGCCTGGCTGACCCGCGCGGGCCTGACGGTGATCGAGGTGACGATGTCGGAATTCTATCCCATCCTGCGCATCCCGACCGCATGGGGCTATGGCGGGCTGACCGTCGCCTGCGCGCTTCTGTCCGTCACGGCGCTGACCGGCGTCCTGCGGATCCTGCTGACCGGCGAGGATGCCATCCAGCAGCGCCGAAGCATCGCCGCGGGCACGGAAACGGAGGTGGCGCCATGAGCATCGCCCTTCTTGTCGCCTTCGGGCTTCTGATGCTGACCGGCCTGCCCATCGGGTTTTCGCTGATCCTGGCCGCCGCAATCGCCCTTGTCGGGTTCGGAGGCCTGCCGGAGACCATCGTCATGCTGCGCTTCTACCAGCCGACGCAGAACTTCGTGATGATCGCCATTCCCTTCTTCATCCTCTCGGGGATGCTGATGATGACCGGTGCGCTCGGCCAGCGGCTGATCGACTTCGCCACGCGGCTGGTGGGGCGCTTCCGCGGCGGGCTCGGGCAGGTCAATGTCATGGGCTCGACGCTGTTCGGCGGGGTCTCGGGCTCGGCCGTGGCCGATGCCTCGGCCATGGGCGGGATGATGATCCCCTGGATGACCCGGGAAGGCTATCCGGCGGCCTTCTCGGCGGCGATCACCGCGTCGTCCTCGATCATCGCGGTGCTGATCCCGCCGTCGATCCCGCTGATCCTGTTCGCCACCGTGTCCAATGAATCCGTGGCGGACCTGTTTACCGCCGGGGTGGTGCCCGCGCTGGCGCTGTCCTTCGGGCTGATGGTCACCTGCTGGCTGATCGCGAAGCGCCGGGGCTTCCAGGTCTTCGAAGGCGGCGCCGACGGCCCGGCCATCGGGCGGGTGATCCTCGCGGCGCTGCCGGCGATCTCGCTGCCGGTGCTGATCGTGGTCTCGCTCCGCTTCGGCATCGCCACCCCCACCGAGGTGAGCGTGCTGGCGACCGGCTACGCGCTGCTGCTGCGAGCGGTTCTCTACCGCGACCTGACATGGGCGTCGATGGCGGCGGCGATGACCGGCACGGTGATCACCACGGGCGTCGTCATGCTGGTGATCGCGGCGTCGAACCTGGTGAGCTTCGTGCTGGCCTTCGACAACGTGCCGGGCCAGATCGCCGACTGGGCCATCAGCACCTTCAGCGAGCCCTGGCAGATCATCCTGCTGATGAATGTCGCCATGCTGGTCGTGGGCATGTTCATCGACCTCTCGGCCGCCATGCTGCTGATGGCGCCGCTCTTCGTCGCGCTGGCCAATGCCATCGGTCTGAACCTGACCCAGCTGGGCGTGATGATGACCATCAACCTCGGCGTCGGCCTGTTCACCCCGCCCGTGGGCACGACGCTGTTCATCTCGTCCGCCATCGCGCGCGTTCCCGTCGGATCGGTCGCCCGGGAGATGTGGCCCTTCTATCTGGTCGCGGCCTCCGTCCTGGGCCTGACCGCCTTCGTCCCTGCCTTCACCGTCTTCTGAGGAGAACTGACATGAACCTTTACACCAAGCTGACGCAGCGCCAGTCCGACGGGAATCCCGTTCGCGTGGGCCTGATCGGGTCGGGCAAGTTCGGCTCGATGTTCCTGAGCCAGGTCCGCCACATCCCCGGCATGCATCTGGTCGGCATCGCGGACCTCTCGGCCGAGCGTGCCCGCAAGGCGATGGTCAACACCGGCTGGGATGCGGATGCCGCAACCACGACCGATCTCGGCGATGCCATGAATACCGGCAAGACCTGCCTGACCGAGGACAGCGCCGCGCTGATCGCGACGCCGGGCCTCGACGTGGTGATCGACGCCACCGGCAACCCCGCCGCGGGCATCCGCCACGCGCTTCTGGCCGCGGAGAATGGCTGCCACATGGTCATGGTCAATGTCGAGGCCGACGTCCTGGCGGGTGCCTATCTGGTGCAGGAGTTCGACAAGGCGGGCCTCGTCTACTCGATGGCCTATGGCGACCAGCCGGCGCTGGTCTGCGAGCAGATCGACTGGGCGCGCACCTGCGGCTTCAAGGTCGTCGCGGCGGGCAAGGGCACCAAGTACCTGCCGAAGTTCGCCACCTCGACCCCCGACACCGTGTGGGACTACTACGGCCTGACCCCGGAAGAGGCAGCCAAGGGCGGGATGAACCCGCAGATGTTCAACTCCTTCCTCGACGGCACCAAATCGGCGCTGGAGATGGCGGCGATCTCGAACGCCTCGGGCCTTCTGGCGCCGCGCGACGGGCTGCTCTTCCCGCCCGCTGGCACGCATGACCTGCCCGAGGTGCTCAAGCCCAGGGCCCATGGCGGCATTCTCGAAGAGGCGGGCATGGTCGAGGTGGTCTCGAGCCTGGAGCGCGATGGCCGCCAGGTCGTCGGCGATCTGCGCTGGGGGGTCTACGTGACGCTCGAGGCGAGCGACGAAAGCGGGCTGGGTGCCGATTACGTGCGCCGCTGCTTCCGGGAATACGGCGTGACCACCGACAGCTCGGGACGCTATGCGACCCTCTACCGCCCGTCGCACCTGATCGGGCTCGAGCTTGGCGTCAGCGTCGCGAGCGCCGCGCTGCGCGGCGAGCCCACGGGCCGCACCAACGGCCTGACCTCCGACGTGGTGGCGGTGGCGAAGAAAGCGCTGCGGCCCGGAGACATGCTCGATGGCGAGGGCGGCTTCACCGTCTGGGGCCGGATCGCCCGGGCCGAGGACTCGCTGGCGAACCGCGGATTGCCCATCGGGCTGGCCCACGGGATGAAGCTCAAGCGGGAGGTGGCCGAAGGGTCGATGCTGACCTGGGACGATGTCGAAGCCACGGACAGCCAGGCGGTGACCGTGCGCCGCGCCATGGAGGACATGTTCCGCGCGCGCCTGAAGACGGCAGCCTGACCCTTGTTTCCGGCACCCGTGATCCGGGTGCCGGACCGAAACGCGGAGCCCCCCATGATCTACCTCGTCGCCATGCACCATGCCCGCCCCGGTTTCGAAGACCGGCTGCGCCAGTCGCTGCAGGACCTCGTCGAACCGACACGGGCCGAGGCAGGCTGCGTCCAGTACGACCTGCATGAATCAAGCGCGGAGCCGGGGCGTTTCCTGTTCTACGAGATCTGGGAAACCCGGGCGCATCTCGAGGCGCATGCCGCCTCGCGCCACCTGGCCGCCCAGATCGAGGCAAGTCGCGACTGGGTCGCGCAGACCGAATTGCTGCCGCTCGACCGGATCGGCTGAGAAAGGAGATGCCGATGCTTCTTGGATGCATTGCCGATGATTTCACCGGGGCGAGCGACCTTGGCAATACGCTGACCCGCGTCGGCATCCGCACCACGCTGATGACCGGGATGCCCAAGGGCAGCGACGCGGTGGAGGGCGACGCGGGCGTCATCGCGCTCAAGACCCGGTCGGTTCCGGTGGCGGAGGCCGTGGCGCAATCGCTCGCGGCGCTCGACTGGCTGCGCGCGCAAGGGGCGGCGCAGATCCTGTTCAAGTACTGCTCGACCTTCGACAGCACCGCGGAGGGCAATATCGGTCCGGTGGCCGAGGCGCTGATGCGGGCGCTCGGCACCGACCGCACGGTCTTCGTGCCGAGCTTTCCGGGCGCCGGACGGCGGGTCTTCATGGGGCACCTGTTCGTCAATGACACGCTGCTGAACGAATGCGGCATGCAGGACCACCCGCTGACACCGATGAGGGATGCCGACATGCGCCGGGTCCTGGCCGCGCAATCCGGGGCCGGCGTGGGCCACCTGTCCCTGGCCGATCTGCGCGCGGGCGCGGCGGCGGTCCGCCTTGCCTCCGAGGCCGCGGCCGGCCGCCCGCTGATCGTCTGCGACGCCATCGAGGACAGCGACCTGATCGGCATTGCCGACGCGGTGGCCGGCTGGCCGCTGATCACCGGCGGCTCTGGCATCGGGCTCGGGCTTGCCGCGAATTTCCGCAAGGCCGGGGCGGCGAGGTCCGCCGCCGCGCGCCGCCCGGCGGAGAGCGGCCCGGCGGTGATCCTGTCGGGATCGTGTTCGCGCATGTCGAACCTGCAGGTTGCCCATGCATTGAAGCATATGCCGGGCTTTGCCATCGATCCCGGCGCGCTGATGTCCGGCGCGCTCGATCTCGACAGGGTCAGGGCCTTCGTCCGCGCCGCCGGCGACGGTCCGAAGATCGTCTATTCCACCGCCGACCGCGATGGTCTGGAAACCGGTCGCGCGTCCCATGATCCCGCAGCGCTGGCCGGGAGGATCGAACGCTTCTTCGGCGATCTCGCCCGCGATCTGGTCGCGGACGGCCATCGCAGGATCGTTGTCGGCGGCGGCGAGACCTCGGGCGCGGTGGTCAGCGCGCTTGGCCGCGGCCAGTTCGACATCGGCCCCGAGATCGCCCCCGGCGTGCCTGCGCTCGTGGCGCGCGACGGGCTGCGCATCACCCTGAAAAGCGGCAATTTCGGTCAGGAAGATTTCTACGACCGCGCCGTCCGCGTCCTGGAAACCGCATGACCGATGACCAGCTTTGCGCGGATATCGTCCGCTTCGCCAGATCCCTTTTCGACCGCAGTTATGCGGCGGGATCGCCGGGCAATATCTCGGTCCGGCTCGGCGACGGGTTCCTCGCGACCCCGACGAATTCCTGCATGGGCCTTCTCGACCCGGACCGCCTGTCGCGGCTGGACGCGCGCGGCGCGCATCTTTCCGGAGACAGGCCCACCAGGGAGCTTCCCCTGCAATTCGCCATGTACAGGGCAGGGCCCGCCGCGCGCGCCGTGGTGCATCTGCATTCGACCTATGCGACGCTGCTGTCCTGCCTCGAGACCACCAATCCGGAAAGCGCGCTGGCGCCGATCACGCCCTATGCGGTGATGCGGCTCGGCGATGTGCCGATGGTGCCCCTGCACCAGGCCCGGCGCGGATACGGTGGTGCCCTATATCGAAGAGGCTGCGGCGGATCATCCGGCCGTGCTGCTCGGCAACCAGGGGCCGGTGGTCAGCGCCGACAGCCTCGAAACGGCGGTCTTCGCGTCCGAAGAGCTCGAAGAGACCGCGAAGCTGCTCGTCCTGGCCGGGAGCCGCCCGGTGCGCCTGCTGGGGCAGGAGGACATCGGCGAGCCGACCGCAACCTTCCGGCTGAGAGGCTGACATGAACCGTTTTTCCGCAAATCTCGGCTTTCTCTGGAGCGATCTGGGCCTGCTCGACCGGATCAGGGCCGCGGCGGATGCGGGCTTCGAGGCGGTCGAGCTGCACTGGCCCTATGACACCCCCCCGCAGGACATCCTGCGCTGCTGTCGCGACGCGGGCGTCCGGCTTCTGGCCATGAACTCGCCGCGCGGCGATCTGTCGGAAGGCGAAAACGGTCTGGCCGCGCTTGCGGGGCGCGAGGCGGAGTTCCGCGAGGGCCTGCTGCGCGCCGCCGAGTTCGCCGTTGCCGCCGGGGCCCCGAGGATGCACGTCATGGCGGGCGTCACGCCCAATACGGCTGCGGCACGGGCCACTCTCGCGGAAAACCTCTGCTGGGCCGAGGAGGCCGTGCCCGAGCTGGGCTTCCTGCTCGAACCCCTGAACAATTTCGACGCGCCGGGGTACCTGTACCACCTTCCCGGACAGGCCGTCCGGGTCATCGAAGAGGCCGGTCTGCGGCGCACGCAGCTCATGTTCGACATCTACCATGTCGGGCGCGAGGGGCTGAGCCCCGCGAAGGAATTCGACCGCTTCCGCGACCATGTGGGCCATGTCCAGATTGCCGCGGTCCCGAACCGGACCGAGCCCCATGCGGGCTCCGTCGACATGGCGGTCGCCCTGAAGCACTTGCTCGGCAGGGGCTATTCCGGCTGGATCGGCTGCGAATACAAGCCTGAACGCACGGTCGAGGCCGGCTTGCCACGCCTGCGCCAGCTTGCCTCCTGCCTTGACGCAGATCCTGAAAGGGCGACCTCAGGCGCGTGATCTCTTGATGCGGGCATCCGTCAACCTGACGCGGATCCCGTCTTCCGGACAGGGGCCGGCCGCCGAGTTGCGGCGCCGGGCGTTCCATCGAGCCCGGGAACGGCCATGTGAAAACGGATGTCCGCCTGGCGCGATCACCGCTGACGGGGACGGAGGGCGACGCGATCTTCGCTCTGCGGCGGGGGCCACGACATCCGCAACAGCCTCGCCCGCCTGAGGGCCGCTCGGGCCGGCTTCATCGTCGCCACGGTGACCATGACCGGATGCCGAGACCCGGAGCGGGCCGCGGGCGCCGCATGGCCGCGTTGTTCCGCATAGACTAGTGACCTGCAGCGTGTTCCCTGAACTCCGTCCCGCGCAGGGTCAGGGCGACCACGCAGGCGAGAGTCATCACGATGCCGCCCATCTCGAAGGTGCCCGTTATGGCGTGGCGAAAGGCCTCCTCGATCGCGGGGCGGGCGGCGGCGGGAAGATCCGCGACCGCCTCCATCCCGCCGGAGATCACCGCCTGGACATCGACCTGCGGGCCCAGCTCGCGCAGCCCCGAGGCGAGGCCTGCCGCCATCACCCCGCCCGAGACCGCG
>NZ_VATA01000119.1 GCF_005870025.1 Poseidonocella sp. HB161398
GGTGACGAAGATGAACTCCTCGATCCCGGCATCGCGCGCCTCGTCGATCGCGTACTGGATCAGCGGCTGGTCGACCAGCGTCATGATCTCTTTCGGGATGGATTTCGTGGCGGGCAGGAAACGCGTCCCCATGCCGGCGACCGGGAAAATAGCTTTGGTAACCTTGTGCTTCATGACCTTAGCCCTTGTTTTTCACGCAACTGCACTCGGACGATCAACGCGAACCAAAAATTGTCGTTCGATTTCTTCTTGAATGCGGATCATCACGAAGAAGTATCCAGTCCAGAATGTAATTTGCAACGCTTTCAATCAGGAACTAACGTTAATCGCGCGAGAAGATCGCGCAAGAGGTCATTCAATGTGTTGTAATATAATGATTCTACTGGCAGAAAATGTCACAGTGGCAACTCGTCTTACTTCTCGCTTCCGGTAGGCATGAACGTTTTCAATCTTGGTGCAAAGACCTGAAATGCTGTACGCGTCCAGCCACGCCCCTCTCCACAGCAACGTCTCCATCTGCCTGCCCACCGCCACGTCGTGACCTGCTCCCTGTAGAGTCCGCGTTCTTTATTTCGCTCTGTTCAGGCTTTGGTGCTCTGAGCCAGCCCCTCTGAAGTGGTCCACCGACGATGCGCGAAGTCCGGTAGGATTTCGGTGAACAGGAGGACTACGGTATCCAGATTCAACCATTTCAATCGGTAAAGTCGGGATTTTTATGGAGCACTTTGGTCAAATTGCTGAATAGCGCTCAAAATCAGGAATTTGAAAACGACAAGAATCCACCTTGATGCGCCGCGCACTATCGGTAAAACTCCGCACATGGCCCCCTCGACCCTCCGTGACGCAATCCTGATCCATCCCGGCGCGCGGGCAGCGTTCGACTGCATCGCCGCGCTCCTGCCCGCCAGCCCGATCGGGGCTCCGCGGGCCGTGCGCCAGGGCGGGACGCTGCTGGTCTTCGCAGGCTTCGCCGGGATCGGCAGGACGGGCGGTCCGGCACCTGCCATCGAGCACGGCCTCAGCGAGACAGAGATCGAGGCCGCCGCCTGGGCCGAGGCCGCCGCCATCTGGAAGCTGCTCACGGCTTCCCCCGCGGCACAGCGGGATGCCGCGGAGGCTCTGGCGGCCGCCGCGCCGGCAAACGTGCTGCGCGACCTCGGACTGCCCGAGAGCCGCGACCCCAAGAGCGCCAGGAAGCAGCTGCGCCTGTCGGCAACGGACCGCAACCACCCTGCATTCCTGACCATCCATGAGCGCTGCAAGGCCGCGTACAACCACCGTCACGGCTTGGGCACCGTTCAGTCATGACTGCAGAAGGCGGGCCGCTCTTCGGCACCGTTCCGCAGGAGCACTGGCCGGCCCTCGCCCGCGCCGCTGTCCTCCTGATCGAGAAGGCGCTGCCGCCCGGCCATCCCTGGCAAGGCTACGCGCGCGACGATCTGGAGGCGCTCCTGCCCGGCGAGATCCCGGCCGGCACGGCGACAGCCGAAGCGCTCGATGCGGTGATGGCCTGCTTCGGCAAGGACAATCCGATCGGCGGGGCCGAATTTGCCGCCTTCCTCGCGACCAGGCTCAAGTCCGACGCGCACAAGAAGACCGGGAACCGGCTCTCTGCCTGGATCCTGGCTGCCGCCCTGCAGAGGCAGCGCCTGACCCCGGACCAGAACGCCCTGCGCCAGGGCCTGAATGCAGCACGGATGCTCAAGGACAAGTCACCCGGCGCACTCGAGAAACTCGACGGTGCCCTCGGCACGCCGAAAGCGCTGCTGGAGGCGCTCGACCGTCTGGGCCGGGACACCGTGGACAAGACGGTCCGCGGATATTTCAAGTCGCTCGCCGCCCTGATGCGAAGTGCCATCAGGGGCGGGGATGCCGTCCACAGGGAACGGGCTCCCGCCCCGCCGGCCGGGGCCGTGCCGCTGCGGGAGGAAATCCGCGACGGCCATGTCCTCATCGCCGGAGGCTTCGCTCCGCAGGCCGAGGCCTTTGGCGGACCGGCCGAAGAGCAGGAGGCCGACCGCCCGCAGAGCCGCAGGGCCGTGCGGCTCGAGGATGACGCGGAAGACTTCTCGCCGCCCGCAACAGCCAGGGCAAGGACGCGGCGGGCCATCCGGGCACAGGACCGGCGGAGCCTGTCGCTGCCCGCCGAGCAGGACCCGCTGACCGGGCACGAGGTGGCCACGCTCGCCGCGTGGCTGCGGACCGCCGGGGACAGTCCCGGCGGCCGGGCCCTGCTTGCCGACCTGGCTTTCGGCCAGGCCATGGCGCGGGCGGAGAGCCGCTGGGATACGGAAGGAGGGCTGCCCGGGCTGCGCCTCTCCGTCGACCTGCCGAAGATTGAGCCGCTGGTGGATGGCGGCGATGACGGCGATGACCGCACGCTGTTCCTGCCAGCACCTCCCGGCGCGTCCTGCCCGGCGGACGGCAGGGCCAAGGACGGGATCATTGACGGGGCTATCGACGCCATCCTCAGGGACCTCCGGCCGCAGCTCGCCAGGCCGCTCACGCGCGGGCGGATCCGCCGGCACAAGGCCGACTGGCTGCGCCGCGCCGGGGCAGACGAGGCGGTCACCGGCTTCCTCACCGGCGAGTCCCCTTCCGCCCGCGCCCAGATGCACTACACCCGCCTCGACCGGGAAGCCCTCGCCGGCTGGCATCTCGCCTATCTCGACCAGGGGCTCGGCCTGCCGGTGGCCGAGGCGCCGCTGCCGCCGGACGGGTGCTACGGATCGCGCCTGTGGCTGCCGCCCGACCTCCTCGCGGACACCTTCCGGCTCGCGCGGAAGGAGGTCGAAAACAGGAGCCCCGGCGGGCTCGGCAGCATGGCGCAGATCCGCGCGGCCCACAATGCCTTCGCCCTTTACACGCTGATGCTGCTCTATCTCGCCACCGGCCACCGGCCGGTCACGCATCCCTTCGAGTTCCGGAGCGATTTCGACCTTGAGGCCGGGCTGTTCTGGGTCTCCGACAAGACGGGGCGCGGCGCGCGCGGCACCCGGATGCTCCCCCTCGCGCCGCGGGCCATCGCTCAGGCAGAGGCCTGGATCGCCCATCTCGAACAGCTGGAGCGGCGGCTGGCCCTCACCCATCCGGACGAGGCCGCCCGGGTCCGGGCCGCGCTCGCCCTGGACGAAAAGTCCCGCGGCCCCTTCCTGCTCCGGTTCGACCAGGACGGCACGCTGGTCCCGCTGCGCCCCGCGGACCAGCAGAGCGACTTCGGGCCGGTCCTGCCGGCCGCGCTGAACTGGACGCGCCACATCCTGCGCAGCACGCTGGCAGGGCGGTGCAATCCGGCGGCGCTCGACGCCTTCCTCGGGCACAGCCATACCGGCGAGAGCCCCTTCGTCGCGGGCAGCAGCCTCGGCCTCGGCGATCTCTGGCCGGTGGCCGACGCGATCGAGGACCTCCTTGCCAGTCTCGGCGCCAATGCCGTCAGGAGCCCGCTGTGAGCGCGGGAGGACGGGCAGCGCGGGAAGAGGCACGGGCAAGACCCCAGGCAGAACTTGCCGGGCTGGTGGAGCACCATGCCCGGGCCAGGGTGCCGTGGCTGCTGTCGGGACAGGCTGCCCCGATCACTGCCCATGACGCCCTGCGGACGCTCCGGGCCGATCTCGGCCGGGAGGCCGGGACTGATGCCGAGGCCGCAGCGATGTCGGACCTCCTCTTGGATCTGGTGGCGGACTGGAACGGCGCGCATCCCGGAGAGGAGGTCGCCGCCCCCGCCCCGGTGGTGCTGCTGGACTCCCGGCCTCCGGCCTGGACCGCCGCGAGCCTCGACGACCTGCGTGCGGCGCGCGCGGTGAGGGACGGCTTCGAGGCTGCCTGGCGGCAGCTCTCCTCCGCATCGCCGCCCGGGCCATCCACGGTTGCGGGCCTCGCCCTCGCCTCGGCGCTCTTCGACAGCGCCTGCCTGTCGTCCCGAGACCTGTCGCTGTTTGCGGTCTGGCTTGCCGATCCGGACGGCATGATCATCGAGGGCCCGGATCTGCCGTCCTGGATCGAGCTGAAGGAGCGGGCACCAGCCGCGAAGAACGGTCGGCAGCGGGTGCTGCGCCAGGTGTCCGGAACCGACGGCGCCGGGGACTATGCCCTGCGGCGGCTGTTTCCCGCGCCCCGGACCCTCGCGCTGGTCGCGCTCCATGACAGCCTCGGCGGCGCGGCCGGGCCGCTGACGCTCGCCGCAGGCAGCGGGCCGAACCTCGCGAAGCTCCTCTGCGGCGGTTGCGCGGCCGGTGCAGGTCCCGGCCTCCGCCGCCTGACGCGCGGCGCGCAGCTGCTGCTGCAGGCCCGGCGGGACGGGCCGGACCATACGATGGCGCTCCTGGCGGCGCGGCGGATGGACAGTTTCGGCGCAACCCCCGAGAGCCTGGCCGCCATCCTGGAGGACAGGCCTCCGCCCGGCCCCGCCATGGCGGCCCTCCCCGGGGCAGGCGATCTCCCGGCTAGTCCCGTGGTGAAGGACACGTCCGCATCGGCAAGGCCCGGGCGCCCCGTCTCCGGGCACCGAGCCTATGCGCAGCTCCAGGCCACGCTCCCGGATGGCCGCAAGTCCCGCGACGACCTGACGGCCACCGGCCGGAAGCTGACCGAGGGGACCCTTGCTCGGCGCCTGGAGGCTCTCCCCTGGGGACCGGACACGCCGTCCTGCCTGCGGCTCCTGCGCGACTGGTACCTGGCCCTGCTTGCGGCCGGGAACAGCGTGAACACCGTCCGCCGCTATCACAGCACCATCGCCGCCGCCCTGTGCGACATGGCCGGGTCCGTGCCGCTGGAGCGCTGTGACGACGGCGAGCTGGAGGAACTCTACACGCTCGTCATCGAGACCGATGCGCGCAGCCTTGCCGAGCAGGCCAGGCTGGCCAACCGGCTCGAGGCGCTCCACCGCTTCGCCATGGCCGCCCCCGGCTGGGGCTTTCCCGCAATCGATCCGGGCCTCCTGCACGCCGAGGGCGCGCCGATCCGCATCGAGGCCACCCTGCCCGGCCGCAACGCCATCAACCATGCGCGGGACATGCTGCGCACGCAATGCGGCCTGCGCCCGGACGTGGCGCGCGCCGCCGATGCCGTGCTTCTCGCCATGAGCCGTGCGGGGCTGCGGATCGGCGAGGCCACCAAGGCGCTGTGCAGCCATTACGAGGATGTGCGGGCCAGCGGAACCGATCCGGCCGGGGCGGTCCTCTTCGTCCGTCCCTCGATCTTCGGCGACAACAAGACGGTCAACGCCTACCGGCAGGTCCGTCTTCTTGCCTTCATGAGCGGGGACGAGGCCGAAGACTTCCAGGAATACCTGAGCTACCGCCGCGGATTTCCCGCCGCGGGGCCGCTCTTCGGCGTGGCGCAGCGGGATGGCAGCTTCGCCCCGTTCGACAGCCGCGCCCTCGGCACTGTCATCGCCGGCTGCCTGCGCAGCGCCTCGGGGCTGCCGGAGGCGACATCCCACGCCCTGCGGCGCCAGGCCGTCAACGACCTCTTCCTGGTCCTGCACGAGACCGCCACGCCGCAGTCGCGCCTCGGGCCGTTCCTCGGGCACCTGATCGGCTGGAGCCCGGAAGAGCGCGCCCGCATCGCCGAAGCCGTGGCACCCGCCAGCCAGGCGCGGGACCGGTGGCATGCCATGGCCCGGCAGTTCGGCCACGGCGCGCCCGGCACCAGCTTCGGCGCCTATGTCGCCATGGCCGACCTCGCCATCTTCGAGGCTTGCGCCACGCCGGGCGATCCGGCCCTGCCGCCCGGACTGGACCGCCGCCACGTGGTGCTCTCCCGCGCGTGGCAGCCCGGCGCGGGCGGCCGCCGCAAGGACATCAGGGGCACACCGGCATCCCCGGCGCTGGCGCTCCACCAGGTCCTGGAGCGGATCGACGGCGGAGACCCGGCCAGCCGCGCGGCACGGGCAAATTTTCTGGACGAAGGCTTCGTCGAGGATCGCATCGCCGTCGCCCGCGCCTGGAGCAGCCTCACGACGAACCGCAAGCAGAGCCCGCAGCTCCGGCTCCAGCCCGTTCGCCGCCGGGGCAAGCTCGCCCCGGCCCCGCTCGACTCTGCCACGAAGCTGGAGGAGGCCCGCGCCCTTGCCGACGACATCATCGACCTCGCCGGAGAGAAGCCCGCAGAGGTGCGGGACTGGCTCCGCGCCACCCTGAACGACGCGACCATGGGCAATGCCGGGACACGGCTTCGCACGCCCGCAGACCTGCGGACATGGGGGGCCATTGCGGTTCTCCTGCGCGCGCCCGCGCGCTGGCAGGTGGAGCGGGTCGATCCGTTGGAACCCGCGGAAGCGGAGGTGCGCTCCTGGTCCACGGCGCGCCCCGCAGGCACCCAGGCAAAACTCAGCCAGAGCAAGACCGCGAAGTCCATCGTCGCCAGGGTCCGGCTCCTGCGGCCTGAGGTCGTTGCGACGGGCAAGGGCCAGCCCAAAGGGTCCTGGGCCGGCTGTGTCCGCCTGGCCGCCCATCTCGCCGCCATCTGGCTGAACTGCGCGCCTGGCGGAGACGAGGAGGCCTGATCCCTTTCCCGGCAACCTCCCGGACGAGCCCGGGCGCCGCTGCTCCGGCAGGCAACCTTGCGGTATATAGAAGTGAACTTCTTTCCGGCTGGAAAGAAGTTTTCAATGGGAACCTAATCCGCATCTCCGCCGAAGCGGTCCAGGACGAAGTCCCGGATGGCCGCGTCGAACTCCTTCCGTGACAGGGTCTCCGCAAACTCCAGCCTCAGCGTGCCGCCCCTCGGCGTCGCGGTGATGCCGGTCTCGGCGTCGGCCCCGTAGATCTTCGGAACCGGCGGCTCTGCGGCGGGTGGCCGTGCCGCCGCCAGAAGCGCCGCCAGGACCTGCGGCCCGGTCCGGGCATGTCCGCCCGCCCTTTCGGCGGCAAGATCCCGCGCCGCCGCCAGCACCTTTTCGCCCGTCTCCGGGACAGCGAGCAGCGGCCGCAGCTTGCGTGCATGGAGTTCGGCCATGTCCCGGACCGAGCCGTAGGCCGCGGCTAACTCCTCCGGTAGCCGGGCCAGGGCAAGCTGGCGCGACAGCCAGGCCTCAGCTACCTCAAGGCGCGCCGCCATGACGGACTGCCTGCCGCCGTAGTACCGCTCCAGCGCATCGGCGTAGCTCTGCGACCGCTCGTAGTCGCTGATGTCCCGCGGTCGCGGTTCTCGATATCGGCGAGCCTGAATGCCTCCTCGTCCGGCAGGTCGCGAACCTCGACCAGGAACGGCATCTCCGGATGGCCGTTCGCGCGCAGCCACGTTACTGCGAAATGCCGCCGCGCGCCGCAGATCACCTCGTAGACGGCGCCCCCGTCCTGCCGCACCTGCCGCACGATCGCCGGAAATTCCTGGCGGCCCTGAACGCGGATGCCGGCGATGAGATCGGCGCAGCTCGTCTCGTCGAGCAGGCCGGGCCTGCGGTTGTGCCGCTCCCAGAGGCGGCAGGTCGCCGGGTCGAGCTCCATGACGGTGCCAGCCTTGCCGGGACCGCCTTCGGCCGGAGCCGCCCGGCGCCGGGTCTTGCGCTTGGCAGGCGGCGGGGCCGCCTGGTCCGGCGCGCCGGAGCCGCCCAGCCCGGAAAGCAGATCGCCTTGCGCATCGTCCCTGTTCCTTCCCATCTCCATTCTCCGATGCAAAGCGCGGCCACAAGCGACCGCGTGGCCGATACGGTGCCCGACAGTGGACCAAGGCATCCCGCCGGTCCGCGCCATGATGCGGTAAAACCTGATATAATTCAACCCATTGTTATAAAATCTATTTCGTACTCTGGAACCTAATTTTCGTACTTTCGTACTCCTGCTTCTTGCACCTGCTGCATGCCCGGCCCTGCCCATGGAACGGACATCTTGGGCGCAGCCCCACCCCGGCGGACCGTTTTCCCTGCTCGCGCGCTTGCGCAGCACGAACCATCGTGGAAAGGCGGGCGCGGAGGTGCCGCATGACGATCCGGCTCAAGGACCAGTTCGACCCGGCAACGCTCGCGCGCGGCCTCGATTACGCCCGCCGCGGCCATGTCGTCTCGGTCGCCCCGGCTCCCGACGGCACGCTCGAGGCTGTCACCGCCAATGGCCGCGGCCGGCACTATCGCCAGAGCATCCGGATCGAGGACGGCATGGTCTCGGGCGACTGCACCTGCCCCATGGAGTGGAACTGCAAGCATGTCGCCGCCGCCATGGCCGTCTGGCAGGACCAGCAACAGGACCGGAGCACCCCCGCCCTGCCCCTCGCCCTGCAGGGCTGGCTCGGCCGACTGCGCGACCTGCCCCCGCCGCCCGCTGCGCCCGCGCCGCGCGGCGCGGACTATCCGCCCACCGTCAAGGACCGGCTGCTCTATGTCCCCGCGCCCGGAGCCGCGCTCCGCATCGACATTCACAAGGGCCGGATCAACGCCGCCGGGACCGCGCTCAACAAGGCCATCCGCCGCTACGACGCCGCGCTGATCCTGCGCAACCCCGCCCCGCCCGACTTCGTCCGCCCTGCCGATCTCGAGCTCCTCCCCGACCTGATGCGCGCCGGGCTCTGGGGCCGCCAGCCCGGCTATAGCTACGGCCGCCCTGAGCTCGTGCCGCCGCGCCCCGCCGAATTGGAGGCGCTGATCCGGCGGCTCTGCGCCACCGGGCGGTTCCTGCTGGAGCCCGAGCCCGGGGCGCAGATCGCCTGGTCCGAGGACCGGCCCGCGCCGCGGCTCGGCTGGCAGATCGAGCCCGATGGCTGCCAGCGGCTGGTCTTTGCCGATGCCGCAGGTGCCCCGCTCGACCTGCGCAGCCAAGGCGCGGCGACGCTCTGGATCGCGGGCGGCCAGATCGGCCTGCTGGCCGAAGCCATTCCCGTCGATCTGCTCGACCTCGTCCGCAGCAGCCCGCGCATCGCGCCGGGCGAGGTCGAAGCCCTCGGCGCCACCCTGCCCGCGCGCCTCGGCGGCCATGCCCTGCCGCCGCCCCAGAGCACCCGCCAGACCCGCCGCCCCGCACGCCACCGCATGGCCCGGCTGACGCTTGGCGCCGAGACCGCCCGCGAGGGCCACCGCCGCTACGATCCCCAGATCACCCTGCCGGTGCTGACGCTGCGCTTCGTCTATGACGGCCAGGAGGTCCGCGACAGCGACGGCGATGTCGATCCGCGCCTCGTGGAGGACGGCACGATCGTCACCCTCGCCCGCGACCATGGCTGGGAGGCCGCCTGCACCATGCGGCTGATGCGGGCGGGCGCGCTGCCGGTGGAAGAGATGGAGTTGCACTGGCCCAGCGAGCGCATGGCGGAGTGCGATTTCGCCTTCGCCGAGAGCGAATTCAACCTCCATGCGGAGCGCTCCGGCAGGCAAGCCGCGCTGGACTTCGCCTTCCGCGAACTGCCCGCCTTGCGCCGCGACGGCTGGGAGGTGGTCGAGACCCGCAAATGGCCGTACCGCCTCAGTCCGGAGGAACCCGTGCTGTCGGTCGCGACCGGCGCCGCGCCGGGGGCGGCCTTCCACGGCAATGACTGGTTTTCGCTCGGCTTCCGCGCCGAGATCGGCGGGCAGGCGGTGGATGTCGCCCCGCTCATCGCCGCCTTCCTCGAACAGGCCCGCGGCGAGCCCGGC
>NZ_VATA01000012.1 GCF_005870025.1 Poseidonocella sp. HB161398
GGTGACGGTCAGCTTCTCCGACGGGACCGCGCTGCGCGGCGTGGAGGCCTACCAGACCGGCGGGATCTCCTTCGTCAACAACCAGACCATCGACACCCGCGCCTTCGCCGTGGACGTGGCGGCGGTCGAGGCCTCGGGCCATGCGCTCTCGGACATCGCGGATGCCGCGTTCCAGGCCTTCGCGACCCATGACCTCAGCTATGCCGGGATCGGCTTCGAGCCCGCCGGGGCGGCGGAGGAGCCCGCGCCGGTGCCCGCGCCGGAGGAGACCCCGGCCGCGATCACCGGCACGGCCGGAAATGACGTGCTCGAGGGCACGGACGGGGCGGATGTCCTCATCGGCGGGGCTGGCCGCGACCTTCTGGCCGGCAATGGCGGCGCGGATGTCTTCGTCTTCGGCGCGGATGCCGGCAACGGCACGCGCGAGCGCGACGTGATCGCCGATTTCGACCTGGCCGAGGACGTGATCCTGCTGGAGCGGGGCACGGGCATCCTGCGCGCGATCCAGGACGGCAGCGACCTGCGGATCGTGCTCGACGGCGGCGACCGCGACCAGATCATCGTCCGCGACGCGGACGAGCGGGTCCTCGACTCGGTGGAATTCGCGTCCGGCGACGTGCTGTTCTGACGGCCGTCCTGCCCTGACGCGGGCCGCGCTCTGCCGGGTCTCCGGCAGGGCGTCCGCCGGGGCGGCTCCTCCCGCCGGCCATGCCCGACGGCGCCGCCACGGGCGGCCCGCCCCGTCCCCGACTCCGGCCGCGTCCCCGTCTCCGTCTCCGGCCGCGCCGCGGCAGACGCGCCCCCGCCGGACCGCGCCCGGCACCACCGAGACCTGCCCCCGGAGCACGCCCCGGCCATCGGCTTCCGCCCCTCATCCGGCCGCCGAAGCGCCATCTGCCAGCCACAGCCAGCCGGCCCCGCCGTCTCGCGCCCGCCCGGTCACAGAGCCAGCCGCCGACGACCATGCCCCCCGCCAGGGCAAGACGCGCCCCCCCGAAGGACCATCCGCCAGCCGGAACCCGACGGCCCCGCCGTCTTGCGCCCGCGGCCCGGTCGCGGACCCAGCCGCGGGCGACCGTGGCACCCGCCCGGGTAGGACGTGCGGAGCCCGTGAGTTCGCAGTCGGGGCCAGGCGGGCAGGGCCCTGGACCCTGGCCCTGGAAAGCGCCTCGCCATCGAGTCACGCCACTGCCTACCGGCCGATCCCTCCGCTTGGCGCGCAGCCAAGCGGGCGGAAGCGCTGCGCCAGCGGCCGGGCGTCCCTCCGCCGCGCCGCGATCGGGCAAACCGGACAGGCAGGGGCGTCCGAAGGTGTAGCCCGCCGCGCGGGCGCCATCAGCCGGCCCTGCCGCTCGCGCTTCCACGACAGGACCGCGACAAGGCTCGGATCCGCAGGAGCGTCGAATGGAGACCGCCGCTCCGAGTGCGCTCCGAGAGCAGGCCCGGCACGCGAACCGGCGGATCGGCGCATCGCTGCCGCTGCTGCAGGAAAGCCGGGGAACGGGGTGGCGCCTCCCCTCGCGCGATACCCTCCGCGGAACGGAACAGCGCCTTGTCCCGTGCCTCCGGCCGCTGCCCGCCGCCTCCGGTCGCGCATTCTGGCGCGGCGGAGGCCGCATTCGGACTTGCGGCAGAGCTATAACATAGTAAAACAGTCGGTAATTCTGAATCGAGGAACGTGTTCCAGAAAACGGAAAGGCACCCCCATGGCAGCCCAGCTTCACATCGGCATGTCCCTGTCGCCGACCTGGCTCAGCGGCGAGGGCTGGCGGCGCCCCGATAGCGGGGTCGAAGGGCTCTACGGCGCCGATTTCGCGCTGGATGTCGCCCGCCGGGCCGAGGCCGCGCATCTGGATTTCGTCTTCCGCCCAGACACGCTCTATCTCGACCGGGCGATGGTCGAGACCGGGCCGGGCTTCGGCGCGCTCGACCCGACGCTCCTGATGGCGGCACTGGCGCGGGAGACTGCGCATATCGGGCTGCTGACCACGGTCTCGACCACCTTCTGGCCGCCCTATGTGGTGGCGCGGCAGCTGCAGTCGCTGAACTGGCTCAGCGGCGGGCGCGCGGGCTGGAACATCGTCACCGCGCTCGACGGGCAGCGCAATTTCGGCATGGAGGCGATGCCGGATGCCGCGGCGCGCTATGCCCGGGCCGAGGAATTCGTCGATCTGGTGAAGAAGCTCTGGGCCAGCTACCCCGCCGAGGCGCTGCTTGCCGACCGCGGGACCGGGCGCTACGGCGATGCCGCGCTGGTCCAGCCGGTGTCCCATCGCGGCGAGAGCTTCGCGGTCGAGGGGCCGCTGAACCTGCCGGATCCGGGCTACGGGCCGATGCCGCTGGTGCAGGCCGGCGCCTCGGAGCGGGGCAGGGACTTCGCGGCGGCAGTGGCGGATGCGATCTTCGCCTCCTCGCCCGATCGCGGGGTGGCGGCCGATCTGCGTGCCGACCTGCGCGCTCGCGCCGTGCGGCAGGGCCGGGCGGCCGATGCGATCCGGGTGCTGCCGGGGCTCAGTCTCTACCTGGCCGGGAGCCGCGCCGAGGCGCGGGACCTGCATGCCGCGACCTATGCGCGGGTCAACCGGGCGCGCAAGCTGGCCTCGGTGCGCGAGATGACCGGGCTCGACCTCGAGAGCTGGCCCGGCGACCGGCCGATCACCGCCGCCGACCTGCCGCCGATGCCCGCCGCGCCGCGCAGCCGCACCCATGCCGAGCTGCTGCGCCGGATGATCCTGCGCGAGGCGCCGACGCCGGACGAGCTGATGACCCGGCCCGAGGTGATGGCCTCGGGGCACTGGCAGATCGTCGGCACGCCTGCGGAGGCCGCCGACGAGATCGCCGCCTGGCATGCGGCGGGCGCGATCGACGGCGTGGTGCTGCTGCCCGGGGGCTCGGCGGGCTCGATGCACCTGTCGCTCGAGGCGCTGGTGCCGGAGCTGGCCGGGCGCGGCCTTTTCCGCCAGGGCTATTCCGGCCGGAGCTTCCGCGGCCATCTGGAAGAGAGCCGGAAACCCGAGGCCGCGTAAGCAGGCGGTGTGCCGCCGCCTATCGTTGAGTGAAACACTCGACTATTGACCGGCGCAGCGCCCGGTTGTACATGTTTACCGCGCCCGCCTCCCCGAACCGGCGGGCGCACGACAGCTCCGGCCGCGGCGCGCGGCCGGTCTTTGACCACCAGCCAGCCCTGCGCGAGCCTCCCCGAAATCCGTCCAGCCGGCGGCGGAGACGCCGCGGCTCTGTCATGGGGTGACCTGATGATCTCTCTGCAAGAGCAATTCCCGGCGCAGGCGCCGGATCCAGATGCGTGCCTGTTCGCCTTCCGGGGCGGCAGCCGCACGCTGGTGGCCGAGGGCAGCGCGCTGCGCGTGCCGCCGGGCCCGGCCTCGAGCCTGGAGGAGCGCCTCGCCGCGGTGATGGCGCGGATGCCCAAGGGCGGGGCGATCGGCGGGGCGCTGCCCTTCGACAGCCGCGCCGACGACTACCTGTTCCTGGCGGCCTCGCTGGGCCATCACCTGCCCGACGGGGCGGCGGCCGCGCCGCGCCAGGTGCCGATGGAGCTGCATGCCGAGCCCTCGCCCGCGGATTACGCCCGCGCGGTCAGCGACGCGCTGGCGATCATGGGCCGCGAGGGCGGCAGCGAGGCGGCGCTGCGCAAGGTGGTGCTGGCGCGCTCGCTGGCGGTTCAGTCGGCCGAGCCCTTCCGCATTTCCGAGATCCTGGCCAGCCTCTCCGAGGACCCGGCCGTGGTCGCCTACCAGGTCGCCGTGCCGGGGATCGACGGCGATCCGGGCCCGCGCTACCTGGTCGGCGCGACGCCGGAGCTGCTGGTGAAGAAGACCCGCCACCGGGTGCTGTCGCATCCGCTCGCGGGCTCGGCCCGGCGCTGCGCCGATCCGGTTGAAGACGCCGCCGCCGCGGCCTCGCTGGCGGGCTCGGCGAAGGACAAGCGCGAGCATGCGATGGTGGTGGAATACATCCTCGACACGCTGGCCCCCGACTGCCGCAGCCTTGGCTGCCCGGAGGGCACGCGGCTGACCTCGACGCGCAGCATGTGGCATCTGGGCACCCGGATCGAGGGCGTGCTGAAGGACGACACCGTGCCCTCGGCCGTCCTGGCGGCGCGGCTGCATCCGACGCCCGCGGTCTGCGGCCTGCCCTGCCGCCGCGCCGAAGAGGAGATCCGGCGGCTCGAGCCGGTGCCGCGCGGCTTCTATGCCGGGGCGGTCGGCTGGAGCGACGCCCATGGCGACGGCGCCTGGTACGTGGCGATCCGCTGCGCCGAGATCTGCGGCGCCCGCGCGCGGCTCTATGCCGGGGCGGGGATCGTGCCGGGCTCGGATCCGCAATCCGAGGTCTCCGAGACCGGCGCGAAATTCGGCGCGCTGCTCGCCGCGCTGGGGCTCTCCGAGGGCGCGGCGCTGGCGGATGGCGCGCAGGTGTGAACGAGTGACGAAAGGAGCCCTGTGATGGCACTTCCCAAGATCCCGGCCTATCCGCTGCCCGCGGCCGCCGAGCTGCCCCCGGCGCGCGCGCCCTGGCATCCCGATCCGGCGCGGCTGGCGCTGCTGGTGCATGACATGCAGCGCTACTTCTGCCGCCCCTTCGCGGCGGAGACGGCGCCGCTGGCGCCCGCGGCCGAGAATATCGCGCAGCTTCTGAAGATGGCGCGGCGGGCGGGGATCCCGGTCTTCTACACCGCGCAGAAGGGCGACCAGTTCCGCCCCGACCGCGGGCTGCAGGCCGATCTCTGGGGCCCGGGGATGAGCGACCGCGACGAGGATACCGCGATCCTGGCGGAGCTTGCCCCCGCGCCGGGCGAGCATGTGCTGGTCAAGCACCGCTACAGCGCCTTCCAGCGCTCGAACCTGGAGACGCTGATGCGCGCGCGCGGCCGCGACCAGCTGATGATCGCGGGGATCTACGCCCATATCGGCTGCCTGGCGACGGCGGCGGAGGCGTTCCAGCGCGATATCGAGCCCTTCGCCATCGCCGATGCCCAGGCCGATTTCGACCGGGCGCGGCACGACATGGCGATGGCCTGGGTGGCGGGCTGCTGCGGCGGGGTGATGACCACGGCCCAGGCAGTCGCGGCGGTGGAGGCCGAGGCATGCGCCTGACCGGCTTCGAGGGGCGCCCGGCCTTCGTCACGGGCGCGGGCGGCGGGATCGGCCGCGCCGCGGTGGCGATGCTGCGCGAGGCGGGGGCGAAGGTCGTCGCCACCGACCTGCCCGGCGCGCTCGACGGGATGGCGGAGGCGCCGGATCTGCGGCTCCTGCCGCTCGACGTGGCGGATCCGGCGGCGGTGGAGGCGGCGCTCGACGCCGCCGAAGCCGCTTTCGGCCCGCTCGCGCTGGGGCTCCATGCGGCCGGCGTGCTGGAGACAAGGCCGCTGCTCGAGCTGCCCGCCGAAGGCTGGGACCGGCTCTTTGCGGTGAATGCCCGCGGCGCCTTCCTGGTGGCGCGCGGACTCGCCGCGCGGATGCGCATGCAGGGGCGCGGGGCGATCGTGGTGGTCGGCTCGAATTCCGGCGGCGTGCCGCGGATGGACATGGGCGCCTATGGCGCCTCGAAGGCGGCGGCGGCGATGCTCCTGCGCAGCCTCGGGCTGGAGGTGGCGGGCGACGGCATCCGCTGCAACCTGGTGGTGCCGGGCTCGACCCTGACCCCGATGCTCTCGGGCATGTGGGAGAGCGAGGAGGCCGGCGCGGCGCGGGTCGTCGCGGGCAATCCGTCGGCCTTCCGCACCGGCATCCCGCTGGGCAAGCTCGCCCGCCCCGAGGATATCGCCGCGGCGGCGATGTTCTTGCTCTCCGACGAGGCGGGCCATGTCACTATGGCGGATCTCTATGTCGATGGCGGCGCGACCCTGCGCGCCTGAGGCGCGGCACCGCGGCCGACCATTGCGAAGCCCCTGCCGCGGGGCCGTTCCGTCCCGTGGCACGGCCCGCCGGTGCGTGGCCGCGGTCCCCCGCAAGGGCCTCCCTGCGACGGCGAGGGGTCTGGCCGGAAGCTAGGCGCGCCTGCCTGTCCGCAGAAGGCCGGCGGGCCAGAGCGGGATCCGGGCGGCTTTCGCCGACGGCCCGGGCGAGGCCGTCCGAGGCTGCGGCGCCCGCGATGGCGAGGGGAAACCGTCTCCGCCCGCCATGCCGTCGCCGCAGCCCGATCCGGGGCAGAGACCATCAGCCGGGCGGTCTTCTGCGTATGCGCCCCCTGGACCGGACGGCGCGACTGCGCCTTGGACTGGGTTCGAGGGGTGCAGCGCGCGGCGGGAAAGCCGCGTGAGGCCCGCAGCGCATGGTTGTTCCGGATCGGCCAATCCACGCCGCGGGCGCATTCATCCCGGAAGGTCACGACGGCCGTCGGCGTCCCGGGCTGGGAGATGCAGCTCAGGTCGGCAGTCCCGACAGGCAGCCCGGCGGCGGGGACGTTGTCGGGAACACTCGACCTTCGGGCATGCCTTCGGACCATTGGCGGGACTGCTCGTTCTGTGGGGCCAGCGCGTTGATGGCGCGTGCCGGGAAGGCCTTCCTCCGTCCCTGTCCAGAAGCCAGTTCCCGCGGAACTGCCAGCCCCCCGGGGCCTGAGACCGGCCAGAGGCCCGCGCCGGTTGCCCGCCAGCCGCTCCCTGCCGTCCGGCGACGCACCGAGCGAGCCCGGCAGGCTCGCGGCGGAGGGCTCTGTCCTGCAGATGGAGACCATCGGCGCGGACATCCATGTGGCGCACGGCGGCAAGATCGCGGCGCTGCCGGCGGCGGTACGCCTTCTGGAACCTGCGGTGAGCTGCGTGACGGCGCCCGGCGACAGGGGGGCGCCTACGTGCCGGGCCGCGCGCGGCGGACATGATTGTCATGGTCAGAAGGGAGGCCCGGATGCCGGTGGACATGCCGGGCACATCGGGCACGGGCGGCAGCGCGACAGGCGGGCCCATCGCGGCAGGATGCCGGAGCTGGAACGGGTCCTCTTCCCGGCAGCCGTTCCGGCCGTTCTGCCGTGCGCCTTCCCGCGCCGCATTGCGGCCGGGCCGATCCCGGTCCGGAGGCTGCGCTCCGGCTCTGTGTCCTGCCTTGCCACAGGTCGGCGGAAGCCGGGCGGAGGCTCGCGGGAAAGCCGGGTGGCGATGCTGGCCGTCGGTATCTGGCGCGCGCCTCCTTGCGGGCGAGTTGGGAGAGCGCGCTGAGAAGGGGGCCGGGCTGGCGGATCGGGGTCATCGGAGGGCCTCCGGTCCCGGGGCGCCTCGTGCCGTTCGGACGCTCCGGCACCCGCCGCGATGCGCGGCCGTCGCAGGCATCCTCCCGCCTCGGCTGTCATGGCGCCCGGCGGGCGCGCTTGCGGCTCCGCCGTGGCACGGGCCGGGAACGGGCCGACCGGGGTGCCGACCTGACGGGATGCACCGCCTTGCCGGTGGCGCCGGGATGGCTCCGGCCGGGGCAGACCGGGCGGCCGCCAGCGGCGGCAGGACGGTACCGCGGGGCGGGCAGGTTGCTAGCCGGGCTGCGGGCGGGCCGGGAGGGAGACCTGGGTCAGGACCTGGGCGCCAAGTCTTGCATGGCGGAAGGGCACGAGGCGGCCGCGGGACCAGCCGGGGGCGAGGTCGCGCTCGAGCCGCAGCAGCCCTTCGCGGCGGGAGAGCTCCGCAATGGAGGCATCGGCGAAGCCGAGCTCGCCGCCGACGATCGGATGGAGCGCCTTGTAGAGGCTCTCCTTCGCCGAGAAGGCGAGGCCGACGCCCTCCGGACCGGCAATGTCCGCCGGGGTCAGGACCAGCGGCGCGATCGCCTCGGCGAGAGACGGGCTGGGCCAGGTCTCGATGTCGACGCCGAGCCCCGCCCAGTCGCGCCGCCAGCCCGCCAGCGCAACGGCGACGCCGTCCGAATGGCTGATCGCGCCGGTGGTGCCCGGCGGCCAGGCGGGCGCGCGGTCCTCGCCCATCAGCGGCAGGAGCGCCGCGCCGGTCAGCCGCCGCAGCGCCTCGCGCGCCGCCAGCCGCCCGGCGGCATATTCCGCGCGCCGCTTCGGCCGCGCGCGGGCGAGCTGCGGGGGCAGGGGCACCGGCGGCTGGCCGCCGCCCCCCGCCGGATCGTAGCGGCAGAGCGCGAAGACCGGCCGCAGCCGGTCCCCGGCGCCCGGATCAGCCGTCACCGCGGCGCGCCTCGATCAGGCTCCACCAGCGCTCGACCGTCGGGTCGAGCGCCAGCTCCTCGAAGCTCACCGTCACGCCGTGCTGCGCCAGCTCGGACGAAAGCTCCATCACGCGGATCGAGTCGAGCCCGTAGAAGATCAGGTTCTCGGACGGGTCGATCTCGGTCTCGTCCTCGATCAGCGCCAGCACGCGGGTCTCCAGCCAGTCGCGGCTGAGCGGCTGGGCGGCCAGGTCGGTTTCGGTCATATCGGGTCCTCCAGTCATGACACGGGGGCGGGGGCGGGGCGGGCCAGCGCCTCGCGCAGCGCCTTCTTGTCGGTCTTGCCGACCGGGGTCAGCGGCAGCGCCTCGGCGAACTGGAACCGGTCGGGGATCTTGTACTCGGCGATGCCCTGCTCCATCAGGTGGCGCCGCAGCGCCGGGGCGCGCAGCCCGTCCTCGCCGACGATCACCGCGCAGCTGCGCTCGCCCATCATCGGGTCGGGGACGGCGACCAGCGCCGCCTGGCGCACCTGCGGATGGCGCAGCAGCAGGTTCTCGATCTCCTCGGCCGCGATCTTCTCGCCGCCGCGGTTGATCTGGTCCTTCACCCGGCCGACGACGCGCAGGCTGCCGGTTTCGGTGCGCTCCACCACGTCGCCGCTGTAGTAGAACCCCTCGCGGTCGAAGACGCGGGCATTCTGCTCGGGCGCGTTGTAGTAGCCGCGGAACGTGTAGGGCCCGCGCACCGCCAGCATGCCGGGCGTGCCCTCGGGCACCTCGCGGCCGCTCTCGTCGAGGATGCGGATCTCGTCATCGGGGCTGATCGGGCGGCCCTGGCTGGCAAAGACCGTCTCGGCGTCGTCGCCGTCGCGGGTGTAGTTGACCAGCCCCTCGGCCATGCCGAAGACCTGCTGCAGCGCGCAGCCGAAGACCCCGGGCACCTGCCGCGCGGTCGCCTCGGCGAAGGCGGCGCCGCCGACCAGCATCCGCTCCAGGCTCGACAGGTCGGGGGCGTCGCGCCGCGCCGCCTCCAGCCAGAGCGCCACCGCCGAGGGCACCAGCGGCACCATGTCGATGCGGTGCCGGGCGATCAGCGGAAAGCAGATCTGCGGATCGGGCGCGGCGGCAAGCACCACGGTGCCCCCGGCCTGGAACACGCCGAGCGCGCCGGGCGAGCTCATCAGGTAGTTGTGCGGCGCGGGCAGGGCGACGAGGAAGCGCGTCGCCTCGGTCACGCCGCAGATGCGGTTGCTCTCGCGGATGGAGTAGTCGTAGTCGTCATGGGTGCGCGGGATCAGCTTCGGCGTGCCGGTGCTGCCGCCCGAGAGCTGGAAGAACGCCACCTGCCCCGCGGGGGTCGGGCGGAACTCGGCCGCGGGCGCCCCGGCGGGATCGAGCCAGGCGGCCAGGTCGCGGCGCGGATCCTCGGCATTGCGGTAGAGCGCCAGCGCCAGCCGGTCGCAGCCCGCGGCAAAGCCGTTGCCGCCGAAGACCGGATGGCTGCGGTCGGCGATCAGCAGCCGCGGCCGGATCTGCTCGGCATAGGAGGCCAGTTCCGACTGCCGGTGGCTCCAGAGCGCGTTGATCGGCACGATCCCGGCCTTCAGCAGCGCCTGGAAGACGATGTAGAACTCCGCCACGTTCGGCAGCTGCACCAGCGCGGTGTCGCCATGGCCGAACCCGGCCTGGGCCAGCCGCGCGGCCAGCGCGCGGGCCTGCGCGTCGAGATCGCCATAGCTGACGGCGCGGTCGCCGCAGAGGATGGCGGTGGCGCCCGGACGGTGGCGGGCCTGGGCCTCCGCCCCGTGGCAGAGCGGCTTTCCGAGCCAGTAGCCCCGGGCGCGGTAGCGGTCGGCCAGATGTGCCGGCCAGCGCTCGAAGGCGACGAGTTTGCGATCCATGAATCCTCCGCAGCAGGTAGGGTGGGCGCCTTGCGGCCACACGCCTCCGTAGCGGCCGGAAGGCGCCCCGTCGGGGGCCCCGGCACGAGCTGCGTCGCATGTTCCCGTCGAAACGCGATTGACGGGTGGCTTTAGTTGAGTATTTTTGTCGTGAATTGTCAAGTGCGGCGGAGGGCACATGCTCGATCTGACAGAGATGCAGGCGGCAAACTGGGTGGGCGGGCATTCCGCTGCGGCGCGCGATGGCGTAACCGCCCATCTTTACACGGAATTCGACGGCGAGGGGCTGGATCCCGCGCGGCTGGAACAGGCGGTGGCGGCGCTTTATGCGCGCCATCCCGGGCTGCGCCTTGCCGTTGCGGCGGATGGCAGCGGGCGGATTGCCGCCGCCCCGGCTGCGCCGCTTGTCCGCATCGAGGACCTGCGCGGCCTGGCGCCGGAGGCGGTCGGCGCAGCGCTCGGCGCGCGTCGCCAGGCGGGCACGCATCAGCGGCTGGCGCTGGAGGACGGGCGCGGGATGGAGCTGCGGCTGTCGCTCCTGCCCGGCGGGCGGCAGCGGCTGCATCTCGATATCGACATGGTCCCGGCCGACCCGTCCTGCTTCCCGGCGATTCTCGACGAGCTGGCCGGGCTGTGCCGCGGCGAGGCGCCCGTGCCGCTGCCCGCGCCCGCCGGTCCGGCGGTGGCCGCCATGCCCGCGGCAGAGCTGCGCGACTGGTGGTCGGCGCGTCTCGACGCGCTGCCGCCCGCGCCGGTCCTGCCGCTGCCCGCGGCGCCCGAAGGTCCCGCGACGACCCGGCTGGCCGCGCAGCTCTCTGCGGCGGAGGCCGCGGCGCTGCGCCGGGCGGCGCGCGAGGCGCGGGTCACGGTCTCGGCGCTGATGCAGGCGCTGTTCACCGCGCTTCTGGGCCGCGCCACCGGCCAGCAGGCCTTCCGTCTCAACATGCCGCATTTCCTGCGCGCCCCGGGCGAGGCCGGGCAGGTCGGCGATTTCTCCGGCATCCTGCCCTTCGCCGCCGAGCTGAGCGAGGGCGAGTCGCTCGCCGCGCTGTCCGGGCGGAGCTGGCGGCAGATGGCGGCGCTGCTGTCGCGGCGCGAGGGCGCGGGGCCGGGACTGCTGCGCGAGCTGTCGCGCCGCCGCGGCACCGTGGAGACCGCGCCGGTGGTCTTCACCTCCGGGCTCGATATCGGCGGCGGGGGGCTGGTCTCGGCCCGCGCCCGCGCGGTCTTCGGCGAGCTCGTCTGGACGGTCTCGCAGGGGCCGGGCGTGGCGCTCGACGTGCAGCTTGCCGCGCATGAGGGCGGCATCCTCGCCAATTGGGACCTGCGGCTCGACATGATCGAAGCGGGCTGGGCGGAGGCGCTCTTCGACGCCCATGTCGCGGCGATGCGGCGGCTGGCGGCGGAGCCCGCGCTGATGGAATCGCCGCTCGGCGACTGGCTGCCGGGGCCGCGCGCCGTGCCGCTGACGCCAATGCAGGAGGCCTATCTGATGGGCCGCGGCGGGCACATGCCGCTGGGCGGCATCTCGATGCAGGAGCTGCGCGTCCTGCGCGGCGACCTGCCGCTCGAGGCGCTGCGCGACCAGCTCGGGGCGCTGGTCGCCCGCCATCCGGGGTTGCGCACGGTGATCGATGCGGAGGCGCGCGTCGCCCGCGTTGCGGAACGCCATCCGCTCAATCTCGACACCCGCGACCTGTCTGGACTGTCGCCGGAGGCGGCCGAGGCGCGGCTGGTGGAGATCGCGGCAGAGACCGGCAACAGCGCCTGCCCGCTCGACCGCGCGCCCTGGCACGTGCTGGCTGTGGCGCTGCCCGAGGGCGCGGCGGACCGGCTGGCGATCTTCCTGCGCTTCGACGCGCTGACGCTCGACGGCGCCTCGATCGCCGCGCTGGTGGCGGAGCTCGGCGGAGCCGCCCCGGCAGCGGCCCGGCCTGCGGTCCCTGCGCCGGCTGCGGACCCTGCGCGCGACACGGCCTACTGGCAGGAGCGGATCGCCGGCATGGCGCCGGTGCCGGATCTGCCCTGGCGGGCGCCGCTCGACCAGCTCGGCAGCTCGCGCTACCGCCGCCTCAGCCGGACCTTGCCGCGGGCGGTGCTGGCCAGGCTCGCGCGGGCGGGCGCCGGGGCGGGGCTCTTCCGCAATTCGGTGCTCAGCGCCGTGGTGCTCGAGGTGCTGGCGCGCTGGACGCCGGACCTGTCGCTGCGCATCGGCGTGCCGGTGGCGCCGCCGCCCACGGGCCTGGCGGAGGTGAACCGTTCCTCCTTCCTGCCGGTCTCCTACCGGGTGACGGCCGATGCGGATCTGGCCGCCCGTGCGCAGGCGCTGCAGGCGGAGATCCATGACGGGCTGGGCCATGGCGGCATTCCGGGCGTGGCGATCAACCGGATGCTGCTGGCGCGGGACGAGGGCGCGGTGGCGCTGCCGGTGGTGGTGACGAACGGGCTCGGCTGGGCGCGGCCGCCCTCGGGCGAGCTGCGCGAGGCGGGCGGGCTCACCCGGACGCCGCAGACCGCGCTGGACCTGCGGCTGGTGCAGGATGCGGCCGGAGATCTGCGGATCGACGCCGATTTCGCCGAGGCCGCGCTGGAGGCGGAGACCGTCGCCGAAATCCTCGACGCCGCCGGGCGCGCGCTGGAGGCCGTCGCCGAGACCGGAGAGCTGGTCCTGCCCGCGGATGCCATTCCCGCGCCGCCCGACATCCTGTCGGACTGTCCCGAGGGCGATGCCGATTTCCTCGGCCGGATTGCCGCGCGGCTCTTCGGCGGCAGCACCGAGACGGCGCTGGTCTGCGGCACCGTGCGGCTGGGGGCGGATGCGCTCGGCCGGCTGGTCTCCACGGCGATCGCGGGCTTCCGCGCCCGCGGGCTTGTGCCCGGCGACGTGGTGGCGCTGGTCCTGCCTAAAAGCGTGGATCACGTCGTGCTGCAGCTCGCCGCCGCGCTGGAGGGGCTGGTCTGGGTGCCGGTCGATGCCTCCTCGCCGCCCGAACGGCTGGACTACCTGCTGGAGACCTGCGCGCCGCGGATGATCGTGTCGCGCGCGCCTCTGGAGGGACGCGAGACGGTGGCGCCCGCGGCGCTTCTCTCGGCGGAGCCCTTGCCCGGCTGGCCGGTCCCGGCCGAAACCCTGGCGGCGCGCAGCCGCGATGCCGGCGCGGCCTTCTACCTCTTCACCTCCGGCACGACCGGGCGGCCGAAGGGCGTGGTGCTGACCAATCTTGCGACCGGCAACGTGCTGGCGAAAAGCGTCGCGCATTGGGGGATGGGGCCGGGCGACTCGATCCTCTCGGCGACGCCGCTGCATCACGACATGTCGATCTTCGACCTCTTCGGCGGGCTCTCGGCCGGGGCGCGGGTGGTGCTGCCCGAGGAGGGGATGGAGAAGGACGCCCGCCGCTGGGCGGAGCTGGTCCGGGCGGAGCGTCTGACCTTCTGGTGCTCGGTCCCGACCATCCTGGAGATGCTGCTGGCCGCGGCGCAGCCCGGCGATCTCGCCTCGATCCGGCTGATCGTGCAGGGCGGCGATTTCGTCAAGCCCGCCACCGTGGCGCGGCTGCGCGGGCTCCTGCCCGGGGCGCGGCTGATCTCCATCGGCGGGCCGACCGAGACCACGATCTGGAGCATCTGGCACGACATCGCCCCCGGAGATACCGGGCAGATCCCCTATGGCCGCACCATCCCGGGCGCCGGGAACGAGATCCTCAACCCGCTGGGCGAGCGCTGCCCGGCCGGGGTGCGGGGCCGCATCCACACGACCGGCATCTGCCTGGCGCTCGGCTATCTGGCCGCGGGCGGGCTGTCGCAGGCCGATTTCCTGACGCTCGCCGACGGCCGCCGCGCCTTCCGCACCGGCGACGAGGCCTGGCGGCGCCGCGACGGCACGGTGATGTTCGCCACCCGCGTCAACGGCTATGTCAAGATCCGCGGCGTGCGGGTGTCGCTGACCGATGTCGAGGACGCGCTGGCGCGCCATCCCGGGCTGAGCCACGCCGTGGCGGTCGATCTGGGCGATGCGCGCGAGGGCGAGGTGACGCTGGCGGCGCTGGTCGTGCCCGCACCGGGGCAGGCGCCGGATGCGGGCAGCCTGCGCGGCTTCCTCCGCGGGCTCCTGCCCGAGACGCATATCCCCTCGGATTTCGTGACGGTGGAGGCGCTGCCGGTCTCGGCCAACGGCAAGCCCGACCGCCGCCGCGCGCGAGAGATCGCCGCCGCGCCGCCTCTGCCCGCCGGACGGTCGGCCGAGGTGCTGGGCCTCTATCTCGGCGTCACCGGCGGCAGCGCCGAGGGGGCCGGGCCCGAGACGCCCTTCCTCTCTCTCGGGCTCAGGCCCGCGCATCTGCGCGCGGTGGCCGAGGCGCTGAACGGCGCCTTCGGCACGCGGCTGGCCCCGGCCGAGCTGCTGCCCTGCCGCTCGGCCCGCGAGGTCGAAACCCTTCTGGCGCGGCACGCCGCGCGGAGCTGACCCGGCCCGCGGCCAGCGCGCCCCCTCGCGGGGCCTGCCTTGCCAGCCTGCGGCGTTCCGGACCCCCAAAGAACGCAAAGGATGACCTGATGCAGGACACGCTGTCCCGCGGCGGCCGCTTGCCGCTGACCCTCGCGCAGCTCGATTTCTGGGAGGAGTTCCGCTTCCATCCCGGCGAGCCCGTCTCCACCGTCGGCCATGCGGTCCGGCTGGAGGGCGATCTCGACGCGGCGGCGCTGGCCCGGGCGATCGCCACCGCCTGCGCCGAGACCGACGTTCTGGCGCTGCGCTTCCATGACGAGGGCGGCCGCATCCGCCAGAGCTGCGATCCCGGCCGGGCGCCCGAGCTGCTGCGCGCCGATCTGCGCGGCACGGACGATCCGGAGGCGGAGGCGCAGCGGCGGATCGAGGCGGACATGGCGGCGGTGCTCGACCTTGGGCGCGACCCGCTCTCGGTGCAGTGGCTCCTGCGCACCGGCGACCGGCGCTGGCTGTGGTACAATCGCGGCCATCACATCATGCTCGACGGCTACGGCGTCTTCCTGATCGAGCAGCGCGTCGCCCAGCTCTACCGCCATTTCGCCTCGGGCGGCCCGGCGGGCACGCCCTTCCGTCCCTTCGCCGCCTTCCTCGAGGAGGAGACCGCCTATCGCGCGGGACCCGCGGCGGCGCGGGACGGCGCCTTCTGGCGCGAGGCGCTGGCGCGGCCGGTGCCGCTGCCGGTGCTGGAGAAGGGCGGCGAGGACTATGCCGCGGAGGGCTATTACAGCGAGCCGCCACTCGATCCGGGCCTGCCGCTGCAGCTGTCGCGCACGGCGGCGGAGACCGGCACCGGCTGGCCGGATCTGCTGGTCCTGGCCTCTGCCGCCTATCTGCACCGCCACCTGCCGCGCGAGGAGGCCGCGCTGCCGGTCTGGCTGCCCTTCATGAGCCGCCTCGGCAGCGTCTCGGCGCTGGTGCCCTGCCTGGCGGTGAACATCCTGCCGCTCTTCGTGACGGTCGGCCCCGAGGAGCGCTTCGGCGGCTACCTGGCGCGGATGCAGGGCGAGCTGCGCCGCCTGCGCCGCCATGGCCGCTACCGGATCGAGCAGATCGCCGCGGATCACGGCATCGGCGCGGGGCGGCGGTTCTTCTTCTCGCCGCTGGTCAATGTGATGCCCTTCGACCCGCCGGAATTCCCCGGCTGCCGCGCCAGCCGCGAGGTGCTGGCCAACGGCCCGGCTGACGGGTTCAACCTGTCCTTCCGCGCGCGCCGGGACGGCGAAGAGCTGGCTCTGGGGATCGACGGTGACCCCGCGCTGACCAGCGCCGCGGAATTCGCCCGCCACGAGGCGGAGATCCCGGCCTTCCTGTCGCGCGCCTTCGCCCCGGGCGGGCTCGAGACGGAGATGGGCGCACTGCTCGCCCCGCGCTGACCCCCGCGGGCGCGCCGGACGGCCCCGGCCCCGGCGCGGCCCATTTATGGATGAATATCGACCCCGCCTGATTGCAACGCCCTGTTCGGCTCTGGCCCGAGGGTGGCAATTCCGGCTTCTGCGAGCGGCCCGGTCCCTCGTCGCCGCGAGCCCCGATGGATTTCCGCGTTCTTGCCCCTCATGGATCCAGGACATCGGCAGGTGCCGTGCCGGTCCGCACATCAGGTCGGGAAAGCGATGGGAGCGACCCTTTCGCCATCCCCGGCCAGGTTGCTACATTTCCTCTGCGGGCATTGGCCGACATGACCGCCCGCGCCGTTTGCTTCATGCCACCGCCGCGACACGCGCCGGATCGTATTCTTCGGCCCGCGCGAGAACCGGCCAGACGATCCTCGCGTCCTTGCTGGCCAGCGCGACGGCCACGACAGCGGCATGCTGCCGCTCGCGCAGCCGGGCGATCCATTGGCTCCTGGGGTCCGTCTTGCCGCGCGCCTTCCCCGGCACGGCCCTCGCTGCGAGGATCATCAGCCTGCGAAGGTCGCGGTCGCCGCGCTTGGGGCTCGCGCTTTGGCGGCCCCGCAGGGGCCGCGGTCGCTGCGCCCTGCCGAAGAGCCGCGCCTTGCCCCCGCTCGACCCCGGTCTTGGCACAAGTCCCAGCGTCACGCCGAAGGCGTGCCTCCGGCACGACGCAGCAAACTCCCGTCCGTTCCGGAAGCTGCCCTGATCGCCGGCCGCTGCGACCAGCGCGGATGCCGTGATCCGCTGCCCGGCAGGCGATCTGGCGTCGTGCCGGAGGCACGCCTCTGGCGTCCTGTCGAAGGCACGCCTCTGGCGTGACGCCAGATCTGCCGAGAGGGGCCCGATCCCTTCGATGCAGCCGATCCGCTGGCAGGCCTCGTTCTTCCGGAACAGCGTCCTGATCCTGCGGTCGAAGGCGGCGATGCGCTTGTCGAGTTCTGCCAATTCTTCGCGGATCTCCATCACGAGGTCCCGGATCATGTGCGGCACCCGTCCTCGCGGCGGCGTCCTCCGGCGATCCGGACATCCGCTGCCCGGCAGGACCTTGCGGCACGCACTGTCCCGTGAGCGATGGACATCCGCCCGGGCTTTTCCCTGCCGCCGCTCGAATGCGGCTCTGGCGTGCGGCCAGGCCAGGCCGAGAGGTCCCGCGAGGCGCGGCACCCGGCGGCATCCGCCAGCGCCGTTGCGGTGACGGGACCGATGCCCGGAATGGCCTGCGGGCGCTCCGCGGCCGCGCTGGCCTCCGTCGCGCGGCGGCTCTCCTTTGCCAGCGCATCGCTCTGATCGGGGGGCAAAGACCTGCCCGGCCAGCACCCGGGCAGCAGCCGGCAGGCCGGCGCGCTCGGCCGTCTCGGGCAGGCGCCCGGCATTCCGGACGCCCTTCGGCGCCAGGATGCCGAATTCGCCGAGACGCGCGCGGATTGCCTTGGCGACCTGGGCAGGCCGGGGGCGGGAAACGCCCGCGCCTTGCGGGTCATCGGACGCGCCTGCGTGCTCTCGTCCATCACCGGCACGAAGCGCATTGCCAGCCGGATGGCAGCGTCGGCTCGGCCCCGGCCTGTCTTTCCGCGTCGGGCGCAGGGCTTCACGCAGGAATTCGAGCGAACCGAGAGCGCCCCAATGGGGACATCGCCGCGAGACTGGCATCCGACGGACATCATGGCCGCCCTTGCCCGACACGCGCGCCCAGTCGCGCGCTCCGCGACGAGCCGCCGCCGGTCCCGCAGGGTGCAGGCCGCAGGACGAATGCGAGTGCCTGTTTCCGCCGCAGGACGGCGGCGTCGTCTGCATCGGCGCCGTGGACCTGGAAGACGGACCTGGCGTCCCTCTGCACGATTGCCGCGCAATCACCTGCCGGTCAGCGGGGCGAGGCCGATCGTGGCAAGCTCCGTCATGGACGGCTCCCCTCAGGGACGACTTTGACAGCACCCAATGTGGCGCATTGCGCTGCGGGGCGCGGGCGCCATCCACTCCGTCAATGGCGCCGGGATCGCGTCGCAATGGCGGCCTCCATGCTGTTCAAGGCGCGCAGCTTGCCAGCCTGCACCGCTGTGCCGTCGACTGAAGCCCCGCTTGGCCGCGCAGCGCCAGCCCCGGCCATTTCGGCCGCCGATCTGCAGCGATGCCGGAGCGGCGCCTGCATGGAGCGGCGGCTGCCCGCAGGCGGCGGCAGCAGGTTTGCGAATGCCGATCAAGGGGGTCCGGCCTGTCGCCGGGCATGCGGACCGTGCTCCGTCGCGGGGGGCGCACGCGGCCCCGTCGAGAGGCAAGGCAGGGACATTGCTTCGGCGGGATCAGCAGCCCCGAGGGCGCCGCCGGGTCATCACGGCGCCATGGGCGATCCGCCTTGTGACAAGAGACGGCTGCGGCCCGCGTCTGCCGGGATCGACTCTGCGCCTGGCTTTGCCGCCTCCAGGCCGCACCTGCCCCCGGGGGCGCTTGCTCCCAAATTTGGGCAGCCGCCAGCCAGGACGTCCGAGAGATCTGTTCAGCCGGATCGTTCCGGGCGGAGGCCGGGAACCCTGTCGCGTACTGGCCTGATGCGGACCGTTTCCGGACAGGCGCCCGGCGGCCCCCGCGATGCTTTCCGTCATGGAGATGCCAGCGCAGTCTCATAGGCCGGCCGGATGCGCTCGGCGATGCTCCAAGGAAGGCTGGTGGCGCGACCGGGGGACGGCGGCGCGCATGTCCCCGCTGGCGTCGCTCCCGCAGGGCCCGCCGGTAGCGCCGGGACGCACTGACGACGGCTCGCATTGCCGGGCACCTCCTCTGCATCGAGCGGCGGTTTACGCCGGGGCCAGTGGACCGCGGCGCGCATGTCGCCGCGGGGACGCTCCCGCAGTGTCTGCCGGTCGCGCCTAGACGCTTTGAAGATGGCTCGCATTGCCGGGCACCTCCTTCGGATCCGGCGGCGGCTCATGGCGGGGCCAGTCGACCGCGGCGCGCATGTCGCCGCCGCGGAGCCCGCCGGCAGCACCGGACGCCCGGACGGCGGATCACGCTCCCAGGGCAGCTCCGTCCGCTCCAGCGGCGTCTCATCGCACGACCAGGGGACCGCGGCGCACACGGCCCCGGCAGGGTCGACCCCCGCAGCAGCCGCAGGCAGCCAAGGGACGCGCCGGCGTCGGCGCGAACCGCCCTGCGCCGCCTTCCGCTGCCGGGGATGGCCCGATGCGGACGGCAGCGCGGGCTCCCTCCGTCAGACGGCGAGATCGGAGAGACGCATCTCCGCGCTGCCCTCTCCGGCGAACTGGCGCAGGATCCGGCCCGTCGCCTGGCGCAGCTCCTCCACCCGTGCGGGGCTGTAGCGGTCGGCGCGGTAGCTCATCAGCACGCGGATGCCGCGGGCGCCCTCGATCACGTCCTCCATCACCTCGAATTGCAGGCCGAGAAGCGACTCCGCCTTCTCCGGATCGACCTGGCGGAAGCGGATGCCGCTGCCATCCGGGGCGGAGAGCACGCCGTTCAGCCGGTTCTGCGCGTGGATCTGGATGAAGCTCTCGAAGAGCTGGTCGACCGGCGGGCATTCCCCGCCATGGAGCGCCGCGCCCACCCAGTCGATCGGCACCCCGCCATGGGGCAGCGAGGCGGCGATCGTGTCGCGCACCTGGCCGATCAGCGCGCCGACGGTCATGTCCGGCGCCATCTCGACGCGATGCGCCACCACGGTGGTGAAATAGCCGACCGTGTCGAAATAGGCCGGATCGGTCCGGCCCGAGGCCGAGGTCCCGATCACCGCATCGGTGATCCCGGCCAGCCGGTGCTGCATCGCCGCGATGGCGGCATAGGCGGCATTGAAGAGCGAGGCATCCCCGGCCCGCGCCAGCCGCGCCAGACCGTCGGACTCCGCCGGATCGAGCCGGATCTCCACCCAGCCGCCCGCGGGCGAGGCCGCGGGCCCCGGCGCGTCGCCGAAAAGCGGCTGCGCCAGCCCCGCGCCCTCGAGCATCGAGGTCCAGAAGGGCAGGTGCTCGCGCGTGACCCCGGCCTCGGACTGGCCCGCGGCGAAGACATGGAAGGGCGGCGGGCTGGTCTCCCATTGGGGCGCCTCGCCGCGGCTGCGGCAGGCATAGGCATGGGCCAGCTCCTCCATCATCTGGTTGAGCGACCATTCGTCGACGACGACATGGTGGAAGAGCATCGACAGCAGCTGCGTGCCGTCCTCCTCCGGCAGGAAGCGCAGCCGCAGCGGCAGCTCGCGCGCGAGGTCGAAGACATGCTCCGCCTCCTCTGCGCGGGTGGCGCCGTCGCTTTCGGCCGTGGTCCAGAACCAGCGGTAGCTGTCGAGCGCCGCGGGCGCCACCGGCACTTGCACCGCGCGGCCGTCTTCTTCGCGGAAATGGCTGCGCAGCACCGGATGGCGGACCAGCAGGTCGCGGAAGGCCTGGCCGAAGACGTCCTCCTCCACCGGGTCGAGGAAGCGCAGCGCGAAGGGGATGTTGAAGATCGCGCCCTTGCCGAAGCGGCTATAGGCGCGCCACAGCGACTGCTGCGCCAGCGACAGCGGATGCGCCTCGCCATTTTCCTCCGCTGCGGGCGCGGGAACGGACGTAGCGGGCGCGGGCGCCGTTCCGACGACATGGGCGGCGAGGCCGCGGGCGGTGGCATGGCGGAAGAAATCGGCGAAGCGGACCTCCAGCCCGTGGCGGCTCTGCAAGAGGCCGATCACCCGCGTCGCCACCAGCGAATGGCCGCCGAAATCGAAGAAATCGTCCTCGGGGCCCATGTCCGGCGCGTTCAGCGCGCTGCGGAACTCGGCGAGGATGGCCGTTTCGGGCCCCTCCTGCGGGGCGTCGCCGGCCGCGGGGGCGAGGGGCGCGAGCCCCTCCATCGGCGTGCCGTCTTCCAGGTGGCGGGCCAGCGCGGCCAGCGTGTCCGCCAGGCGGCCGCCCGCGGGCAGGGTGGCGACCAGCGGGGTCTCCGGAGCAGGGGCCGCCGGGGCGCCGTCCGGGGCCTCGCCCGCGATCCCGCGCAGGATCGCCGGGAACCCCGCCCGGGTGCCCAGCACGGGGTGGCGCAGCAGCCCCAGCAGCGCGCCGTCGGGCGCGGCCAGCAGGAGCGCGCGGAAGGGCGGGCGGGCGCCCAGGTCCCAGGGCTCCTCCAGCGCGGCGGCCAGCACGGCGGGGGCGTCCTCGGCCGCCGCGAGGCTGCGGATCTCGGCCAGCGGCAGCGGGGCGGGCTCCTTGCGCAGCAGGCAGTCCTCGCCGAAGCGGTAGGCCTGCGCCAGGTCGGGCAGCTGATCGGCCAGTTCCTCGATCCGCGCCAGGAGCGGACCCAGCCGCGGCGCCTGCGGCAGCGCGACGGCCAGGCAGCCGGGGCGCAGCGTCTCGGGCGCCTGCTGGCTTTCCATCCAGATGCGCTCCTCTTCGGCATCGGGGGCGGATCCCGGCGGCAGGGCGGCGGGGGCGAGGGTCTCTGTCAGGTCTGTCATCCGGTCTTCCCGTCATCTGTCCGGGCCGGGCCGGGATGGCAGCGGGACAGGCGGTCGGGCGGCAGGGGCCCGGGCACCGCGATCCGCGGCCGCCGCGCGCAGGGCGCGGCGCCATCCGGCTCGGCAATCGCTGTCGGGCGGCCTTGCTTGGGTCAAGCTGGGTCTGCTGGAGATGCGAGAGGGAAGGCCGCGGGGGGCCGGAAGTCAAGCGGATTCTGCCCGCGGGACCCCGGCGAGTCGGCCCCGGGCGGGGCCGGAGACGGCGACGAATCGCAGGCGGGGAGGACGCCGCGGCGCGGTCTGCGGAAATTCCCGGCACTCCGGCGCGGGCCGCCCCGAGGCGCTCCGGCCGCCATCGCGGGCGCGGCCGCCGGGCGGCGGGACGGAGCGCCGCGGGAAGACCGGCCGGGGTTAATAAATGGTTAATATGGACAAGCTGTTGCGATCTAATGGAATTTGCCCCGCGGCCCCGATATCCAGCCTGCCGTTGCGTAAGATTCGTCAGGTTATTAACTAAAATTACCAAGATATTCAGTCGGTTGAAAATGGGCGCATTCAGGGCATTCGAACATATGCACGGATCGTGAATTATATTGACAGGGCCGCATTTCGGGCCGGATGCTGGCCCTGTCGGCGGAAACGGGACCGGACGGGCAAGTCCGGCAGGAGCGCCGCCAGCGGGAGGAATGGCCAGTGATCGACGGTACGCGCGAGGCGCTCCCAGGCGGGGAGGAGCCTGGCCCGCAGGTCTCTTACGCGGTGCTCGACCGCATGCTCTGGGCGCGGTTCCAGCAGGCTGAAACCGTCGAGAGCTATCTCGAATGCTGGCTCGGACTCCTGGCACGCCAGATCGATGGCATGTCCGCCGGGCTGCTGGTCGCGGGCGAGGGCCCCGATGCTGGTCCCTTCGCGCAGGCCGCGCGCTGGCCCGCAGGCAGCGCGGCGGCCCCGGACCTGGCCGAGGCGGCGGCGCAGGCGGTGTCTTCCCAGCAGAGCATCGTCCTCGGCGAAGGCACAAGGCGGCGGGTGCTGGCCTGCCCGATCGAGGCGCTTGGCGGCCTCTTCGGCGCGGTGGCGGTCAGCGCGCCCGACACGGCGCCGCCGACCCCGGCGCTCTTCCGGCGGCTGCAATGGGGGATCGGCTGGATCGAGCTGCTCCTGCGGCGCGAGCAGGAGGCGCGCGACGGCGACCTGCGCGAGCGCGTGACCGTCGCCTTCGACATGCTCGCCTGCCTTCTGGAACATGACCGGCTCGACGAGGCGGGCGCGGCGCTGGTCACCGGCCTGGCGCGGCGGCTCGACTGCGAGACGGTCAGCCTGGGGCTCTCTCGCGGCGGGCGGATGCGGGTGCGCGCGGTCTCCTCCGCCGCGGGCTTCGGCAAGCGCGCCAGCTTCGTGCGCGAGACCGGGCTGGCGATGGACGAGGCGGCCGACCAGGAGGCGGTGATCCTCTGGCCCGCCCCGGCGGACTGGGAATTCCGCGTCTCGCGCGCCGCGGAAGAGCTGTCGGTCTCGCACGGGGCGGGCGCGGTGCTGACCATCCCGCTGGCCGCCGGGCCGCGCATCATCGGCGCGCTCTGCTTCGAGCGCCGCCCCGGCGCGCCCTTCACCGCCCGCGATGTCGAGATCTGCGACGCTGTCGCCGCCATTGCCGGGCCGATCCTCGAGGACCGCCGCCGCGACGGGCGCTGGCTGCCCGCCAAGGCCTGGGCGAGCCTGCGCCACGGCCTCTCGGCGCTGCTGGGGCCGCGCCATTTCGGCGCCAAGATCGCCACGCTGGCCGCGGCCGGGACCGCGGCCGCGCTGTGGCTGGTGCCGGCGGGCTATGCGGTGACCGCGCCGGTGCGGCTCGAGGGCAAGGTGCAGCGCAGCGTCATCGCGCCCTTCAACGGCTATCTCGCGTCGCAGTCGGCGCGGGCGGGGGACCGGGTGGCCGCGGGCCAGATCCTCGCCGTGCTCGACGAGAAGGACCTGGCCCTGGAAAAGCTGCGCCTGGCCACCGCGCGCCAGCAGAAGACCCGCGAGCTCGACCGCGCCATCGCCGCGCGCGAAGTGGCGGAGGCCTCGATCATCCGCGCCCAGCTGGACCAGACCGACGCGCAGCTCGGCCTTGTCGGCGAGCAGCTCGCCCGCACCCGCATCCGCGCGCCCTTCGACGGCTATGTCGTCGAGGGCGACCTGAGCCAGTCGGTCGGCGGCGCGGTGGAGCGCGGCCAGACCCTGTTCCGCATCGCCCCGCTCGACGGGTTCCGCGTCATGCTGGAGATCGACGAGCGCGACATCGCCCAGATCGCCCCGGGGCAGGAGGGCAGCCTGCGGCTGTCGGCGCTGCCCGAGGCGCCGCATGGCTACCGGGTGGAGCGGATCACGCCGCTGGCGCGCCAGGGCGAGGGGCGGAACTACTTCCTGGTGGAGGCTGCGCTGGACGGGGAATTCGCCCGGGCGCGCCCCGGCATGGAAGGCGTCTCGCGCACCGAGATCGGCGAGAGGCGGCTGGGCTGGGTGCTGTTCCACGACCTCGCCGACTGGGCGCGGCTTGCCGCCTGGAGGTGGCAGCCGTGAAGACCCGGAGCTGGAATGCCGCCTCCTGGTACCGTGTCGCCGGGTTCCGTCCGCGACTGCGCGCGCATGTGCGCATCCACCGCCATCTCTACCGCGGCACGCTCTGGCACGTGCTGCAGGACCGGCTGTCCGGACGGTTCCACCGCTTCACCCCCGAGGCCTACCGGCTGGTCGCGATGATGGATGGCAGCCGCACGCTGGAGGAGATCTGGGAGCATGCCGTCGCGGCGATGGAGATCGACGCCGTCACCCGCGACGAGCTGGTGCGGCTGGTCGGCCAGCTCTATTCGGCGGATGTGCTCTCGGGCGACGTGCCGCCCGACATCGTCGAGATCTCCGAGCGCGGCCGCCGCCAGGCGCGCCAGACGCTGGTCCGCTCGGTGCTGAACCCGCTGGCGCTGCGCCTGCCGGTCTTCGACCCCGAGGATTTCCTGGCGGCCACCTATCCGCTGGTGCGGCCCTTCCTGTCCTGGGCGGGCGTGGCGCTCTTCCTGGCGATCGTGGCCTGGGGCGGGGTGACGGCGGCGCTGAACTGGGGGCCGCTGACCGGCAACGTGCTCGACCGGACGCTGTCGCGGGACAACATCCTGCTGCTGCTGCTGGTCTATCCCTTCGTCAAGGCCTGCCACGAGCTGGGCCATGCCTATGCGATCAAGCGCTGGGGCGGCGAGGTGCACGAGATCGGCCTGATGTTCCTGGTCTTCATGCCGGTGCCCTATGTCGACGCCTCCGACAGCATCGGCTTTCCCGGAAAATGGCGCCGCGCCGCGGTCTGCGCCGCGGGCATCCTGGTCGAGATCCTGCTGGCCGCGCTGGCGATGATTGTCTGGGCCCATGCCGAAGAGGGCATCCTGCGCGCGGTGGCCTTCAACGTGATGCTGATCGGCGGCATCTCGACCCTGCTCTTCAACGGCAATCCGCTCCTGCGCTTCGACGGCTACTACGCGCTCTGCGACATCCTCGAGATCCCCAATCTCGGCCAGCGCGCCAACCGCTACCTGGGCTATCTCGTGCAGCGCCATGCCTTCGGCATGGACTGGGCCGAGTCCCCCGCCACCGCCCGGGCAGAGCCCTTCTGGTTCGTCGCCTATGCCACCGCGGCCTGGATCTACCGGCTCTTCATCATGCTGGCGATCATCGGGCTGGTGGCGACGCGGTTCTTCTTCATCGGCGTGATGCTGGCGGTCTGGGCGCTGTTCCTGATGCTGGTGCTGCCGCTTCTCAAGGGCGTCTGGTGGCTCTTCACCGCGCCCGCGCTGCGGCGCCATCGCGGCCGTGCCTTCGCGGTGACGGGCGGCACGCTGGCAGCGCTGGCGGGCGGGCTCCTCTTCGTGCCGGTGCCGCTCAACACCATGGCCGAAGGCGTGGTGATCCCGCGCCCCGGCGCCTTCGCCAATGCCACCTGGGACGGCGAGGTCGGCGCGGTGCTGGTCGAGGCCGGGGCGACGGTGCGCGCGGGCACGCCGCTCCTGCGGATCGAGGATCCGCTGATCCTGTCACGGCGCGAGGTGCTGGCGGCGCGGATCGCCGAGCTCGCGCGTCGGCTGGCGGCCGAGGCGCCCTTCGACCAGGTGGCGGTGCGCATCATGGAAGAGGAGCTGGAGGCCGCCCGCGCCGACCTGGCGCTGACCGATGCGCGGATCGCGGGCCAGACGGTGACGGCGGGGCGCGACGGGCGGGTTATGCTGCCCCGCGGCGCCGACCTGGAGGGCTCCTTCGCGCGGCGCGGCGACCAGCTGGCGGTAATCGACGATTTCGACAGCCCGGCGATCCGCGTCGTGGTGCCCGGCATCCGCTCGGGGCTGGTGCGCAGCGCCACGCGCGAGATCGGCATCCGCTTCGCCTTCGATCCCGGCCGCACCCATCCCGCGCGGCTGGCCCGCGCCACCCCGGTGCTGAGCCGCACGCTGCCCTCGCTGGCGCTGGCGCGCGAAGGCGGCGGGCGCGCCTCGCTCGACCCGGCGCTGCCGCGCGAGCGGCTGCAGACCTTCGACCCGATGTTCCAGCTCGACCTCGAGCTCGCCGAACCGGTCGCCGTGCCGGTCTATGGCGCGCGCGTCCATGTCCGCTTTGCCCATGACCCCGAACCGCTCGCCGGGCGCCTCTACCAGGCGGCCACGCGGGTCTTCCTGAAATACTTCGTCTCGCGCGATGCCACCGCCTGAGACGCCGGCAGAGATCAACCAAGGGAGAAAGACACCATGACCCAGCTGCTCTTCTACGAGACCGCAAGGCCCGTGACCCCGAGGGCGCATGGCGACCTCTATGTGCGCACCGGCGGCCAGTACCGCTTCGCGCGCAGCGTCAATTCGGTGCCGCTGACCGCGGTGGAGTTCTCGGCGGCGGCGGCGCATTACCCGATCGTCTTCGCGGGCACGGCCGAGAAGGTCATGCCGGCCGTGATCCTCGGCGTGAAGGCGGACCAGAACTTCCATGTCAGCGAAGAGGGCACCTGGCGCCAGGGCAGCTATGTCCCCGCCTTCGTGCGCCGCTATCCCTTCGTCTTCTCGACCGATGCGGAAAACCGGAACTTCATCCTCAATATCGACGAGAGCTACGAGGGCTGCAACCGCGAGGGCCGCGGCGAGCGGCTGTTCGACGCCGAGGGGCGGCAGACGATCTACCTGCAGAACATCCTGCGCTTCCTGCAGGAATACCAGGGCCAGTTCCGCCGCACCGAAGCCTATTGCAAGCGGCTGCTGGATCTCGGCCTGCTCAAGCCGATGCAGGCGCAGTTCAAGCTGCCCGGCGGCGCGCAGCGCTCGCTTTCGGGCTTCATGACGGTCGACCGCGAGGCGCTGAAGAAGATCGCCGACAGCGACCTGCGGTCGATGTTCGACACCGACGAGCTGGAATGCACCTTCCTGCATCTCTTCTCGATGCGGCATTTCCAGTCGATGCTGAACACCTTCGGCGACAGCCTGCAGGAGGAGGCGCAGCCGGACGGGGCCGAGGACGCCGCGCCGCAGCCCGAACTCGAGAACGCAGAGGGCTGACCGCCATGGTCCCGGACGCCGCCCCCGGCTTCGCCGCGCCCGCGGTGCGCTTCTACCCCGAACGGGCGGAGCGCGATCCCGGCTGGCTCGACGAGGCGGGGGCGGCGGTCCTGGGCCGTCTCTCGGCGGCGGCGGCACGGGGGACCATGCCCGTCCGCCGCCGCTGGGAGGTCGCGCGCGCTGAGCGGATCTCGGCACGGTTCGCCCAGCTCTCCGAGCGCGCCTTCGACGAGGAGATCCTCTGCCAGCGCGCCCGCATCCGCCGCCAGGGGCTCTGCCGCGGCAGCATCGCGCTGGGGATCGCGCTGGCGCGCGAGGCCAGCCACCGGGAAATCGGCAAGCGCCAGTACCGCGTGCAGATGCGCGGCGCGCTCGCCATGCTCTCGGGGCGGCTGATCGAGATGGATACCGGCGAGGGCAAGACGATCACCGCCGGGCTTGCCGCCGCCACCGCCGCGCTGGCGGGGATCCCGGTGCATGTCATCACCGTCAACGGCTATCTCGCCGAGCGCGACGCCGCTGCGCTCGCCCCGGTCTACCGGCGGCTGGGGCTCGGCACCGGCGTGATCCTCGAGGGGATGGAGCGCCCGGCGCGGCGCGAGGCCTACCGCGCGCCGGTGACCTACGGATCGAATTCGGAAATGGCCTTCGACTACCTGCGCGACCGGCTGGGCTTCGGCGCGGCGGGGCCGAACGCGGTGGAAAGCCGCCTGCGCCGCATCGTCGACGAGCCCGGCGGCGATGCCGGGCCGGTGATGCGCGGGCTGCATTTCGCGATTGTCGACGAGGCGGACAGCGTGCTGGTCGACGAGGCGCGCACGCCGCTGATCCTGTCGCGGATGACCGACCCCGAGGCCGAGGCGGCCTGGAGCGCCCGCGCGCTGGAACTGGCCCGGGCGCTGGCCGAGGGCGGCGACTACCGCGTCATCGCCGAGGAGCGCCGGGTGGAGCTGACCCGGCAGGGCCGCGCCCGGCTGGCGGAGATGGCCGGCACGGAGGGCGGGCTCTGGCAGAGCGCGATCCGCCGCGAGGAGGTCGTCACCCAGGCGCTCTGCGTGCTGCACATCTTCCGGCGCGGCGACCAGTACCTGGTGCGCGACGGCAAGGTGCAGATCGTCGACGAGTATACCGGGCACCTGCAGCCCGACCGCAGCTGGTCGGACGGGCTCCACCAGCTGGTGCAGGCGCGCGAAGGGGTCGAGGTCACCGGCCAGAACCTGGCGATCGCGCGGATGACCTACCAGCGGCTCTACCGCCGCTATGTCCATCTCTGCGGCATGACCGGCACCGCGCGCGAGGTCGCGGGCGAGCTGCGCGCCGTCTACGGGCTGCAGGTCGAGCGGGTGCCGCCGCGGCGGCCCTCGCGGCTGCGCTACCGGCGGCCGCAGATCCACCGCAGCGCCGCCTGCCGCTGGGCGGCGGTGGCGCAGGAGGCCCGGCGCGAGACCGCCCGCGGCCGTCCGGTGCTGATCGGCACCCGTTCCGTCGCCGCCTCGCTGACCGTGGCCGAGGCGCTGGAGGCAGCGGGGCTGCCCCATGCGGTGCTGAATGCCGAGAACGACTACGAGGCCGCCGGGATCATCGCCCGCGCCGGGGAGGCGGGGCAGATCACCGTGGCGACCAACATGGCGGGGCGGGGCGTCGACATCGCGCTGCCGCCCGGCAGCGCCGCGGCCGGCGGGCTGCATGTCATCCTGACCGAGCGCCACGATGCCGGGCGCATCGACCGCCAGCTGGCCGGGCGCGCCGGGCGCCGCGGCGAGCGGGGCAGCGTGGCGGCGATCCTCTCGCTCGAGGATCCGCTGCTCGAGGTGATCGACGCGCCGTTCCTCAAGGCGCTGGCGCGGGTCCCGCTCATCGGCGCCGGTCCGCGGCTGGCGCTCTTCGACCGGGCGCAGCGCCGCGCCGAGAAAAGCCATGCCCGCGCCCGCCGCGACCTGGTCCGCCAGGACCGCCGTCTCAGCCAGCTCCTGTCCTTTGCCGGAGGCCTCGAATGACCCGCCTGCCTGCCGCCTGTGCCGCCCTCTGCCTCGCCGCCGCCCCGGCGCTGGCGCAGGAGGGCTATGACTGCCTGATGGATCCGCTGCGCACGATCGAGCTGGCAAGCCCCGCGGCCGGGCTGCTCGAGGAGGTGCTGGTCGAGCGCGGCGATGCCGTGGCCAGGGGCCAGCTGGTGGCGCGGCTGACCTCGGAGATCGAGGAGAGCACGGTCGAACTGCTGACGCTGCGGGCCGAGACCGAGGCGGTGGTCGCCGCCCAGGCCAAGCAGGTCGGGATGATGGAGCGCCGCTTCGACCGGGTGTCGCGGCTGCAGGACCGCGGGGTGGCGACGCAGGAGGCGCTCGACCAGGTGGAGACCGAGCTGATCGCCGCGCAGAGCCTGCTGATGCAGGCCGAGCTGAACCGCAACCTGGCGCTGAAGGAGCTGGCGCGGGCGAAGATCGCGCTCGGCGAGCGCAGCATCCGCAGCCCGGTCGACGGCGTCGTGCAGGAGCGGGCGATGTCGGGCGGCGAATATGTCAGCTCGGACGACCATGTGGTGAAGATCGTCCAGCTCGACCCGCTGCGGGTGGAGGCCTTCCTGCCGGTCTCGCTCTATGGCCGGATCGGCATCGGCGCCCAGGCGGTGGTGCATCCCGCGCCGCCGATCGAGGGCGCCTATCCGGCCGAGGTCGTCGCGGTCGACCCGGTCTTCGACGCGGCCAGCGCGACCTTCGTGGTGGTGCTGGAGCTGCCGAACCCCGACCGGAAGCTGCCGGCCGGGCATCGCTGCAGCCTCGAAATCGGCGGCAGCTGACGGTAGAGACCCTTAAGACATTAACCTGTGTTTATGGACAAAGTTATCCACATGTGTGAATTGTCCGTTCCAGAATGGTTGCCATGTGATACAAGCTTAGATTGAGTGCACCTTATTTCCAGTTGTTTGCCATGTAGGTCCCGGCCATGCCGGAGTCCCCTGTACTTTGTTCGAGTGAATTGATTCCACGAGAAAAAGATCGGCCCAGGGAGAGAGAAAATGGCGTTCCCGTTTGCTCCAAGCTCGTTCAGAATCGGCGCAACCAAGGTGGAGCCCGCCGCAGGCGGCCGCCCGGCGGAACCGCCGCGGTGGTTCTCCGGCGAGACGCGCCACCGCTTCCTCTCCCGCTTCCGCGCGATCCAGCAGCGGCGCCTGCCGGTCAGCGTCTCGGCGATCCGGGTGGAGGCAATGGAGCCGCGCTACCTGCTCTCCGCCGATCTGGTGCCGATGTCCGACCTGCAGGACGACGGGGCCAGCTACACGCTGGAATACGACGCGCTGGCGCTGGCCTTCCGGGTCTATGACGACGAGACCGGCGAGCTGGTCGACGAGAAGGCGCTGTCGGATGTCACCGAGCTGACGATCCAGGGGACCGGGGGGAACGACCGGCTGACTCTGAATGTCGCGGGCGATTTCCCGGCGGGCGTGGCGATCCTGTTCGACGGCGGCGCGGGCGCCGACACCCTGGCAGGGCCGGCCGGGGACACCGCCTGGCGGATCGACGGGCAGGATGCCGGCACGGTGCGGGGCCTGCGCTTCGCCTCCGTCGAGCATCTCGAGGGCGCCGCCGACAACGAGGACACTTTCACCGTCGCGCCCCAGGGCGGCCTGACCGGCGGGCTCGACGGCGGCGAGCGCGGCTTCGACTCGATGATCTTCGACGGCGGCACGTTCTCGTCGGTGACCTACGCGGCCGAGGACGCGCATTCCGGCACGGTCACCCGCGACGGGCAGAGCCTGGCCTATGCCGGGCTGGAGCCGATCACCGACGCGATGGCGGTGGCCGACCGGGTGATCAACACCAATCTCGGCACGCCGCCCCATGCCCCGGGCGACAGCGATGCGGGCTATCTTGGCACGGATATCGACGACCGCGCCCAGCTCGAGTCGCTGGGCGGCGGGGTTCATATCCTGCGCTCGGTCTCGGACGTGCCGACCTTCGAGTCGGTCACCTTCCTGACCCCGGGCGAGTCGCTGACGATCAATCTCGGCGGCGACAGCGGCCTGCCCTTCTTTTCGAAGGACGTGCTGACCATCCTCGACACCGACCTCGGCACGGCGGAGCTGATCGTCAACGGCCAGGACGGCAAGGACGAGGTGCTGGTCACGGGCGAGCTGGCCGCGGGCAGCATGACGATCAATGCAGAGCTGATCGAGGTTCCGGGCACGATCGACGCGGAGGGCGATGTCACCCTGGCGGCCGCGGACGAGGATGACGGCGCGCTGCTCGACTCCGGCACGCTCGGCGGGGTGTTCGACGGGCTCTATGTCGCTGTGCCCGAGGCGCGGATCGCGGTCAGCGGCACGATCTCCGCAACGGGCAACCTGGCGATGACCGCCAGCGCCTCGGTGCAGAACATGGCGATCGACCGCTCGGAATTCGGCGGCGTGATCGCGGCCAACCTGGTCGGCGTGCTGCCGAGCGCCGAGATCCTGCTTGACGGGGCGGATCTGTCGGGGGCCAGCATCTCCGGCGCGGCCTCGGTCGATGTCGACGTGGCCTTCGTCGATTCCGCCACCGGCAGCGAGGATTCCCAGACGGATGCCGCGATTTCCGGCCTGATCGCGGGCAGCCTCTTCGGGCTCGGATCGGGCGCAGCGGCCATGATGTCGGGCGGCTCGATGGCCACCGGCGGCGCGGTCAGCCTGACGGCTTCCACCGACCTGTCGGTCAATGCGACGGCCGACGGCTCCGGCGGCGATGCGGGTGCGGCGCTGGCCTTCACAGAGGTGAACGCCGCGACGCGCGCCGGGATCGACGGCAGCGCGGTGCTGGATGCGGGCGGAGATGTCACCCTGTCGGCAACGCTGGTCTCCTCGGTCACCACCGCGGCGACCTCGACGGCCGGGGGCGCGGAGGATAGCGGCCAGGGCGACAGCACCGACCGCCGCTCCGAGCAGCAGCTCGCCGACAACGACGCCTCGACCGCCGAGGGCTCGGTCTCCTTCGCCGCGACGGTCAGCGTCTCGGACTACCGGCCCGAGACCGAAGCCATGCTCGACAGCTCGTCCGTGACTGCGGGCGGCGCCTTCCTGATCCAGTCGATGTCGACCGACAGCGTCGCCACGACGGCGGATGCGACCAACACGGGCGCGGGCAGCACCGGGGTCGGCATGGCCGTGGCCGTGGGGATCGTCGGCGCGCGCAGCACCGCCTCGATCCTCGGCATGACCACCATCGACGCGGCGGGGGGCACGATCCTCTCGGCCGGGATGGACGCGGATTCCACCTTCGCGATCACCGCGACCTCGGGCGTCGGCGATTCCTCGAAGACCGGCATCGCGGGCTCGCTGGCGATCCATGTGGTCGAGACCGAGGTCTCGGCCGCCGTTGCCTCGGGCGCGGTGCTGGATCTGTCGGGCGGCAGCCTGTCGATCACCGCCAGCTCGGCGGTCAGGACCCTGACTACCGCCCAGCCCGACGAGGACGGGGCCACGGCCGAGAGCCTCGGCGTCGGCGCCTCGGTCGCGCTGGCGATCATCGACCACCAGACCCTGGCCGCCATTGGCGACGGCGCGGCGGTCGCCAATGGCGGCGACCTGACCCTGACGGCTTCCGCGACCTCCGGGACGCTGACCCGCGCGGTCGGCGGCGCCAAGGCGGCGGAGGGCTCGGAGTCCGCCACCGTGGTGACGCCGGTCGTGGCGATCACCTTCCTCTTCTCCGACACCGCCGCGCGGATCGGCACCGGCAGCGCGCTGGCGCTCGGCGGCGGGCTGTCGATGGAGGCGCTGCATGACGCCTCTTCGGATACCGAAGCCGAGGGCGATGCCGAGGGCGGCAGCACGGCCTTCGGCGCCTCCTTCGCGATGAGCATCGACGAGCAGAGCGCGACGGTGCAGCTCCTGCGCGACATGACCGCCTCGGGCGGGGCGGTGGCGATGGCGGCCAAGGGGCTGATGCGCACGCGCTCCTCGGCGACGGCCGCGGCCTCGGGCGCGGCCGAGGAGGATACCGATCCCGGCGCGACCCAGGATGACGATGCGGTCGACCAGCAGTCGAACCAGCAGCTCGGCTTCGGCAATGACCAGGCGGGGAACCGCACCGGCCAGCAGTCTGCCGAGACCGCGACGCCCGACGCGAATACCTCCGACGGCTCGATGTCCGTCGCCGCGGCGATCACGGTGAATGTCCAGTCGGCCGAGGTGCTGGCCGAGACCGGCGCCGGCGTCACGGTCGCGGCGGACGGGCAGGCCTCGATCCGCGCGCTGTCGAATGTGGACAGCCGCGCCGCGGCGGACGGCTCGGCCGCGCAGGGCCAGAGCGCGACGATCGGCGCCGCGGCGGCGGTGAACTCCTCGAATGTGCGGACGCTGGCGCGGACCAATGGCGCGGATGTCACCGGCGACGGCGTGCTGGTCGAGGCGGGGATGGCGGAGAAGACGCTCGATCTCTCGGTCGAGACGCTGGACATCGTCGATCTCGACGCCGACACGATCTTCCTCGGCGAGGATGCGGCGAAATTTGCCACCGGCGACGAGGTGACCTATTCCGCGGGCGGCGGCACGGCGATCGAGGACGGGGCCAGCGCCTCGCTCGAGGGCACGGTCTGGGTGATCGTCAAGGAGGACGGGCTGATCCAGCTTGCCGCCAGCGAGAGCGACGCCAATGACGGCACGGCGATCGACCTGACCGGGACGCCGGCGGGCAATGCCCACATGCTGGAGAAGGCCGGCGAGGATGCGGTCAGCTTCGACAGCGAGGGGGAGCATTTCGCCTTGGCCTCGGAGGATGCCGGGCGGCTGCGCACAGGCGACGCGCTGCGCTACGAAGACGGCGGCAGCGCGATCGGCGGGCTGGCGGACGGCACGGTCTATTACGCTATTGTCGGCGAGGAGGGCAGCCTGGCGCTGGCCGAGAGCCTCGAGAAGGCCGCGGAGGGCACGGCGGTCACCATCACCGGGACCGGCGGCGGCATGCTGGTCGATGCGGTGGGCCGCTCGGCGGCGGATGCGACCTCCGGCGCGTCGGAGGGCGATATCGGCGTCGCGGGCGCGCTGGCGATCAACGCGCATAACGCCGATACCGACGCGCTGGTCTCGGCGGGCAGCACCCTCGGCGCGGTGGAGGGCAGCTCGGATGGCGAGGCCGGGAAGGGCGCCGTGGAGATCCGGGCCGGGACGGCGGCCTTTGCCGCCTCGAAGGCCGGGGCGAAGCAGGAGGCGGCCGGGAATGTCGGCGTCGGGGCGAGCTTCGCGCTGACGCTGGCCAATCACGACACGTCGGCAAGCCTCGATCCGGCGGCCGGACTCTCGGCGGATCCGGCGCAGGCGGTCGACGACTTGGCGATTGCGGCCGATGGCGCCTACGGCATGCGGACGGAGGCCGAGGGCGGCGCCGAGGGCGGCACCGCGGTGGCGCCGGTCGTGGCCATTTCGGTGGCCAATAACGACACCTCGGCCAGCGCCGCGGGGGCGGGGTCCGCCGGGCTGGAGATCGGTGGCGATCTGCAGATCCATGCCGCCCATGTGGCGGAGACGGCGACCGTCTCGAAAGGCGATGCCAAGGGCACGGATGCCGCGGTCGGTCTCGGGATCGGCTTCACCTGGGCGGAGGACGATGTCTCCGCCGCGCTGACCCGCGACGTGACGGCGGGCGGTGGGGTCTCGGTGATCGCCGAGGGCGCGGGCGCCAGCCACACGCTGGCCGCGGCCTCGGCCACCGGCTCGGACGAGGCGGAGGGCGATGGCGAGGCGGCCGCGGGCGAGAGCGTCGACGAGCAGGCCGACCGCCAGGCGGGCCATGCCAATAGCGAGGCCGCGGCCCGCGGCGGCGAGGGCACCGGCAGCGACGAGGCGCCCGACGACGCGGCCAGCTCCGACGGCACGATGACCGTCGCGGCGGCGCTTGCGGTCAATGTCAGCAGGCTCGATGTCACGGCGACGATCGATGGCGGCGCCACGGTGGACGCCCAGGGCGCAGTCGCGGTCTCGGCGCTTGGCAACATGGATGCGGCGGCCGGGGCGGACGGCACTGCCGCGACCGGTGCGGGCACCAGCGTCGGCGCCGCGGTGGCGCTGAATTTCGGCACGGGCACGATCCTCGCCTCGCTGGGCGAGGCGGATGTCACCGGCGACGGCGTGGCCGTCACGGCCGGCATGTTCGAACAGGACGGCGACGGCACGCATGACTTCGGGGCCAGCGCGACCTCCGGCGCCTCGGGCGGGGATCTGTCGATCGCCGGGTCCTTCGTGCTCAGCCTGCCCCGGGTGGAGACCCGCGCCTGGCTGTCGGACGACGCCACGGTCGCCTCGCGCGACGGCACGGCGGATGGCGACACGGATATCGGCGCGGTCGAGATCCGCGCGGTGTCGCAGATCGAAAGCAAGGCCGAGTCCACCGCCGAACAGGAGGCCGGGGAGGGCTCCGAAGAGGGCGACACGGTGGGCGTCGGCGCCTCGATCGCGGTGCACTACGCCGATATGGACACGATCGCCGAGATCCTCGGCGGCGCCGCCATCGGCAGCACCGGCGTGCCGGGTGCGGGGGACGTGACGGTTGCGGCCCGGTCCGCCCACGAGATGGAGACCACGGTCGAAGGCGGCACCGAGGGCGGCACGGCGGTGGCGCCGGTGGTGGCCGTCGTGGTGGCCGAGAACGATGTCCATGCCCGGATTCCCTTCGGGCTGGCGGCGCTCGAGATCGCGGGCGACCTGAGCGTGGAGGCGGAGCTCGAGTCGTCGGTCATCACGCTCGCCAAGGGCGCGGCCAAGGGCGAGAGCATCGGCGTGGGCGTCGCGATCGGCGTCAACGTGGTCTTCGACACGGTCGGCGCCGTCCTTGCGCGCGACATCGTGGCGGGCGGCGCCGTTGCGGTGCTGGCAAGCGGGCTGACGCTCAGCCGGACGGATGCGCGCGCCTCCTCGGCCGGGGCCAAGAGCGAGGGCGAGGCCGGGACCGGCGAGGGCGAGGAGGAGAATGCCCAGAGCCAGACCGGGCAGCGCGTCGGCGAGGCCAATGACCGTTCGGGCCGCACCGGCACCGATGGCGCGGCGGAGACGCCCGAGGCCTCGACCTCGTCGGACAGCTCGGGCAATGTCTCGGTCGCCGCGGCGATCTCGGTCAATATCGCGACGACGGAGGTTGTCGCCACGCTGGCAGCGGTCGAGGCCAATCCCGATCTGCTGATCGAGGCGGGCGGCGCGGTCCGGGTGGAGACTGCGGCCAATGCCGCGGCGAATGCCTTTGCCGACGGCTCGGCCGTGACCTTCGACGACGGCACGGCGGTGGGCGCGGCGCTGTCGATCAATGTCTCGACCCTCTCCAATCTCGCGACGCTCGACCGCGCGGCGGTGACGGGCGACGGCGCCAGCGTGCTGGCCGGCCGGAAGGAGCGCGGGACCAGCTTCGAGGTGACCGAATTCAAGACGCTCGACCAGGAGGCGGACACGATCTTTGCGGGCGCGCCGGAGGACGCGTTCGAAGACGGCGAGGAGGTCACCTACCGCAATGGCGGCGGCACCGATATCGAGGGGCTGGTCGACGGCCAGACCTATACGGTGGTGCTGGGCGAGACCGGGCTGATCCAGCTGAAGGACGGCAGCGACATTGTCGATTTCGGCGACGATCAGGATCTGGGGTCGGTCGGCGACGCCCATGTGCTGGAGCGGACGGACAAGGAGGATGTCACCTTCGATCCCGACGAGTCCCGCTTCGAGGTGGTCTTCGCCGAAAGCGGCCCGCTGCTGACCGGCCAGGAGGTCACCTATTCCAAGGGCGATCCGGGCGAGACCGCGGTCGGCGGGCTGGATGACGGCGGGACCTACTATGTCATCGCCGATGGCGACGGGCGGCTGGCGCTGGCCGCGAGCCGCGAGGAGGCGATGGCGGGCGAGGCGGTCGCGCTGAGCTCGGCCGGGACCGGCGAGGGCCATGTGCTGAAATCCTCCGCCCATGCGGCAGGCGCGGTGGCGCGCTCGGGCGCGGGCGGCGGCGATGTCGGCGCGGCGGGGTCCGTGGCGCTGAATTTCGCCTTCGAGGACAGTGCCGCGACGCTGGGCGAGGACGCGGCGATTACCGTCAGCGGCACGGGCGCCTCGGCGGTGGGCGCCGCGACGGGCAGCTACGCGCTGGCCCGGGCGCTGCCCAACGCGGATACCAGCGGCAAGAGCCTCGGGCTCGGCCTGTCGGTTGCGCTGAACGTGATCGACCGCGATGCGCTGGCCACGGTCGCAGGCGGCGCCTCCGTCGCGGGGGCAGGGGATCTGGCGGTCACGGCCGAGGGCGAGCATGCCACGGTGACCGTGGCCAAGGCCGGGGCGGTGTCCGAATCCGGCGGCACCAATATCGGCGGCGCGGTGGCGCTGGCGGTGACGCTGAACGAGACCCGGGCGGCGATCGAGGCCGGCGATGGCGGCACGCTCGATGTCGATGGCGATCTCGCGGTGACGGCAGAGGCCGCGCAGGCCGCGCTGACGCTCGGCGATGCGGATACCAAGGGCGGCAAGACCGGGGTCGGCATCGCCGTCGCCTTCGGCTGGCACAATGACGCGGCCACGGCGACGCTGTCGCGGGATGTCTCGGCGGGGCTTCCCGCCACGGCCGGCGATGCCGATATCGGCGCCGCGCTGCAGGTCACGGCCAAGACCGTGGCGACGGCCTCGGCGACCGGGGCGAAGCAGTCCTCGGAGGGCGGCAATACCGCGGACGAGGAATCCGGATCGCAGCGCGACTATGCCCAGCAGCAGTCGGGCACGCCGCTGGCGGATCCGCAGCCGGGCCAGCGGGTCGGCGAGGGCAATGCCACGGCGGGCGAAGAGACCGCCAATCCGGGCGGGCAGGAGGGCTCGGCGCAGCAATCCTCCACCCAGACCAGCGGCGCCACGGTGCGCGTGGCGGCGGCGATCGGCGCGACGGTCACGGTCAGCACCGCCTCGGCGGAAATCGCCGACGGGGTCGCGCTCGATGCCGCGGGCGCGGTGACGGTCGCGGCGACCGGCGCGGCGGATCTGGACACCCAGGCGATCGGCCTGGCGCTGACCGAAGCTTCCAGCGAGGGCGACAGCAGCGACGGTTCGGACAATGTCGGTGCCGGCGTCGCGGTCAATGTCGCCGTGATGGAGACGACCGCGCGGATCGGCGCCGGGGCGCAAGTGACCGGCGGCTCGGTCGCGGTGACGGCCGGAACTGGCGAGGGCGACGCGATGTCCGCCTTCCGCGCGACCGCGCTGGCGGGCGCGGGCTCCACCCAGACCGGCGGCGGCGACACGACCTCGGTCGCGGGCGCAGCGGCGGTCAATGTGGTCCTGTCCCATGCGACGGCCGAGATCGGCGACGGCGCCACGGCAGAGGCGATTTCGGGCGACGTCTCGGTCGGGGCGCGACATGTCTTCGGCATCCAGACGCTGGGCGGCGGGGCGGCGGCCTCGGTCACCTCGGGCTCCGGCTCGAAGAGCGTCGGCGCGGCGGTGGGCGTCAACATCACCGACACCTCCGCCATCGCGCGGATCGGCGACGGGACGGATATCGACGCTGCGGGCGGCGTCGCGGTGGCGGCGGAGTCCGAACTGAAGACGCTGGAGATCATCCTGCCGGAGCTCGGCGCGGATATCGACAGCGAGACCGGCGCGGAGGTCACCGCGCTGGTGATCGGCGCGGGCATCTCCTCGGGCGGGGATGCGGGCGCGGGCTCCGGCATCGTCAATGTGCTGCAGTCGGAAACCCTGGCCGAGATCGGCCGCGGCGCCACGGTCGACGCCCTGGGCGGCGATGTCTCGGTCACGGCCGCGGATGCGACCACTGTCGCCAATTACGGCGGCGCGCTGGCAGGCTCGCTCGACGGCAAGGGGATCGGCGTCGGGCTCGATGTCACGGTGCTGCTGAAATCCACCCAGGCGCGGATCCTGGCCTCCGGGGACGCGCTGGCGCCGACTGCCATCGCCGCCTCGGGCTCAGTGATCGTCGATGCCGCCGCGTCCGAGGACATGACCAGCCTCGTCATCAATATCGGCGCGGGCGACAGCACGGCGGCGGCCGGCGGGCTGGTGGTGCATGTGCTCGTCACCGACACGCTGGCCCATATCGGCGAGGATAGCGCGATCCTCTCCGAAGAGGAGAGCCCGGCCGCGGGCAGCGCCACGGTCGATGTCGGCGGCAGCCTGCTGGTCCAGGCCGACAGCGCGACGCGGATGGATGCGCGGGCGGGATCGGGGGCGCTGTCGCTCAACGATGCCAGCATCGGCGCGTCGGTCGTGGTGGTGGTCGATCTCGACGACACGCTGGCCTTCCTCGGCGAGGATGTCTCGGTGACCGCGCTGGGGCTCGGGGCGGCGCTCGACGTCAATGACGGCGACTACGCGGACAATGGCGGCACGCTGGAGCAGGGGACGGAGGCGCGCAAGGGCGTCATGGTCTCCGCCACCTCGGTGGCCCAGCACGACCATCTGGCGATCGGCGCCTCGGCGTCGCTCGGCAGCATCGGCGTCGGGCTGTCGGTGGCGGTCGGCGTCCACAAGGGCAAGACGCGGGGCTACATGGCCCAGGGCGTGGACATCAACGCGGACAACACGGGCGCCGATCCGGCGCAGGGGCTGCTGCTGCGCGCGGCCGACATGACCGAGGTCGAGGCGGTCGTCGGCGGCATCGCGGCCAATGTGGGCGACGGGTCTGCCATCGGCGGCGCGGTCTCGGTCGAGGTGGTGCACCGCACCGTCCATGCCGAGGCCGAGGGCGGCCATGTCATCAACGTGGCGGGCGATATCGACCTGGATGCCACGGCGGCGACGCAAGTCGACGCGCTGGCGATCGGCGTGGCGGCGGGCGTCTCGACCGGCTCGGGCGGCGGCGGCGGCGATGGCGGCGGCGGCGGGTCCGCCACGGATTACGGCGGCGTGCTGACCTCGCAGGAGGGCGGCTCGGGCGGCGGCGCGCGCGGGGCGGGCGGCACCCAGAACTCGACGGCGGCCTCGGGCGAGTCGAGCAGCTCCAGCTCCACCGCCTTCGTCGGTGCGGGCTCGGGCGTGGGCAACACGATCACCACCGATGTGCGAGCGGTACTCGCGGACGCGGCCACGACAGCGGGCGGGGATGTCCGGCTGGAGGCCGCGGACAATTCCGCGATCGGGGCGGATTCGGGCGGCGTGGCCGTGTCGATCGCCGCCGGGCAGAGCAGTGACTCCGTGGCCGTGGGCGTCTCCGTTGCGGTGACGGTGATCGAGAATTCGGTCGTTTCGATGATCGACGGAGGGAGTCTGTCTGCCGATAGCCTGTCGGTGACGGCGGTGAATGCGGCGGAGTCGGACGCGCTGGCCTTCGCGGGCGCGGCGGGCGTCTCCACCGACGGCTACGCGATCAGCGGCGCGGGCGCGGTGACGGTCAACCTGATGACCTCGGTGGCGACGGCAACCTCGGAGGGCGCGGCGCTGACCATCGGCGGCGCAGTGACCTTCAGTGCCGAGGACCTGTCGCGGATCAATGCCGATGCCGGCGGCGCGGCGCTGGCGATCTCGCTGGATTCCGGCGCGGGGGCCATGGGCGCGGCGGTCGCGGTGAACGAGGTCGCCTCCACCACCTCGGCCGGGATCCGCGGCGGCACGCTCGACATGACGGGCAGCGGCGATCTGGAGATCTTCGCCGGGTCCCAGACCGATATCGACGCGCTGACCGTCGGCCTGGCCGGCGCAGTCTCGGCCGGATCGGGCAGCAACCTGGCGGTCGGGCTCGCAGGGTCCTTCTCCTTCAACGACATAGAGAACACCACGCTGGCCGTGATCGAGGACGCCGCGGTGGAGCTCTTCGACGGCAATGTCTCGGTCGATGCCGAGGACGGCGCGCATATCTCGGCGCTGTCGGGCGCGGTGGCCTTCTCGATCTCGGCGGGCGGCAGCTCGGGTCTCGGGCTGGGGCTCGGCCTGTCGCTGACCCGCAACGACGTCGGGAACGCCACCCAGGCGCTGATCGTCGACAGCACGGTCGAGGCGCCCGGCGCGCTGATCCTGCAGGCGACCGCGCTGCCCCAGGCGGGCGAATTCGCGCTCTCCGACGGCACGGTGGTCAATCTCGAAGACGACACGATCTATGTCGGCACGCCCGAAGACCCGTTCCGCGACGGCGAGCAGGTGGTCTATTCCAATGGCGGCGGCACCAGCATCGCCGGGCTGGCGGATGGCGACATCTACACCGTGCGCAAGACCGTCACCGGCTATATCCAGCTGGAGGACTCGCTTGGCGACATCGTCGATTTCGTCGACGGCCAGGATCTGTCGGTCCTCGGCAGCGCGCATGAGCTGAAGCGCGCCACGGTCGACAAGGCGGCCAACACGATCTTCGCGGGCGCCATGGACGATCCCTTCGCCAATGGCGAGGAGGTGGTCTATTCCAATGGCGGCGGCGACAGCATTTCCGGCCTGACCGACGGCGAGACCTACACGGTCTTCAACTACAACGCCGCCGCGGGCACGATCCAGCTGAAGGATGGCGGCGGCGTGCTGGTCGATTTCGCCAATGGCCAGGACCTGGCGGCGATCGGCGCGAACCACCAGCTGAAGCGCGAAGAGGGCGGGTTCAGCTTCAACCCGGGCGTGGCGGATTTCGCCTTCGATCCCGACGGGGCGCCCGAGACGGCGGATGCGGCCGCCATCGAGGCGGTGACCTTCGCGGTCAGCGTCGGCTTCTCGCAGGGCTCGGGGCTCAACGGCGCGGTGGGCGTCGCCGGGGCCATCGCGCTCAACAATGTCGACAACCTGGTCGAGGCGGTGGTGCGCGACACCGACGCGTTCGACGGCGTCGCGACCCTGGTCGATACCGGCGGCGCGGCCGACATCCTGGCGGTCAGCGACACCGACATCTCCGCCATCGGCGTGGCGGGCTCGGTCTCGATCGGCATCTCCTCGGGCGGCAGCAGCATCTCGGCGGCGATCGGCGCCACCATCGCGCTGAACCGGATCGGCGAGGATGACGGCGTCACCCGCGACGCCAATGTCGTGAAGGCCGGGATCGAGGACGCCTCGGTGCTGGCGGGCGGCGACATGACGATCACCGCCGACAGCAATTCCGAGATCGGCGCGGTGATCATCACCGTCAGCGCCAGCGTCTCGGTCAGCAGCGGCCCGGGCGGGGCGATCGGCGTCGGCGTCAGCTATGCGCAGAACGAGATCGCGACCGACACCGCGGCCGTCATCTCCGGCGCGGCGCTGGTCACGGCGGACATGCTGACCATGACGGCCACCGACGACAGCGCCATCGACGCGGTGACGCTGGCCGTGTCGGTCGGCATCTCCTCGGGCGGTTCCGTCTCGGTCGCGGTCTCGGTCGCGGCGGCGGTCAACACCAACACGATCCGCAACCACACCTCGGCCGTCATCGAGGGGTCGGAGGTCGTGCTCGGCGGACCGCTCGACATGGCGGCGGAGTCCAATGCCTCGATCTTCGCGCTCGGCATCGCCTTCTCGGCCTCGGTCGCGGCGGGCAGCGGTTTCTCCATCGGCGGCGCCGGATCGGGCGCGGATGTCGACAACATCATCGAGAACGACATCACCGCGGGGATCTTCGGCGGCTCCGGCGTTACCACCGGCGGCGCCACCTCGATCACCGCGCTGGACGAGGCCGGGATCACCGCCATCGTCATCGCCGCCTCGGTCGGCATCGCGGCCGGCTCGACCGGCAGCTTCGCCGCCGCGATCTCGGTCTCGCTGGTGGATAACGAGGTCGCCAATGACGTGCTGGCGGCGGTGGACGGCTCCGCGCTCGACTCCGCGGGCGCGATCACGCTCGATGCGCAGTCGGCCAGCGACATCCTGGCCGTCGGCATCGCCGCCTCGGTCGCCGTCGCGGCGGGAGGCACGCTCGCGCTGAGCGCCACGGGCTCGGGCGCGGATGCGCGCAACACCATCGGCGGCACGGTCGAGGCAGTGATCCGCGACGCCACGGCGCCGGTCCTGGCGGGCGGGCCGGTGACGCTCTCGGCCGAGCAGGCCGGCGAGATTACCGCGGTCGCCGTTGCCGCCTCGGTCTCGGTCAGCGCGGGCACGCTCGCGGGGGCGATCTCGATCGCGGCCTCGGTGATCTCCAATGACGTCTCCACCGCCGTGACCGCGGGCCTCTCGGAGGCCGATCTGCTCTTCGACCCGCTCGGCAGCGCGGGGCTCGATATCGACGCGACTGCCAGCGCGGAGATCACCGCCGTGTCGGTCGCCGTCGCCGTATCGGTCGCGGCCGGGACGCTGGGCATCGCGATCAGCGGCGCGGGCGCGGAGGCGGAGAACGCGATCAGCGGCACCACCACTGCGATGATCGACGGATCGACGGTCCGCAAAGCCGACCTGAGCGCGATGGACGGCACGATCACCGTCGACGCGCAGTCGGAGATGGAGATCGAGGCGGTGGTCGTCGCCGCCTCCCTGGCCATCGCCGCAGGCAGCCTGGCGGCGAGCTTCGCGGCCTCGGTGACGCTGGCGGAGAACGACATTTCCGGCGGCGCCATCGCCACGGTGGAGGACTCTGACCTGGCCGTCACCGGTGCCGTGCTGGTCGATGCCCATGGCCAGAACGCGATCAATGCCGTCTCGGTCGCGGTGGCGGGCGCCGTCGGCGTCGGCGCGGGCGGGCTCTCGGTCTCCTTCGCGCTCTCGAGCTCCGACAACATCCTGAACAACGAGGTCACGGCGCAGATCGACGCCTCGCTGGTCGCGGCGGACGGCGCGGTCAGCGTCACCGCGCGCGACCAGTCGGTCATCGACTCGGCGGCGGCGGCGGTGGCGATCTCGGTCTCGGCCGGGGGTTTCGGCCTGGCGCTGTCCGGCGCCGCGGTGCTGAGCGACAACGCCTTCTCCACCGATGTCAACGCGCTGGTGACGGATGCCGTCCTGACGGCGGGCAGCGGCACGCTGCTGGTCCAGGCCGTGGCGGATGCCGAGGTCAGCTCGCTGGCCGTCGGCGCGGCGCTGAGCGTCGCGGCGGGCAGCGTGGCGATCGGCGGGGCCGGGGTCGGCTCGGACGCCAAGACCACGCATGACAGCGCGGCCACCGCGCTGGTCGCCGGATCGCAGCTGACTGCCGAAGCCGGCGCGGTCACGGTGCGCGCGGCCGAGGAGAGCACGGTCGACACCCAGGTCTATTCGGTCGCGGTCGCCACTGGCGGCGGGGCGGGCAATGTCAATGTCGCCGTCGCGGTCGCACTGGCGGAGAACATCGTCACCGCGGCGACGATGGCGCAGGTCGACAGCTCGAAGATCGACGCGGCGACGGCGGTCTCGGTGACGGCGGAATCCCTCGATACCGGCTCGCTGGTCGAGGCCACGGCGGTCGGCGCCGCGGTCGCGGCGGGCGGCGGGGCGGTCGCGCTCGGCGGCTCGGGCACGGGCGCGCGGGCGCATAACGACGTCGACAGCTCCGTCCAGGCGCTGGTGACGAATTCGCCCAACAATGACGCGCCGACGCTGCTCGACCCGGATCTGGGCATCGACGCCCAGTCGGTCAGCATCACCGCCACCGACCGGATGAAGGCCGTGGCCGATACCACTGCGGCCGCGGTGGCGGTCAATGGCGGGGCGGTCTCCTTCGCGGCCACGGTCGCGGTCGCCATCGGCGAGAACGACTATGACGCGGTCACCCGTGCCGGGGTCTCGGACGCGGCGATCGACGCCTCGGCGGGCGACGTGCTGGTCGCCGCCACGTCAGAGGCCGAGATCGAGGCGACGCCGATGGCCTTCGCCGTCTCCATCTCGGTCGGCCTCGTCTCCTTCGCCGGCGCCGGATCGGGCGGCGAGGCGACGAACACGATGAACACCACGACCGAGGCCTATCTGCGCGACGGCACCGAGGTTTCGGCCGCGGGCGCGGTCACGGTCGAGGCGCTCGACACCTCGGATGCGGTCGCCAGCGTGCTGGCGCTGGCGATGTCCGGCTCGCTCGCCGCGGGCGCGGCCGTTTCGGGCAGCGTCTCGGTCAACACCGTCACCAACACCACCAGCGCCTCGATCGAGGGGTCCTCGGCCACCGCGCTCGGCGGCGAGATCCGCGTCGATGCCGACGGCCTCCAGGACATCCAGGCAGAGGCGACCTCGGTTTCCTTCTCGGCGGCGATCGCCGGGCTCTCGGGCGCGGGCGCCTCGGGCAGCACCTTCCTCGACGCGACGGTCGCGGCCTTCGCCGATGACGCGGTGCTGCAATCGGCGGCGGGCGTCTATATCGACGCCGACAGCGACCACACGGCGCGCGGCGTCGCCCGGGCGATCTCGGCCGGGACGGTTTCCATCGCCGTGGCGCTGGCAGAGGCAGAGGTCGGCGGCGCGACGCTGGCCTACGCCACCGGCGACACCACGGTCACGGGCGGCGATTTCGACGTGACCGCGGATTCGAAGGCGCTGGCCACGCAGGTGGACGAGGGCGGCATCAGCGTGCCGGTCGTCTCCATCGGCATCGGCGGCGCGGGCTCGGGCGCGGAGTACAAGTCGCTGGTCGACCGCTCCACCGAGGCCTTCATCGGCACCCGCACCGGCAGCGCGCCGGTTGCAGGCAGCGTCGATTTCCACGCCATCGGCAACCCGTCGGCCAAGGGCGACATCCTGGTCCATGCCTATTCGGAGTTCGAGGCGCTCTCGAACCCGGCCAGCATCGGCATCGGCGCGGGCGCCGTGGCGGTCTCGCTCGCGGATGCGCAGATCCTCGGCGCGACGCTGGCCTATGTCGGCGAGGGCACCACGGTCACCGCGCGCGACCTGACAATCGAGGCGGATGCCGACGAGACCGCGACCGCGCTGATGGCCACTCTCGCGGCAAGCCTGGGCTTCAGCGTCGGCGTGGCCACCGGCTCGGCGAGCATCGCCAGCACGGTGGAGGCCTTTGCCGGGGCGCGGCATGACGATGCCTCCGATGCCGGAGCTGCGGGGGACACCGTCCTCACCCTGACCGGAGGCGGGATCCTCGATATCGACGCGACCTCCGACCGGCTGGCCGATGCCACGGCCGGGGGCGCCTCGGCCTCGCTCGGCCTTTCGATCACCGCGCTGCTGCCGCGGGCGGAGAATTACGGCGACACGCGCGCCTATCTGGGCGCGGGCGTGGCGATGACCGGGGCCGATCTCGACATCAATGCCGACGCGATCCGGCAGAAGGCCGTGGCCGAGGCGCTTGGCGGCGGGATCGCCGGGCTGGCCTCGGGGGCGGTGCTGACCGCGCAATCCGATGCCGGCGGAACGATCGAGGCCTTCATCGGCTCGGGCGCCAGCGTCGGACAGCTCGCCTCCACCCCCTCGGTCGATGTCGGCAGTGCCGAGGTCCGGGTCCATGCCGATGCGCTGGTCGAGGCGCATTCGGTGGTCGGCGGCGCCAATGTCTCGGGCCTGCTGAGCCTCTCGGCGGTGCTGCCCGATGCCACCGTCTCGGCGGCGACCCGCGCCTATGTGCGCGACGGCGTATCGATGGATGCCGGCGGGCTCGTCGTCACGGCGGGCGACGGCGATGCGGGCCGGGTGACCTATGACGCCCTGGCCGAGAGCTTCTTCGCCAATTTCTCGGGCTTCGCCTCGGCCGGAGTGGTCAAGGCCGAGGCCGCGGTCACCGGCGCGGTCGAGGCCTTCGTCGGCGCGCCGGTCGGCATCTCCGCGATCTCCCACGGCGGCAACGACATCGACACGGGCGGCGGCAGCGTGTCGATCCAGGCCTTCTCCGACATGGATGCGACGGCCGAGATCCTGCAGGGCGGCGCGGCGGCAGCCTTTGCGGCCAACGGGCTCTTCACCTCGACCGAGATCTCGGGCGCGACCCGCGCCTATGTCGGCCAGGGCGGCCGGATCACCGGCGGCGGGCTCGATGTCGATGCCGATGGCGACTACCTGGCGGCGGTCTCCAACGAGACCATCGCGCTGGCCGGCGGCGGCGCGATCAACCTGATCATGTCGCAGGCCGTGGTCTCGGGCGTGGTTGATGCGCATGCGGGCTCGGGCGTCAAATCAGACGGCAGCTTCGAGAGCCCGGATGCCGACCGCGCGATCATCAATGTCGGCGGCGGCGCGGTGACGATCGACGCCACGGCGCGGATGGCGGCCAACCCGACCCTGACCTCGGTGGCGCTCTCGGGCTTCGCCTCGGTCACGGCGGCGGATATCGAGGCGACGCTCTCGGGCGCGGTGCGTGCCTATCTGGGCGAGGCGGTGACACTCGAGGCCGGGACGCTAGACATCAAGGCCAGCACGCCCGACGGGCTCGCGGCCGAGACGACGGGGCTCGGCATCGCCTTCGGCGCGATTGCGGCCAATGCGGTGCGCTCGACGGCCACGGTCTCGGCCACGGTCGAGGCCTTCATCGGCGCCCAGGCCGCGGCCAATGCCACCGGCCTTTCGGGGCGCGCGGCGGATGTCACCGTGACCGGCGCGGTCCATGTCACCATCGATACCGCGATGAGCGCCAGTGCCGCGATCACCTCGGCCACGGCCGGGATCGGCACGCTGACGCTGCTCCTGCCCACGGCCGAGGTCACCGGCACGGCGCGGGCCTATATCCGTGACGCGGTCGGGCTTTCCGCCTCGGCGCTGACCGTCGCGGCGGGCACCGATGCCGCCCCGGTCGAGATCTCCGCCACGGCCAGCAGCGCCTCGGGCAGCATCGCGCTCTTCTCGGGCAGCGGGCTGTCGGCTGTCGCCAATGCCAATGGCCGGGTCGAGGCCTTCCTCGGCGCGCCGGTGGGCGAGACGGGGGTCGCGGGCGTCTCCATGCCGTCGCGCATGATCGACGTGACCGGGCTTGCCGATATCGATGCGGTGGCCGAGATGACCTCGGCAGCGAGCCTGTCGAATGTCGATATCGGCGTGATCGCGGTGAAGATCTCCAAGCCCGAGGCCACGACCGGGGGCGCGGTGCGGGCCTATGCGGGCGAGGGCGCGCGGCTCGGGGCCGGAACGGTCGACATGCGCGCCGATGCCAAGGTGTTCTCGGCGAACGCGGAATCGAATTCCTTCACCACCGGGCTCGGGGTCGGCGAGGGCGTGCTGCCCACCGCGAGGACCACGGGCACGGTCGAGTCCTTTATCGGCGCGGCCTCGGATGCGGCGGCTGCGGGCGCGGTCGCCAAGGTCGATGCCGGTTCCGGCAGCATCGCGCTGGTCGCAGATGGCGATTTCGACGCGACGGCGGCGATCGTCTCGGGCACCGTCTCGGTCGTCGGCGTGTCGGTGGTTCTGGCCGATGCCGATACCGGCGGCGCGATCCGGGCCTATATCGGCGAGAATGCCGATATCGACGGCGGCTCGCTGTCGGTGACGGTCGACGCAAACGCCGCGATGGACGCCTCGACCAGCCTCGATTTCACCACGGTCGGCGGCCTCACCGGCAATTTCTCGGAAGGGAAATCGACCGTCTCGGGCAAGCTCGAGGCCTTCATCGGCACTGGCACGGGCCGGGCCGCGGATGGCGCCAAGCCCTCGGATATCGATGTCGGCAGCGGCAATGTCACCGTCGCCGCGGATGGCAGCATGACCGCCACCACGATCATCGACAGCGTCGGCGCCAGCGCCTTCGATGTGCGCGGGCTGAAGCCCACGGCTGTCGTCTCGGGCGAGGCACGGGCTTATCTGCGCGAGAATATCGGCCTGAGCGCGGGCAGCCTCGATATCCGGGTCGGCCAGGACGGCGCCAACCGGGTGGAAATGACCGCAACGGCGGATGCCTCGGTGCTGGCCTTCGCGGCGATGAGCGGCGCGGGGCTGGTCTCCACCGCACAGGTCACCGGGCTGAGCGAGGCCTTCATCGGCCCGGCGCTGGGGCAGGCGCCCTCGCGGGCGGTCGATCGTCAGGTCTCGGTCACGGGCGCGATCGAGGTCGCGGCCTGGTCGAAATACAAGGTCCTGGCCAGCTCCTCGGGCGGGGCGGCGGGGCTTGCCAATGTCGCGGTGCTGCTGGTCGAGGCCGAGATCGACGGCACGACCCGCGCCTATATCGGCGACGGCGCGCTGGTCACGGGCGGCTCGGTCGCGCTCTGGGCGGACGGGCTGTCGGAGGCCGATGCGCTGATCTCGAACACCTCCTTCGGCCTCGCCTCGCTGGCGGGCGCCTCGGCGGTGGTGCGCGACACCCATCTGGTCGAGACCTTCATCGGCGCGCAGACCGGCGCGGTCACGGATCCGGGCGAGGAGGGGGCCGAGGTCACCGCGACCGGCGGGGTCGTGACGCTCGACGCCAATCTCGAAAGCGACCTCTTCTCCGACGGGCAGATCCTCGGCGTCGCGCTCGGCGGCTCGGGCTCCTTCGCGATCACCCAGATCGACAGCGACACGGTGGCCCGCGCCTATTTCGGCGACGGCGCGGTGGTCACGGCCCAGGAGGACGGCGACATCGTCGTCAACGCCTTCTCCGATGTCGGCATCAATGCCGACGGCACGGGCACCAATTTCGCGCTCGGGATCGGCTTCTCGGGCGCCTATACCCGGGTGAACGCCACCCCCGCGGCCGAAGTCTTCACCGAGGGGCTGGTCGCGCTCGACGCCGATGACGTGCTGATGACGGCCGAGGCGCAGACCCTGTCGGATGCCGACGTGAAAGTCGCGGCCGGGGCGCTGCTGGCGGGGATCTCGGGCGGGGTGGCGCGCGCCACCTCGACGCCTACGGTGCGGGCGCGGATCGGCGAGGACAGCACGCTGGAGCTGCGCGGCGGGCTCTCGCTCAAGGGGCTCAGCTCCAACCAGGCGATCGCCACGACCTCCGCCGTGGGCGGCGGGCTGGTCGGCGTCGGCGCCGCCTATGCCAATGCCGCGGCGGCAAGCACCGTTCTGGCGGAGCTCGACGGCGATGTGGGCAGTGCGGAGGAGGCGGGGGCGGACTCCGTCTTCGTCGAGGCCAGGGCCACGGATGACGCGACCGCCAATGCCCAGGCCGTGGCCGGCGGGCTGGTCGCGGGGACCGACAACCGCTCCATCGCCACGGCAGGATCGGCGATCGACGAGGCGGATGCCGAGACCGACAGCTATTCGGTCAAGGCAAAGATCGGCCCGGATGCCGTGGTCCATTCCCGCGGCGACATCACCCTGCGCGCCGAGATGGACCCCGAGGCCGATGCCGAGACCCGCGGCGTCACCGGCGGGCTGATCGGCGTCGGCGCCTCGCTGTCGCAGTCGCGCGTCAATACCGACGTGCAGGCCGAGGTCGGGCTGGGCGCGGTCCTGAAGGCCGGTCCGGGGGCCGATGACAGCATCCTGATCGAGGCGGTGAACATGCCCGTCGCGGCCGAGGACGTGGTGATCCCGGATTTCGGCATCGACAGCACCAGCGCGTCCGAGGACAGCCTGACCGTGGTGGCGCATAATCTCGGGGACGGGGACTCCGTCGAATACGAGGATTTCGGCGCCAATACGATCGGCCAGCTCGAAGGGCGCAGCACCGATCCGGACACGGGCGAGATCCTGCGCCGCGAATACGACGTGATCGTGGTGGATGCCGACCATATCCAGTTCGGCTCGGTCTTCAGCGGCGCTGCCCCGGGCGGGGATGCCGAATACGGCGTCTACGACGGCAGCAACCTGCTGGTCTTCGCCGACGGGCACAAGTTCGTCACCGGCGACCAGGTGGCCTATCTGCCCGACGGCGCCAATTCGATCATCGCCGATGGCAGCTCGGGCCCGTATTTCGTCGAGGTGGTCGACGAATACGCCATCCGCCTGGTGGCGAGTGTCGGCGATCTGGGCTTCCAGCGGCAGTTCCAGCCCGGAGATGTCGACGAGGCCAATGACACGATCACGCTCTCGAACGGGCACGGGCTGGCGACGGGCGACAGCGTGGTCTACGACGCGCCGGACGCGATCAGCTTCAATATCGGCCAGGTCGATGCCGTCCGCCAGACCGCCACGGATCCCGATCCCGACCAGGTGGTGCTGGCCGATGACGACAGCCTCAACAACATCGTCTTCATCGACGACGAGGGCAACGCGCTGTCGCACGGCTTCGTGACGGGCGATCGGGTGGTCTATACCGCGACGACGACCCAGGACACGCCGGCAGTGCCCGTGGCGGGGCTGCAATTCGGCGAGACCTACCGCGTGCTGGTGGGCGATTCCGACGAGATCTCGCTGAAATTCAACGACGAGCTGGAAACCCCGGTCGATTTCGTCCGCTCCGGCGCGGGCGACCGGATCTACGCCGCGATCGACTGGCTGGAGGCCGGATTCCGTCCCGGCCAGACGCTCTGGATCGAGACGCCCGGCGGCGGCGGGTCGAGCCTGAACAACGGCAATTCCTATGTCATCGACGACGTGGTCAGCGACGGTGGCACCAATAACGTGCTGGTCCTGACCGTGGCGAACACGCTGACCGCGACGCGGATCACGACGCAGGCGACCTGGACCGACATCTCCACGGGGGCGAACCCCGAGCGCTACGAGCTGACCCGCACGGGCGACTGGGGCAATCTGCAGATCGGCAGCAGCGTGACGCTTTCGGGCGACAATGCCGGGACCTACAATGTGGTCAGCGCGACGGCGGCCAAGCTGACGCTCGATGGCGGCGGTGCGGCGGCGACCGGGGCGCAGGACAGCACCTTCTTCTTCGGGACGGTCGACAAGGCCTTCGACGGGCCGGTGATCGAGCTCGACCCCTCGAAATCGGCGGTGACGACCAATGTCGCGATCGCCGATGGCGGCACCTACTGGCACATCACCCGGACTAGCGGCGACTGGGACAACAGCGTCTTCGCCGCGGGCGGCAGCCTGTCGATCACCGGGCTGCAGAATGCCATCGACGAGAATGGCGACAGCTTCGAGATCCACTCGGTCTCGGGCAATCTGATCCAGCTGGTGAAGGAGGACGGCAAGACCGTCGATACCGGCTCGGGGCTGGCGCGGCTGAACATGTCGCAGCCGGTCGATGTCGTGGTCTCGGTCGGCAGCGGCGAGGATATCGATGCCAGCGTCACCTTCGAGCGCGACGCCCTGGGCGACAAGATCCTGCTCAGCTCCGGCAGCTGGGCCGGGCAGGGCCTGGCCGAAGGGTTCCAGATCCTGGTGACCGGCTCGGGCGAGAACAACGGCACCTATGTCATCAAGTCGGTCTCGGGCGCCACGCTGCGCGTCGAAGAGGCGAACACCTTCCTCGACACCGAGGTCTCCGGCTCGATCACCTTCACGATGGCGGCCAGCGATGCCGAGACCGACCGGATCACCCGCACCGGCGGCTGGGACGACACCGCCTTCGGCGCGGGGTCGACCCTGACGGTCAGCTCGGCCGGGGCCTTCGACGGCGAGTACACGGTGATCGAGGTCGATGGCGACGATCTGGTCCTGGCGACGCGCAGCTTCGGCTCCAGCGCGACCGACGGCTCGGTCAGCATCGCCAAGGCGGCGCCGGACGAGATCATCGTCACCCAGAAGGGCCACAACACCGGCAGCGACATCCACCAGCTGGTGCGCGACTCCGACGGGCCGGTGAAGCTCGCCGGCGGCGGCACGCTGGAGGCCGGGCAGAGCTACTATGTCGAGGTCTCGGGCAACGACATCACGCTCTATTCCGGCTATTCGGGCGGCGTGCTGAGCGGCAAGCTCGATCTCGGCGACCAGTCGGGCCTCGGCGCGGCCGATCACAGCTTCCAGCGGGTCGTCGACCTGGCGCCCGCCGCGGGCGACGGCCATGTGCTGCGGATCGACATCACCGATGACGGCGCACCCTCGGGCAGCCACATGATCCTCGGCCCGGGCGGCTCGGATCTGGCCTCCGAGCTGATCATCTCGGGCGACGGCCGCTCGCTGGCGAAGGCCAAGGGCTCGGGCGGCGGCTTCGTCGGCGCCAATGACAACACCGCGCGGGCCGACCAGGTGACGGAGACGCGGGCGATCCTCGATGCGGCGAGCGTCGAGGCCGGCGGCAATGTCACGGTGCGCGCCGATATCGACACCAACGGCAAGGCGAATGTCCGCAACGGCACCGGCGGCTTCGTCGGCATCGGCGACGCGGATGCGCGCGCCAGCCAGCTTTCGCTGGCCGAGGCGACGCTGGGCGACAATGTGCGGCTGCGCGCGGGCGGCGACCTGACGCTGAGCGCCGACACGCTCTTCCGCTCGGATGTCTTCGCCTATTCCAAGGCGGGCGGCTTCGTCGGCCTCGCCGATGCCACGGCGCGGACCGATCTCGACTACGATATCGATATCGGCGTCGGCAGCTCCTCGGACGTGCTGGTGCTGGGCGATGTGCGGATCACCGCGGATATCGCCGCGGATGTCGACTCCAAGGCCGAGGCGAACGGCCTGGGCGTCGGCGGCGACGCGCGCTCGCTCAACGACATCGAGCTGGGCCGCGACGGCCAGGCCTCCACCGCGACCGCCATGATCGGCGAAACGGCGGTGATCGAAGGCACCACGGTCTCGATCGACATCGGCACCTCCTCGGTCAACCTCTCGGCCGAGGGCTCGGCCAAGGGCGCGGGCTTCTATTCCGAGGGCGAGGACGACACCGATGTCGACTATGTCGCCCATCACCTGGTGGCCGTCGGCGACGATGCCGAGGTCACCGGTTTCGAGGGTGTCGATTTCGTCGCCGCCTATGGCGATCCGGACAGCGCGGCCAAAGAGGTGTATCTCAAGGCACGCAGCTTCGCCCGCTCCACCGGGCTATTCGGCTGGGTCAGCGCGGATGCCAATACCAGGGCGGTGCTCGACGCGACCGTGACCTCGGGCAGCGACGCGCTGATCACTGCGGGCCCGCGCGAGGACGGCGACACGCCGCTGCGCGAGGACGACGCCTCCGACCGGCTGGCCTTCCTGGTGCTGGCCGGCGGCGAGGATGCCGATCACAATGCCGATGGCGACGTCTCGAAGCGCTCGCTCGCCTCCGGCCGCGGCCGCGACAGCGAGAGCGGCAGCCGCGCCGAGAATGTCGATATCGAGAGCGACGTGCTGATCCTCTCGGGCAAGATCCCGGTGCTGGAGGTCTCGGCGGTCATCGACACCCAGGGCAATATCGTCGAGGCCACCAATATCGAGATCATCGACGACGACGGGTCGAAGACCGAGGCCGGGCAGCAGATCAACTCCGCCGCGAGCACGATCAACGTGCAGGACATCGTCAACCAGGGCTCGGGCGACGTGGTGATCCGCGCCGAGGACTCGATCACCGGCACCGAGGAGAAATTCTGGGAATGGCGCGACAGCCTGCCCCAGGTGCGGATCTTCAACGCCTCCGACCTGGATCTGGTGCTGCAGGATATCGACGTGCTGGGCGAGCGCGCGCCGATCGCCTATCTCGATCCCGCGACCGCGACCCGCGACCTCGTCTTCAACATCAAGCGCGACGTCGCCCCGAGCCTGGTGCTGATCGAGAATACCGGGCTCGGCGACGTGGTGCTGACGGGCATCATCGAGAACCCGATCGGCACGACCTCGATCTGGAACGAGAATGGCGACATCCTGGCCGTGGGCGACCGCGCCAGCTCGCTGATCCGCACCAATATCCTGCACATGGAGACCGATGACCTCGCCGATGGCGGGCTCGACCTGGGCGTCGGCACGATCGGCGAGGCGGATGCGCGGATCAATGTCGACATCGTCGATGCCGACGACCTGCCGCGGGCGACCGCCTTCCAGAGCCGCAGCGTGTTCCTCGACGACAACTCGGTCACGCTCTCCTTCGAGAACACCTTCTTCACCGGGCAGATGGTGATCTACGACTCCGCCGCCCCGCTGGGCGGGCTTGCCAGCGGCGAGGCCTATTTCGTCATCCTCTCGCAGGACGGCATGTCGCTGCAGCTGGCGGAAAGCCGGGCCGACGCGCTGGCGGGCCAGGCGATCGCGCTGACCTCGGCCGGGGCGGATACCGACGCGCATTCGCTGACCCCGGTCACGCGCTTCGATGTCAGCTCGGCCGAGGACATCTATCTGGACATCCTGGGCCGCCACCGCTCGGAGGTGGAGCAGGGCGGCGGCACGCCGGGCTACATGGTGACGATCGACGCGGTCGAGGCCGCGGGCGACGCCGACATGATCCTGCAGACCTCGCTGCGCGAGACCAATGTCGGCAAGCGCGGCGGCGTGCAGGTGAAATATCCCGGCGATGCCGCGGGCGTGCTGCCCGAGAACCCCTATGTGGTCTATTTCGACGACGATCCCGACGAGCTGCCCGACAAGTATATCGGCGCCTATGCCGACATGCCCTCCGAGATCGCCAGCCTCTACAGCTTCCGCGCCGCCGAGCAGGCCACGGGGGACCTGGTCCAGCCGGGCGTGACCGCGGGCGGCAATATCGTCATCAAGGCGGCTGACGCGCAGGACATCTCGGCGCCCCGGACGGATATCCTGGGGATCACCGAGATCCTCGCGGGCGGCGATCTGGATGTCTGGACCAACGGCTATATCACGCTGACCGAGAAGACCGGCGACATGCAGATCGAGCGGATCCGCTCGGAATACGACGACGTGCTGCTCTATTCCCCGGCGGCGATCACCGACAACCGCAGCGTCTCCGAGGAGGCGGGCAGCCTGACGGCCGAGGCCGATGTGGCGGGCGTCAACATCACGATGAAGGCCGGGACCGGCCTGGTGGTCGGCACGGGTCCCTACTACCTGCTGCCCGATGCCGAGGATGTCACGGCCAGCGCCGGCGTCCAGCAGGCCACCGGCGGCGTCGGCAAGCGCGGCGCCTGGCTGGAGATCGACGTGGCGCGGACCGACAACGCGACCGGCGTGCTGCGGGTCTTCGACACCACCTCGACCAATAGCGGCGGGGTCTGGCTCGACGAGATCTCGGGCGACATGCGGATCCACACGATCGACATGCGCGACGCCAATGCCGCGGACGGCGCCGTGGCGGGCAGCCAGGACAGCGACGATATCGGGCTGCGCACGCAGGCGGGCTCGATCATCGACGCGCGCGGCGACCAGGCCTGGAACCTGCGCGCCCAGTCGATCTATCTCGACGCCCATGGCGGCACGATCGGCGCGTCGGACAACGATCTGGACATCAACAGCCGCTACAACATCGCCTTCGGCTCGCAGGACGATGTCGCGCTCGAGGCGTCGCAGGGCATCTACCTGACCGAGACCGCAGGCGCGCTGCATCTGGTCTATGCCCATGCCTTCCAGGGCGAGATCCGCCTGACGGTGCGCGAGGACGGCACGCCGGGCGGGGCCGAGGGCAGCGCGGATTTCGTGCTGAAGGCTTCGGGCATCGCGCAATTCGCCCAGGATGCGACCGCCGCGCCCACCGAACAGTCCGACAATCCGCGGCTGATCGCGCATGGCACGATCTTCGCCGAGGCGGGGGCCGTCCAGGTGCGCGCGGGCGACGACATCCGGCTCGACTCCAACTCCCGCACGCTGGCGGCGGAGGGGATCGAGGTCTACGGTGATGCCCGCGTCGTCGATGACGGGGCCTTCCTGGCGGATACCGATGCGGGCTTCGGCGCCGATATCGTCATCCGCGGCGCGCTGATCGCCGGGGCGGACGTGGTCCCGGGCGGCGACAGCCTGAACGGCGCGGAGGAGGGCACCGCGGTGCCGACGCAGACCGCGCCGGTCTACCTGGCCGAGATCTTCGGCAATGGCGACGAGGACATCATCGATTTCGGCGATGTCTCGGGGATCGCCGGGGCGACGCTCATCGGCTCGGCCGGCTATGTCTTCCTGGGCTCCAAGACCCGTGCCCATGGCAGCCAGTCGCGTCCCGTCGGCGGTGCCAGCACCGGCGCGGATGGCGAGGATCTGTTCCGCGTCTACTACCTGCAGGACGCGCTGACCCGCACTGGCCCCGAAACGGCCGCGGTGATCGCCGAGCACACGCTGACGCTCGACGGCCAGTCGGGCACCGACAGCTACGAGGTCCATACGCTGGGCTCGCAGGGGCCGGACACCCGCAACTACGTCATCAACGTGCTCGATACCGGCGCGGCGGATGACGGGGTGGACGAGATGGCGATCTTCGGCCGCGACGCGGACGCCTCCGAGGAGGGGACGGACGACATCTTCCTGATGCGCGCCGCCGCCTACCTGCCGAACGAGACCGCCGACCGCCCGGGCTATGTCGCGATCCTGCACGGCACGCTGGAACCCTACGAGGACATCCTGCCGGGCAACGAGGACAGCGCCGAGGTCCAGCGGATCAACTACGACACCGCGCTGAACGGGCGGCTGACCATCGAGGGGCAGGGCGGCAACGACGCCTTCTTCTCCGACGACGTGACGGTGATCGCCACCTATGACGGCGGCGCGGGCGACGACACGTTCCAGATCGGCCAGATCTTCGGGGCGAACCGCAATGCCGAGGACGGCAACCTGCTGGAGCAGGACGAATTCGTCGACCTGCGCCCGACGACCCGCGGCTGGCTGAGCCGCGGCAGCTCGGCGCCGGTCGTGGCGCAGGGCGGCACCGGCAACGACACGTTCCGGGTCTATTCCAACCAGGCGGAGCTGCGGCTCGAGGGCGATGACGACAACGACCTCTTCATCGTCCGCGCCTTCGCCATCGCGGCGACGACGGATTACGACTGGAACGCCGACGGCGCCATCGACCTGGCCGATCTGGAGGCCGGGCGCGCGGTGCTGACCCATCTGCGCGACGTGGTCGAGGGGGCCGATTTCGTCTACGGCACCGGCGATGACGCCACCCCGGCCGCGGCGCTGGCGACGCTCGATCTCGCCACGCTGGCCTCGCTGGGCGTCGAGGTGGCCGACGAGGCCGGGGCGGCAGCCTACCGCGCCGCACTGGCCGCGGCCCTGCCCAAGGGCACGGGCGGCGCCACCGACTACATCTTCGACACCAATGGCGATGGCGGGATCAACTTCCTCGATCTCTACATGAGCCAGGGCGACACCACCGACGACGTGATCGTGCTGGACGGGGACGGCGTGGCCAGCCCGCAGATCGGACTCGGATTCTCGGTCGCGCAGGCGCCCGACATCCGCGCCGGCGGCGGCCAGGACGAGGTGCGCTACAACATCAACGCGCCGGTCTCGGTCGAGGGCGGCACCGGCTTCGACAAGCTGGTGATCCTGGGCACCGAATTCGCCGACGACATCGCGATCACCGACCAGGGCATCTTCGGCGCCGGGCTGAACGTGCGATATTCCACGGTCGAGGTGGTCGAGGTCGACGGACTCGAGGGCGACGACAAGTTCTATGTCCGCTCCACCGCCTTCGGCGTGGCCTACCGGGTCATCGGCGGTCTGGGTTCCGACATCATCAATGTCGCGGGCGACGTGCAGGAGGACATCATCACCCGCGAGCTCGAGGGCGTCTCGGGCGCGGCCGACCACCTCGTTCAGTCGGACGACATCTTCTATGACGGGCTGGTGGTCGACGGGCTCGACTACAACGTGACCCGCGACGGCGAAGGGCTGGTGGTGATCGACGAGGGCGCCGACGGCGTCACCGCGGTGCGCGAGGGCGGCACGGCCGGGCTGTCGGTCGACAGCTACTCGGTGCGGCTGGCGCGCAAGCTGACCGGCAGCGAGGTGGTCTATGTCACCGTCTCCGCCGCCCGCTCGCCGCAGGAGGAGCGCGACGACGCCTTCTCCAACCCGGCGCCGCTGCCGAACGGGGCGGGGGACTCGCTGTGGGTGTCGCGCCTGGCACCGGGCGGCACCAGCCACGGCAATGCGGAGATCTTCGGCGTCGACTACCTGGAGACGGGCAGCGATGCGGACGGGGCCTTCCTGCGCGCCGTGACCTACGAGGGCGTCGACGGCTTCGTGGCCAACCGCGCCGTGACGCTGGTCTTCGACGCGTCGAACTGGGATCTGGCGCAGGATGTCTATCTCTGGGCGGCGGATGACGCCCGCGCCGAGGGCGACCGGGTCGTCACCGTGCAGCATTCGGTGATCTCCTCGACTTCGGCCGATTACGACGCGGTCGATGTGCGCAATGTCGAGGTGGAGCTGCGCGACAACGACACGCCGGGCGTGCTGGTGACAGAGGTCGATCCCGGCAGCCTGACCTTCGACGGGGCGGGCAATGTCCAGGCGGGCTACGAGGAGGACGGCCGCACGCTGGTGATCGAGGGCGACGGCGCCACGGGCTATGCCGATGCGGTGATCGTCCAGCTGTCGAAGGAGGTCGAACCGGGCGACCAGGTGGTCGTGAAGGTCAATCTGGGCGATTTCACCGGCAATCCCGACCTGGCCGATCTGGCCGACAAGGGCTTCATCCTCGCCGATCTGGGCGGCATGGGCCGGTTCGATCCGCTGACGAACACCATCGTCTTCGACGCGGCCAACTGGGATAGCCCGGTGGCGATCGGCATCACCCCGCTGCAGGACGACATCCGCGAGGATCCGCAGACCGCGGTGCTGAGCTTCGGGCAGAATCTGGGGACGCTCACCGGCCTGACGGTCGGCGAATGGGAGGATGGCGGCGTCTCCAGGGTCAAGCTGTCGCTCGCCTCGGGCGGCTGGGTGGCCTCGGGCTTCGGCACGGAAACTGTCGATATCGCGGGCATCACCGGGCTCGGCTCGGCGATGATCGTCGGCTTCGAGAATGCGGGCTATACCGCGCTGCTCGACGTCTCGTCTTCGGGCGTGGCCTCTGGCAGCTTCGCCGCGGCGACGGCGACCCGGACCCTTGCCGCGGGCGAGGAGGTCTCGGACGATGCGAACGGCACGCCGGGCGACTACGCCTTCCCGAACTTGCGCTCGGGCACCGGCATCCTCGATGTCGAGCTGATCGATGACGACACCCCGGGCTCGGTGGTGCTGGAATCGGGCGGCGACACGGTGCTGGTCCCGGCCACGGCGACGGGCGGGCTTTTCGACGTCACCGGCGGCGACACGATCACCGCGCTCGAGGCGGGCTTCGACTGGCTGGCCGAGGGCTTCGATGCGGGCGACACGATCGCCTTCGGCGGCTCGGGCATCTTTGCCGGCACGCGGGTCATCGCCAGCGTCTCGGGCAGCACGATCACCGTCGCGGGCGGCGGGCTGTCGAACGGCGCCGGGCAGTATGCGCGGATCGTCTCCGAGGCCGGATCGCCGCAATCCGACAGCTACCAGCTGCGCCTGACGCAGGAGCCGGGCGCCGAGGTGACGGTCTCGGTCCTCACCGACGGGCTGGCCGACGTGACCTGGATCGACGCCAATGGCGACGGCATCCGCGACGCCTCCGAGGACATCACCGCGGCCGACTACCAGGCCATCGGCGGATTGCGTCCGGTGCAGGCCTTCTCGGGCACGCTCGATTTCGGCACGGATGGCGGGGTCACCACGCTGACCCGCGCGGGCGCCTCGGATCTGGGCAGCTTCCTTTCCGAGGGCTGGGCGGCGGGCGACCTCCTGCAGATCGGCAATTCGCTGATCGGCGGGGTCGACGGCGCCACCTTCGAGGTCCAGTCGGTCAGCGCCGACGGCAAGACCCTGGTCCTCACCTCGGATGCCGGAGCGGGAACGGCCAGCGGGGTGGAGAATGTCCTGCTCTCGCGCATGATCGAGAGCGAGATCTGGACGGGCGAGGTGGTCTTCGCCACGGCCGAAGACGGCTCCGACCAGCTGATCCGCAGCGAGGCCTTCGTCGATTTCGACCCGCTGGTGATCGACGTCAACAATCCCGGCAGCCTCGCGCTGCTGGAGGGCTACGCGAATTACGGCGTGCAGGGCTTCCTCGGCGAGAATTTCGCCGAGGGCATGCGGGTGCGGATCTCCGACCTGTCGAACCCGGCGAATTACGTCGATGCCAAGATCGCGCTGATCCGCGGCTTCAACGCCTCGAAGGACCACACGCTGCAATTCACCTTCGAGACCAATGACGCCTTCGCCTCGGCCGGCTGGCTGACCGCGGGCCCGGTGGAGGTTGAGATCAACCGCCTGGCCGTGCAGGCGAACTTCGACGCGGCGGACTACTACGCCTTCCAGACGGTCGAGCTGACCGCCGATCCCTATTACGACGTGCCGACGACCCGCGAAGGGGTGAAGATCTTCCCGGTCAAGGCGCACCGGCTGTCGGATATCCGCGGGCCGCTGGCGGTCGAGGGCGGGCCCTCGGGCGCCGACCGGTCGCTGTCGAACGGGGTGAAGCTGCCCGGCGAGACCGACGATTTCCTGATCGCCATCGGCACCCAGGCGCCGGAGAGCCAGCAGATCGACGTGCTGAACATCTTCAATGACGGCGCGCAGTCGGACGCCTCGGGCATCCTGACCGAGACGACGCTCTCGGGCTTCGGCATGGGGCCGGATCTGGTCTTCCCCTTCGTTGAGGGGCCGCTCTTCGGCGAGGGTGCCGAGGGGCAGGGCACGGCGAGCCTGAGCTATCCGGGCGGGATCAGCTTCGGTAAGGTCAATTTCGGCTCCGCGGGCGTCACCAATGACAGCCAGGTCTCGACCATCGAGGTGGTCAACGTGATGCTGGGCGTCGGCAATGACGACCTGACGGTCGAGGGCACGCTGAACGCGGCGCCCTTCGTGCAGGCGCAGAACGACTTCGCCTTCACCGAGTCCTGGGACAGCAGCATCGCGGGCGGGGTCGACGGCAGCCATTACGGCTTCCTCGTCGACGCCTATGCCGCCGATCCCGAGCTGCCGGACATCGCGGGCAAGGTGATGATCACCCGCGAGGGCTTCGACTGGAAATCGCAGGGCTTCCTGGCCGGGCAGGACCTCTACCTGAAGGACGGCGCGACCGAGACCTATCTGGGCCGCATCCTCGCCATCGAGGACCGCATCGCCTATTTCGACGGGCTCGGGGCGCCGCTGATCGATCCGGAAACCGGCGAACCCTATCGCGATCCGAACGACAACTCGATCCTGATCCTCGATGCCGTGGCGCTGCCTGCCGGGCTCGACCTTTCGGGCGACGACCTGCTGGTCGCGGTCGACCAGGAGGTGTTCGAGGTGCTGGCAACCACGGTCACGCTGACCGAGGCCGGCGCGGCGATCCGCTGGGACGGCCAGGTCCAGGAGGGCGACCGCCCGGCCGCGGGCTGGGCGGAGGCCGGCTTCCTCGCGGGCCATCTGCTGCAGATCGGCATCGGCGCGGACCGCCAGGAGGTCCGCATCCTCTCGGTCGAGGGCGACACGATCGAGGTGGAGGGCGCGGGCCTGAGCGCCGGCGCGCTGACCGCGGCCTTCTGGGTCCAGGGCGAGCATGGTGGGCTTACAGTGCTGCATGGCGGCGGCAACCTCTATGTCAACACGCTGGGAAATTTCGATTTCTCCACGGACGGGGCGAACCTGCTGACCCGCACCGACGGGCGCGGCTTTGCCGAGGCGGGCTTCGAGGTCGGCCAGATCGTCCAGCTGGGCGGCGAGACCCATACCCGCGAGATCCTCGCCATCGCCGATGCGGACCAGGCGGCGTATTTCCCCGATCCCGCCAGCCCCGCCCCCTTCGCGAGCTGGGGCGAGGGCTCCGTCCTGGTGCTGAGCGATCCGCTCGGCATGTCGGCGGACGCGGTGGTGCTGGGCGATTTCGCCGGGCAGGAGCTGCTCCTGCATGTGGCGGAGGCGCTGGAAACCAGCGCGGTGCTGGATGTCCGCATCGAGGTGCTGGAGCGCGGCGAGACGATCGAGACCTATGTCACGCTGACCGGCGCGGATGCCGGCGCGACCTGGGAGGTGCTCGGCTACCAGGTGGGTGGCGTGCTCTTCATCGAGGGGCGCGCGGGCGGCTTCCGGATCGCGGCGATCGACGGCGCGGAGCTGCAGCTTCTCGACGCGGCGCTCGGCGACTGCGGCGATGCCGACGGCCTGGCACGGCTGCGGATCACCAGCTATGACGAGACCCGCTCGGGCGGGCAGCGCGTCGGCGGCGACCATTTCACCGTGACCGGCGGCGCGGGCCCCGACAGCCCGCTGGTGATCTACGGCGATACCAGCCAGGACGGCGTGTGGTATGCCGGCAACCCGTCGAACCGGCTGGGGCTGGAATTCGGCGAGAAGCCCTTCGATCCCTTCCCCTACCTGCCGGATGGCGAGAACGAGGATGACGAATGGGTCTTCGCGCTGGCCAATCCCTTCGACCTGCACGGCCATGACATCATCGACGCCTCGGCGCTCTTCGCCGATGACCCGGATGCGGCGACGACGATTTCGGTGGGGCTGACCGCCTATGGCGGCATGGGCAATGACCTGATCATCGGCTCGCAGACCGGCGACCACCTGGCCGGCGGTTCGGGCGACGACATCATCATCGGCCAGCGCGGCACCGACCATATCTACGGCGACAGCGGGTTCAACGTGAACATCCTGACCCGCGCGCTGAGCGTGGCGACGGTGAACCTCTCGCCGCTGCCCTCGATCGACCCCGATGCGCCGCGCGGCGACGGCTCGCTCGATCCCTCCGCGGGCAGCGCGGTGGCCGACCTGCTGGGCGCCCGGGCCGCCGATCCGGCGGTGCAGGCGGCGCAGTTCGCGCTCTACGGCGCAGTGCCGGGGGCGGGCAGCGACCTGATCGAGGGCAACGGCTCGGGTATCTCCGACGGCACGCCCGACATCATCTTCGGCGACCATGGCGAGGTGGTGCAGTTCGTCATCGACCCGAACCTGCCCGATCCCGCGGGGCTGCCCTATCTGGGCGAGATCGTCCCGGCGGGCATCCCGCAGAAGATCCAGACGACCTATCTGGGCTCGGTGCTGGAGATCAACGCGCTGGAGCCGCAGACCGGCGGCGACGATACGGTCTTCGGCTCGGAGATCGACGACGTGATGATCGGCGGCGCGGGCAATGACATGCTCGACGGCGGCGCGGGCGACGACCTGATCTTTGGCGACAACGTCAATCTCAAGCGGCGCGGCGGGATCGCGGGCGGGGACATCACCTCGCTGCGCTTCCAGACGCTGGCCGGGACGCTGATGTACTCGCGCTCCGACCGGGCTCTGTCGCCGGGCTATGACGAGGCCGGCACGACCGGTCCGGCCAGCGGCGTTCTGATGGTCAGCCTCGACGCCGGCGGCATTCCGGTGGCGCGCGACTACCGCGATCCCGACGGGCCGGGCTGGTGGACCGAATACGAGATCGACTATGCCGAGTACCACAGCTTCGACGTCCAGTCGGGCGCGACCGGGGCGGGCTCCTTCGGCAATGACTACCTCGCGGGCGGGGCGGGCAATGACCAGATCTTCGGCCAGCTCGGCAATGACATCATCCAGGGCGACGGCACGATCCGCGGCGCGGTGGCGACGCGGGGCGACGGCACATCGGTCGGCGGCGCGGCGGAGAACCCGCTTTTCGGCGGGCTGATCCTGCCCGAGCGCTATGTCAGCGCGGCGCGCGAGCTGCCCGCGCTCGACGAGAACGGGCTGATCGCCGATCCGGTGGGGGCGCTGAAGATCGTCGCCGCCACCGAGGGCGATCCCGCCACCGACGGCAACGACTACATCGAGGGCGGCGGCGGCTGCGACACGGTCTTCGGCGGGCTCGGCCAGGACGACATCGTCGGCGGCTCCTCGAGCTTCTTCGGCCTCACCGATGCCGATCTGCGCCCGGATGGCAAGGACATGCTCTTCGGCGGCAGCGGCGCGCGCACCGACCGCAATGATGCGCGCGATGCCGATGACGGCACCCAGGGCTTCGAGACCGGCATCGTCACCGACCCGGCCGACGGCACGCTGGGCGACGACCAGGTGATCGGCGCCGGACGCAATGCCCGTGACGCCGACGTGATCCTCGGCGACAATGGCGACATCATCCGCATCGTCGGCATCAACGGGATCGACGTGCTCGACGCCGATGCCGACGGCGCGAACGACATCGACAGTGGCAGCTTCGGCCCCGACGGGGCGGTCTACCAGCAGGCCGACAGCGCGCTCTACGGCGCCAAGTACCTGACCCGCTCGGGACTTTCGGTGATGGACGGGACGGCCTTCATGACCGGCGGGCTCTACCTGGCCTATAATTACGACGTCAATCTCGACGGGTTCGAGGCGCTCTCGGGCACGGCGGTCAACGCCAATGTCCGCGACACCGGCTACACTGCCGAGGGCGGCGAGCGGATCGTCGTGCGCGGCGTCAGCCTGCTCGACTACTCGGCGGGCGGGCCGGACTATGCGGGCAATGACGGGCGCTTCGATCTCGACACGCCGGTCACGCTCGACAAGAACCTGGCCGTGGCGGAGGGCGGCGATCTCTGGCGCTCGACCTTCGGCTTCTGGGCGCTGGCGGATATCGGCGGCGCGGACGAGATCCATGGCGGCACCGGCGACGACATCGCCTATGGCGGCGGCGGCGACGACATCCTCTACGGCGATGCCGACCATGACGACCTGGTCGGCGGCTGGGGCAATGACTGGATCTCGGGCGGCACCGGGAATGACGGGGTGATCGGCGATGACGGCCGGATCTTCACCAGCCGCAACACCGGGCTGAGCGACGATGGCAGCGTCAGCCTGAAGGGCAACACCCGCAGCTTCGGCAATTACGGCAGCGAATACGCCGAAGAGCTCTTCGGCATCTGGAGCCTGCTGAACCAGGATCCGGACAGCCGCACCAGCCAGGGCAACGTGCTCAACGAGGAGGCCTATACCCCGGGCCAGGTGCAGCGCGCGCTGCTCAACCGCTCGGGCGAGCTGGTCAAGTCGGTCGATCTCAGCCCCTTCGACATCGTCGACAGCACGATCGAGCCGGTCAGCTCGGCCGATCCGGCCTCGCATGACGCTGAATTCGCCGATGACGTGATCTTCGGCGGGATCGGCGACGACTTCCTGCATGGCGGCTCGGGCGATGACGCGATCGGCGGGCAGGAGGCGCTCCGCGACAGCTACATGGTCTGGTTCCGCGGCGACCTGCCCGGCGGGATCGGCAACCCCGATGGGCTGCCGCTCGACAGCGTCGACAACGGCACGGGCGGCATCGCCGACGCGATCCTGGTGCGGACCGATTTCACCCGGCCCTGGAACCCGGGCAACATCCTGCTCTTCGGCACCGGCGAGCCGCACTGGAACGAGCCGACGCCGGTCCAGCAGCGCACGGGCGAGTTCTATCTCTATGACGAGTACGATCCGCGCCGGGTGATCCTGTTCGAGGAGGACGGCACGGTCTGGAAGGGCGCGGACGATCCCGCCGCCTACCGGCAGTACTTCCTCAACGCCTATGACAACGAGGGCCTGTCGCTCTCGGGCGTCACCGGCTTCGCGCCCAATGGCGACCCGATCCCGGGCACCGAGCGCACCGTCCAGAGCGACGGCGACGACCGGATCTTCGGCGACATGGGCAATGACTGGATCGTCGGCGGCACCGGGCGCGACCATATCTACGGCGGCTTCGGCAACGACCTGATGAATGCCGACGATGTCATGGGCGGCCCGGGCACCTCCTACGATACCGGCGCGTTCGGCGGGGACGACGCCGCCGATGGCGGCATGAACGACACGCCCGAGACGCATTACACCTGGGAGGACCGCGTCTTCGGCGGGGCCGGGCTGGACATCCTGATCGGCAATACCGGCGGCGACCGGCTGATCGACCATCTGGGCGAGTTCAACAGCTACATCGTGCCCTTCGCCCCCTTCGGCATCGCCACGGTCAGCCGCCAGGTGCCGCCGCAGCTCTGGGACTTCCTGACGGCCCAGGCGGCCAGCGACGGGGTGGACATGACCCGCACGGCCGATGTCAACGCGCTGGAGCCGACCCAGGACAGCCGCTATTCGGCGGTGATCCAGCAGCAGGGCAACCCGCATGGCGAAATCGGGCTGGTGACGCAGCGCGACCACGGCTTCTGGCAGGACCAGTCCGGCCCGCCCACGGATCCGCAGGCCGGCAACATCCCCGGTGGCGCCCGCGACATCCTGCGGACGGCGGATTTCAACGACCGCTCGGGCGACGGCTTCGCGGTGGACCGCGGCCAGTTCACCGCGACCGGCGGGGTGATGGAGATCGCCTCGGCGACGCCGGACTCGGTCGCCTCCGCGGTCTTCCTGCTCGACGACTACAAGCCGGGCTATTTCGAGATCGTCACGGATGTCTCGGTCGACAAGCCGGTGCAGGGCTGGAAGGCGAATGCCTATGCGGTCTTCGACTACTACAGCGACACCGACTTCAAGTTCGCCGGGATCGACATCTCCACGAACAAGATCGTCATGGGCTATTACGACGACACGGGCGAGCACTATGTCCGCCAGTCGAACAAGCCGGTGCAGATCAAGCCGGGCGAGACCTACGAGGTCAAGGTCGCGGTCAATGGCAGCAATGTCACCGTGGCGGTCGCCGGGGTGAACTGGTTCGACCATACCTACGAGCCGCGGCTCGACGTGCATGGCGATCCGGTGCCGATGGCGCGCGGCATGGTCGGCGTGGCGATGGTCGGCTCGAAGGGGCGGATCGACAATTTCAAGGTGCAGATCCTGCCGCCCGACTGGACGCTGGAGGAAACCGACGACTTCCTGCCGCCGGTGGCCGAACTGCCGCGGGTGAACCTGTCGAGCCAGTGGGTCGAGGCTTCGGGCATCCTGGTCGGCACCGCAATGGGCCCGGCGCCCGCGGTGCAGGCGGTCGATCTCGGCGTCAGCCTGCTGACCAACTCGATCCTCGAGATGGAGGTGGATATCGAGACCGACGGCCGGGCGGGCTTCGTCTTCGACCGCTACGACGCGCTCGACTACAAGTTCATCGCGCTCGACACGGCCGGCGGCCAGGTGGTGGTCGGCCACGCGACGCCCGAGGACGGGCAGGTGATCGACGCGGCCTATGCGGTGCCGCTCGACGGTTCGGCGGTCCGGCTGAAGGTCTCGATCCAGGGCGCGGGCGTGGCGATCTCGCTGAACGGCACCGAGATCGCCTCGCACGGCTTCAATGCCGGGCTGGTCGATGGCGGCTTCGGCCTGGCGGTGCTCTCGGGCGAGGCGCGCTTCTCCGAATTCCGCCTGGCGACCAATGACCAGCAGTTCGAGGCGGCGCTGAAGCTGGCTGCCGAAAGCGTCGCGGCGCTGGAGGGCGACAGCTATATCGAGGGCGCGCCGCTCGATCCCGCCGAGGTGCAGCGGTTCTACGACGCCGCACTGGAGGACTGGATCGAGGCGGGCTTCGTCACCGGGGCGGCGGCCGAGGCGCTGGCCGATGTCCAGGTCGTCGTCGCCGATCTGGAGGGCGCGACCCTGGCGCGGGTGCGCGACGGCAACACCATCGTCATCGACCTGACCGCCGCCGGCGCGGGCTGGAACCTGGAGGCCGATCCCGAGGACGAGGCGGCCGCCCTTTCCGGCGGGGTCGATCTGCTGACCGTGCTGCGCCACGAGATCGGCCATCTGCTGGGCCATGCCCATGACGAGCTGGCGGTGATGGCCGGATCGCTGGAGACCGGCACCCGCGTGGCCGTGACCGAGGTCCCGGACGCGGAGGAGGGCGGCAGCGCGCCGGCGGCCTCGGAGCCAGGCGAGACGGAGGTGTCCCCCGCCAAGGGCAACGGCAACGGCCGCAAATCCGCGGCGCTGGTCTTCGACCCGGTGAGCGGCGCGCTGATCGAGGATGCCGAGGCGGCGCAGCTCTTCGCCACGCGCCGCGCAGCGGAGACGGCCGGGCCGGTGCTGGCCGGCGGCGCGCTGGCCCTGGCGGGCCGCCGACTGGCTCCGGAAGGGACGGCGGCGCGGCGGCGCGGGCTGCGCCGCTGGTTCGGCCGCTCCGCCTGAGCGGCGGCGCCCGGCCGGTTTGCCCTTGGCGCGCCCGGCCGGGCCGCTATCATGGGCCCGAGGGACGCTGGACGGAGCGGGGCAGGAGACGATGGGCGACATTCCCCTGTTCGGGATGCTCGATATCCTGGGCACATTCGCCTTCGGGCTCAGCGGCGCCACGGTGGCGATCCGCAAGGAGCTGGACCTGTTCGGCATCCTCGTGCTGGCCGCTGCGGTCGGCGTGGCCGGAGGCACGATGCGCGACATCCTGCTGGGCGACCTGCCGCCGGAGTCGCTGCGCGACACGCGGCTGCTGCTGGTGGCCTGTTCCGCGGGGCTCGCCGCCTTCTTCCTCGGCTCCCGGCTCGAGGCGCTGAAGCGTCCGGTGATGCTGCTCGATGCGGCGGGGCTCGGCGTTTTCGCGGTCTCGGGCTGCCACAAGGCGCTGGAGCACGGGCTCGACCCGCTGGCGGCGGTGCTGCTGGGGGTGATGACCGGGGTCGGCGGCGGTGCGCTGCGCGACATCATGTCGGCGGAGATCCCGCGGGTCCTGCGCGAGGATGTCTATGCCGCCGCGGCACTGGCCGGGGCGGCGGTCTATGCCGCCTGCCACTGGGCGGGACTGCCGCAGGTTCCCTCGGTCTCGGGCGCGGTCCTCCTGACCTTCGCGCTGCGCGTCGCCAGCGAGCGCTTCGGCTGGAAGCTGCCGCGCGCGCCGCGCTCCTGACGCTGTTCGACCCGGCTACGCGGGACGTTTGTTCTGCCATGTCGCCTGTTCGGGGAAACTCCTCCTCATTTTCCCGGCGCCCCTTCCCAGATGGGGGAAATTCGACCAGATGGGAGCAAAGCTCCGGGGAGATCACAGATGAGTCAGATCAAAGCCGCCATCCTGCCGGGCCTCGTCGCGCTCGGGCTTGCGGGCGCCGCCATGGCCGAGGACAAGGTGCAGCTCGAAATCGGCTACATGCCGATCCTGCCCGATGCGCAGCTCTTCGTCGCGCTGGAAGAGGGCTGGGTGGACGAGGCCGGGATCGATCCGGAGCTGGTGCAGTTCCAGAACGGCCCGGCGATGGTGCAGGCGCTTCTGGCAGGCCAGCTCGACATCGCCTATTTCGGCATCGGCCCGGCGATGGTCGCCCGCGGCAAGGGCGCCGACATCAAGGTCGTGGCCTCGAATATCGTTGAGCAGATCTCGGTCGTCGCGCTCGGCGATCTGGCCCCCTATTTCGACAGCGACCCGGCCACGGCCTTCGCCCGCTTCGCCGAGGCGGAGGGGCGCAAGCCGGTGATCGCCACCTTCCCGACCGGCTCCGTGCCGGAGACGGTGCTGCAATACTGGCTGCAGAACGGGCTCGGCGTCGATCCGGCCGATCTGGAGATCGTCTACCAGGGCACGGCGCAGGTGCAGCAGGCGCTGCTGACCGGGGCGGTCGACGGCGCGGCGATCCTCGAGCCGGTGGTCAGCTCGGTGCTGGCGCGCAATCCCGAGGCCAGGGTCGTCGCGGCCGGCGGCGCGCTTTTCCCCGACCAGCCCGGCGCGGTCCTGGCGGTGCGCGAGGGCGCCATTGCAGATCACCGCGAGGCGATCGTCCGGCTGGTCGCGGCGCATGTCCGCGCGACGGAGCTGCTGCGCGACGATCCCGCGACCGCAACCGAGGCGGTGGCGAAATATGTCGGCGGCGGGCGGCTCGACCCGGCAATCGTCCAGGCGGCGATCGAGCGGTCGCATGACGGCTTCGTCGCCGATCCGAACCGGATCACCGCGGGCACGAAGGCGATGCACGATTTCCAGGAGGCCCAGGGCACGCTGAAGCAGGCGGTCGATCTGGACGCGCTCTTCGATCTCGGCCTCTACGGCGACGCCGCCGGGAACTGAGCCGCCATGACCCTGTCCCGCGCGCGTCCCGCGCTGCTTGGCTTCGGCGGGCTCGTCCTGTTCCTGGCTGTCTGGAAGGCGGCGCAGAGCTTCGGCTGGGCGCCGCCCGGCACGCTGCCCGATCCGCTGGCGATCCCGGCGGCCTTCGAGGACGAGCTCGGCTCGGGGCGGCTCCTGCCCGCGATCGGCTCCAGCCTCGTCCATTACGTCTGGGGGCTCGGCCTCGGCAGCCTCTTCGGCGTGGCGGTGGGCTTTGCCGCGGCGACGAATGCGGTCTTCGAGGGGCTGCAATCCTGGCTCGCGCGCATCCTGCGGCCGATCCCGCCGCTGGCCTGGGTGGTCTTCGCCATCGCCTGGTTCAAGGTCAGCCATGCGGGCGCAGCCTTCGTGATCGCCATCGGCGTCTTCTGGGTGAACTACTTCGCCACCTATGCGGCGGTGAAGAATGTCGATCCGCGCTTCCGCGAGCTGGCCCGTGCCTTCGGCCAGGACGGCTATCTGCGGCTCCACCGCTCGGTCACGCTGCCGGCCGCGGCGCCGGGGATGCTGGCGGGGCTGCGCACCGGGGTCGGCCAGGCCTGGATGACGCTGATCGCGGCGGAGCTGCTCGGCGTGCCGGGCATGGGGCAGGAGATGAACGCGGCGGCGGGCGTTGGCGCCTACGAGGCGGTGGTGGTCTACATGCTGGCGATCTCGGCGGTCTACACGCTGAGCGACGGGATATTCGGACGGATCGAGAAGAGGCTTCTGGCATGGCGACCCAGCTGAACGCCGCCCCGGTGATCGAGGCGCGGGGCATCACCATCGGCTATCCGGACGCGCCGCGCCCGGTGCTCGAGGGGTTCGACCTGAGCGTGCGCGCGGGCGAGTTCGTCGCCATCGTCGGCGGCTCGGGCGTGGGCAAGTCGACGCTCCTGCGGGTCGTCGGCGGGCTGGTCGCGCCCGAGCGGGGCAGCGTCGCCGTCACGACGCCCGAGGCGAAGGACCGCCGCCGCCGCTCCATCGTCTTCCAGGACGGGCGGTTGATGCCCTGGCGGACGCTCCGGGCGAATGTCGCCTACGGGCTCGAGGGGCTGAAGGTCGCCGCGGCCGAGCGCGACCGGCGGATCGACGAGGTTCTGCGGCTAACCGGGCTCGAGGCGATGGCCGACCGCTATCCCCACCAGCTGTCGGGCGGGCAGGTCCAGCGCGGCGGCATTGCCCGGGCGCTGGCGGTCAATCCGGACATCCTGCTGATGGACGAGCCCTTCTCGGCGGTCGATGCGCTGACCCGCGAGAGCCTGCAGGACGAGGTGCTGCGCATCTGGGGCGAAAGCGGCAAGGCGGTTCTGTTCGTCACTCATGACATTGCCGAGGCGGCCTTCCTTGCCGACCGGGTGATCGTGCTCTCGGGGCGCCCGGCGGGGATCGCGCTCGACCGGCAGATCGACCTGCCGCGGCCGCGCGCCCGCGGCAGCGCGGAGCTGGCCGCCCATGCCGCGGAGATCGGCGCCGCGCTCTGAGCGCGGCCCCTCCGGCTCAGGCCGGGCAGTCGATCGGCGCCAGCCCGAATTTCGCCGCCAGCGCGCGCAGCGCGGCCAGGCGCGGCTCCGAGACCTCGACGCCCTTCTCCAGCGCCGCCCGCCTCTTGGCCGCGGCGCGGTCGCCGGGCATCCGGACCGGCGCCTGGCCCTCTGGGACGGGATTGGCGCGGCAGGCCTCGGCAAGGAAGCTCGACTGCTCGAGGAAGGCCGCGCGCCCGGCGAAGGCCTCGGGGTCGATCACCTGCAGGAAGACATTCTGGGCGAATTCGCCGAGCTGCGTGTTCGAGCGGCCCTTGCCCGAAAGCCCCTGGCTGAGCAGCTCCTCGGCGATGGCCATGGCGAAGCCCTTGTAGCCCTTCAGCGTGCCGCCCAGCGGCAGCAGCGTGCCGCCGCGCTCGGTGAAGTCCTTCGGATCGTCGCTGGGCTGGCCGTCGGCGGTCTGCGCCCAGGCCTCGGGATAGCGCCGGCCCTCGGCGGCGAGGGTCTGGGACATGGTGACGGTGGTGATCGAGCAGGAGATGTCGATCAGGATCGGGTCGCCGTCGGTCGGGAAGCCGATGGCGGTCGGGTTCGGCGTCAGCAGCGCCTCGGTGCCGCCGAAGGGCGCCATCCGCCGTGCGCCCGGGTTGGACGAGCTCAGCCGCACGATCAGCCCCTGTTCGGTCGCCTTGCGCAGATAGGCGGCCAGCGCGCAGGTATGGTGCGAATTGCGGATCGAGACGGTGACAGTGCCATGCTCGGGCGCGCGGCGGCAGGCCTCGGCGAGGGCCTGGCTGACCAGCCAGGCGCCGGGCAGGGAGGCGCCGTCCCAGACAAAGCTGCCGCCATGGTCGCTGACCACCGCATGGTCGCCGGTGCCGTTCATGCTGCCCTCGGCCAGCGCGGTGACGTACCAGGGGATGAGGCCGACGCCATGGGTCTCATGGCCGATCATGTCGCCCTCGACCAGCACTTCGGCGGTCGCGGCGGCCTTGCCGGGCGCCATCCCGGCGGCTTCGAGCAGGCTGGCGGCATGGGCTTCGAGGAGGGGCTTGGGAACAAGGGGCATGGGCAGGATCCGGGTCGGTTCGGGAAAACGGGAAAAAGCCGGCCTCCCGGGCGTGCCGGGAGGCCGGAGGGACAGGGACGGGGTCAGTCCTTGAAGCCGATCTGCGAGAGCTGCAGCTCCAGGTTGGTGGCGATGGTCGGCGTGAAGTCGAGCCGGGGCGAGACGCGGGTGTAGCCGACCATGTGGAAAAGCGGCATGTCGGCGATGATGTCCTCGTTGACGATGGCGAAGACCTTCTGCCAGAGCGCCGCGCGCTCGTCGCCCGAGGCGGCGGTGGCGGTCTCGATCGCGGCGTCGAGCTCGGGGCTGTCGACCATCGAATGCGCGCCCTGGGAATGGTATTTCACATAGGCGGTGAAGACCGGGTCGCCCATCGCGTTGTCATGCTGCGCCTGGGTCAGGGTGGGGCCGTCGTCATCGGGGAAGGGGCGGACGAAATAGGTGTTCCAGACCGAGACGTCCTGCATCTGCAGATTGATGGTGAAGCCGACCTCGCGCAGCATCGCCGAGATCGCCTCCATCGCCTCGGTGGCATTGGCGAACTGGTTGACCCGGCCGATCAGGGTGATCGGCGCGTCGACCGGCACGCCGTCGGCCTTGGCCTCCGCCAGCAGCGCGCGCGCCCGGTCGGGATCGTAGGGGAAGGGCTTGATGTCCTTGTTGTAGCCCATCGTCGTCGGCACCACGAGCTGGGTGGCGATCTGGACATCCTCGGAGAAGAGCGTGCCGACCATCGCCTCTCGGTCGATGGCGAGGTTCAGCGCCTCGCGCACCCGGCGGTCGTCGAGCGGCGGCTCCAGCGTGTTGATCCTCAGCCGCGTGGTCTCGGAATTGGGATAGGAGAAGTCGGTCGCGGGATCGGTGGCGTCCTGGATCGCGATCGAGGGCACGATATCGGCCTCGCCGCTGGCGACCATGGCCGCGGCCACGGCGGAATCGGCGCGGAAGACGTAATGCGCGGCCTCGACCTCGGGCGTCTCGCCCCAGTAGTCGGGATTGCGCGCCAGGGTGATCTCGCGGCCGACATCCCAGCTGTCGAAGACATAGGGCCCGGTCCCGACCGGCGCGCGGGTGAATTCGCCGGCGGGCGTGGCCGCCTTGCTCTGGACCGGCATCACCGCCATCAGGAGCGGCAGGATCGGCGAGGGCGGCGAGGTGGTGATGTCCAGCGTCAGCGGATCGGGCGTCTCGAAGCTGAAATCGATGCCGCCGAAGAACTTGGCGCCGACCTCGCAGGGCAGGTCCGGGTTCTTGTTGCGCTCGATCGAGAAGATCACGTCATCGGCGGTGAAGGCGCCGCCGTCATGGAAGGCCACGCCGTCGCGCAGGTGGAAGCGCCAGGTGTCTTCGTCGAGCTGCTCCCAGCTGGTCGCCAGCCGCGGCAGCAGGCCGCCATTGCGGTAGTCGTATTCGGTCAGCCGCTCGGTGATGTTCTGCGAGATGATGCGGCTGATATTCTGCCGCCCCACCATGCAGGGCTCCATCACGTCGACTTCTTCGCTCAGCACCACGGTGACGTCGCGGTCCTGCGCCAGGCACGCGCCTCCTGTTGCCGCGGCCAGTGCAGCCGCAGCCCAGATCCGGTTGATCTGCATGTCTATCTCCTCCATCGGCCCCCGGAATGTCTCCCCCGGCGGGACTCGATCTTATAATGTACGATCTTTTTATAAATCGAAAGACATTTTATTGGAGGCGCCCGGAGCGGGCCCGTGCTCAGCCCGGAGGGACAGCGCGGCCGGCCTCGAGCAGCGCTTCCAGCGCCGCGGGCTCGATCACGCCGCTGCGGGCCAGAAGCACGATGGACGAGCGCGCGGGCAGCGGTCCCGGCTCCGTCCGCAGCTCGCGCCGCTTGCCGACGAGGTCGAAGACCAGCCGCTGGCCGCCTGTGCCGCGGAACACGCCCTTGCCGCGCAGCAGCCCCTGCGGCAGCGCCCGGATCGCCTTGCGCAGCTGCGCCGGGTCCATGTCCGCGTTGCCCTGCCAGGACCAGGAGGCGAATTCCGCCGCGTGGTCGTGGTGATGGTGGTGATGGCCATGGCCGCAATCCGGGCCGCAGGCGTGATCCGCCGCAGGCAGGCCGTCGCGCGCGGGCGCCAGCCCGGTCAGCAGGTCGAGCGGGATCTCCGCCCGGGTGGTGCGCAGGCTGTGGAGCCGCGGCTGCTGGGCGCGTAGCTGCGCCTCGATCCGGTCGATGGCGGCGGGCTCCGCCTGGTCGCACTTGTTGAGGATCGCCAGATCGCTGCCCGCCACCTGGTCCATCGCCAGATCGGTCGAGGCGGCGTCGAGATCGGCGAAGCTGCCGCAATCGACCAGGCAGAGCACCGCGTCGAGCGCCACCCGCCCCTCCAGCCGCGGATCCTCGAAGACGGCGGCGATCTGCAGCGGGCGCGACACGCCGCTGGCCTCGATCACCAGCCGCTCGGGCCGGGGCTCCTGCGCCAGGACGGTCTCGATCGCGCCGACCAGGTCGTCCTGGATGGTGCAGCAGATGCAGCCGTTCTGCAGCGCCAGCACGTCCTCGCCGGCGATCTCCGTCACCAGCTCGGCATCGAGGTTGATCTCGCCGAAGTCATTGACCAGCACCGCCATGCGCGGGCTCTCGGGGGCGCGCAGCAGGCGGGCGAGCAGCGTCGTCTTCCCTGCGCCGAGGAAGCCGGTGAGGATGACGGCGGGCAGGGGCGTGTCGAGGGGGTCGGTCATGGCGGGCCTTCGCGTTCCGGTAGGGGGCGTGTCCCCGCCATTGGCGCAGATGCGGCCCGGCCTGGCGACTCCCCGGCGCGCCGGAAGCGGCCGCCGGCCGGAAAACGCGCCCCGGATGCACAATTTTTCGCCGAAAACAAACACGCCTGTTTGTTAATTTCCGGTTAATCGGGGAAATCGCGGATTTTCCCGACGCGGCGTTTGACAAGCCGGGGGGCGGGTTTGTTTGCTCGGGGAAGGCCAGCGCCGCGACGGCGCGGCTTCCGCCCGGCAGGGGCCCCGCAATGCGGGACCCGCTGCGCCCCCGACCTTTCTTCCCGCCCGGTGCCATCCGGGTCCCCTGCCGTGAATTCTGCAGGCACGGCAGACATTTGCCCGCTTGCGGGCCAGCCAAGGAGACGGCCATGCGACCCGGCCAGGGCCAGAAACTCTTCCGCAATCTGCGGCTGCTCGACCCCGAGCAGGACGGGCTCAGCGAGGGGATCGAGATCCTGGTGGAGGGCACCCGCATCCGCGAGGTCTCGGACCGGCCGGTTGCCGCATCCGGGGCCGACGTGATCGATTGCGGCGGACGCACGCTGATGCCGGGGCTGATCGACAGCCATGTCCATGTCGTGCTGAACGAGGTCTTCCTGCCGCGGCTGGAGACCCAGCCGCTGACGCTGATGACAGCGCATGCCATGGCCGAGATGAAGGCGATGCTGGGCCGCGGCTTCACCACCGTGCGCGACACGGGCGGCGCCGACTGGGGGCTGCGCCAGGGCGTCGAGGACGGTCTGATCGAGGGGCCGCGGCTTTTCGTGGCGGGCCGCGCCATCGGCCCGACGGGCGGGCATAGCGACGGGCGGCGGCGCACGGACAGCGCCATCAGATGCGCCTGCTGCGACGCGCTGGCCTTCACGCTCTGCCTGGCCGACGGGGCGGACGAGGTCCGCAAGGCCGTCCGCGAGGAGATGCGCCAGGGCTGCGACCATATCAAGATCATGATGTCGGGCGGCGTGGCCTCGCCCTATGACCCGCTCGACAGCCTGCAATTCTCCATGGGCGAGGTGCGCGCCGCGGTTGCCGAGGCCGAGGCCTTCGGCCGCTATGTCTGCGCCCATGCCTATTCGCCCGAGGCGATCCTGCGCGCGGCCGAAGGCGGCGTGCGCTGCATCGAGCACGGCAACCTGATCAACGAGGAGGCCGCCGCCGCCATGGCCGCCAAGGGCATGTTCATGGTGGCGAACCTGGTGGCCTATTTCACCATGAAGGACCGCGCGGCCGAGTTCGGCATGGATGCCGGCATGCTGGAGAAGAACGACGTGGTGATCGAGGGCGGGCTGCGCTCGCTGGAGATCTGCAAGGCCGCGGGCGTTCCGGTCGCCTTCGGCAGCGACCTGCTGGGCCAGCTGCGCGGGGCGCAGTCGCGCGAATTCACCATCCGCCGCGAGGTGCTGCCCGCGATCGACATCATCCGCTCGGCCACGACGATCGGCGCGAGGCTGCTGAAGAAGGAGGGCGAGCTGGGCTGCATCGCGCCCGGCGCGCTCGCCGACATGATCCTCGTCGACGGCGATCCGCTTGCCGATATCTCGCTGCTTGCGGGGCAGGGGGAGCATATCCCGCTGATCCTGCAGAACGGCCATCTCGTCCGGAACCGCCTGCAATGACCCGCCCCTCGGGAGCCCGCCCATGACCACGCCGATCCTGTTCCGCAACCTCAAGCTTCTCGACCCGTCCTTCGATGCGCCGCGCGAGGGCTACGAGGTCGTCGTCGAGGGCGAGCGCATCCGCGAGGTCTCCGACGTGCCGGTGACGCTGGCCGGGGCGCAGGTGGTCGATTGCGGCGGGCGCGTGCTGATGCCCGGGCTGATCGACTGCCATGTCCATTCGATGCATTCCGAGGTCTATACCCGCAAGCTCGAGGACATCCCGATGACGCTGGCCGCTGCCCGCGGCGCGCGGCGGCTGAAGGAGATGCTCCATCGCGGCTTCACCACCGTCCGCGACACCGGCGGCACCGACTGGGGCATGAAGCAGGCGGTGGAGCTGGGACTGATCGAGGGGCCGCGGCTCTTCATTGCCGGGCGCTCCATCGGCCCGACGGGCGGCCATAGCGACGGCCGGGCGCGGACCAATCCGGGCTATGCCTGCCCCTGCTGCAACGGCATGGCCTTCCTCAGGGTCGTGGCCGATGGCGAGGACGGCGTCCGCAAGACCGTGCGCGAGCAGATGCGCCAGGGCGCCGACCATATCAAGATCATGGCCTCGGGCGGGGTGGCCTCGCCCAACGACCCGCTCGACAGCCTGCAATTCACCATGGAAGAGATGGAGGCCGCGGTCGAGGAGGCCGAGAATTTCGGCCGCTACGTGCTGGCCCATGCCTATTCGGCCGAGGCGATCACCCGCGCCGTCACCGCGGGCGTGCGCACCATCGAGCATGGCAACCTGATCGACGCGGCTGCCGCGAAGCTGATGGCCGAGAACGGCGCCTATCTGGTGGCCAACCTCGTCGCCTATGTCGCGATGAAGGAGCGCGCGGCGGATTTCGGCATGCCCGCCGTCATGCTGGAGAAGAACGACATGGTGCTCGAGGGCGGCTACCGTTCGCTGGAGATCTGCAGGGAAGCGGGCGTCAAGGTCGCCTATGGCTCGGATCTCCTCGGCGCGCTGAACGAGGACCAGAGCCGCGAATTCTCCATCCGAGCCGAGGTGCAGTCGCCGATCGAGGTGATCCGCGCCGCCACCACCATCGCCGCCGAGGTGATCCGCCGTCCGGGGCTTCTGGGCACCGTGGCGGAGGGCGCCTTTGCCGACCTGATCCTCGTCGATGGCGACCCGACGCGCGACGTCACGCTGCTTGAAGGGCAGGGGCGGCACATGCCCGTCATCATGAAGGGCGGCGCCTTCGTCTCCAACCGGCTGGGCCAGGCGGCATGAGCGTCCTTCCCGACCGCCGCCGGCTGGGCCGCTGGGCACTGAACGGCGCGGCCGGGCTGGCCTTCCTCTACATCCTGATCCCGCTGATCTTCGTCACCTGGCTGTCGGTCTATGCCCAGGAGATCCCCTCCTACCCGCCGGAGGGCTATTCGCTGCGCTGGTACGGGGCGGGGATCGCCAATGACCGCTTCCTGTCGGCCTTCTGGACTTCCACCCAGGTCGGGGTGATCGCCACGCTGATCGGGCTCGTCGTCGCGCTGCCCGCGGCGCTGGCGCTGAACCGCTACAAGCTCTTCCTCGGCGGCGCGATCTCGAACCTGCTCCTGATGCCGCTGATCGTCCCGGGGATCGTGCTGGGCTTCGCGCTCTATGTCTTCCAGGTCGAGACCGAGATCGCCACCGGCCTGCCGATCATCGGCAGCTTCTGGGGCATCGTCTTCGGCCATGTGCTCTTGGTGATCCCGTGGACGGTGCGGCTGATCCTGGCGAGCCTGGCGGGCTTCGACCGCACGCTGGAGGAGGCCGCGCAGAACCTGGGCGCCGACCGGCTGACCACCTTCCGCCGCGTGACCGTGCCCTCGATCCTTCCGGGCATCGTCGCGGGCTGCCTCTTCGGCTTCGTGTCGTCCTTCGGCAATCTCGAGGTCAGCCTCTTCCTCGTCGCGCCGGGGCAGACGACCCTGCCGATCGCGATCCTGCAGTACCTGGAATGGCGGATCGACCCGTCGGTCGCCGCAGTCTCGGTCATGCAGATCGCCGTCATCGCCGTGGCGCTCCTTGTCACCGACCGTTTCGTCAAGATCAGCCGGGTAGTGTAATGGCCAGACTGGAACTCAACGCCCTCACCAAGCGCTATGGCGACTTCCATGCCGCCCGCGACGTGAGCCTCGACGTGCCCGAGGGCGAGTTCCTCGTGCTCCTCGGCCCCTCGGGCTGCGGCAAGACCACCACGCTGAGGATGGTGGCGGGCTTCGTCGAGCCGACCGCGGGCAGCATCTCGATCGGCGGCACGGATGTCACCCGCCTGCCGCCCTGGAAACGGAATACCGGGCTCGTCTTCCAGAACTACGCGCTTTTCCCGCACATGACGGTGGCCGAGAACGTCGCCTTCGGGCTGGAGATGCGCAAGCTGTCGAAGGCGGAGACCGCCGAGAAGGTGAAGGGCGCGCTCGATCTGGTGCAGCTCGGTCATCTCGCCGACCGCTATCCGCGGCAGATGTCGGGCGGGCAGCAGCAGCGGGTCGCGCTGGCCCGCGCGCTGGTCTTCCGCCCCGATGTGCTGCTCCTCGACGAGCCCCTGTCCAATCTCGACGCCAAGCTGCGCCAGGAGGTCCGGATCGAGATCCGCGCGCTGCAGCAGCGGCTGGGCATCACCGCCGTGATGGTCACCCATGACCAGGAAGAGGCGCTGACCATGTCCGACCGGCTGGTCGTGATGAGCGAGGGCCAGGTCCGCCAGGTCGGCACCCAGAGGGAGCTCTACGAGACCCCGGCCAGCCGCTTCGTCGCGGGCTTCGTCGGCCGGTCGAGCTTCCTCGAGGGCGAGCTGCGCGACGGCCGCCTCGTCACCCAGGGCGGGCTCGCCCTCGAAACGCCGAAGCCGGTCCACGGCAAGGTCACCGCCGCGCTGCGCCCCGAACGCATCGCCGTCTCGGCCGAGCCGCCCGCGGAGGGGACGAATGTCTTTCCCGGCACGGTGGAGCTCGTCTCCTACATGGGCGGGCTGATCGACCTGCATGTGCGGCTGAGCCCCTCCGATGTCGTCGTCGCGCAGGTCACCAACCAGGGCGGCGGCACGCTGCCGGCGACGGGCGACCGCGTCTATCTCAGCCTCGGCAGCCCCGCGGTCTTCCCCGCTTCCGATCCCCATGCGCGGGGCCACTGAGCCCCGGCCCGAAAAACCGTCCCGCCAGAGGACGGCCACGTCCCCACAGGACACCGACAGATGGAGAAGGACATGAAGAACACGAAAGCCACGATCAGCCGCCGCGGGCTTCTCGCCTCGGCCGCTGCAGGCGCCGCGATGCTCTCCGCGCCGCGGCTGGCGCGCGCCGCCGGGGGCCGCGTCGTCGTCGGCACCTGGGGCGGCGACTACGCGCGCCTCCTCAACAAGAATATCGAGGAGCCCTTCCTGGTCTCCGCGGGCTGGGAGGTCATCCAGGACCAGGCCGGCGATCCCGAGCGCCGCGCCAAGATGGCGGCCGAGCGCCGCCTGCCGCGCGGCTCGACCGACATCCAGGCGGTCAACGGCACCTCGATGTACCAGCTCTTCGAGCAGGGCATCACCCAGGAGATCGACTATTCGAAGCTCGCCAACGGCGATGACGTGCTGCCCGCCTTCAAGCACAATTACGGCATCGGCCACATCTATTCGGGCATGGTCGGCGTCTACAATCCCGACACCCGCGAGGCGCCCGCGAGCTTCGCCGCGGTGCTCGACCCGGCGAATGGCGCCAAGCTCGGCTTCATCGACATCCAGTACCAGTACACGATGATCGCCGCGGGCCTCGCCGCGGGCGGCACCGTCACCGATGTCGAGATGGGCAAGGAGCTGCTGCTGGCCGCGCGCAAGGCCGGCGCGCGCATCTACCCGACCAACGAGGCCTTCGCGCAGGGGCTCGCCAACGGCGAGATCGATGTCGGCCTGATGTGGAAGGCGCGCACCGTGCAATGGCAGAAGGCCGGGATCAGCGTCCTCGGCGCGACCCCCTCCGAAGGCGCGATCCCCTACGAGTCGGGCTTCGTCATTCCGAAGAACTCGCCCAATGTCGAAGGCGCCTATGCCTATCTCGACGCCATGCTGCAGCCCGCGGCGCAGGAGAACTTCGCCATCGACATGGGCTACAACCCCACCGTCTCGGATGCCGAGGTCGCGCCCGAGCTGACCGCCAAGATCGGCTTCACCCCCGAGGAGGTCGAGAACCTCAACAGCCCCGATTACGGCTTCATCCTGGAAAATGACGCCGACATGAAAGGCTGGTGGGACAAGAGCTTCGCAGCCTGACCCTCCGGCCCCTGCCGCCGCCCGGGACCAGCACCCGGACGGCGGCGGACGACCTGCCCCAGAGACCCGGACCCGCCATGACCGATACCGCCTCCTCCGCCCCCGCCCGTACCGGGCTGACCGCCGCCGCGCTTGTCGGGCCGGCCACGGCGGTGGTCGCGCTCGGCGTGCTGGGGCCGCTCGCGCTGCTCGCCAGGTACTCGGTGAACAAGTACGATCCCTACGAGTTCATGATCGCGGCGGTCTCGCCCGAGAACTACGTGCAGTTCTTCACCGACCCGTTCTACCTGGCCGCCTTCTGGACGACGATCCGCATCTCGGTGCTGTGCACGGCGGTCTGCATCGTGGCGGGCTTCCCGCTGGCCTATGTGCTTGCCCGCACGCAGTCGCGCTTCAAGAACCTGATGATCATCGGCGTGGTCGTGCCGCTTTTCGTCGGCAACGCGGTGCGCGCGGCGGGCTGGATGACGCTCCTGGGCAGCCGCGGCTTCCTCAGCGTCTCGCTGGAGCGGCTGGGGATCACCCAGGGCCCGACCGAGATCATGTATTCCGAGCTCGCCGTGATCCTCGGCATCATCGCGGTGAACCTGCCCTACATGGTGCTGACGCTGCAGAGCGTGATCGAGGGCATCTCGCGCAATCTCGAGGAAGCGGCCTTCTCGATGGGCGCCAGCCCGGCGACGATGTTCCGCCGCGTGCTCTGGCCGATGGCGCTGCCGGGGGTGGCGGCGGGCACGATCCTGACTTTCATCCTGGCGATGAACGCCTATGCCACGCCGGTGCTGCTCGGCGGTCCCGAATTCCACATGATGGCGCCGCTGATCTACGACCAGTTCCAGCTGAACAACTGGCCCTTCTCGGCCGCGGTGGCCTTCATCCTGATGGCCTCGACGCTGGCCCTGACCGTCGCGGCGGGGATCGCCACCCGCCAGAGGTTCCGGACATGAGCCGGACCGCGGCCGCCGCCGCCGGGGAGCGCGGCAGGGGGAGGGCGCCCGTGGCGCGCGGCCCTGGAACCGCCGCCCTGGCGCGGCATCCGGCGGCGCGGGGGCGGCCGCCGATCGGCACAAGGAGGGGGAAGATGGCCAGAGAGGACGGCGCGCCGGCGCGCGCGCGGCAAGCGCGCACCCAGGCGCAGCGCAGCGAGGACACGGTCCAGGCGCTCTACAAGGCGACGATGGAGCTGATGCTCGAAGAGGGGCTCCACCGCCTGACCACGCCGCGGATCGCCGAGGCGGCGGGCGTGTCGCGCGGCGCGCTGACCCACCATTTCGCCTCGCGCCACGAGCTGATCTCGCGCGCGATCGGCAACCATCTGCGCCAGGTGAACGAGCGGCTCCACGGCTTCGCCCGCGCCCTGGCCGAGCGCGAGGGCAGCGCCGACCAGATCGTCGACTATCTCTGGGAGACGATGGCGGACGGGCTGTTCTACGTGACGCTCGAATACCTGCCCGAGGCGCGGCACAACAAGGCGCTGCATGCCCATCTGGTGCCGGTGGTGCAGGAGTTCCATGGCGGGCTCGACGCGATCTGGGCGGTTCTGGCCGAGAAGGAGGGGATCGAGGCCAAGCGCGCCAAGATGCTCCTGAACATGACCATGTGCCTTTTCCGCGGCATGATCGCCCAGACCATCCTGCGCGACGATCCCGACTACTATGCGGAGATGCTGAAGGAGTGGAAGGCGCAGCTGCCCTTCCTGATGCACCACCGTCCCGGAGAGGCGCCATGACCGCGCTGCTCGAGGTGGCGGATCTGCGCCATGGCTTCTTCGGCGTGCCGGTGCTGACCGGCGCCAGCTTCGCGCTGCGAGAAGGCGCGATCACCGGGCTGATCGGCCCGAACGGCGCGGGCAAGTCCACCGCGATCAACGCCATCTCGGGCGTCTTCCTGCCGGAGGCGGGCCGCGTGACCTTCGCCGGGCAGGACATCACCCGGCTGCCCGCGCGGGACCGCGTCCGGATGGGCCTGGTGCGCAGCTTCCAGCTGGCGCGCGGCTTCCCCCGGCTCAGCGTCTTCCAGCACCTGATGCTCTACGGCCAGGACCATCCGGGCGAGGGCTTCTGGCAGAGCCTCCTGAACGGCGAGGCCGGGCGGCGCCACGAGGCGGAGCTGGCCGAGGCCGCGCTGTCCGTGGCGCGGCGGCTGCGGCTCGACCACGTGATCGACAATCCGGTCTCGGCGCTGTCCGGCGGGCAGAAGAAGCTGGTCGAGATCGGCCGCGCGCTGATGGCGAAGCCCCGGATGATCCTCTTCGACGAGCCGATGGCCGGGGTGAACCCGACGCTCTCGGCGGAGATCGCCGAGCATCTGGTGGCGCTCAATGCCGAGGGGATCACGATCTGCCTGATCGAGCATGACATGTCGATGGTGGCGCGGCTCTGCGATCCGGTGATCGTGCTGGCCGAGGGCCGCAAGATGACCGAGGGCAGCTTCGCCGAGGTGGTCGCCGACGCCCGCGTGCAGGAAGCCTATCTGGGGGTGCGCCACGATGCTTGAGGTCGCGGGGCTGGTCGCGGGCTATGCCAGCGCCGAGCAGATCCTGAAGGGCGTCTCGGTCGAGGTCGGCGCGGGCGAGCTGGTGACGCTGGTCGGGCCGAACGGCGCGGGGAAATCGACGCTGCTGAAGGTCGTCTCGGGCCTCGTGCCCGCGCGCGAGGGGCAGGTCCTGCTCGAGGGCCGCGACGTCACCCGCCAGAGCGCGGTGGAGCGGGCCCGCGCGGGCTTCGCCTTCGTCATGCAGGAGAAGAACGTCTTCGGCACGCTCAGCGTCGCCGAGAACCTGGAGCTGGCCTGCTACGCCCGGCCCGTCGAGATGGCGGCGCGGCGCGCGTCGATCTATGACCGCTATCCGGTGCTGGCCGACAAGCGCCGGGCGCTGGCGCGGACGCTCTCGGGCGGGCAGCGCCAGATCCTCGCCATGGCGATGGCGCTGCTGACCGAGCCGAAGATGCTGCTCCTCGACGAGCCGACCGCCGGGCTCTCGCCCAAGGCGACCGAGGAGCTCTTCGAGGTGGTGCTGGGGCTGCGCGATCTCGGCCTGCCGATCCTGATGGTCGAGCAGCATGCGCTGGAGGCGCTCGAGGTCTCCAGCCGCGGCTACGTGCTGGTCTCGGGGACGAATGCCGCCGAGGGCGAGGGCCCCGCGCTGGCCGCCGATCCCGAGATCCGGCGGCTCTTCCTGGGCGGCTGAAGGCAATGGACATCAAGCGACTGGGCAGAGACCCGGCGCGGCAACAGAGGGAAAGACCATGACGCAGACGACCCGCCGCCAGTTCCTGGCATCTTCCGCGATCCTCGCCGGCAGCTTCGCCCTGCCGCTGCGCGCCCTTGCGCAGGAGGGCCCGATCAAGATCGGCACGCTGACGCCCCTGACCGGCGCCGGCGGCCCCTACGGCCCGGTGATGGCCGACACGGTCAAGGCCGTGGTCGCGGGCGTCAACGCCGCGGGCGGCGTGCTCGGCCGCCAGGTCGAGGTGATCTCCGAGGACGACCAGACCAACCCCGAGGCCGGGGTCCGCGCCGCGCGCAAGCTGATCGATGTCGACGGCGTCTCGGCGATCATGGGCACCTGGGCCTCCTCGGTGACGACCGCCGTCGCGCCCTTGTGCTGGGAAAGCGGCACGATGCTGACCACCGTCTCGGGCGCCGACAGCATCACGCTGCTGCCGCATGAGGGCTATATCGTCCGCACCCAGCCGAACACGATCCTGCAGGGCAGGAAGTTCGGCGAATTCACGGTCGAGCTCGGCGCGGGCAAGGTCTTCTTCATGTCGCCGCAGACGCCCTTCGCCGACAGCCAGTTCTCCGAGATCACCAAGGTGGTCGAGGCCGCGGGCGGCTCCACCGCGAAGCTGATCTACGACGACAAGAAGCCCACCTACCGCTCGGAGGTCGACGAGCTGATGGCCTTCGAGCCCGATGTCGTCGTCCTCGGCGGCTACATGCCCGACACGACCGTCCTCTTGAAGGACATCTACCGCGCGGGCTACGAGGGCAAGATGCTGGCCTTCGCCTATTCGGTGAACCAGAAGCTCGTCGACGCGCTGCCCGCCGAGGTGGTCGAGGGGATCTACACGATCGCGCCCAGCCCGGCCGAAGGCAGCGCCGCCTACAAGGCGCTGACCGAGCTGACGGGCATCGCCGCGCCGGACCCCTACACGACGCAGATCTTCGACCAGGTGAACATGGTTCTGATGGCGATCGCCGCGGCCGGGGACGCCTCGGGCAGCGCGATCCGCGACAGCTTCCGCACGGTCTCGCAGGGCGACGGCAAGCCGGTCCATACCGCGCTCGAGGGGCTCGAGGCGATCGCCGCGGGCGAGGCGGTGAACTACGACGGCGCCTCGGGGCCCTGCGACTTCACCGAAGAGGGCGACATCCTCGACTGCCAGTTCCGCTACGAGCAGGTCAAGGACGGAGCCTTCACGCTCCTGAAGATCGCCTGAGCCGGACCGACCGATGACCGATATCTTCCAGGCCGTGATCAACGGGGTGCTGACCGGGGCGCTGATCGCCATTCCGGCGATGGGGCTGACCGCGATCTTCGCCGTGCTGCGCTATGTCAATTTCGCCATCGGCTCGCTGGCGACGACCGGCGCCTTCGCGGCCTGGATGCTGAACACCCATGCCGGCTGGCCGGTGCTGCCGTCGATGGCCGGGGCCTTCGTCCTGGTCGCGGCGGCGGGGCTGGCGATCGAGCAGGCGGCGCTGTCGCGGCTGCGCCCCTCGGGGGCGCTGACCGTCGCCATCGCCTCGATCGCGGTGGGGATCATCCTGGAGAACATGCTGCGCTTCGGCTTCGGCAACGACCTGCGCGCCTTCGACCTTCCGCTGATGCGCGACTGGCGCTTCTGGGGGCTGCGGGTCGGGCCGCAGCAGCTGCAGACGGCGGGGATCGCGCTGGCGATCATGGCCGCGGTCTTCGCCTTCCTGCGCTTCACCCGCTACGGCAAGGCAATGCGGGCGGTCGCGGACAATCCCGATCTTGCCCGGCTCTTCGGGATGGAGCCGCGGCGCATCGCCATGGCGACCGTGGCGCTCGGCACCGGGCTGACCGGGGTGGGCGGCGCGCTTCTCGGGCTCGACAGCGCGATCGACCCGATGTCGGGCAGCCGGCTGCTGCTGCCGATCTTCGCGGCGGCCGTCCTGGGCGGGCTCGGCTCGATCCCCGGCGCGGTGGCCGGCGCCATCCTGATCGGCATCGGCGAGGAGCTGTCGCTGCTGGTGATCCCCGCCACCTACCGCTCGGCCGTGGGCTTCCTGACGATCCTGCTGGTCCTCTCCTTCCGCCCCGGCGGGCTCTTCGGCGAAAGGGCCGCGTGATGCTCTCCTATGTCATCTTCTCGCTGACCACGGCCGGGATCTACGGCCTGCTGGCGCTCAGCCTCAACCTGATCTGGGGCGGGGCAGGCATGGTCAATCTGGGCCTCGCGGGGTTCTTCGCGGTCGGCGCCTATGCCTCGGCGATCCTGTCGCTGGCGGGCGTGCCGGTGCCGCTGGCGATCCTCGCCGCCTGCGTGGTCGGCGCGGCGACCGGGATCGGCGCGACCTGGGCGACGGTGCGGCTGCGCGGCGACTACCTGGCCATCGTCACGCTGGGCTTCGCCGAGGTCGTGCGGCTGGTCGCGATGAACGAGCGCTGGCTGACCAACGGCACCGACGGGCTGCCCGGCATCCCGGCGCCGCTGAAATCCGTGCTCGGGCCGCAGGGCTTCGCGGTCTTCTACCTCTGCCTCGTGCTGGCCATCCTCGGCGCGGTCTTCTTCCTGCTGCGAAGGCTTGACCTCTCGCCCTTCGGCCGGGTGCTCAAGGCGATCCGCGAGGACCAGGACCTCGCGGGCTTCGCGGGCAAGAACGCGATGCGGGTCAAGCTGATCGCCTTCGCCTGCTCGGCCGGGATCGCGGGGCTCGCCGGCGCGCTCTACGCCCATTACCAGAGCTACATCTCGCCCGACCATTTCCAGCCGCTCCTGACCATCTACATCTTCCTCGCCGTCACCTCGGGCGGGGTGGGGCGACCCGCGGGCGCCTTCCTCGGCGCCTTCCTCGTCATCCTCTTCCTCGAGGGCACGCGCTTTCTCGGCCATCTGCTGCCCGGGCTCAGCTCGGGGCAGGTCGCGGCCAGCCGCGAGATGCTCGTCGGCCTCGCCTTCCTCCTGGTGCTGCATCTGAGGCCCCAGGGCATCCTGCCCGAGCGCATCCGCCCGGCGCCCCGTTCCCAGCCGTAAGGACCCGACATGCCCGCCACGCTCCTGCCCCGCCTCGCCGATCCCGGCCAGCCGGCCGCCCTGTTTGACGCGCTCGGGGCGCGCCTGTCCGAGGTGGTCGGCTTCCGCCTCTTCACGCTGCTCTTCGTCGACGGCCAGGAGGTCGCGCGCATCCATTCGAGCGACCCGGAGGCCTATCCTGTCTCGGGCCGCAAGCCGATGAGCCGCACCCCCTGGGGCGATCACGTGCTGCATGCGCAGAAGCCCTGGCTCGGCCGGACGATGAAGGACATCGAATGGGCCTTCTTCGACCACGCGCTGATCGCCAGCCTCGGCTGCGGCTGCTGCATCAACCTGCCCGTGGTCTATGACGGCCAGGTGATCGGCACGATGAACCTGCTCGATGCCGAGCACCGCTACACCGAGACCCATCTCGAGGCGGCGCGTCCCTTCGCGCCGCTCGCGATCCCGGCCTTCCTCGCCGCCCGCCAGGGCGCCGGGGCGGCCCCCCTTGCAACCCCGGAAGACTGACATGACCGACCTTCTCATCCGCAATGCGCGGATCATCGACGGCACGACCGACCGTCCCCAGGACGCCACCGACATCCGCATCGCCGACGGGCTGGTGCAGGAGACCGGAAGCGGCCTCTCCGCGCCGGGCGCGACCGAGATCGACGCTGCCGGGCGCTATGTCATGCCCGGGCTGACCGATGCCCATGTCCATGTCATCGCCGTCACCGCCGACCTCAAGGCCAATGCCGCGCTGCCCGACACGATCGTCGCGATCCGCTCGCTGAAGCTGATGAACGCCATGCTGATGCGCGGCTTCACCACCGTGCGCGACCTCGGCGGCGCCACCGCGGCGCTGCGCATGGCGGCGGCGGAGTCGCCCGTGCCGCTGCCCCGGCTGAACATCTGCGGCAAGGCGCTGTCCCAGACCGGCGGCCATACCGACCAGCGCGGCCCGATCGACGAGACGCCCACGCCCGAGCGCAACGTGCCCCTGGGCTCGATGGGGATCATCTGCGACGGCGTTCCGGCCGTGCGCCGCGCCGCGCGCGAGCAGTTCCGCACCGGCACCGACTTCCTCAAGGTCATGGCCAATGGCGGCGTCTCCTCGCCCTCGGATCCGATCCATTTCCTCGGCTTCGCCCGCGAGGAGCTGATCGCCATGGTCGAGGAGGCCGAGAATGCCGGCAGCTATGTCGCCGCGCATCTCTATACCGACAAGGCGATCCGCCGCGCCGTCGAATGCGGCATCCACTCGCTGGAGCACTGCAACCTGATCGAGCCCGAGACCGCCAGGCTCGCCGCCGCGGCGGGCTGCATCGCCTGCCCGACGCTGGTCACCTATGACAAGCTCTCGAGCGAGGGCGAGGCGATGGGCCTGCCGGCCGCCTCCGTCGCCAAGGTCGACGACGTCCGCCTCAAGGGCATGGAATCGCTGGCGATCATGGCCGAGGCGGGGCTGCCCATGGCCTATGGCTCCGACCTCCTCGGCGGCATGCAGCCCCACCAGTCGGGCGAGTTCGAGATCCGCGGCCGGGTCCTGCCCGCGCAGACCGTCATCGCCTCGGCCACGACCGTCGCGGCGAAACTGCTGCGGATGGAGGGCAGGATCGGCACGCTGGCGCCGGGCGCCTTCGGCGACGCGATCCTGGTCGACGGCAACCCGCTCGAGGATCTCTCGGTGCTCTCCGGCCAGGGCGACCGCATCCCGGTGATCGTCAAGGGCGGCGAGATCGTGAAGGCGGGCTGAGCCCGCCCTCAGGCATCGAGCACCAGCCGGCCGAGCGGATAGGCCTGGCAGAGGAGGCAGCGCTCCGGCCCGGCCTCTTCGGCCCCGGCGAAATGCCCGGCCTCGCCCGAGATCACCGGGACGGCGCAGCTCTCGCACTGTCCGGTGCGGCAGCCCGAGGGCAGCGCCAGCCCCGCCGTCTCGGCGAGATCGAGAAGCGGCCCGTCGCCCGGCCGCCAGGCCAGCGTGACGCCGCTTCTCGCCAGCACCACCTCGGCCGGTCCGGCCGAGGCCGGGGGCGTCGCGGGCGTCGCGGCGAAGGCCTCGTGGAAGATCTCGAAATCCGGCACGCCACGGCGGACCAGCCCGGTGCGGAAGGCGGCCAGCATCGGCCCCGGCCCGCAGAGATAGACCCGCGCGCGCCGCGCGATCAGCGCCGCATCGACATGCTCCGGCCCGATCCGCCCGCTCTCGTGCGGCGCGGGTTCCTGCGGACGCGGCCGGCTGAAGAAGGTGCGCAGCCTCAGCCGCGGCAGCTGCAGGGCAAGCTCGTCCAGCCGGTCGCGGAACGGATGGCGGCTGCCGTCGCGCAGCCCGTAGAGCAGGTGGATCTCGGGCCCCGGTTCGCCTGACGCCGCCAGCGTCTCGAGCAGCCCCAGAAACGGCGTGATCCCGATCCCGGCGGCGGCCAGCACCAGCGGGAATTCGTTCGCGCCCGGCAGCGTGAAGCGCCCGGCAGGGCTGCCCGTGGCGATCTCGCTGCCGAGCGGCAGATCGCTCAGCCGCCCCGACAGAGCGCCGCCCGCCTGCCGCCTGATGGCGACGCGGTAGCTCCGGGGCGCGGGTCCGGCCGGACCGGTCAGCGAATAGCTGCGCTCCCGCGTCTCGCCCGGCGGGCGGAGCGCGATGAACTGCCCCGGCAGCGCGCCCGGCAGCGGCCCGCCATCGGCGCGCGCCAGCTCCAGCGAGACCACCCCCGGCGCCTCTTCGCGCCGCGCCGCGAGCACGAGCCCGCGCTGCCCCGGCCACCGAGCCGGGGCCTCCCCCTCCGCCTTGCGGATGTCGCAGGTCATCGAGCGCAGCGCCGGCGCGCCGCTGACCGGGTCGACCGGCAGGCTCCGGGCCAGCGAGTTGTAGCTCGCATCCGCCGCCCCGCCGATCGCGTAGCCCGGCAGGCCCAGATCGGGGGCCGCCTCCCACCAGCCGTTCTCGGCAACGACGACCCCCGGATGCAGCCCCGGATCGAGATGCGCCACCATGGCGATGCGGCGCCCCTCGCGGCAGATCTCCACCGCATCGCCCTCCGCGATGCCGCGCGATGCCGCGGTTCCGGGATGCAGATCCACGACTGGCTGCGGCGCCTTGCGGCGCAGCCCGGCAATGCCGCGGTGCTGGGTGTGGCAGTAATAGCCGTTCTTCGCCGTGGTCAGCACCAGCGGATGCGCCGGGTCGGGCGCCATTGCCGGATCGGCCGCGGGCACCGGCGGCTGGCCATGGCGGCGGAAGGTCTCGGAATAGATCTCGATCCGGCGGCTCGGCGTGGCGAAGCCCTGCACGCCGTCCCGCACGGGCTGCGCGAATTTGCGGAACCGGTGCCCGAGCGGGCGGCGGATCCCCCGCGGCGCGGCGCGCAGGGCCGCGGTGTCCAGCCCCGAGGGGGCCAGCATCTCGTTCATCGCCGCCTCCCAGTCGCCGTGATGGAACGCCGCGCCGAAGCCCAGCCGCTCCGCCAGCCCGGCAACGATGTCGAAATCCGACCGCGCGCCGCCCTGGGGCGGGACCATGGCCGGGCGCAGCTGCACCAGCTCCTGCGCCGCCTGCGAGATCTCGAACCCCGCGCGCAGCCCGTCGCGCTCCCAGGCGGTATCGACAGGCAGGACGAGGTCGGCATGGGCCGAGGACGGGTTGGCGAAGGGATCGCAATGGATGTGGAAATCGAGCCCCTCAAGCGCCCTGCGCCCGCGCTCGGGATCGGGCTGGGAGGCGAGGATATTGGTGCCGAAGCTCACCAGCGCGCGGATGCGGTAGGGCTCTTCCTCGAGCATCGCGCGGTAGAGCTCGGCCCCCGTCACCCAGCCCTTCCGCGACGGCCCGAGCGGGCGCTCCGCGAGGCCGAGCGCCTTTGCCGCCTGTTCCTGCGGCAGCGCGGCATAGTCGCTGGCCGGGGCCATCGGCACGGCGGGCCAGAGCACATTGCCCCCCGGCGCGTCGTGCTGGCCGGTCAGGGCGAAGAGGATCGCGACGGCGCGGTCGGTCTGGCTGGCATTGGCGTGCTGGCCGATGCCGTTCCAGCCATAGTAGGACACCCGGCTCCCGGCCGCGGCGATGGCGGCGGCAAGGCCGCGGATCCGTTCGGGCGCCATCCAGCAGATCCCGGCCGCGTGCTCGGGCGTGTAGGGCGCCGCCGCCTCGAGGAGATGCGCGAAGGCCGGGCGGCAGGGCAGGTGCGGGGCAGGCTCCATGCGGCCCTCGAGCGCCAGCCGCCCGGCCAGCGCCGCGCCGATGTCGCCCCTTGTGTCGAGCGCGACCGGCCGCTCCGCGACGCGGTCCCAGCCGACGAAGGCCCCCGCCGGGGAAAGCCCGATCTCGCCCGCGCGCAGGAGCATCCCGTTGTCGTCGCGCACCAGGAAGGGCCCGTTGCTCCAGCGCCGGACGAAGGCGGCGTCATGGCCGTCCTGCGCGACCAGCTCGCGGATCAGCGCCAGCGCCAGCGCGCAGTCGCTGCCCGGCCGCGGCTGCAGCCACAGATCGGCCCCGGCGGCCAGGCGCGTGCGCCGCGGGTCGATCACGGCAAGCGTCGCGCCCGCCGCCCGCGCCGCGGCGAGGGCGCCTGCCTGGGCGAGCCAGGTCTTCTCGGGATTGTGGCCCCAGAGCACGACCAGCCTGCTCTGCGCATAGTCCGGCGCGGGCATGCCGGTGCCCAGCGTATAGGCGTGGCAATGGTCCTTGTGCCAGTTGCACAGCTCGGTCGCGTAGCTGATATTCGGGCTGCCATAGCGCCAGACGAAGCGCTCCAGCCAGCCGATCGCGTCCGAGATCGAGGTGGCGCTCGGCGAGGCGAAGGAGAAGGCCACGCTTTCCGGGCCGGTCTCGGCGGCGTAGTGGCGCAGCTTCTCCGCGGCAAGGTCCAGCGCCTCGTCCCAGCCGATCTCGCGGAAGCCCGGATCGGGATCGCCCTTCGGCCGGGTGCGCAGCAGCGGGCGCGCCAGCCGCCGCGCGCCATGCACGATCTCGGGGGCGGCGCGGCCCTTGGGGCAGAGCGCGCGGCCGGTCGGGTGCTCGGGATCGGGGCGCACCGAGACCAGCCGGCCGTTCTCGATCCGGCTGAGCGAGCCGCAGCGCGAGCGGCAGAAGGTGCAGAAGCCCGGCACGTCCCGCCCGGAAGGGGAGGCGCCGTCCTGGTCGTCCTGGGTCATCGTTCCTCGGTCCGTCCTAGAGCAGGATCGCCGACCGCGCCCGCCAGGCGGCGGTCACGGTCTCGCCGCGGGCGAAGGCCTCGGGCCGGTCGTGATCGCCGTTCTGGCGGTGCACCGTCAGCCGCGTGCCGCCGAGATCGAGCCGGTACTCGACCAGGCTGCCGCGGTAGAGCACCTCCTCGACCACCGCGTCAACCGCCTGGCAGTCGCCGGGCGCCTCTGCGGGCGCGCCGCGGGAGAGGCGGATATTCTCGGGCCGCACGGCCAGCGTCGCGCCCCGGGCGCGCGCGCCGGTGCGGCCGAAGCCCAGCACCTGCCCCGAGGCGAGGCGGAAGCGGCCGGGCCCGTCGCTTGCGCCCGGCAGGAAATTCGACATGCCGAGGAACTCGGCCACGAAGAGGCTCGCCGGGGCTGCATAGATCTCCTCGGGCCGGCCGACCTGCTCGATCCGTCCCGCGGACATCACGGCGATGCGGTCGGCGACGCTGATCGCCTCGTCCTGGTCATGGGTGACGAAGACCGTGGTCAGCGCAAGATCCTGCTGCAGCCGGCGCAGCTCGCTGCGCACCTCGGCGCGCAGCTTGGCATCGAGCGCCGAGAGCGGCTCGTCGAGCAGCAGCGCGTCGGGGCTGTAGACGATCGCGCGGGCCAGCGCGACGCGCTGCTGCTGCCCGCCCGAAAGCTGCCGCGGCAGCCGGTCGGCCAGATGCGCCATCCGCACCAGCTCCAGCGCGCGGCGCACGCGCTCTTCGGTCTCGGCCTTGCCGGTGCGCCGCATCTGCAGCCCGAAAGCGACATTCCCGGCGACGGTCATGTTGGGAAAGAGCGCGTATCCCTGGAAGACCAGCCCGGCATTGCGCCGGTAGGGCGGCAGCCGGGTGACGTCGCGCTCGCCGAAGAGGATGCGGCCGCTATCGGGCATGGCGAGCCCGGCGATCATCCGGAGCGTCGTGGACTTGCCGCAGCCCGAGGGGCCGAGGAAGGCGAGGAACTCGGCCTCGCGCATGTCCAGGTCCAGCCGGTCGACGGTGACGGTGCCGCCATAGCTCTTGGACAGGGCCTGCAGGGTGATGCTTGACATGGCGGGGCTCCTCAGAAGGCGCGGGTCAGCTTGAAGAAGCGGTCGGTGACGATCATCACCGCCGAGATCACGGCGATCTGCGCCGTGGCGACGGCGGCGATGGTCGGATCGACGCTCCATTCGAGATAGTTGATGATGGCGATCGGCAGGGTGGTGGTGCCCGGGCCGACCAGGAACAGCGACTTCTCCAGGTCGACGAAGGAAATGACGAAGGAGAAGAGCCCGCCGGCCACCAGGCCGGGGCGGATCGCGGGCAGGGTGACGCGCCAGAAGACGGTCAGCGGGCGGGCGCCCATCACCGCGGCGGCCTCCTCGGCCTGGCGGTCCATGCCGACGAGCTGGGCGGTGACCAGCCGCACCGTCCAGGGCAGCGCGATCAGGCTGTGGCCGAGGCAGAGCCCGCCGAAGGTCTGCGCCGTCTGCAGCCCGGTGGCGATCTCGGTCTCGATCATGAACATGTAGAGCGCCACGCCCGCGACGATGCCGGGCACGATCAGCGGGCCGAGCAGCACCGACTGGATCGCCGCGCGGCCCGGAAAGCGGGTGCGGGCGAGAAACAGCGCGGCGGGCACCCCGGTGGCGAGGCTGACGGCGGTGGCCACGAGCCCGACCCGCAGGCTGGTCTGCAGCCCGTCGCGGAAGCGCGGCATCTCCCAGGCGGCGCGGTACCAGTCGAGCGTGTAGCCCGAGGGCGGAAAGCTGATGATCTTGCCCTCGAAGAAGCTGACCCAGGCGACCGTGGCCAATGGCAGCACGAGAAGCGCGAAGGCGGCGATGGCGAGCGTGCCCATCGCCAGCGGGAAGGAGCGGTCGGCCAGACGGGGGAAGGGGCGCATCTCAGAGCCTCCCGTAGCGCTTCTCGAGCGCCCGGCCCGAAAGCAGCGTCAGGACCAGCGTCGCGGCCATCAGGATGAAGGCCAGCGCCGAGGCGAAGGGCCAGTTGAAGGCCTCGATCGCCTGTTCGTAGACCATCGGCGCCATCATGTGGAAGGCGGGCCCGCCGAGCAGGACGGGGCTGGCATAGGCGTTCATGCCCAGGATGAAGACCAGGAGCCCGCCCGAGAAGATCCCCGGCATCGCCAGCGGCACGAAGACCCGGAAGAAGGCCGTCCAGGGCGGTGCGCCGAGCGTCGCGGCGGCCTCCTCGAAGGCGGGATTGATGCGGTCGAAGACGCTCTGCAGGGTGATCACCATGAAGGGCAGGAGCACGGCGACGAGGCTGACGATGACGGCCGTGGAGGTGTAGAGGATGCGCAGCGGCGCCTCCCGGAGGCCCGAGGCCATCAGCAGCGTGTTGAGCACGCCGCCATCGGAGAGCAGCACCATCCAGCCCACGACCCGCACCGCATTGCCCATCAGCAGGGGCACGATCGCCAGCAGCAGGAGCAGGCTGCGCCGCCCGGCCGAAGGGCTGCGGCTGATCGCATAGGCCGCCGGGATGCCCAGGGCGAGGCAGCAGAGCGTGGTGACCGCCGCCACCGCGACCGTGCGGCCGAGCACCTCGCGGTAGAAGGGATCGCCGAAGAACTTCGCGTAGTTCTCCAGCGTCAGCCCCTGCAGCGCGATATCGGCGGGGTCGAACTCCGCCAGGCTGTAGCGGGCGATCAGGATCAGCGGCAGGATCAGCCCGACCCCGACGAGCAGCAGCGCCGGAACGGGAAGCACCGGGAAGGGCCCGGGACGCAGGCGCGCCCGGACGGATCCGGGCGGCGCGGTGTCGCTTGCGAGGCTCACGCCTTGAACTCCCGGTTCCACCATTCCAGCCACTCGGAGTCGTTTTCGGCGGCGTAGGCGTAGTCGACGAAGTTCAGCCCCTCGACCTGGGCATCGGAAAAGGCCAGCGCCTCGCGCTCTTCGGGGCGCAGCGCGGCATCGGTGGTCGAGACGGCGTAATGCGTGGCGCGGGCGATCCCGGCCATCGCCTCGGGGGCGAGCATCGCGTCGAGATAGGCATAGGCCGCGTCGCGGTTCGCCGCCTTCTTCGGGATCCCGGCGCCGAAGGAGATGGCGATGCCGCCCTCCTCGGGGAAGGCCAGCTCCAGCGCCAGCCCGTCCGCCTGCCACTGGCGGCCGCGGGCGCTGTAATTCGCCGAGATCCAGATCTCGCCGGACTGGAAGGCCGCGGCCAGCGCCTGGTGGGAGGGATAGATCCGCGGCTGCACGGCCTCTTTCATCTCCAGCAGCTTGGCGAAGGCGGGCGCGACATCGCTCATCGTGCCGCCCGCGGCCAGCGAGGCGGCGTAGATGTAGTTGAAGTAGATCTGGTCCATCAGCCCGACCCGCCCGGCATAGGCGGGGTTCCAGAGGTCGGCGAAGCTGGTCGGCGGCGTGGAGATCTTCTCGGGGTTGTAGAGCAGGCAGACCGCGCCGAAGATCGCCGGGATGTAGTAGGGCGCCGTCAGCTTCTGCTGCAGCGCCGCGGCATTGGGCAGCCTGGAATAGTCGAGCTCCTCGAGCACGCCCTGCTGGTCCATCTCGAAGGCGTCGCTGTCGCTGAGCCAGCTGACATCGACCGAGCTGCGCGGCAGCCGCCGTTCGGCGAGAAGCCGGGTCTTGCGCTCGGCCACGGGCGCAAGATCGTGCACGATCTCGGGGCCGGTCTCGCCGAAGGCCGGGCGTTCCAGCGCGGCGACGATATTGTCGTTCCAGTCGCCGCCCCAGTTGGAGACGACGAGGCGGCCCGCCTGGGCCAGCGCGCCCCGCGGGAGCGCGCCCGCGGCCAGCGCCGCCGCCGCGGCCGATGCCAGGAAGCGCCGCCGCCCGGGGCGGAAATCGGGGGAAAAGTCAGTCATGATCGTTACCTCGCTGCTATGCGGCCGGCGGTCCGCTTGGCACGGCTTGTCCCGGCTCTGTCGATGCGGCGATCTTGCCTCTGCGGCGTGGTTTTACTATTTCTGATTTTTAAACTCTGGTATTGGAAAATCAGAATGGAGCTTTCCTTCCGGCAGGTCCGCTATTTCGTCGCCACCGCCGAGGCCGGGCAGGTGTCGCGCGCGGCGCTTGCCTGCAATGTCTCGCAATCCTCGATCACCGTCGCGATCGCGTCGCTGGAAGAGATGCTGGGCTGCCGCCTCTTCATCCGCCAGTCGCGCGGCATGCGGCTGACCGCCGAGGGAGAGCGCTTCCTGCGCCATTGCCACGCCATCCTGCGCAGCGTCGAGGACGCGACCGAGATCGGCCCGGGCGTTCCCGGCGAGGTGGCGGGACGGGTGCGCCTGGGCGTGACCGACACGATCGCGGGCTATGTGCTGCCGCCGCTCTGGCGCAAGCTGCGGCGGACCTTCCCGAAGATCGCGCTCGAGGTGGCCGAGGTCGCCAATCCCGAGATCGAGGAGGCGCTCTGCTCGGACCGGCTCGACCTGGTGATGCTGCTGACCTCGAATGCCGCGCCCTCGCCGCGGCTCGACTACGACCCGCTGATCTCCTCGCCGCGGCGGCTCTGGGTCTCCAGCCGCTCGGCGCTGGCAGACCGCGGCAGCCTGTCGCTGGCCGAGCTTGGCGGCGACTACATCCTGCCGACGATGGAGGAGCATGCCGGGCTGATCGGCCGCTACTGGGAGCGCCACGGCTTCGCGCCGCAGATCCTCTTCCGCTGCCACACGCTGGAGGCAGTGCGCAGCATGGTGGCCAATGACCTCGGCGTGACGATCCTGTCGGATCTGGTCTACCGGCCCTGGTCGCTCGAGGGGCGGCGCGTGGTGCGGGTCGACCTGAAGGAGCCCGCGCCGACGGCGGATGTCGGCATCGCCCGCGCCCGCGGCTGCACGCCCGGCCCCGCGGTCGCGGCCTTCCTGGCGCTGGCGAAATCCGAGACCTCGACGCCGCGCTGACCGGAACAGCCAGCGCCCGCGGCCGCGCGCAGCTGTCGCCGCAGGCAGACGCCATGATGCCATTGCGCGGGGACGAGAGCATCATGGGCAGGGCCCTGGCGCTCCACGCGCAGAATGGCACCGCCGTCCTTCCGGGCCCGCATCGGCGGCCATTGCAGGGGTCCCGGACATGTCCTGCCTGGCGGCGGGAGATTGCCGGAGCTATCGGTCCGGCGGCGTCGCAGAGCGTCCCGGCCTCCGGGGCGCGCGGGTTCCGGCGTTGAGACACGCGCAGTCCGGGAGGGGCGCGCGCGGTGGCCGCTCAGGCGGGGCGGCCGGTCGAGCGGCGGATCACCATCTTGTAGGGCAGGAGCTCCACCCCGGCCGGGCCGGCCTCGCCCGCGATCTCCTTCAGGAGCCGGTACATCGCGCGCTCGCCGATCTGCTGGGCGGGCTGGGCGATGGTGGTCAGCGGCGGCTCGGAGACGGCGGCATAGCGGGTGTCGTCGAAGCCCGCCACGCTGACATCGCCGGGAATGGACAGCCCGGCATCGCGGATCTCGGCCATGGCGGCCAGGGCGATCTCGTCGGTGGCGCAGATTACGGCGGTCGGCCGCGTGGCGGCGTTGAGCAGCGCGCGGGCGGCGCGGCGGGCATCCTCCATGGTGATGCCGCCATCGGCGATCCAGTCCGGCGCGACGGCGAGCCCGGCGGCGGCCATGCCCTCCAGGTAGCCCTGCTCGCGCTCGCGCAGCGGCACGGTGGAGGCGGCGACGCCGATGAAGCCGATCCGGGCATGGCCGAGCCCGGCGAGATAGCGTGCCAGCTCCTGCGCGGCGGCGCGGCCGTCGATCTGGAAGCGGGGATAGCGCGCCAGCTCGGGATCCGAGGTCTCGCCGCAGATGACGATGGCATGGCTGCCCGCGCCGCGCTCGGCCTCGGGCTGGCGGAACGGCCAGGGGCTGCCCAGCACCACGATCCCGTCGGCCTGGCGCGAGCTGACGAAGCTGCCCAGATCGCCGGCCGAGAGCGGCGCGTCGTCGAGCTCCTCGATCCGCACGGTATAGCCGCGCGCCCGCGCCACCCGGCCGATGCCCGAGATCACCTCGCCGTAGAACGGGTCGCCGATCCAGGCGGTCAGCACGAGGATGATGCCGGTATGGCCGATGCGGAAGCTGCGGGCGAGCAGGTTCGGAGCGTAGCCGAGCTCGTCGATGGCGGCGCGGATCTTCTCGCGCGTCGCGGGGCTGACGCGGTCGGGTTCGTGGTTGAAGCGCGACACCGTCCCGTTCGACACGCCCGCAAGGCGCGCGACATCCGCGATGGTGACGGCCCTGATGGGTCTGCCGGCCAAATCTGCTCTCCGCACTGGAAATCTGTCAGGAGTATTGACAGATCGGCAACGGGATGCAAACGTTTTAATAACGAGGCTGCAGTCCTCCATCGAAAAACCCCAGGGAATGCGAAGAAATGCCAGTAAATTCACGATCTGCCGTGCTGTACAATGAAAACGTTTTAACGATTCGGGGCAGGGGCTGAGCGGCATGGACCGTAGCCGTCTCATCGGCCGGGCGGGGCTCTGGCTTTTCGTCGCCCTGACCGGGGTCTTCTTCCTGCTGCCGCTCTACGTGATGCTGGTCACCTCGCTGAAGACCATGCCGGAGGTGCGCGACAGCTCGATCTTCGCGCTGCCCAAGGCGCTGACCTTCGCGCCCTGGGCCGAGGCCTGGCTGCATGCCTGCTCGGGGCGGGTCTGCGAGGGGCTGCGCACCGGGTTCTGGAATTCCGTCGTCATCACCGTGCCCAGCGTGGTCCTGTCGGTGGCGATCGGCGCGGTGAACGGCTATGCGCTGGCGCTCTGGCGGGCGCGCTATGCCGAGGCGATGTTCGCCATCATGCTGGTCGGCGCCTTCATCCCCTACCAGCTCTTCATCTACCCGCTGGCGCTGTCCTTCGCCTCCGCCGGGCTCAGCAATTCGCTGGCGGGGGTCGTCATCGTCCACGTGATCTTCGGCATGCCGGTGACCACGCTGATCTTCCGCAACTACTATTCCGGCATCCCGGCCGACCTGATGAACGCCGCCCGCGTCGACGGGGCCGGGTTCTGGCGCATCCTCGGCTCGGTCATCCTGCCGATGTCGACGCCGATCATCGTCGTGGCGGTGATCCTGCAGGCGACGGGGATCTGGAACGACTACCTCTTCGGGCTGATCTTCGCCGGGCGCGATCACCAGCCGATGACCGTCCAGCTCATCGGCCTCGTCAATACCCGCATGGGCGAGCGCCCCTACAATGTCCACATGGCCGCCACGCTGCTGACCGCGCTCGTGCCGCTGGCCATCTACCTGCTCTCCGGCCGCTGGTTCGTCCGCGGCATCGCGGCGGGCGCGGTGAAAGGCTGACCGACATGAAAGACCTACCTGACGGCCCGATGGGCGGGACCTCCTCGATCCGCATCGGCGATCTGGGCATCCGCTTTGGCGACCATGACGTGATCCGCGGCCTGTCGCTCGATATCGAGCCGGGCGAGTTCCTGGTGCTGCTCGGCCCCTCGGGCTGCGGCAAGTCCACCCTGCTCAACGCCATTGCCGGGCTGATCGACGTGCATGCCGGGTCGATCTCGATCTCGGGGCGCGACGTGACCCGCGCCGAGCCCAAGGACCGCGGCATCGGCATGGTGTTCCAGTCCTACGCGCTCTACCCGCGGATGACGGTGAAGCAGAACATGGGCTTCGGCCTGAAGGTCGGCGGCATGGCGAAGGCCGAGATCGCCGAGCGGGTCGCGCGGACCGCGAAATTCCTGCAGATCGAGCCGCTGCTCGGCCGCCGTCCGGCGGATCTGTCGGGCGGGCAGCGCCAGCGGGTCGCCATCGGCCGCGCGCTGGTCCGCGATGCCGAGGTCTTCCTCTTCGACGAGCCGCTGTCCAATCTCGACGCGCAGCTGCGCGCCGATCTGCGCATCGAGATCAAGCGGCTGCACCAGCAGCTGGGTTCGACGATGATCTACGTCACCCATGACCAGGTGGAGGCGATGACGCTGGCCGACCGGATCGCGGTGATGAAGGGCGGCGAGATCCAGCAGCTTGCCGCGCCCGCCGAGATCTACGCCCGTCCCGCCAACCGCTTCGTCGCGGGCTTTCTCGGCACGCCGAAGATGAACTTCCTCGAGGGCGAGCTGGGCTTTGCCGAGGGCCGCCCGGAATTCCGCGCCGGGGGCCTCCGGCTCGATCTTTCGGGACTGCCGATGGCGGGGCGCGCCGCGCCCGGCCCGGTGGTGCTGGGACTGCGCCCCGAGGATCTGGCCCCCGCCGGGGACGGGCCCGGCATGATCGCGGGCGAGGTGGTGCTGACCGAGCCGCTCGGCCCCGAAACCATCGTCTGGCTGCGCCTCGGCAGCAGCCAGATCTCCGTCCGGATGGGCGCGGAGGATTTCCCCGCCCCCGGCGCGGTGCTGCATCTGCGCCCGGATCTCTCCCGGGCCTCGCTCTTCGACCGGGACAGCGGCCAGCGCCTGTGAAGTCCCGCCCCATGACAGTCAAAGGTTCCAAGATGTCTCTCGACCACGTCCTTTCCTTCCAGCTCTACACCTCGCGCGACGGCGGCCCGCTGGAGGCGCAGCTTGCCGCGCTCGCCGCGCTCGGGGTCACCAATGTCGAGCCCTATGGCGATCTCTACGCCGATCCGGCGGCGCTGCGTGCCCAGCTCGATGCCGCCGGGCTGACGGCGCTCTCGGGCCATTTCGACCTGGAGATGCTGGAGGCCGAGCCGGACCGCGCGATTGCCGCGGCCCGCGTGCTTGGCATGGAGATCGTCATCGCCCCCTGGCTCGAGCCCGAGGACCGGCCGGCGGATGCGGCGGGCTGGCAGGCGCTCGGCGCGCGGCTGGCGGCGGTCCATGCAAGGCTGGCCGCGGCGGGGCTGGCCTTCGGCTGGCACAACCATGATTTCGAGTTCACCGCGCTGCCCGACGGATCCTTCCCGATCGAGCACCTGATGGCGGCGGGCGATTTCGGCCTCGAGCTCGACGTCGCCTGGGTGCGCCGCGCGGGCCAGGATCCGCTGGAATGGATCGGCCGCTATGCCGACCGGCTGCTGGCCTTCCATGTCAAGGACGTGGCGCCCGAGGGCGAGAATCTGGACGAGGACGGCTGGGCCGTGGTCGGGCAGGGCATCGTCGACTGGCCGGCGGCCTGGGCGCGGCTTGGCGCGACCGGCGCGCGGGTGGCGATGCTGGAGCATGACGAGCCGAAGGACTGGCTCGATTTCGCCGCGAAAAGCAGCGCCGCCGTGCGCCAGCTCGCGGCTGCCTGAGGGTCCCCGGCATGGCAATGAGGATCGGCGTGATCGGCTGCGGCAACATTTCGGACACCTATTTCCGGAACGGGCCGCTCCTGAAGGATATCGACTATGTCGCCTGCGCGGATCTCGTGCCGGCGGCAGCCGCCGCGAAGGCGGCGGAATTCGGGCTGGAGGCGCTGGAGATCCCCGCGCTTCTGGCGCGCGGGGACATCGACGCGGTGCTGAACCTGACCGTCCCGGCCGCCCATGGCGAAGTCTCGCTGCAGGTGCTCGAGGCGGGGAAGCACGTCTTCACCGAAAAGCCCCTGGCGCTGAGCCTCGGCGAGGCGCGCGCGGTGCTCGATCTCGCCGCGGTAAAGGGGCTGCGCGCCGGCGCGGCGCCCGACACCTTCCTCGGCCCGGCCCAGCAGGAGGCGCGCGCGCAGATCGATGCGGGCGCCATCGGCGAGGTGGTCACCGGGCTCGCGAGCGTGCTGTCGCTCGGGATGGAGGACTGGCATCCCAATCCCGGCTTCTTCTACCGCAAGGGCGGCGGGCCGGTCCTGGACATGGGGCCCTATTACATCGCCTCTCTGGTCAATCTTCTCGGTCCGGTCGCCAGCGTGCAGGCAACGGGACGGATCGGTCGGCGCGAGCGGCTGGTCACGGCCGAGGGGCCGATGCAGGGCCGCACGATCCCGGTGGAGACCTTCACCACGCTCAACGCGCTTCTCAGCTTCGCCTCCGGCGCGGAGATCGCCTTCCTGGCCAGCTGGGACGTGGCGGCGGCCGATCTGCGGCCGATCGAGCTGCACGGCACCGGCGGCAGCCTGCGGATCTCGGACCCGAACGATTTCGGCGGGGTGATCGCGCGGGCGGGAACTGACGGCGCCTTTGCCGGGACCGCGACCGCCGCGCGGCCCTTCGGCGCCGACAACCGGCTCTGGCTCGGGGAATACCCGTTCTCCTGCTACCGCGGGCTCGGCCTCGCCGAGATGGCGCGCAGCATCGCTTCCGGGGTGCCGCATCGCTGCTCGGGCGAATTCGCGCTGCATGTGCTCGAGGTGATGCTCGCCATCGAGAGCGCCGCGGCAGCGCACCGTCCCGTCGCCATCGCCTCGCGCCCGGAGCGCCCCGCGCCGCTCTCTCCGGCCGAGGCGGCGGGCTTTCTCGCCGAAGCGGTGCCCCAAGACGCATGACCGGGGCGGGGCAGCCCCCCGGCCCGGCGCCAGCCAAGCCGCCGCAAGGGCGGCGCAACAGACAGGGAATGAGACAGATGAAGAAACGCATGACACGACTGCTTGCCACCGCGGCCTGCGGGCTTCTGGCGGGCGCTGCCCAGGCCCAGGAAGCCGAGGTGATGCACTGGTGGACCAGCGGCTCGGAAGCCGCCGCGCTGCAGGTCTTCACCGGCGCCTTCGAGGCTGCGGGCGGAACCTGGATCGACAATGCGGTCCCGGATTTCGAAAGCGCCATCGCCGCGGCGACCTCCTCGATCATCGGCGGCAACCCGCCCGACGCACTGCAGTTCAATGCCGGAACGCAATTCGCCGACCTGGCGCAGCTGGGCTATCTGGGCGACCTCTCGGGCTATGCCGAGGCCGGGAACTGGCAGAAGGCGCTGCCCCCGGCGCTCTATGACGCGGTCAGCTACGACGGCAAGGTCTATGCCATGCCGGTCGACAACCACGGCGAGAACTGGCTCTGGGTGAACCGCAAGGCGATGGCCGATGCCGGGGTCGCGCTGCCCGAAAGCTGGGAGGGCTTCTTCCCGATGCTCGACAAGCTCAAGGCGGCGGGCGTCATCCCGGTGGCCCATGGCGGCGAGGCCTGGCAGGAGCTGGAGCTGTTCTACCAGATCATGATGTTCCGCGGCGATGACGCGCTCTACCGCGCGATCGTGGTCGACGGCGACACCTCGGCGCTGGAGACGCCGGAATTCGCCGCCTTCGCCGGGGATTTCCGCAAGCTCACCGACTATGTCGATGCCGGTGCGCCGGGGCGGAAATGGAATGACGCGACCCAGATGGTGATTTCGGGCCAGGCGGCGATGCAGTTCATGGGCGACTGGGCCAAGGGCGAATTCGTCGCCGCGGGGCTGGTGCCGGGCGAGGATTACGACTGCGTGCTGGGCTTCGGCGGAGAGGACCGCTTCGTCATCAGCGCGGATGTCTTCGTGCTGCCCGAGGCGGCGGAGGATGCCGCGGCGCGCGACCTGCTGGTCGCGACGATGATGTCGCCCGAGACCCAGGTCGCGTTCAACGAGCTCAAGGGCGGGCTGCCGGCGCGGCTCGATGCCGATGTCTCGGGCATGGATGCCTGCGCGCAGAAGGGCTATGCCGCGATGCAGACGCCGGAATTCCAGGTCCCGGGCCCGGAGATCAGCGCCTCGGCCGACCGGGTCGGCGCGATCCAGGATGCGGTGACGCAGTACTGGAACACGCCCTCCGAGACGCCGGCCGACTTCGCCGCCGCGCTGCGCGACGCGCTCGAGATGACCGCGGAATGAGGAGCGGCGCCATGGCTGTCCTGTCCCGCAGGTCCCTCTTCCGCCCGGGCGGCGCGGCCGTGGCGCTCTGGCCGGCCTGGATCATCGTGCTCGGCGCCTATCTCGGCACGATGGTCTGGACCGTGGCGGTGTCGCTGACGCCCTCGAAGCTGGTGCCGGTGATGAGCTTTGCGGGCACCGCCCAGTACGAGCGGCTGTTCCGCACGGCGCGCTGGCTGACCTCGGTGGAGAACATGCTGGTCTTCGGCGTGCTCTTCATCGCCGCGGCGATGGTGCTGGGCACGCTGATGGCGATCGCGCTCGACCGCAAGATCGCCGCCGAGGGGGTGGTGCGGACCGTCTATCTCTATCCCTATTCGCTCTCCTTCATCGTCACCGGCGTTGTCTGGCAGTGGATGATGAACCCGACGCTGGGCATCCAGAAGACGATGAACGACCTCGGCTGGACCTCCTTCCGCTTCGACTGGGTGGTCGATCCCGAGCGGGCGATCTACGCGGTGGTCCTCGCGGCGGTCTGGCAGTCGGCGGGGCTGGTGATGGCGCTCGTCCTCGCGGGGCTGCGCGGCGTCGACGAGGATCTGTGGAAGGCGATCCGGGTCGACGGCATCCCGATCTGGCGCGGCTATGTCTCGATCGTGCTGCCGGTGCTGCGCCCGGTGATGGTGACGGCGGTGGTGCTGCTCGGGATCGGCGTGGTGCGCTCCTACGACCTCGTCGTGGCGATGACCAATGGCGGGCCGGGCACGGCGACGGATGTGCCGGCGAAGTTCATCATGGATTTCCTCTTCGTGCGCTCGAATGTCGGGCTGGCCTCGGCGGCGGCGACGGTGATGCTGGCCGCGGTGGCCGCGGCGATCGCCCCCTGGATCTACGCCGTCTATCTGCGTCGCCGCTAGGCGCGCCCGCCCGGCCGGTCCCCGACGCCCGCTGCGCCGACCGCGCTGCGGGCGTTCTGCTGTCCGCTAACCGGAACGCCGCGGCCCGCTGCCGTTGTCATGCCCCGGGGCCGCGCGCCGCGCAGCCCGGCTCCGGCCATGGGCAGCCGGAGGCCCGGGACACTGCGGCGGGTGGCTCCATGGCGTCCGGGCCGCTCCTCCGCGGGCGCGGCGCCGCCCGGACCGCCTGTCCGGGGCCGCAGCGCCTGTTCCGCGGCAGGATACGCGATCTGCCGGGCGCTGCGCTTTGACACCGCGCTTGGAGGAGCATCAGCGCAGCCGCCGCCAAGGCGATCCGGGGCACCGTCGGGGGACGTCCTCCGGCAGTCTCGCCGGGGGCGCGTCCCGGGCTCCTCCATGCCCTGCGGAGCGTGCCGCGGGGCAGCCCGCCATGGCAACTGCTCCGCCGGTGGCCGGTCGTCGCGCGCGGCGTCTCCCGGGCGGCCCGGGCACGCGCGGGTTCTCCGCGGACCCGTCGGGGCGGCACCGATACGAAAGTTGCATTGACGCCGGGCGGGGCGGCGTCTTCCCTCGGCGCATGACACCGGCCCGCCCCTTCGCAGTCTTCCCGGCCGTCCCGCGCGGCAGGAGGGCGGGATGAGCCCGCTGGCGCGGATCGCGCTGGCGGCGGTTCTCATGGCGGGGATCCTGGCCGGGCTGGCCGCGGAGGCCTGGCAGAGCCGCCAGGCGCTGGAGCGGCTCGAGGCGCGCGCCGCCTTCGCCCGCGCGCAGAGCGCCACGCTGGCGCGGCTTTCCGCTGATCTCGACCGGACGCTGCTTTCGGCGCTGCTCGGGCCCTCGCCCGAGCGGCTGCCCGCGCAGATCGACCGGCTGGAGCGCGACAGCATGCACCGGCTGGGCGTGCTCGACAACCAGACCGCAACCGAGCTTTCCTTCCTCGGCGCCGCCGAGCGTCAGGCGGAGACCGAGGAGCAGGACCGCCCCGAAGCGCTGCGCGCCGAGCTGGAGCGGATCCTCGACGCGGTGCGGCAGCTGGCGCAGCTGCGGCTGGCCCGGGGCCCGGTGCCGCAGAGCCTGCCGGATCTGGCCGGGCTCGACGCGGCGCGGGTCCGCTTCGGCGATCTGGCGGCGGCGGCGCTGGCCGACGAGGCCGGGGAGATCGCCGATGCCGAGGCGCGGATCGCCGCGCGCGGCCGCGCGCATCTGCTGGTCGGGGCAGGGGGCGCGGCGGCGGGTCTGGCGGTGCTCGCGGGGCTGCTGCTGCCGGGGCTGCTGGCGCTCGGGCGGCGGCTCGGCGATCTGCGCGGACGGCTCGGAGCGGCCGGACCGCAGGAGCCCGCGACCGGCGACGCGCTCGACCGGCTCGAGGCGCGGCTCGCCACGGCGGAGGCGCGGGCGGAGGCGCAGGCGGCGGCGGCGGAGCGTGCCCGGACCGAGCTGGCCGAGCGGCTGCAGCGCCGCCGCGCCGAGCTGGAGCTGAGCAATGCCCGGCTGCGCGAGATCGACAGCACGCGGCGGCGCTTCCTCGGCGATATCGGCCATGCGCTGAAGACGCCGCTCGCCGTGGCGCGCGGCAGCGTCGAGAACCTGGCGCAGGGGCGCGGCACGGAGGCGGGGCCGGGACTGGCGCGCGCGCTCTCGGCGCTCGACGCGCTGGCCGAGCGGCTCTCGGCGCTGACGGCGCTGGCGCGCTCCGAGGACGGGCGGCTGCTGGGCCGGGCGCAGGAGCTGGAGCTCTACGAGCTGCTCGACAGCCGGATCGCCGCGCTGCGCATCCTGCCCGGCGGCGACCGCTTCCGGCTGGAGAGCGCGCTGGAGGCGCCCTTGGAGATGCGCGGCGACCGGCAGGATCTGGAACGGCTCTTCGACGCGGTGCTGGAGAACGCGCTGGAACACGCCGCCGGAGCGGGGCCGGTCGAGGTGCATCTGGCGCGCGCGGCGGGCATGGCCGTGGTCACTGTCGCCGATCGCGGCCCGGGCCTCGGCGGGCTCAGCCCCGAGGCGGCGCTGGCGCGGCGCGAAGGTCCGGCGGAGGGGCGCGGCATCGGGCTGGCGATGGCGCGGCAGATCGCCGGGGAGGCCGGGGGCAGCATCGCGCTGGCGCCGGGAGAGGAGGGCGGGCTGGTCGTGACGATCCGCCTGCCGGAAGGAGGAGGAGAGGCCGATGGAAATCGTCGTGGTCGAGGACGATCCGGATCTGGGCGAGGTGCTGAGGGAGACGCTGCAGGGCGCGGGGCATGAGGTGCGGCTGTGCCGCGACGGCGAGAGCGGGCTCGATGCCGCCGCCGAGCCGGGCAAGGCGGCGGTCGTGCTCGACGTCATGCTGCCGGGCTTCAGCGGCTTCGAGATCTGCCAGCGGCTGCGCGAGCAGGCGGTCACCACGCCGATCCTGATGCTGACCTGCCGCGACAGCGAGGCGGATGTCGTCCGCGGGCTGCGGCTGGGGGCGGATGACTACATGTCGAAGCCCTTCTCCACCGCCGAGTTCCTCGCCCGGATCGGCGCGCTGATGCGGCGGGCGGGCGGCTATGCGCATCAGGCGCCGCTCTGCGCCGGGCCGCTGGTGCTCGACCAGGCGGGGCGGCGGGCGCTGTGCAACGGCACCGAGCTGGCGCTGACCGCGCGGGAATTCGAGCTGCTCGCCTATCTGATGCGCAATGCCCGCCGCGCGGTCAGCCGCGACGAGCTGCTGGCGCATGTCTGGAACGACGAGGGCACGCATACGACGAATGTGGTCGATGTCTATGCCGGCTACCTGCGCCGCAAGCTGGCGGCGGCGGGCGCGCGGGAGCTGCTGCGCACGGTGCGCGGCTTCGGCTTCCAGATCGACAGTCGTAGCTGAGGCCCGCCGGCTACGACCAATGTCCGATCCGCTCTCATGATCCTCTCAGGGCGCGCTCAGGCCGGTCTCAGGAAGTTCTCCTAGTCTGGGTCCGTGGCAGGGCCGGGGGCCCGAACGGGAGGACAGAGATGACACGCTACCTGAACACGGCCGCCGCGCTGGCGCTGGCCGCCGCGGGACCGGCCATGGCCGAGGTGACCTGGGAGGACATCGCCCGCGACGCGGAGACCACCGGCGACGTGCTGATGTACGGCTTCGGCCCCGAGGCGCAGCGTTTCAGCCCGCTCGACCAGGTCAGCGACGACACGGTCGCCCGGCTGGTCCCGGCCTGGTCCTTCTCCTTCGGCGACGAGCGCCAGCGCGGCCAGGAGGTGCAGGCCATCGTCCATGACGGGGTGATCTACGCGACAGGCTCCTACAGCCGCATGTTCGCACTCGATGCGCGGACCGGCGAGAAGCTCTGGCAGTTCTCGGCGCGGCTGCCCGAGGGGATCCGCCCCTGCTGCGATGTCATCAACCGCGGCGCGGCGATCTATGGCGACCTCGTCTTCATGGGGCTGCTCGACGCCTCGGTCGTGGCGCTCGACCGGCATACCGGTGACGTGGTCTGGCGCAAGAAATTCGCAGACTACAAGCTCGGCTACACGATGACCGGCGCGCCGACGATCGTCCATGACGCCGTGACCGGGCGCGACCTGCTGATCCACGGCTCCTCGGGCGACGAGTTCGGCGTGGTCGGCCAGCTCTTCGCCCGCGACCCGCTGACCGGCGAGGAGATCTGGATGCGCCCGCTGGTGCAGGGCCATATGGGCCGCTACATGGGCGAGGAGAGCACGCCGACGGGCAGCGCCGAGGCGCCCTCCTGGCCGCGCGATGCCGATGGCAATCTGGTCGAGGCCTGGCACCATGGCGGCGGCGCGCCCTGGCAGTCGGCAAGCTTCGACACCGAGACCAACACGATCATCATCGGCGCGGGCAACCCGGCGCCCTGGAACGGCTGGGAGCGCTGGCCGGGCGACAGCCTCTTCACCTCCGGCCAGGCCTATGTCGATCCCTCGACCGGCGAGCTCGTCGGCTTCTACCAGCACACGCCGAACGACACCTGGGACTTCTCGGGCAATAACGAGATCATCCTCTTCGACTATACCGACGCGCAGGGGCAGACGCATCGCGCGGGCGCGCATGCCGACCGCAACGGGTTCTTCTACGTCACCGATATCGATGCGCTTTCGAAGCGCGGCGGCGAGATCAACCGCCCCGGCGCGCTGCTGAACGCCTTCCCCTTCGTCGACGAGATCTCCTGGGCCAGCCATATCGACCTGGAGACCGGCCGCCCGGTGGAGGTCGAGGGCCAGCGCCCGCCGCCGCCCGCGCCCGGCGAGACCAGGGGTGCCGCAGTGCAGGTCTCGCCGCCCTTCCTGGGCGGCAAGAACTGGAACCCGATGTCCTATTCGCCCCGGACCGGCCTCTTCTACATCCCCGCCAACCACTGGCAGGAGGACTACTGGACCGAGGAAGTCAGCTACGCCCCCGGCGCCGCCTATCTGGGCATGGGCTTCACCATCAAGCAGAAATTCGAGGACCATGTCGGCATCCTGCGCGCGATGGACCCGGCCACCGGCGAGATCGCCTGGGAGCGCAAGGAGCCGCTGCCCCTTTGGGCGGGCACGATGGCCACGGCCGGGAACCTGGTCTTCACCGGCACCTCGGACGGGTTCTTCAAGGCCTTCGACGCGACGACCGGCGAGGAGCTGTGGAAGTTCCAGACCGGCTCGGGGATCGTCTCCTCGCCGGTCACCTGGGAGGAGGACGGGGTGCAGTATATCGGCGTGGCCTCGGGCTATGGCGGCGCGGTGCCGCTCTGGGGCGGAGAGATGGCGAAGCTGACCCGCGACGTGCAGCAGGGCGGCAGCTTTTGGGTCTTCCGGCTCGCCGATTTCCAGGAAGCCGCCAACCGCAACTGAGGCGGCCCGGGGGCCGGGTGCGGAAACGGGCGCCCGGTCCCCCTTTTTGCGCAGAAGGGAGGACGACATGTTCCGGACAGGACTTTGGGCAGCCGCGCTCGCCGCACTGCTGCCGCTCCAGGCCGCGGCCTTCGACGAGGATGTCGACTATGGCAGCAGCGGCTGGAGCTATGACGGCCCGCAGCCCGGACCGGACGGGGTGCTGGCGATCGGCGGCTGCCGGCTGGAGCCGGGGGCGGATTGCGCCGGGGCCGATCTGCGCCATGCCGACCTGGCGGGGCGCGATCTGTCGGGCGCGGATTTCCGCGGGGCGCGGCTGTCGCGGGCGGATCTGAGCGATGCGGATCTGAGATTCGCCAATTTCGACGGGGCGGACCTGACCGGGGCGGTGCTGCACCGCGCCTTCCTGCAGAAGAGCACGGCGCGGCAGGCCCGCATGGTGGCGGCCGATTTCGCCCATGCCCGGGCGGCGGCAGCGGACTGGTCCGGGGCCGATCTGCGCGCCGCCAGCCTGGAGATGGTGCGCGCCGACAAGATCAGTCTGGCCGGCGCCGATCTCTCCGGCGCGGACCTGATGGAGACCAAGCTCTATGACGCCAACCTGGCGGATGCGGTGATGGACGCGGGCACGCGGATCACCTTCGCCATCTTCCAGGACACCTACATGGAGGGCTGCCGGGGCTGTCCCTTCCACTGGTAGCTTGTCGGTTCTGCGGCCGGGTCTCCTCATAACCCGCGCCGCAGTATGCAGCGGCCCCTGCGCCGGAGGCTCCCATGCCGGCCGGGGCCGCTGCCCTGCGAAGGCTAGCGCAGCACGCCGGGACGCGCGGCGGGCGAGAGCGCGGAAAGAAGCGGGTCCGACTGCCCCTCGAGCGCGTCGGCCAGCAGGATCCCGGTCGTCGGGCCGAGGGTGAAGCCCTGGTGGCCATGGCCGAAATTCAGCCACAGGCCCGGATGGCGCGGCGCCGCGCCGACCAGCGGCAGCATGTCGGGCAGGCAGGGACGGTGGCCGAACCATTGCGGCTCCGCGACCCGCGGGCCGATCTCCAAGAGCTCGCCCGCCGCCGCCGCCCCGCGCCGGAGCTGCACCGGATCGGCCGGGGCATCGCGCGCCACCAGCGCCGCGCCGGTGGCGATCCGCAGCCCGCGCAGCGCCGGGGTCAGCACCACGCCATTGGCATCGTCGATCAGCGGCCGCGACAGCGCGGCGGGGCTGTCGAAATGGCCGTGATAGCCGCGCTTCCACAGCATCGAGACGCGGTAGCCGAAGCGCGCCATCAGGTCGGGCGCCCAGGGGCCGAGCGCGACCACGGCATGCGCGGCCGCGACCGGCCCCTCCTCGGTCGCCACCGTCCAGCCGCTGCCGGACGGGGCAAGGCTCATCGCGTCGCCCCGGCAGACCCGGCCGCCCTGCGCGGCGAAGAGCCGGGCATAGGCGGCGGTCAGCCCGCCCGGATCGGGGGTGGTCCAGCAGCTCTCCCAGAAGATCGCGCCGGGCAGGGGCGTCTTCAGCGCGGGCTCGGCGCGGGCCAGCGCGGCGCTGTCGAGCGCCTGCGAGGGGACGCCGTATTCGGCCGCCAGCCGCTCCGCCTCGCGCGCGGCTGCCGCGAAGGCGCGGGGATCGCGATAGGCCTGGTGATAGCCGGTGCGGCGGATCAGGTTGTCCTGCCCGGAGGCGGCGATCAGCGGCGCATGGTCCCCGGTCGCGCGCGCCACGAGCTGGGCATACTGCGCCGAGGCGCGGCGATGCGCGGCGGGGGCGGAGTTGCGGAAATACCGCCAGAGCACCGGCGCCATCTTCGGCAGCGCCGCCAGGTCGTAGACCAGGTCGTTGCTCTGCCCCAGCGCATAGGCAGCCAGGGTGCGCAGGTCGCGCGGCATGGCATAGGGCTCGGCCGCCTCGGCCTGGATGAAGCCGGCATTGCCGTAGCTCGTCTCCTCGCCGGGCCCGCGGCGGTCGACCAGCGTGACGTCATGGCCGCGCGCCTGCAGCGCCAGCGCGGTGCCGGTACCGACCATGCCGGCGCCCAGGACGATGATCTGCGGCATGGCCGTCACTCCTGCTGGAAGGGCCGGGCTCACGCCCCGGCGATCGCCGGGATCCTGGGCGCCGCCCCGGCTGCGATGCGCAGCGGCAGCGGATCGCCGGAACCGGGCGCATGGGCGTTGAACGCGGCGAAACCGGCCCTGTCCGCCAGGTGGCAGGTGCAGGAGGCGGCATTGCCAGGGCCCGGCCCTTCGACCTCCGGCATGGCGCGGATCCGGCCGGGGCAGGCCGCGGTTTCCTCGGTCGGCCTGCCATCGGGGGCGGCGCCGGTCTTGTCGGCCGGAAAGACCGTCATGCCGATGCGGCGGCGTTTCGGGAAGGGCGGACCGGCCATGGGACACCTCTGCGGGAACGGACCTGGCCGGGCGGGACGCGGCCATGGCGCGAGGTGTTGCACGCCGCCCGGCAGCCTTGTCAACCCCGCCTGCCGGGCGCGGCCCCGGCGGCCTCCCAGGCGGCCATCGCCCCGGCGCGGCGCAGCTCCAGCCCGGCGATCAGGCTGTCGACCAGCATCTCGAAGGCGCTGTCGAGCGGGACCTCGGCGCCGCTCGACCAGCGCAGAACGAAGGCGCGGTTGCGCAGGAGCGGCATCGCCCGGCGGGTCTCGGGGAACTCGGCCTCGGGCAGGTCGTCCAGCGCGGCGCTGAAGCTCTCGGCCCAGTCGGGCCGGGCCCCGGGCGCCTGCGGCGCCAGCTCCATGGTGACGAAGCCGAAGATGCCGCCGACCAGCGCGCTCATCGCGTCCGCCAGCGGCTGGCCGTCATAGCCCGCCTGGCGCAGCGCGGCGAGCACGATCTCGGCCAGCCCGGCATGCCGCGGGCCATTGGCGCTGACCTGCGCGCCGATCAGGTTGGCCAGGTGCGGATGGCGCTGCGCCGCGCGGCGGTAGCGGCGGAAGAGCTCGCGCAGCGTGTCGCGCCAGTCCGCGCAGAATTCGCCGGGGCGCATCAGGTCGGAGGTGATCGTCGCCGTCATCTCGGAGAAGAGATCGGCCTTGGAGCCGCCGAGATGCCAGTAGATCGCCGTCGGATAGACATCCAGCCGCCGCGAGAGCTCGCGGATCGAGAATGCCTCGGCGCCGAGCTCGTCGACCAGGTCGATCGCCGCCTTCAGCACCTGCGCCTTGGTCAGGCCGATGGCCGCAGCGCGCCCCTGGCTGCGCTTGCGCGGCGGTGTTCCGGTCATGGCGGCTCCTCCTCTCGGCCCGGCGGCCGCGAGCGGTCCGCGCGTGCTTCTCGCCCGCCCGTGCCGCAGCGGCAACCCGGGCTGTTCCGGCCGGTCCCGCGGCAGCGGCGGAATCCGGCAATGGTTAATCCGGCATCTTTCGCGCCTATTTTTCAGGCGGCGGGCGGCGCTCTCCCGCTTGCCGCTGGGGGTGCAGGAGGACGATTTCCCGGCACGGGCCCGCACGGGCCCGCACGGGCTCGCACGGGGCTTGCGCCGGGACGCGCATGGCCGGCGGGCAGGCTGCGCCCTGTGACGCGATGAGCGGGAGCCATTCCGCGGCACGCCAACTGGACCGCTGGATCGAGGGCCTGTCGATTGCAGTCGCATCAAGAACCGCGCGCATGTGGCGGTCGATGCCGTCGCGCAGCAGCTGCGCTATTTCAGCGGCTGGAGGCGGCGCGGACCCGGATCTTCGCCGCGCGGATGCCTTGCGAGGGGCTGCGGATCTTCCTCGGGAGCCGAGGGACGGGGCGTGGTCTCCGAGCGGCTGCAGATCCTGCGGCGCTGGACCGCGGCCGGGGTGATGCTGCCGGCCAGTCCGGCTGCCGCAACCGCATGCCGCGGCACGACCGACGCCGGGACCCGGGCGGCGCCGGTCTTGCCGCTGGCGATCCACGGCGGCATTCTCGCGGGGCAGTCCGCGATCTCCGGGGCCGCGGTCTGCATGCTGGGGGCGGCGCAGCGGCCTGCGCTGCGCTGGTCCGGCCGGTGCTGTCGGCGCTGCGCTTCCCGGGGTGGCGGTCTTCCTGCACGCCGCTGCGAGGGGGCCGAGCATGGGGCCGCCTGCTCGGGCGCGGCGCGCCAGGCGGACATCGTCACCGGCGGCGATGCGCCCGTCATTCCGCTCGCACTGGCGGCGGCGCCCCTTGTCCCGCCCGGCACGGCGGTGGAGGTGACGTCGGCGCCGCTCGTGGCCGGGCCGTTGCGGCGTCCTTCGAGCGCGGCCCTGGGCGTCGGACCGCTGCATTGCGCCATCGCCATGATCGCGCTGCGGAAGATCGCGGGCGCCATCCCGCAGGGCGGGAGGACGCGGATCGCCGGACCGCCCGGAGCGCGCTGCGCTGCCGGTTTTCGCGGCGGTCTGGCGGTGGCGGTGCTGCCGGCACGGGTCCCCGGGCGGGGCACGGGCTGCCGCAGCCCGCGGCCCCGCTGCGCGCGGCGGCGGAGATCAGGCCGCCGCGGCCGGGGCGCTCTCCAGAAGGCCCGCGCCCCGCAGCTTCCTCACGGCCGCGGCCGCGCGCTCCATCAGATGGCCGCCGCCGGGTCCGAGGCGGCGCGACAGTGCGGAGAAGGCGCGCTCCGCCGCGGCCGGGTCCGCCGAGAGGCGGCGGCTGCGCGCCAGGGCCAGCCCGGCAGCACGGCGAAGCGAGGGGCCGCCAGCCGCCTCTGCCGCCATCGCGTGGCAGCGGAGCACCGCCTGGCTGAGATCGAGAAGCCCCGCCCCGGTCTCCAGCGCCGCGATCTGCGCCGGGCGCGAGGCGCGGCCCATGCCCGTCAGCCGCAGGCTGCGGTGATAGAGCCGTGCCCGCCAGATGTCCGCATGGCCGGCACCCTGCGGGTCGGCGGCCAGCGCCTCGATATTGCGCAGCATCGCCCGCACCAGCGCGGCGCTGCGCCGCCGGAGCGTCGGCGGATAGACCCAGCGATAGGCCGCCATCGCGGCGAAGGGCGCCGCCACCACCGCCAGCCCGGCCCCGACCGAGGCGCCGAAGCTGCCCGTCAGCGGCCAGTGCGGCTGCAGGAGCAGCAGCATCACCATGTTGTAGTCGAAGCTCATCATCACCGTCCGGCGATGCCCGACGAAGAGCGGGCCGATCAGGATGAAGGGCAGGGTCAGGAGGATCATCTGCAGCTCGTTCTCCGCCAGCGGCCAGGCCAGCCAGCGGCAGGCCAGCGCGCCGAGCACGCCGAGGAGCTGGCCGCGCCAGACATTCTTCATCATCCCCGCCGGGTTCTCGAAGGTCGAGAAGAGCGACAGCATCACCGAGAGGCCGAGCAGCAGGAAGGCCCCGGCATGCCAGCCGGTGACCTGCCAGAGCGCGCCGAAGAGCAGGATCGCCCCGGCGGCGCGCAGCCCGGCCTCGCGCCCGCCGGGCCAGTCGCGATGCAGCGGGACGGCCGGTGCAGGGCGGCCGGGCTCCGCCGTTCCGGGGCGGTCGAGACTGCCGAGCGCCAGCGACAGCGCGGCGAGGCGTTCGCGCAGCTCCGCGCCTTCGGCCTGGTTCGCGGCATGGGCGTCGAGCGCGCGGGCCGCGGAGGCCGGATCGCCCCGGCGCAGCGCTGCGGACGCGGCGGCAGGCGCCCCTGCCGGCGCCTGTCCCTCGCCATGGCGCCAGAAGAGCAGCGACATCGCCGCCAGCATCGCGGCCCGCATCCCGCGCACCTGCTGGCGCGCGCCGCGCTGCCCGGCGGATTGCGGCTCCAGGCTCTCGTCGAGCGCGGCGAGCCGGGCCATCAGTTCGCGCTCCGCCTCGGCCGGGGCCTCGCGCCCGGCGACATGGTCGAGGAGGTCGGCCAGAAGCTCCTCGAGCTGGCGGCGCAGAGCGCGGCCGTCGGCCTTCGGCGCGAAGGCCATTCCGACCGCGGCGGCGACCAGCACCCCGGTCAGCACCGTCGCCATCCGGTCGGCGCCCAGCAGCAGCACCCGGTCGGGATGGGCGGTGTCCAGCAGCGAGACCATCGCCGCCGTGTAGCCCGCCAGCACCGTGCCATAGGCAGTGAAGCCGCGCAGCAGGTTGCCCGCGCAGGTGCAGAGCCCGACCCAGAGCGCCAGGCCGAGGACCAGCAGTGCCGGATGCACCGTCATCGCCAGCACCAGCGCGATCCCGGCGCCGGTCCCGGCCACCGTGCCGAGAATGCGGAAAAGGCTCTTCTCCAGGAGCTGCCCGCGCAGGGGCTGCGAGGCGGCCCAGACCGTCATCCCCGCCCATTGCGGATGTTCGAGCCCCAGTGCCCAGGCGGCCAGGAAGGCCAGGCAGGCGGCGATCGCGGTGCGTCCGGCATAGGCCATCCGCGGCAGGTCGAAGCCCGCCCGTTCCAGCGCCGCGGTCACGACGAGCCCTCCGGCGCGGCGCTGCCGAGCACGTCCTCGACCCGCGCCTCGATCCGGCGGAAGGCCGCGGAGATGGCCCCGAGCGTGGCGTCGTCGATATCGGCAAGCAGCCGCGCTTCGATCGGGTGCAGCCGGGCGCGGATCGCGGCGATCTCGCGCCGCCCGTCCCCGGTGAGATGGATCAGCCGCGCGCGGCGGTCGGCGGGATCGACCCGGCGCTCGACGAAGCCGCTGGCGGCGAGCAGGTCGAGCAGCCGCACGAGCGAGGAGGCGTCGAGCCCCATCCGCCGCGCGAGCTGCGTCTGCGGGATGCCGTCGCCGCCCTCGGCGAGATGGATCAGCAGGGTCCAGGTGGAATCGGTCAGCCCCTCTTCGGCGAGCTGCTGGTCGATGGCCCGGCGCCAGGCGCGGGCAAGGGCGGAGAACTGGAATCCGAAGGATTCGCGGAGGGGGGGCGACTCGTGGGACATGAGTTGCATGTATATGCCAATGATTGGCAGTGACATCTAATTTTCGCGCCCCCCGGCGCCGGGGGGTGTGGTGGCGGGAAGATGTGCGCGAGCGGCCGGTGGCCCCGGGGCTGTGTCGCGCGCCGTCCGGCAGCCGGACGGGCCGGAGGGAGGCCATGCCCGGCGTTTCGGGCCGGGTCCGTTTGGGCGCGTCTTGGGGAAATCGAGGCGGCGGGCGCCCCTGAGCCTGTCTTGGGCGTGCCGGGACGACGCCGTGCAGTCGGGGCTGTGCCGCTGCGCATGGGGCTCGGACGGGGATCGCGCCGGTTCGGGAACCCGCCCGAGACGGCCCGGAATTCCTGCGGGTCCCGCTTTCATCTCACCGAGAGTCCCGCACTGTGAAGCGGGGATCTGCGGTCTGCCGCGCCAGGGCACGACGGGACCGATGGCGGGGCGTTCGGTCCCTTCAGGCAGGTGCACCCGCCCCGGGAACGGGTCAGCCGGTCACATGCGCCAGCAGGATCGAGCTTTCGCTGTTGAGTACCCCCGGCACTTCGCGGATCTCGCGCAGGACGCGGTCGAATTCGACCAGGCTCGCCGTCTTGATCTCGATCACCAGATCCCAGGCGCCATTGGTCGAGTAGACCGTCGAGATCTCGGGGATCTTGACCAGCGTGCGGATCACCCGGCGGGACATGCTGCCCTGAAGCTCGACCAGGGTGATCGCCTTGATCTCGCCTTCGACATCGACATCCGTCTCGATGGTGAAGCGGCGGATGCGGCCCTCGGCCACCAGGCTTTCCAGCCGCGTCTTCGCCGTCGTGCGCGAGACCCCGGCGACCTGCGCCAGCTCGGTCATCGAGATCCGGGCATCGGCGCGTAGCGCCGCGATGATCGCCCGGTCGGTGGCGGAAAGGGGGGTCATGGCCGTGGGTCCGTCATTTTGCGCAAAGAGGCCGTCATTATGCGAATAATACCGCACGCACTGGCGAAAATGCCAGTGCAATCTGTCATCCCGGCGAGCGAAAACGGTCTGGACAACAGGAGTCCAGATGACACGCACATGTTCCCTTCTCGGCGCCCCGGTGGAAACCGGCGCCTCGCAGCCCGGCTGCGTCATGGGCCCGGCCAGCCTGCGCACGGCGGGGCTTGCCCGGGCCATCTCCGCGCTCGGCTGGTCGGTCGCGGATCTCGGCGATCTGGCGATCGGGCCGCAGGCGCCCCTGGCGCATGCCAATCCGGCGATCCACCACCTGGCCGAGACCCGCGCCTGGATCGAGCTGATCGAGGCGCGCGCCTTCGAGGCGGCCCGGGCCCATGACCTGCCGGTCTTCCTCGGCGGCGACCATTCGATCTCGGCGGGGACGGTGCCGGGGATCGCCCGCCATGCCGCCATGCTGGGCCGGCCGCTCTTCGTGCTGTGGCTTGACGCGCATCCCGACCTGCACACGCTGGAGAGCACGGCAAGCGGCAATCTCCACGGCACGCCGGTCGCCTATTTCACCGGGCAGCCGGGCTTCGGCGCCTATCCGCCGCTGAAGGCGGCCGTGCCGGCCAGCCAGGTCTGCATGATGGGCATCCGCTCGGTCGATCCGGCGGAAGAGGCGCTGATCGCCGCGGAGGGGATCGAGGTGCATGACATGCGCGCCATCGACGAGACCGGGATCATCGCGCCGCTGCGGCGCTTTCTCGACCGGGTGCGCGCGGCGGGCGGGCTCCTCCATGTCAGCCTGGATGTCGATTTCCTCGACCCTGCCATCGCCCCGGCCGTGGGCACCACCGTGCCGGGCGGCGCCAGCTTCCGCGAGGCGCATCTGGCGATGGAGATCATCGGCGACAGCGGGCTGGCCTGTTCGCTCGACCTCGTCGAGCTGAACCCCTTTCTCGACGAGCGCGGCCGCTCCGCCTCGCTGCTGTGCGATCTCGCCGCCTCGCTGATGGGACGGCGGGTGCTCGACCGCCCGACCCGCGCTTTCGCCGCCTGATCGCGGCCCCTTTGACACGAGGACCTGCCATGACCCTTGCCGCCCCCCGTCCCGCCCCTTCGAAGCTGGCCTTCGTGCCCTTCGTTTCCGTCGACAACATGATGCGGCTGGTGCAGTCGATCGGGCCCGAAACCTTCCTGACCGAGCTCGCCGGCTTCATCGAGGCCGATTTCCGCCGCTGGCCGGATTTCGACAAGACCCCGCGCGTCGCCTCGCATTCCCCCGACGGGGTGATCGAGCTGATGCCGACGGCGGATGCCGAGAATTACGGGTTCAAATACGTCAACGGCCATCCCGCCAACATGCGCGCGGGCTTCCAGACGGTGACCGCCTTCGGGGTGCTCTCCTCGGTGGCGAACGGCTATCCGCTGCTGCTGAGCGAGATGACGGTGCTGACCGCGCTGCGCACGGCGGCGACCTCGGCGCTGGCGGCGCGCTATCTCGCGCCCGAAGGTGCGTCCTGCATGGCGATGATCGGCAATGGCGCGCAATGCGAGTTCCAGGCGCTGGCCTTCCGCGCGCTGCTGGGCATCAACCGGCTGCGGCTCTACGACATCGACCCGGCGGCGACCGCCAAGGCGCGGCGGAACCTCGAAGGGCAGGGGTTCGAGATCGCCTGCTGCGGCTCCGCCGAAGAGGCGGTCGAGGGCGCGCAGATCGTCACCACCTGCACGGCCGACAAGCAGTATGCGACGATCCTGACCGACAACATGGTCGGGGCGGGGCTGCATATCAACGCGATCGGCGGCGACTGCCCGGGCAAGACCGAGCTGCATCGCGACATCCTGCTGCGCTCGGACATCTTCGTGGAATACCCCGAGCAGACCCGCATCGAGGGCGAGATCCAGCAGCTTGCAGCCGACCATCCGGTGACCGAGCTGTGGAAGGTGATGCGCGGCGAGGCAGAGGGGCGGCGCGATCCGCGGCAGATCACGCTTTTCGACAGCGTGGGCTTCGCGATCGAGGATTTCTCGGCGCTGCGCTATGTCCATGCCAAGCTGCCGGGGACGGGCTTTGCCGAGCCTCTGGACATGCTGGCCGACCCGGACGACCCGCGCGACCTCTTCGGCATGCTGGAGCGCTCGAAAGCCTGAGGCGGAGCGCCCGGCCGCAGGGGCCGGGCGTCCCGTTCGGGTCAGCCGTAGAACTCGGGCGCCTGCTTGAAGCCGCTCCAGGCGTCGGGATCGTGGCCGGTGACGACGGTGGCGCCGGTCTTCTCGGCCAGCGCGCGCAGCTTGCCGACCGAGCGCACCGTGTCGACCGTGGAGGCCAGGAAGCCGGGGAGCGAGCGCTCCTCCCAGTGGTCGGTGGTGTAGGCGGCGTCGACCGTCAGCAGCATCGGGCCGCTCTCGGGCAGGTTGACCAGGAAGGACATGTGCCCCGGCGCATGGCCCGGCGAGAAGACGGTGATCAGCGTGCCGTCGCCATAGACGTCGTAATGGTCATCCGCCATGCCGTTGAGGAACTGCCATTTCAGCCCCGGCTTGTCGAAGTCCTTGCGGATGTAGCCGCCGGCCGCGAACCAGTCGGGGGTGAAGGCGTATTCGTACTCCGCCCGCTGCACCAGATGGGTGGCATCGGGGAAGCGGCCGACCGCGCCGGTATGGTCCAGATGCAGGTGCGACTGGACGACATAGCGGATGTCACCGGGCTTGATGCCGAGCGTCTCGAGCTGCGCGACGCAGCCCTCCTCGGCGGTCATCTCCGGCCAGTAGACGTCGCAGATATCCCCCCAGTAGCCGCGCGGATCGGTGGCGCATTCGACCGCGTTGCCGCCGTCGATGATCGTGTGGCCCTTCGGATGGGTGATGAGGAAGAACGGGACGGGGATCTCGTAATCGGCGCCCGCGCCCTCGTTCATCTTGATGTTGTGGACCTTGCACTTGAGCGAACCGCTCTGGAACATGTATAGACGAATGCCGTCGGTCATGGGGTCTCCTCCGTTGGTATGACCGTGAAAATCCGGGCGGGCCTCACCAGGCCTCGCGGTAGAGCTCCAGCGCGTCGTCCTCGGTCACTTCGACCGGGTTGTTGACGAGGAGCCGGGTCTGCTTCATCGCGTCGGTGGCGAGCATCGCCAGGCTGTTGTCGGTGACATTGACGTCGCGCAGCCGCCGCGGCGCGCCGCTGTCATCCATCAGCTTCAGCATGTGATCGACGAAGGCGGCGGAGCGGGCCTGCTCGTCGCCGGTGCCCGGCACCGAGAGCACGTCGGCCAGCTCGGCATAGAGCGGCGCGGCGACGCGTGCGTTGTAGCGCAGCACCGGCCCCAGCATCAGCGCGTTGGTCAGCCCGTGCGGCAGGTGGTAGTGCCCGCCCAGCGGATAGGCCAGCGCATGCACCGCCGCCACCGGCGAGTTCGAGAAGGCCTGGCCCGCCAGCATCGCGCCGAGCAGCATCTTCTCGCGCGCCTCGCGGTTGGTGCCGTCCTGGCAGGCGGGGATCAGGTTCTCGCCCAGCAGCCGCAGCGCCTCGCGCGCCAGCGCGTCCGACAGCGGGTTCTTCTTGAATTTCGAGGTATAGGCCTCGATCGCGTGCACCATGGCGTCGATGCCGGTCGCGGCGGTGTGGACCTGCGGCAGGCCGACGGTCAGCTCGGCGTCGAGCAGCACGAAATCGGCATAGAGCTGGCGCGAGACCACGCCCATCTTGGTCGTCTCGCCGGTGGTGATGATCGAGATGTTGGTGACCTCGGATCCGGTCCCGGCGGTGGTCGGCACCAGCGCCAGCGGCACCCGCGTGCCGGTGACATTGCCGATGCCGTACATCTCCGACAGGTCCTGGTCCGAGCCGATCATCACCGCGACCAGCTTGGCGATGTCCAGCGAGGAGCCGCCGCCGAGCCCTGCGACGATGTCGATCCCCTTGGCGCGGGCCGCGTCTGTGCAGCCGCGCACGATCGCCTCGGGCGGATCGGCGACCACCTCGTCGAAGATCGTCACGGCGAAGCCCGCCGCGGCCAGGGCGGCCTCGACCGGGGCGATCAGCCCGGCATCGATCAGGCCGCGATCGGTCACGAGCAGCAGGTTGCGCGCCGCGAAGCGCTCGGCCAGCAATTCGCCGAAGCGCGCCGCGCCGCCCCATTCGAGGTGGATGTCGCCGACAGTGGTGAAGCTGAAGGGTGAAAGCGTCACTTGGAAGTCCTCCCGTTCCGGATGACCGCTCAGCCGACGGCCGAGCAGAGATATTTCATTTCAAGGTATTCCTCGATGCCGTAGCGCGATCCCTCGCGTCCCAGCCCCGATTGCTTGACCCCGCCGAAGGGCGCGACCTCGTTCGAGATCAGGCCGGTATTGTGGCCGACCATGCCGTAGTCGAGCGCCTCGGTGACGCGCCAGACGCGGCGCGCGCTCTCGGTGTAGAAATAGGCGGCGAGGCCGAATTCGGTGTCATTCGCCATGGCGATGACCTCTTCCTCGGTCTCGAAGCGGAAGAGCGGCGCGACCGGGCCGAAGGTCTCTTCGCGGGCGACCCGCATCGCCTGGGTGACGCCGGTCAGGATGGTCGGCTCGTAGAAGGTCGGCCCCTCCTGCGAGCGCCGCCCGCCAAGCGCGATCCGGGCGCCGTGCTCCACCGCGTCGGCGACATGCGCCTCGACCTTGGCCAGCGCGTCGGCATCGATCAGCGGGCCGATCTGCACGCCGGGCAGGGTGCCGCGGCCGACCGGCATCGCGCCGACGCGGGCGGCGAGCTTCTCGGCGAAGGCGTCATAGACCCCGGCCTGGACATAGAGCCGGTTGGCGCAGACGCAGGTCTGTCCGGCATTGCGGTATTTCGAGACGATGGCCCCCTCGACCGCGGCATCCAGATCGGCGTCGTCGAAGACGATGAAGGGCGCGTTGCCGCCCAGCTCCAGGCTCATCTTCTTGATGGTGGGGGCGCATTGCTCCATCAGGATCCGCCCGACCTCGGTCGAGCCGGTGAAGGACAGCTTGCGCACCACGTCCGAGCCGGTCAGCACGCCGCCGATGGCGCGGGCATCGCCGGTGATCACCTGGAAGACCCCGCCCGGGATCCCCGCCATCTCGGCGAGCTTGGCCAGCGCCAGCGCGGTCAGCGGCGTCTGCTCGGCCGGCTTGACGATCATCGTGCAGCCCGCGGCCAGCGCCGGGGCGGCCTTGCGGGTGATCATTGCCGCCGGGAAGTTCCAGGGCGTGATCGCCGCGCAGACGCCGATCGGCTGGCGCAGCACGAAAAGCCGGTTGGCGCTGCTCGGCGCCGGGATCGTGTCGCCATAGACCCGCTTGGCCTCCTCGGCGAACCATTCGACGAAGGAGGCGGCATAGACCGCCTCGCCGCGGGCCTCGGCCAGCGGCTTGCCCTGCTCGGCCGTCATCAGCGCGGCCAGGTCGTCGGCATGGGCCAGGATCAGGTCGAACCACTTGCGCAGGACGGCCGTGCGCTCCTTCGCCGGGCGCGCCGCCCAGGGGCCGAAGGCGGCCTCGGCGGCGGCGATCGCTTCTTCGGTCTCCGCCGCGCCCAGATCCGGAACACGGGCGATCTCGCTTCCGTCGGCAGGGTCGGTGACGGCAATCGTCGCGGCGCTCTCGCGCCAGCCGTCGCCGATCCGGCAGGCCGTGGCCAGCAGTGACGGCTCGTTCAATTTCAGCATTGCGCCCCTCCCAGAAGTTCAATATATTGAACACGATTCACAATAACGAACCATGCTTGCGAGATGCGCCAAGGTCAACGGTTAACAGGGGGAGACCATGGATCACAAAGACGTGACAAAGGGTGGCGCAAGCGTCCCGGCCCTGCGGCGTGCAGTGGCAATTCTCGACCATCTTTCAGAGACTTCCGAGGAACTGACCGCGGCGGACCTGTGCCGCGCGCTGAAGATCCCGAAAAGCACCGCGCATGGGCTGCTGCAGGCGATGGAAGAGCTGGGGCTGGTGATCCGCGACCCGGCGGGGCGACTCGGCATCGGGCCGCGGCCGATGCGCTGGTCGAGCCGCTTCCTGGCGAAATCCGATCTGGTCTCGGCCTTCCGCCAGCATTTCGACCGCGATGCGCGGCTCTCGGGCTACACGATCACGCTGACGGTGCTCGAGGAGACGGAGGTGGTCTATGTCGCCTGCTCGAATTCCAGCCAGCCGCTGGGGGTGACCTTCCGGATCGGCATGCGGCTGCCCGCGGCCTTCACCGCGACCGGCAAGGCGCAGCTCGCCGCGCTGCCCGAGGCGGAGGTCGCCGCGCGCTTCGCCGGGGGCTTTCCCGCTCCGCTGACGCGCTACAGCGTGCGCGATCTCGCCGCGCTGCGTGCCGGGCTCGACCGCGACCGCGCGCGCGGATTCTCCGTCGATGACGGCGAGACCCGCGAGGGGATGACCTGTCTCGGCGCGCCGGTGCGCAACCACGAGGGCAGGGTGGTCGCCGGGCTGGCGCTGTCGCTGACCCGCTCGGAGGCGACGGCAGAAAAGGTGGAGGAGCTCGGCGCCCAGCTGCGCTCCGCCGCCGACGGCATCTCGGCGCTGATCGGCGGCTAGGGCGGGGGCGCTATTCCGGCAGGAAGCGCCCGGCCGCCATCGCCTCCTGGTCGCCCATCAGGCTCCAGGCATTCTCCATATGCGCCTTCATGATCGCCCGCGCCGCGCCTGCATCGCCCTCGCGCAGCGCCGCCAGCAGCCGCATGTGGTAGTCGTGCCCGCTGGCGCGCAGCCGCTCGTTCGGCGGCTCGTAGAGCTGCCGCTCCAGCGTGATCCCGGTCAAGAGCTGCACGGTGAAGCCGATGACGAAGCCCTGCAGCGGATTGTCGGCCTGCGCCGCCAGGAGCGCGTGGAACTCCAGCGAGGCGACATGCTGGTCGCGCTCTTCCTCCAGCGTCTGCGCCGGGCGGGCATAGCGGTCGGTGACCGCCTCGAGCGCGTCGAGCACCTCGGGCGGCAGCCGCCCGGCCAGCGCGCCGACCAGCTCGGGCTCCAGCGTGCGGCGCATCTGGTAGACATCGGCGATGGTCAGGTCGCGGAAGTAGAAGTAGTTCGACAGCAGCGCCCGGGCCCGCTCGGTCGAGACCGCATGGACGAAGGTGCCGCCGCCCGGCCCGGTGCGCGACTTGACCAGCCCCTGGGCCTCGAGGATGCGCATCGCCTCGCGGATCGTGCCCTTCGACATGGCGAAATCGGCGATCATCTCCGCCTCCGTGGGCAGCCGGTCGCCCGGGCGCATGCGCTGTTCGACCACCCAGTCCTTGATCTTGCGCGCCACCTGTTCGGGGCGGCTCAGCCGGGCGTCAGTCTTCGAGCGGGTGGTGGCAGGCGGCAAACCTCGTGTCTCCCATTTTCTCCAGGGGCGGATCGGTCTCGCGGCAGACCGCGCTGGCCCGGATGCAGCGCCCGGCAAAGGCGCAGCCCCGGGGCGGGTCCAGCGGATCGGGCAGCTCGCTGTCCTTCTGTTCGGGCGCGGCCAGCGCGCGGCCGACGACCGGCGCGCTCTCCGCGAGGAGCCTTGTATAGGGATGTTTCGGCGAGGTGAAGATTTCCGCGGCGCGGCCGATCTCCACCACCGCGCCGAAATAGAGCACCATGACCCGGTCGCTCACGGCCTCGACCACCGCCAGGTCGTGGCTGATGAAGAGGTAGGTCAGGCCGAAATCGCGCTTCAGCCCGGCCAGCAGGTTCAGCACCTGCGCCTGCACCGAGACATCGAGCGCCGAGACCGGCTCGTCGAGGATGATGATCCCGGGCGCCGCGGCCAGCGCCCGGGCGATGCCGATGCGCTGTGCCTGGCCGCCGGAGAATTCATGCGGGTAGCGGTCGAGGAATTCCTCGCGCAGGTTCACGCTGGCGAAGATCTCGGCGATGCGCGCGGCGCGGGCAGCCCGGTCCATGCCATGGAGCAGCTTCAGCGGCGCCTCCATGATCTGGCGGATCGTCTTCCTGGGGTTCAGCGACGAGATCGGGTCCTGGAAGACATACTGGATGCGCCGCCCGAAGGCCGCCGGATCGGCGGTGTCGAGCGCCTTGCCCGCGATCTCGATCGATCCTCCGGAGGGGGGCAGCAGCCCGACCAGCATGCGCGCCAGGGTGGACTTGCCGCAGCCCGACTCGCCGACGATGCCCAGGGTCTCGCCGGGCTCCACCGCGAAGCTCACCGGGCGGACGGCGCGCACGCCGGGCCGGGCGCGGCCGAGGAGGCCGCCGGAGACGGGGAAGGTCTTGGACAGGCCGGTCACGGTCAGGGCCGTCATGGTCTGGGCTGTCATGGGGTCACCTCCGGATGCAGGCAGCGCACGTCATGGCGCCCGCTCCCGGCGAGCGCGATCTCGCCCGCGCGGCAATCGGGCCGCGCCCGGTCGCAGCGCGGGGCGAAGGCGCAGCCGGGCGGCAGCTTGTCGACCACCGGCGGCAGGCCCGGGATGGCGGCCAGCTCGCGCTTGCCGCCGCCGAGTTCGGGGACGCAGGCGATCAGCCGCGCGGTATAGGGATGGGCGGGGCGGGCGAGGATCTCGGCCGTTGGCCCCTGTTCGACGATCCGCCCGGCATACATCACTGCCACCCGGTCGCAGAGCTGCGCGACCACGCCGAAATCATGGGTGATGAAGACGATGGCCAGCCCCCGTTCGCGCCGGAGCTCGTCGAGCAGCGCCAGGATCTGCGCCTGCACCGTGACATCGAGCGCGGTGGTCGGCTCGTCGGCGATCAGCACCTCGGGGTCGTTGGCCAGCGCCATGGCGATGCCGACCCGCTGGCGCATGCCGCCCGACATCTCGTGCGGATAGTTCCGCAGCCGGCTTTCGGGATTGGGGATGCGCACGGCGCGCAGGAGCTCCAGCGCGCGGCCTTCGGCCTCCTTCGCGCCGACCCGGTGATGCACCTGGATCGCCTCGGCCATCTGCGCGCCGATGCGGTAGAGCGGGTGCAGCGTCGCCAGAGGGTCCTGGAAGATATAGGCGATCTTCTCGCCGCGGATCGCGCGCAGCCGGCCATAGGGCATGCCGAGCAGGTCCTCGCCCTCGTAGCGCACCGCCCCGCCGGTGACGACGCCCGGCGGCGAGGCGACGAGCCCGGTGACCGAGAGCGCGGTGACCGACTTGCCCGAGCCGCTCTCGCCGATGATGCCGAGGCACTCGCCGCGCCCGACATGCAGCGAGACCTGGTTCACCGCCCTGTAGACCCGCGGGCCGACATGGAACTGCGTCTCGAGCGATTGCAGGTCCAGCAGCCCCTTCGCGGGCGCGTCGGGGACCGGCCCCTTGCGGTCGACGCGGGTGGTGGCGCGCGGACGGCTCAGCGCGCCCGATTTCAGCCGCGGGTCGAGCGCGTCGCGCACCCCGTCGCCGAGCAGGTTGATCGACATCACGATGAGGAAGATCATCAGCCCCGGCACTACGGAGGTATGCGGCGCGGTGATCAGCGCCGCGCGCGCCTCGCCCAGCATCGAGCCCAGATCGGCCTGGGGCGGCTGGCTGCCGAGCCCGAGAAAGCTCAGCCCCGCGGTCTCCAGGATCATCCAGCCGACCGTGGTCGAGACGCCGATGACGATGACCGGCAGGACATTCGGCAGCAGCTCCGACAGGATGATCCGCCCGTGCCCCATCCCCGCCAGCCGCGCCGCGTCGATGAATTCCCGCCCGGCGAGCCCGACGGTGATGCCGCGGATGTTGCGGGCGAAGAACGGGATGTTGACCGCCGCCACCGCGATCAGCGCGTTCAGCAGCCCGGGCCCGAGCGCGGCGACGATGGCCAGCGCCAGCAGGATGTAGGGAAAGGCCATCAGCATGTCGATCGCCCGCATGATGATGTTGTCGGTGCGGCCCCCGGCATAGCCCGCGACGATGCCGATGGCCGAGCCCAGCACCGCGGCGGCCAGCGCGGCCGCCAGGCCGATCGCCAGCGACATGCGCGTGCCATGGACCAGCCGGGCCAGCAGGTCGCGCCCCAGATGGTCTGTGCCCAGCAGATGGCCGGGGCTGAACGGGCGGGCGAAGCGCTCGGCAGTGGCGGTCGCGTCCGGATCGGGCAGCGGCAGCAGCGGCGCCAGGATCACCAGCGCCAGGATCAGCGCCAGCACGGCAGCGCCGAGCGCGGCCAGGCGGTTGCGGAAGAGGAGCCTGAGGAACGCCGTCATGTCTTGATCCTCGGATCGAGCAGGCCCTGGGCGACATCGACGGCGATGTTGAAGAGCACGTAGCAGGCCGAGACGAAGACCACGCCGCCCTGCACCAGCAGGATGTCGCGCTTGAGGATCGCGTCGACCAGCATCCGCCCGACGCCGGGCCACTGGAAGACCATCTCGATATAGACCGCGCCCGACAGCACGAACCCCGCCTGGATGCCCAGCACCGGGATGATCGAGACCATCGCCGCGCGCAGCGCATGGCCGTAGACCACGCGGCCTTCGGGCACGCCCTTGGCGCGGGCGGTGCGGATGTAGTCCTGGCGCAGCACCTCGAGCATGGCCGAGCGCGACAGCCGCGCCACGACGCCGGTGGCGACCGCGGCAAGCGCCAGCGCGGGCATCGCCAGATGCGCCAGCAGGTCGGGCAGGTCGCCGCCGCCGTAGATCGCGTACATCCCCGAGACCGGCAGCCAGCGCAGCTTTACCGCGAAGAGCAGGATCATCATCATGCCGAGGAAGAAGGACGGGACCGAGATGCCGATCAGCACGACGAAGGTGATCGCCTTGTCCGCCAGGCTGTACTGGCGCGCCGCGGAAATGGCGCCGGCCAGGATGCCGATGAGCGAGCAGAGCACGAAGGCGGTCCCCGCGAGGATCAGAGTCGCCGAGAAGCGGTCGAGGATCTCGTCGAGCACCGGCCGGTTCAGCGAGAAGGAGCGGCCGAAATCGCCGGTCAGCATGTTGCCGAGCCAGATGACGTATCTCTGCGCCAGGGGCTTGTCGAGGCCAAGGTCGCGGTTGAGCTTCTCGACATTCTCGGGGGTGGCGTAGCTGCCGAGGATGGCGGTGGCCGGGTCGCCCGGGATCATCGCCATGATCAGGAAGACGATCACCGTGATGCCCAGGATCACGGGGATCGCCGAGAGCAGTCGCTTCAGAATGTATCCGGCCATCGGTCCCTTTCCCGTTCTGCCTGGCCTCCCGTGTCAGCCCGCCCCGGCCAGCCGCGCCAGCGCCTTCGGCGCGACCAGCGCGTAGCTGCGGCGGATATGCGCCTCTGCCTCGTCCCAGTCGGTCCCGGCATGGAGCCGCAGGCCGATCCAGCCCTTCGGCCCGACATAGGGCGGGCGGAAGAAGGTCGCCGGGGCCGCCTCGACCAGCAGCGCCTGCGCGCCGCGGGGCGCCTTCAGCCAGACCGCGGGCGCGCCGTCCTCCATCCGCGGCATGGCGAAGATCCGTCCCCGCACCCGGTAGGCCGTCCCTCCCCGCATCGGCTGGTCCTCCGCTTCGGGAAAGCCGAGGCAGACCGCGCGCAGCCGCTCCAGCGGGGCCTCCATCGCGGTCAGTTCTTCACCACGTCCTTCAGCATTAGCAGGAAGGATGGCTCGAGCGAGAAGTTCTCCACCCGCGACGAGGTCACGGCGTTCTGCTTCCAGTTCGCCACGAAGACCCAGGGCGCGTCGTCATGGACGATCTGCTGCATCTGCTTGTAGAGCTCGGCGCGCTCGCCCTGGTCGGTGGAGACGCGGGCCTTTTCCAAGAGCGCGTCGACCTCGGGGTTCGAGTAGTAGCCCGAGTTGAACCCGCCCTTGTCCGGCCAGGCATCCGTGCGCAGCGCCAGGAAGGGCAGCGTGTCGGGGTCGTTGGTCATCCAGGCCATCTCGGCCATGTCCGCCTTGCCCTCGAGCCCGGGATTCACCTCGCCGAGGAAGGTGTTCCATTCATAGGTCTCGATCTTCACGTCCAGCCCGACGGCGTTCAGATCCGCCTGGATCGCGGTGCCCATCGGCACCGGGTCGAGCATGCCCGAGCCGCCCTCGGTGACATAGAAGGTCAGCGTCGCGCCCTCGGCCCCGGCCTCTGCCAGCAGCTCCCTGGCGCGGTCGGGATCATAGGGATAGGGCTCCAGCGCGTCGTCATGGGCCCAGGCGAAGGCCGGCGGGGTCGGCCCGGCCGCGACCTCGGCCGTGCCCTCGAGCACGTCGCCCACCAGCGCCTCCTTGTTGATCGCGTAATTCGCCGCCTGGCGCACGCGCTTGTCGGCGAAGGGGCCGTCCTTGGCGTTGAGGATCAGGAACCACAGATGCGGCCCGGCCTGTTCGCTGACGGTGAAATCGTCCGACTGGAACTGCGACAGCGCCACGGGCGGCACCTCGACCATCATGTCGATCCCCCCGGCCAGCATCTCGGCGACGCGGGTATTGGCATCGGTGATCGGGCGGAAGACCACCGCCTCGGTCCCGGCCGGATCGCCCCAGTAGTCCGGGTTCTTCTCGATCACCACCGCCTCGTTCGAGCGCCATTCGGCGAATTTGAACGGCCCGGTGCCCACCGGCGCGCGGCCGAAATCGGCGCCCGCGGCCTCGACCGCGGCGGGCAAGACGATCAGCCCGGTCGGATAGGCGAGGTTCGACAGGAAGGGCGCATAGGGTTCCGAGAGGGTGAATTTCACCGTCAGCGGATCGACCGCCTCGACCGACTCCACCGCGGAGAAGAAGAAGGCCAGCGGGAAGGGGCCGGTGTCGTGAAAGGGATGGCTCTCGTCCAGCATCCGGTCGAAGTTGAACTTCACGGCCCCGGCGTCGAAGGGCGTGCCGTCATGGAAGGTGACGCCCTCGCGCAGGGTGAAGGTGTATTCGGTGCCGTCCTCGCTGATCGTCCAGTCCGTGGCCAGCGCCGGCGCGACCTCGAGCGTGCCGGGCTCGTATTTCACCAGCCCCTCGTAGAGATTGACCAGGATGCGGAAGTCGTTGACCGCCGTGACCGCGGCAGGGTCAAGCGATTTCGGCTCGGCGATCTGCCCGACGATCAGCACGCCCGGCGGGGTCTGCGCCAGGGCGGGCGCCGTGCCGAGGGCGGCGGCGCTGGTCAGGATGGCGGCAAGGGCGGCCGCGGCGGCAGGCCCGCGGCTCCGGTTCCAGAGTTCCATTGTCGGCGCTCCCTGATGGCCTTCGATTTGATTCGAAATTATCATGAGAAATTGATCTGTCAATTTTTCATGATAAATTGGCGGGAAACAGTCGGAGCTTCGGGATGACCTTCTCAATTCTTGTGCGCGATGCCGAAACCGGTGTCCTCGGCGGGGCGGCGGCGACGGGCAGCCTCTGCGTCGGCGGCTGGGTGCTGCGCGGCGACATCCGCGCCGGGCTCTCGGCCTCGCAGGGGGCGGCGCCCTCGACCTTCTGGGGCGAGGACGTGCTGGCGGCGATGCGCGAGGGCACGCCCGCGCCCGAGGCGGTGGAGCGGATCGCCGGGGCCGATGCCGGGCGCGAGCACCGCCAGCTCTCGGCGCTCGATCTCGCCGGGCGGGCCGGGGTCCATACCGGCACGCTCAATACCGAGGCGCGCGGCGGGCTGGTCTTCGACCAGGGGGTCGCGGCGGGAAACCTGCTGGCCAGCCTCGATGTGCTGCCGGCCCTGGCGGAGAAGTTCGCCGCCGCCCGCGGGCCGATGGGCAAGCGGCTGATCGCGGCGCTGCGGGCCGGTGCTGCGGCAGGCAGCGACAGCCGCGGGCTGTTTTCCGCCGCTCTCCTCGTCCTCTTTCCGGATCGCGCGCCGCTGACGCTTCGGATCGACTACCATCCCGGAGATCCCGTCGGCGCGCTGGCCGATCTCTACCGGCGCGCGACCACGGGCGACTATGCGGACTGGGCGCGGCAGGTGCCGCATCCGAGCGACAGGGAGCGGGGACTTGACTGACTGGCGATGGGGGCTGCGCGCCCGCGACATGCTGGAGGCGCTGGCGGGCGCCTCCGCGCCCGGGCCGGGGGTGACGCGGCTGCCCTTTACGCCCGAGCATGACGCCGCGCTGGCGCTGCTGCGCGGCTGGATGGAGGCGGCGGGGCTCTTGGTCCGGCTCGATGCCGCGGGCACGCTTTCGGGCCGCGCCGAGGGGCCGGAGGGGGCGCCGGTCCTGCTGATGGGCTCGCATCAGGACAGCGTGCCGGGCGGCGGCGCCTTCGACGGGATCATGGGCGTGGTGCTGCCGATCCTGGCGCTGGAGAAGCTGCGCGAGGAGGGCCGCGCGCTGCCGGTCGCGGTCGAGGTGCTGGCCTTCGCCGACGAGGAGGGCGTGCGCTTCCCGACGGCGCTGCTGGGCTCGCGCGCGCTGGCGGGGACGGCCGATCCGGCGGTGCTGGAGATGGCCGACCGGCAGGGCGTCACGCTGGGCGGGGCGCTGGCGGCGTTCGGCGGCGATCCGGGCGGGGTCGCGGCGCTGGCGCGCGATCCTTCCGTGGTGGCGGGCTTCGTCGAGACCCATATAGAGCAGGGCCCGGTGCTGGAGCAGGCGGGCGAGCCGCTGGGCATCGTCACCGCGATCTGCGGGATCGAGCGCCATGCCGTCACCCTGACCGGCCGCACCGGCCATGCCGGGACCGTGCCGATGGCGGCGCGGCGCGACGCGCTGGCCGGGGCGGCGGCGCTGGTCACCGAGGTCCGCCGCATGGGGCTCGACACGCCCGGGCTGCGCGCCACGGTGGGCGAGCTGCATGTCGTGCCGAATGCGGTCAACGCGATCCCGGGCGAGGTGCGGCTGACGGTCGAGCTGCGCGCGCCCTCCGACGAGCTGCGCGAGGCGGCGGGAACGGCGCTCCATCTCGCGGCGGCGCAGATCGCGCGCGAGGCGGAGCTGGACCTCGTGATCGGCCGCAGCTATGTCCAGCCGGCCGTGCCCTGCGACCCGGCGCTCTCGGCGCGGCTCGAGGCGGCGGCAAGGGCGGCCGGGGCAGGGGTGCCGTCGCTGCCTTCCGGGGCGACGCATGACGCCTCGGCCATGGCGGGGCTCTGCCCGGTGGCGATGCTCTTCCTGCGCTGCCGCGACGGCGCCAGCCACGTCCCCGAGGAGCATGCCGACCCCGCCGACATGGGCGTGGCCGTCGCCGCGCTGGCCGGCCTGGTGGCAGGCTTCGGCGCGGAGGCCTGAGGCCGCGGGCCCGCCCCAAATGCCATGCCGTTCCGCGGTCGCCCCGGCCCGGCATGGCTCTCCCTTGCGGGGCGCCTGTCCCGGCCATTCCCGGCACTCTGCCCGGCGGCCGGGCGCCGCGTCCGTGCCATTGCCGAACCGGCCCGCACTGGACGGAGGCCGCCGAAGGGCAGCACGGACCGGCCGCCGGAGATCGGCACCCCCTGACCTGCGGCCGGGCCGGGGAAATTTGCCAAGCGTGTGCCGGGGACCGCCCCCGGAGCCGCGGCTGCGGGGAGCTCCCCTCGGAGCACCAGCGTCTCCGGACGATCCCGGCGTGATGCCTCCCGGGGCAGGGAGACATTCCCGCTGCGGCTCGCCTGCAACCGTTCTGGCACCCCGCTCGCGCCCCAGCCTGGCAACGGAAGAGCTCTTGCGGCCGGCGTGCCGCAACCCGGGGCGAGGACCAGCAGATGTCAGCTTCGCGGCGGGTCTGCGGCTGGTCGCGTTGCGACGGCGCAGAGCTGGCGGAGGGTGCTGGAAAACTCGTGCACAAGCTCGCATGCGCCAAATCGAAGGAGGACATTCCAGGCTTGGGAGAATCCGCCCTAAAGAGCGATCTCTTCAGCCTTGCCGGAGACCAAATTGCCAACTTCGGATGGTCTCTCGACCGGAGCCGGAGTTTTCAGCAATACCGGGCCTTGCGGCCCGCCTGGGGCCGACTGGCCGGCCGCTGAAGCGCCTGCGGCGCCGGGGATTTCGGGCGGCGGCGCGGATTCTGTCCTCGCTCCGCGCGAAGGCTGTCGCTTCGGGGCGGCGCGCGCCGCTCTCCGGGCCTTTGCCACCGCCTTTCGGCCTGCGGCGGCCCTGTCTGCATCTGCAACTCCTGCCGTGCCGGCGCGGGAGACGGTTCCCCCTGTGCCGGCGCAAGGGCAGGGGCCGCGCATTGGACGGGAACTTGCGCGCCGTCCTGCGGTGTCTTGCGCTCGAAGCGGCGCCTGCGGACAGAAACGTCCCGCGCTGCAACGGGTCGTGCGGGGCAGCGTCTGGCATGCCGTGAAAAGCCGGTTCGCAATCATGGTCGAAGATGGCTTCCCAATGGCGCAATCAAAACGCCAGGGCACAGAATTCCGGACAGTCCCGGGAGAAGCCTTGACCAGATCCGGACGTGCTTCCTCCACGAAGGCGCCCTTAAGACCTTTTCGGCAGCCTGGGAGGAGGCGCGACCCCAGAGCGCGGGCGCAGCGACGGACCAGCAGCCGCCGTGCGGAGGAGGCGCTCCGGAAAGCGCTGCCGGGCGCTTGACACCGGTGTCCTGCGAGAAACTTCATCGCTCATCGCTCATCGCTCATCGCTCATCGCTCATCGCTCATCGCTCATCGCTCATCGCTCATCGCTCATCGCTCATCGCTCATCGCTCATCGCCCGTCGCCCGTCGCCCGTCGCCCGTCGCCCGTCGCCCGTCGCCCGTCGCCCGTCGCCCGTCGCCCGTCGCCCGTCGCCCGTCGCCCGTCGCCCGTCGCCCGTCGCCCGTCGCCCCTTGTAGGCCACAGCCAGGGGCCGCCCCGGTCCCTCGGGGTCACTACGCAGCCCTGCGGGGACCGGGCGTCGCAGGCCGGTCGCGATCGGTGACGCAAGTGGCGCGATGGGCTAGGCTTGCCGCAGAGTACCGCCGGATCCATGCGAGGAGCATTCCATGCCGACGATCTCCGCCCGCCGCGCCCTGCCGGGAGCCCCGTGATGGACCCGAGGCTGCGCCGCCGCCGCCCTCCGGCCGCACCCGCCGCGCCGGTCCGGCCCTTCCGTCCCTGGCGCCCGGTCGCCCCGGCGGTGATCTTCGCCGCACTGGCCTTCGCCGCCTCGCTGACCCCCTCGCTGATCCCGCGGACGCCCCTGGAGCAGGGCGTTCTGGCCGGGCTGGCGATCGGGCTCGGCTATGCCTGCGGCGCGCTGGCGAGCTGGCTCTGGCGGCTGATGCTGCTGCCCGAGCCCTCCGGTCCCTGGCCGCTGCGGCTGGCAACGCTGGCCGCGGCGGCGGTGATGGCCGCGGCGCTCTGGCAGGCGCCGGAATGGCAGGACGCGACGCGGCGGGTGATGGACCTGCCGCCGGTCGAGGAGGGGCACCGCCCGCGGGTGGCGGCGGTCGCGCTGGCGACCGGGGCGGCGCTGTGGGTGGCGGGGGTGCTCTTCGTGCTCCTGTCGCGGCGGATCGGGGGGCTCCTGGCGCGGGGGCTGCCGGGGCGGCTGGGGCCGGTCCTGGGCGTGCTGCTGGCCGCGCTCCTGGTGATGCAGCTCGGCCGCGGCGTCCTGCTGCGCCAGGCGATGGAACTGTCGGACGCCGCCTTCGCCGCGGGCGAGCAGGCAGTCGATCCGCGCTTCGCCCCGCCCGAAAACCCGATGGCCACGGGCAGCGCCGCCTCGCTGATCTCCTGGGAGGACCTGGGCAATCGCGGCCGCGACTTCATCGGCCGCACGCCGGAGCCCGCCGAGATCGAGGCCTTCACCGGCCGCCCGGCCAAGCGCCCGGTGCGGGTCTATGTCGGCCGGGTCTCGGCGCCGACCGCAGAGGCGCGCGCGAAGCTCGCGCTGGAGGAGCTGATCCGCCAGGGCGGGTTCGAGCGCGAGATCCTGATCGTCACCACGCCGGTCGGCACCGGCTGGATGGATCCGGGCGCCCATGACACGGTCGATTTCATGTTCAACGGCGACACCGCCCATGTCGCGGCCCAGTATTCCTACCTGACCTCGATCCTGTCGATCCTGACCCAGATCGACTACGGCTTCGACCAGGCGCGGGCGCTTTTCGACGTGATCCACGGCTACTGGTCCGCGCTGCCGCCCGAAAGCCGGCCGCGGCTCTATATCCACGGGCTCAGCCAGGGGGCGCTGAACAGCCAGTCGACCCTGCCGATCTTCGACGTGCTGGCCGATCCGCCGCAGGGCGCCTTCTGGGCGGGCTCGCCCTTCATGAGCCCGATCTGGTCCTTCGTCCGCGACCGCCGCGCCGAGGGCAGCCCCGCCTGGCGGCCGGTCTTCGGCAACGGTTCCATGGTGCGCACCGCCAACCAGGAGAACACCCTGGACCGCGCCGAGGCGCCCTGGGGGCCGATCCGCTTCGTCTTCCTCAATTACGGCAGCGATCCGATCGTGGTCTTCGACCCGGCGATGCTGTGGCGGCCGCCTGACTGGCTGACCGGGCCGCGCGCCCCCGACGTGGCGCCCGAGATGCGGTGGTTCCCGCTGGTCACGGCCTTCCAGCTGGGGCTCGACATGCTGGTCGCGCTGTCGGTCGAGGGGCACGGGCACTACTACGTGGCGGCGGACTATATCGATGCCTGGGCGGCGCTGGCCGATCCGCCGGACTGGTCGGAGGCGCGGGCCCGCGCGCTGGCGGAGCTGTTCCGGCAGCGGCCCGCGCCGTGGTAATCCAGCACCGCAGTTCCGCGGCGGCCCCTGCGCGGATTGATACCGGCGCGGGGCGGGCCTATTCGGTGTAAGAAGCGGGCAGGGCCGCAGCGGATGGCAGGGCCCGGGGGCAGATCGTCAAGGCGGAAGGCAGGAGAGGCATCATGAGCAAGACCACCGAAACCTGGCAGGACGCCCGCGTGAAGCGGATGGCCTCCTCGCTGATCATCGCCGGCAGGGTCTGCTTCTGGGTGCAGCTCGTCTTCCTGATCGCCGTGGCGCTGCTCGGCGGCTACGTGCTGAAGGTCATGGGCGGGGGCGGGGCCGGGCTGGGCAACATCCTGTCCTTCCTCGGGCTGGCGCTGCCGCTCTTCACGACGCTCTGGTGCCGCCATTACGCGTCGCTGGGCAAGAAGCTCGACGGCTACGACCGCAAGCCCGGCCCGGCGCGCATCCGCCGCAGCCTGTGGATCGGGATCATCGCCGGCGGGGCCGGCACGGTGGTGACGATGCTGTCGCTCTTCGGCGCGGCCTCCTCGCTGATGCTGACCATGCTGGCCAACCCGCAGGTCGGGGTGCCGGTCGCGCAGGTGACGACGCCGGGCGCGCCCTACCAGATCTCGGCGGTGGACGCGGTCTCGCTGATGGCGCTGCTGCTGACCCAGGCGGCCGAGATGATGGTGGTGGCGGTGTCGCTCTACCTGGCCTACCTGCTGTCGAAATGCGTCCGGACCGCGCCCGCGGCATGACCCCGGGATCCGCGACGCCGGAGGACGAGCGCGGCACCGCCCTGGTGCGGCTGGCCGCGGCGCTGGTGATCCTGACGATCGTGCTCAGCGGGCTGACGCTGGGCGCGCGGATCTTCGTGCCGCTGGCCGAGGCGCTGATCGTCTGGTTCGTGCTGAACCGCATGGCGGCCGCGCTGCGCCGCACCCGCTGGCTGGGACCGCGGCTGAGCCATGGCGGCGCGATGGCGCTGGCGGCGGCCTGCGTCGCGCTGATCGGGCTGGTGGCGGTCTATAGCGGCGTGCGCGGCCTTCTGGCGAACGGGCCGCAGACGCTCAGCCTGGCCGAGAGCCTCGACCCGCTGGTCGCGCGGCTGAGCAAGCTCGTCGGCGCCGATGCCGGGCTGATCGTCGACCGCATGCTCGACGCGGTCGGGCTGGAGCGGCTGATGCAGCAGGTGGTGCTGGGCATGATCGGGCTGATCAACCAGTTCGGCGTGGTCGCCATCTATGTCGGCTTCCTGCTGGCCGACCAGGCGCTCTTTCCGGCGAAGATGCGGGCGCTCTTTCCCGATCCCGCGCGCCGCGCCGAGGCCGAGGCGCTCCTGGGCGAGCTGGCGGCGCGGATCTCCAGCTACCTGTGGATCATGACCCGGGTCAGCGCGCTGACCGCGGCGCTGAGCTGGCTGGCGATGTGGCTCCTAGGGCTGCACAACGCGCTGTTCTGGGCGATCCTGGTCTTCGTGCTGAACTTCATCCCGACCATCGGCTCGGTGCTGGGGGTGATGCTGCCCACCGCCTTCGCGATCCTGCAATTCGGCGAGCTCGGCGGGGTGGTGGTGCTGGGCTGCCTCCTCGGGGCGGTGCAGTTCACCATCGGCAACATCCTGCTGCCGCGGATGGCGGGGCAGACGCTGAATATCAGCCTGGTCGTCACCATCCTGGCGCTCTTCGTCTGGGGCGCGCTCTGGGGGGTGACCGGTCTCTTCCTCGCGGTGCCGCTGACGGCGATGCTGGTGATTGTCGCGGCGCGGTTCGAGGCGAGCCGCCCGATCGCCGTGATGCTGTCGCGGACCGGCGAGTTCGGCGCCCGTCCGGAACCCGGTTCCGGCCCTGCCGCGCCGCAGTCCTGACAGCCGGAGTGACGCCAGGTCGCTCCGGCCATCAAATTCCAAGCGGACAATCCGTCGCGGGCCGGGAGGCTTTGTTTCGGGAACTATGTCAATTCACCATGTTGCGGCGCAGCAAGATTCTGGCCTAGCCTAATCAGGCAAGCGGGCTGCCTGATTTCGGGTCCGCCACGGAAAGGTTGCTGCCCTTCGAGCCAGCTTTGAAATTCATCCTTTTGGAACGGGCCTTTACTGGGCGGGCTGATGCCCGTGCGCGCAACGGAAGCCGAAGAAAATGGCCAAGGTCGACAACCGGCAGTACAGCATTCTCTTCCAGGTCAAGCTCTGGGCGATCTTCTCGGTCGGCGTCGCCACGGTCGAACTCTCGGTCATCGCCTACAATATCGCCGGTCCCGACGCGAGCGCGCTGCTGGGCACCGCGCTGTCGCTGAAATCGCTAGCCTATGTCGTCGCGCCGCTCCTGATGGCGGTCGCCTTCGAGCGGCTGCCGCGCGGGCGCTTCCTGATCCTGCTCGACATCATCCGGGCGCTGGCGCTGCTGAGCCTGCTCTTCGTCTCGGGGCGCTGGAGCTTCCTGACGGCGATCGCGGTCTTCCTGGCGGCCTCGGCGGCGTTCAAGATCACCTATATCGAATACGTCGCGCATCTGCTGCCCGATCACGAGGATTTCTCCTGGGCGATCACGAAAAGCCGGATCGCCGACGAGCTGGAGGGCGTGGTCAGCCCGCTCGCCGCGGCGGCGCTGCTGTTCCTCCTGCCGATCGATGCGGGGCTGCTGGCGGCGGCGGCGGTCTTCGCGGTCTCGGCGCTGCGCATCCGCGCCGCGGGGCTGCCCGACCTGTCGAAAAGCGGCGGCGGCTACGGCGCGCGGGCGCTGCGCGGGCTGCGGCTCTACCTCTCCGACCGGACGCTGCGGCCGCTGACCTGGCTGATGCTGGCCACGGCGGCGGGCACGGCGATGGTGACGACGACGACGCCCTACCTGGTGCAGTCGGTCGGCGGGCTCGGCTCCTCGGCGACGGCGCTGGCCTATGGCGCCTTCGGGGCGGGCTCGATCCTCGGCGCACTCGGCTACATGCGCTTCGCCGCCGATCTGGACGACAGCCGGACGATGCTGCTGGGCGGCGCGCTGATCGCCTGCGGGCTGCTGGCGGGGATGGCCGCGACGCAATTCGCCACGATCGCGCTTCTCTGGGCGGCGATCGGCGCGGGCGGGGCGCTGATCCAGGTGCCCGGCGTGGCGGTGATCCGCGACGCGGCCCAGGGCGAGAGCCTGCTCGTCGTCTTCGGCGGCGGGCTGGCGATGCAGAACCTCATTCTGGCGGGCGGCTACGGGCTTGCGGGCGGGCTGGCCGCCGCGGCGGGCCCGGTGCCCGCCTTTGCCGCGACGGGCGGGATTTCCGCGCTCGCCGTGACGCTGGCCTGGGCGGGGCTGCGCCGCGCCCGCCGCCACAGGGATGCCGCCGCGGCCGGGATGACCGGCCCGGGCGGAAAATGAAACGCGAGAGAACGAGGATGGGTTTGGGGCAATGACAGAAGCGAAAACGCAGAAGCCGCCGGAGCGCGCGCCGCTGAAGGTCGATCTCGCCCTGCAGGGCGGCGGATCGCATGGCGCCTTCGCCTGGGGCGCGCTCGACCGGCTGCTCGACTATCCCTGGATGGAGGTCGAGGGCATTTCGGGCACCTCGGCTGGGGCGATGAACGCCGCGGTCTTCGCCTACGGCATGATGACCGGCGGCCATGAGGGCGCCCGCGCCGCGCTGGCCGATTTCTGGAAGCAGGTCTCGGACGCGGCGAAATTCTCGCCCTTCCAGCGCACGCCCTGGGACAAGATGACGGGCAACTGGTCGCTGGACCATTCGCCGGCCTACATCTTCGCCGACACCATGTCGCGCTTCATCTCGCCCTTCACCTTCGCGGCGATCAGCACGCCGGTGAACCCGCTGCGCGGCATCCTCGAAGAGACGATCGACTTCGAGGCGCTGGCGAACGGGCCGATCAAGCTCTTCATCACCGCCACCAACGCGCGGACCGGCCGCGGCCGGGTGTTCCGCCGCCACGAGATCACCGCCGACGTGCTCCTGGCCTCGGCCTGCCTGCCGACGCTGTTCCAGCCGGTGGAGATCGACGGCGAGTACTACTGGGACGGCGGCTTCTCGGGCAATCCGACGATCACGCCGCTGGTGCGCGAATGCGAGTCCCGCGACACGTTCCTCGTGCAGATCAACCCGGTCTACCGCGAGGAGATCCCTCAGACCGCGCGCGAGATCCTCAACCGGGTGAACGAGGTCTCCTTCAACGCGACGCTGCTGAAGGAGCTGCGGATGGTCGCGATGATGCGCCAGGTCGCCGATCCGGGCAACAGCGAGGGCCGCGCCTGGGCCGAGATGCGGCTGCACCGCATTTCCAGCGACATCATGGTCAAGCTCAGCGCCTCCTCCAAGCTGAATGCCGAATGGGCCTTCCTGGAGATGCTGCGCGACGAGGGACGCGCGGCGGCGGATGCCTTCGCCGCCGAGCACAGGGACGATGTCGGGGTGCGCTCGTCCTTCGAGTTCGAAAGCCTTCTGGAAGGGGTCTGACCTATGGGTCTTCTGGGTATTCTCGCGGGTCTGGCCGTATTGATGGCGCTCGCGTTCCGCGGCTGGACGATCCTGCTGCTGGCACCGGCCGCCGCGCTGATCGCGGCCGCCTTCTCCGGCGAGCCGCTGCTGGCGCACTGGACGCAGACCTTCATGCCGGCCGCGGCCGGCTTCGTCGCGCAGTTCTTCCCGCTGTTCCTGCTTGGCGCGCTCTTCGGCAAGCTTATGGATGACAGCGGCTCGGTCACGGCGATCGCCGATTTCATGACCGAGAAGCTGGGGCCGAGCCGCGCCGTGCTGGCGGTGGTGCTGGCGGGCGCGCTGGTCACCTATGGCGGGGTCAGCCTGTTCGTCGCCTTCTTCGTGATCGCGCCGATGGGGCTGGCGCTCTTCCGCGCGGGCGCGGTGCCGCGGCGGCTGCTGCCCGCGGCGATCGCGCTCGGCACCTCGACCTTCACCATGTCGGCACTGCCCGGCACGCCCTCGATCCAGAACGCCATCCCGATGCCGTTCTTCGGCACCACCGCCTTCGCGGCGCCGGGGCTGGGCGTGATCGCGGCCGTGGTGATGTTCGGTTTCGGCATGTGGTGGCTGAGCTTCCGGGTGAAGCAGGCCGCCGCCAAGGGCGAGGGCTTCGGCGGCGAGGAAGAGGCCGCGGGCCCCGGCGAGGTGGCGCTGCGCGAGCTGGCCACCACGGCGCGGGAATTCGACCCCTCCGAGATCGAGCATGGCGAGAAGGCCAGCACCGCGCCCTCGATCGCGGTGGCGGTGCTGCCCTTGATCGTGGTGGTGATCGTCAACCTGATCCTGTCGCAATTCGTGCTGCCCTCCTTTGATTTCAGCTTCCTCGAACTGCCCGAATGGGGCGGCACCAGCCTGACCGCGGTCGGCGGCGTCTGGGCCGTGGCGCTGGCGCTGTTCTCGGGGATCATCGTGCTGCTGGCCTTCTCCTTCCGCCGCCTGCCGACGCTGCGCGACAGCATGGATGCGGGCTCGAACGCCTCGGTGCTGCCGATCATGAGCGTGGCGAGCCTCGTCGGCTTCGGCGCGGTGGTCGCGGCGCTGCCGGCCTTCCAGCTGGTGCAGGACTGGGTGCTGGGGATCGGCGGCGGGCCGCTGGTGTCTCTGGCGGTGGCGACCAACATCCTCTCGGCGCTGACCGGCTCCGCCTCGGGCGGCATGACGATCGCGCTCGAGGCGCTGGGGCCGACCTTCATGGAACTGGCCGGGCAGATCGGGCTGGACCCGTCGGTCCTGCACAGGGTAGCGGTCATTTCGTCGGGCACGCTCGACAGCCTGCCGCATAACGGCGCCGTGGTGACGATGCTCGCCGTCTGCGGCTGCTCGCACAAGGACAGCTATTTCGACGTCGTCATGGTCGGGGTGGTGAGTGCGATGCTGGCCCTGATTACCGTGATCGTGCTGGGCAGCATGGTCGGCTCGTTCTGACGGGCAACTGCATTTTCCGCCCGTCCGGCCAGGCCCGGGCGGGAAATATTCCAGGATTTGAAGACACGGCCGGGCCCGAGACGGCGGCCGCGGAAGGACGAGGGGGAACGAGAACAATGATGTCCCGACTGCACGTGAATACCGCCATGGCATCCCGGGAGGACCGGACATGACCCCGCGCCTTCCCCTGCTGATCGCCGCCGTGGCGCTGGTCGCCTCCTGCCGCGAAGAGGCCGCCACCGCGCCCGAGCCGGTGCGCCCGGTGCGCGTCGCCGTCGCCCAGAGCAGCGCGGCCGGCGAGAGCATCCGCCTGACCGGCGAGATCCGCGCCCAGGATTCCGCGGTGCTGAGCTTCCGCACCGGCGGCCGCCTGCTGGAGCGCACGGTCGGCATCGGCGATGCCGTCACCCCGGGCCAGCTGATCGGCCGGCTCGAGGACACCACGCAGCGCAACACCCTGCAGGCCGCGCAGGCCGACCTCTTCGCCGCCGAGGGCGATCTCGACCGCACCGAGGCCGATTACGAGCGCCACGCCCAGCTGCTGGAGCGCGGCTTCGTCACCCGCCAGCGCTATGACACCGCGCTCCAGACCTTCCGCCAGGCGCAGGCGCGGGTCGATGCCGCCTCCGCGCAGCTGGCCAATGCCAAGGAGGCGCTGTCCTTCACCGCGCTCTATGCCGATGCCGCGGGGATCGTCACCGAAACCGGCGCCGAGCAGGGCGAGGTCGTCTCGGCCGGCGCCATGGTCGTGCGGGTCGCGCGCGACAACGGCCGCGATGCGGTCTTCGACGTGCCCGAGCGGGTGATCGACGCCGTCGACATCTCGCAGAGCATCAAGGTCGCGCTGGCCAGCGACCCCGCCGTCGCCGCCACCGGGCGGGTGCGCGAGATCTCGCCCCAGGCCGATCCGGTGACGCGCACCTTCCGCGTCAGCGTCGGGCTGTCCGACATTCCCCAGAGCTTCCGCCTGGGCTCGGCCGTCACCGGCTCCGCCTCGCGCGAGGGCTTCACGGCGACGCCGCTCCCGGCCTCGGCGATGACCACCGACGGCGGCAATCCGGCGGTCTTCGTCGTCGATCCCGAAACCGGAACCGTCGCGCTGCGGACGGTCGAGGTCGGCCGGTTCGACCTGGCCGAAGTGCAGGTGACAAGCGGGCTTGCCGATGGCGACATCGTCGTCACGGCCGGCGTGCAGGCGCTGCGCCCGGGGCAGCAAGTGCGCGTGGGCGAGGGGCTCTGAGATGAGCGCCAACCTCTCTGCCTGGTCCCTGAAGAACAAGGCGCTCTCGCTGTTCTTCATGGGGCTCGTCGTCGTGGCGGGCCTGATGGCCTTCTTCAATCTCGGCCGCGACGAGGATCCGCCCTTCACCATCCGCACCATGCTGGTGCAGGCGAACTGGCCCGGCGCCACCGCCGAGGAGACGCTGCTTCAGGTCACCGAGCGGCTGGAGCAGACGCTGCAGGAGACGCCCGGCCTCGACCGGATCGACAGCCAGACGCGCCCGGGCACCTCGACGCTCTTCGTGCATCTGCGCGACACCACGCCCGCGCGCGACGTGCCGATGATCTGGCAGGGCGTGCGCAACCGCGTCGCCGACATGCGCCACACCCTGCCGCAGGGCGTGGTCGGGCCGGGCTTCAACGACGAATTCGGCGACACGTTCGGGGTGATCTACGGCTTCACCGCCGACGGCTTCTCGCCGCGCGAGCTGCGCGACTATGTCGAGGATATCCGCTCCGAGCTGCTGCGCGTGCCCGACGTCGCCAAGATCGAGATGCTGGGCGCGCAGGACGAGACCATCTTCGTCGAGATCGACCCGGCGGAGCTGGCGGGCTTCGGCATTCCGGCCGGCGCGGTGCGCGAGGCGCTCCGGGCGCAGAACCTGGTCTCGCCGGGCGGCACGATCCGCACCGGCACGGATGCGCTGACCGTCAATGTCTCGGGCGCCTTCACCGACGAGGACGACCTGAGGGACATCGTGCTGACCGCCGGCGACCGGCGGCTGCGGCTCGGCGATGTCGCCACGATCAGCCGCGGCTATGCCGATCCGCCCCAGCCGATGTTCCGCGTCAACGGCCAGGACGCGCTGGGGCTGGCCATCTCGATGGCCGATGGCGGCGACGTCATCGCGCTCGGCGAGAACCTGCAGGCGCGCATGGCCGAGTTGACCGCCGACCTGCCGGTCGGGATCGAGCCGGTGCTGGTCGCCAACCAGCCCGAGATCGTCGATACCGCGGTCGCCGAATTCACCGAGTCGCTCTGGCAGGCCATCGCCATCGTGCTGGTCATCAGCTTCCTGGCGCTCGGCGTCCGCGCGGGGCTGGTGGTGGCGATCGCCATCCCGCTGACCATGGCGGCGGTCTTCGTCGTGATGCAGATGGTCGGCATCGACCTGCAGCGGATCTCGCTCGGGGCGCTGATCATCGCGCTGGGGCTCTTGGTCGACGACGCCATGACCACGGTCGACGCGATGAGCCGGCGGCTCGCGGCCGGTGACGACCAGCTGCGCGCGGGCTCCTATGCCTATGAAAAGCTGGCCTTCGCCATGCTCTCGGGCGCGCTGGTGACGATCGCGGGCTTCGTGCCGATCGGCTTCGCGCAGAGCTCGGCGGGCGAGTACACCTTCTCGATCTTCGCCGTGGTCGGCATCGCGCTGATCGCCTCCTGGGTGGTCGCGGTGCTGTTCGTGCCGGTGGTGGGCGTCGCGATCCTGCGCGCGCCGAAGACCATGGACGACCGCGAGGGCTGGATGCTGACCGGCTACCGCAAGCTGCTGGCGCTGGCGATGCGCGCGCGGCTGCTGGTCGTGCTGGGCACGGTCGGGCTCTTCGCGCTCTCGGTGCTGGGGATGTCTCTGGTGCAGCGGCAGTTCTTCCCGCCCTCGGACCGGGTCGAGCTGCTGGTCGACATCACCATGCCGCAGAGCTCGTCGATCCACGGCACCCGCGCGGCGGTCGACCGCTTCGAGGACATGCTGGCCGAAGAGGAGGGCATCGGCCACTGGAGCACCTATATCGGCCGCGGCGCGATCCGCTTCTACCTGCCGCTCGACGTGCAGACCCCGGCGCCGTTCTTCGCCCAGCTGGTGCTGGTCACTGACAGCATCGAGGACCGGATCCGGCTGCAGCCGGAGCTGGAGAAGCGGTTGACCGAGGAATTCCCCGAGGCGATCACCCGCGTCTACGCGCTGGAGCTCGGGCCGCCGGTCGGCTGGCCGGTGCAGTACCGCGTGACCGGCAGCGATCTCGACCGGGTGCGCGATCTCGCCCGGCAGGTGGCCTCGGTCGTGGCCGATGCCGGGGATACCCGCTCGATCAGCTACAACTGGATGGAGCCCTCGCGCGAGATCGAGGTCGTGCTCGACCAGGACGAGGCGCGCCGCCTCGGGCTCAGCGCTTCGGCGGTTTCAGACATCCTCAACCTCTACATGTCGGGCTCGGCCGTCACCCAGATCCGCGACGGCATCTTCCTGATCCCGGTGGTGACCCGCGCCAAGGGCGGGCAGACGCTCTCGCCCGAGGTTCTGGCCTCGCTGCAGATCCCGATCGCGGGCGGGCGCACGGTGCCCTTGTCGCAATTCGCGCGGCTGGACTACCGCCTGTCCGATCCGCTGGTGCAGCGGCGCGACCGGGTGGCCGCGCTGACCGTGCAGGCCGACATCACCCCGGGGATGGAAGCCGCGACCGTGGTCGAGAAGATCGAGCCGCTCTTGCAGCCGCTGCGCGACAGCTTGCCCGCGGGCTACGCGATCGAGACCGGCGGCCTCGTCGAGGAAAGCGCGGCGTCCCAGGCCTCGGTCTTCGCGGTGGTGCCGCTGATGCTGATCCTGGTGGTCACGATCCTGATGACCCAGCTGCGGAACTTCCGGCTGGTGGGGATCGTGCTCTTCATGGCGCCTCTGGGGCTGATCGGCGTGGTCGCGGCGCTGCTGCTCTCGGGGCAGCCGCTCGGCTTCGTCGCCATCCTCGGCGTGCTGGCGCTGGTCGGGATGATCGCCAAGAACGCGGTGATCCTGATCGAGCAGATCGTCGACGAGCGGCGCGCGGGCAAGCCCGTCCGCCAGGCGGTCGCCGATGCCTCGGCCAGCCGCGTGCGGCCGATCGCGCTGACGGCCTTCTCGACGGTCCTGGGCCTGATCCCGATCGCCTTCACGGTGTTCTGGAGCGCGATGGCCTTCGCCATCATGGGCGGGCTGGCCGTGGCCTCGGTCTTCACCCTCGTGGTGCTGCCGGTGCTCTACGACCTCGTCTTCAACCGCGAGGGCGCGTCGGAGACGGCCGGAGCCGCGCCCGCGGCGGAGCCGGGCGCCGGGACCGCATGACCGGGAACGACCTGTCCGGGGCGCCGCAGCCGCGCGCGCCCCGGACCCTTTGCGACGGGCACCGCCTGGCGCTGGTGGCGGTCCTTGCGACCGCCTTCCTCGTCTTCGGGCTGGCCGTCACCGGCCCGGAGGAAAGCTGGGAGGGGATGATCGCCATCCTCGGCGCCCGCGACACGCTGATCACCGACTATGTCGAGCTGGGCGGGGTCGGGGGCGCCTTTCTCAATGCCGGGCTGCTGACGCTGGCGGCGGTCTCGATCTTCCGGCTCAGCGGCGCGCAGGTCGGCGGCAGCGCGCTGGCCTGCCTGCTGATGGTGCTGGGCGCGGCGCTCTTCGGCAAGAACCTGGTCAATGTCTGGCCGATCCTGATCGGGGTGGAGCTCCATGCCCGCCGCACCCGCACCAGCTTTGCCGCCCATGCGGTCACCGCCTTCTTCGGCTGCGCGCTCTCGCCGGTGGTCTCCGAACTGCTTTTCAGCTCGGCGCTGCCCTTCTGGCAGAGCCTGCCGTTGAGCCTCGGCGCCGGGATCGCCATCGGCTTCGTCCTGCCGCCCGCGGCGGCGCAGCTCTACCATGCCCATGGCGGCTACAGCCTCTACAACATGGGCTTCACCGCCGGGGTGATCGGCAGCGTGCTGGTGGCGGTGCTGCTGTTCTACGGCTTCGTGCCGCGGCCGGTCTTCATCTGGGCGGAGGACCAGACCTGGGTGCTGGCGCCGTTCCTCCTCGCATCCTTCGCGGCGATGGCCGCGGCGGGGCCGCTGACCGACCGCGGGGCGCTCCGGCGCTACCGCGCGCTCCTGCGCGAACCCGGCCGCGCGCCAAGCGATTTCTGCGCGCTCCACGGCGACGGCGCGACGCTCCTCAATTGCGGGATCCTGGGCCTCGTCTCGACCGGCTACGTGCTGGCGGTCGGCGGCGTGCTGAACGGGCCGGTGACCGGGGCGATCCTGTCGGTCGTGGGCTTCGGCTGCTTCGGCAAGCATCTCGGCAACGTGCTGCCGGTGATGGCCGGGGTCTGGCTGATGTCGCATCTGGGCGGGCAGTCCCCGGCGCGGCCCGAACTCTTGCTGGCGGCGCTCTTCGGCACCGCGCTGGCGCCGATCTCGGGCGGGTTCGGCTGGCGCTGGGGGATCCTCGCGGGGGCCCTCCACGCCGCGGTGGCGCAATCGGCGGGGCAGCTTCTCGGCGGGCTCAGCCTCTACGGCAACGGCTTCGCCGCGGGCTTCGTCGCCGCTGTTCTGGCGCCGACCGCCCGCGCCATGGCCGAGAGCCGCCGCCGCTAGCGCGCGCCGCCCCCGGCCCTCAGGCCGGGGCGCCCTCGCCCGCGTCCCCGGGCGCGGCAGCGGGGGCCATGTGGATGGTCCGCGTCGGGAAGGCGAAGGAGACGCCCAGCTCGTCGGCCAGCCGGACGATGGCCATCATCAGGTCGTGCCGCGCGGTGACCTGCGCCGCGAAATCGTAGACCTCGAGGAAGCCCAGCATCTCGAACTCGATGGCGGAATCGGCAAAGCGGGTCATGCCGACGAAGCAGCCGCCCTTGTCGGTCGCGGGCTCGGCCATGTAGAGCGCATGCAGCCCGTCGCGGAAGGCTGCGAGCTTGGCCGGGCTGGTGTCGTAGGTCAGCCCCACCACCATGTGCAACCGCCGCTTGCGCCGCATCCCCCAGTTGACGATCGGCTGGTCGGAGAGCCGCGAATTCGGCACCACCATCAGCGAGTCCTCGAGCGTCCGCAGACGGGTGGAGCGCAGCCCCACCGTCTCGATCGTCGCCATCGTGCCGTCGAGCTCGACCAGGTCGGCGCGCTTGAACGGCCGGTCCGCCAGCAGGATCGCGCCGCCGAGCAGGTTCGACACGGTCTCGCGCGCCGCGAAGGCCAGCGCGACGCCGCCGATCCCCAGCCCGGTCAGCACGCCCTCGTAGGGCAGCCCGACCACGTCGGCGCAGAGGATCACCGCCGTCACCACGATGATGACCTTGACCAGCCCCAGCAGCAGCGTGGTGACGATCTCGTCCATGTAATGCGTGGTCGACTCGGCGATATCGAGGAACAGCCGCCCGACCACCCGCGACAGCGCGATCGCGAAGGCCGCGCCCGCCAGGATGATCGCCACGCCGAAGATGCGGTTCAGCAGCCCGGTCCCGGTCAGGGTCAGCGCCAGCACCGAATTCGCCGCCATCAGCAGGCCGATGAAGAGGAAGACCGTCGCGGGCTTGCGCACCGGCGCGACGAACTCGGCAGAGCGGGGATGGCCCGAGGCGCGCATCCCGAGCCGCAGGATCCCGGCGGCAAGCGCGCTGCCGATCCGCGACAGGACCAGCGCGCCGGCCAGCGCGCCGAGGATCCCGGCCCATTGCCACAGCTCCAGCCCGAATTCGCGCAGCACCAGCCGCGGGTCGAGGGCGCGCAGCCGCTCGCGCAGGCGGAAATAGTCGGAAAGCGGCGCCAGGGCGGCGGAGCTGGCGCTGGCCGGCAGGCCCTGCAGCTCGCGGTAGATCGCCGGGGCGGCCTGCAGCGTCGCCGAGGAGAACACCCAGCGGGTCTCGGCCGGGTCGGTGCCGGGCACGGTCTGCGGCTCGATCACGACGCTGCCGGCGGGATGGGCATAGAGGAAGAAGGGCTCGGCCATGTCGGTGAGGTTCGGGATCTCCTGCCAGGCGCCGATGCCGGTGCGGGCGAGGATGGCGCGCAGGAAATCGGCGTTCAGCCCCGCCTCGAGCGTGCGCAGCCGCGGCGGCACATGCGACAGGTCCATCGTGGCGACCGCCTGCTCGCGCCCGCCGCTCTCCCAGGCCGCGGTGCCCTCGACGAAGGCGCGCAGCGTGTTGCGCGGGCTGGCGGCATTGGCGCGGGCGAAATCGGCATAGCTGTCGAAGCCGAGGCTGCCGACCATCTCCTCCTCGGCCGCCAGCAGCGCCTCGAGCGAGGGCACGAGAAGCTGCCAGCCGGCCTCGGGGTCGCGCAGGAAGTGCAGCGTGTAGCTGGCATCGCCGAGCTGCGGCGAAACCTCGAAGCTGGCGCTGTCGCCGCCGGGCAGGTCCGGCCCGTCCGGGACGTCGACCAGGCGGAAGGTGGCGAGGTCGATGATCTCCCACAGAAGCCAGCGCCGCCGCGTGTGGTCGGTGGTGTTCTCGGCCCCGCCCTCGTAGCGCAGGAGCCCCGAGATCTGCCGCAGCGCCCGGGTATCGCCCTGGAAGACCGCGGCATTGGCGCCCTGCAGGATCGATTCCAGCGTCTCCTGCGGGGTGGCGTTCGGCGCCGGGGGCAGGGGATCGCCGTCCCCGTCTCCGCCCGCCGCCGCGCGCTCGCCGTTCCAGTACTGGCCGTCGCCGAAGCGGCCGGTGAAGCGGCGGCCGTCCTCGGACAGGGCGAAGGTGAAGGCGCCCTCGCTGCCCGCCTCGCGCCAGGTGCCGGTCAGGACGCGGCCCTCGACCGTGCCCTCGATCTCGCCATTGTCGGGACGGTAGCTGCCGGTGACGCGATCGCCCTGCTGCTCCAGCGTGATCTGCGCCAGCCCGCCGCGCCAGAAGCTCTGCCAGTCGCCGGTCCAGTCCGGGTCGGCGGCCGCAGCGGCGGTGGCGGCGGCAAGCGCCAGCAGGAGGAGGCCAGCGCGGCGGAATAGCTGTTTCGGCATGGGCAACTTTCTGTCGGAATTCGCTGTCATTCGTATAGTGCGCTTCCGCGGTTGCAGAGGGTGCGGGACGCCGCAGGCCGGCCGCTAGTCACCTGGAACTAAAGTCCCTGACATACGGTCTTTTGGCAGAAGCGCTTCACTGAGGCGAGAATTTCGTCTGCGGACTTGTGCCAGCGATAGGGCTTGGGTTC
>NZ_VATA01000120.1 GCF_005870025.1 Poseidonocella sp. HB161398
GTTGGACGGCAAGGCTACCCCGCCACACGATCGCCCAGCGGCGTCTCCAGACCGGGATCCGGGGTGACCGGATGTCCCGGAATCCGTGACCGGGTCAAATCGGAGTCACTGACCGGATGTTATCGGAATGCCTGACCGGATGGCCCCGGAACGCGCACGGGACCGGTAAGTACCGGCGGTTTCTGGCGATATGTCACTTAGAAGCGCCGTCTTTTGTCTGCGCGAAGGCGCGCAGGCTGCAGTTCTCGACGACCTTCTGCATCGGCAGGCGGCGGTCCTGCGGCGGGACGGCGCCGGAGGGGTGCTGGGAGGTCCGCCGGGTGCGATCTCGCATTTTCAGATGAGAGGGTGCCAAAACGAAGGTAGCGCCTCCAGGGCGCCCTCATGCAATCAGGCCGCTGGAGGTCAGCTCCTGGGGAAAGGAGCGTCTGGCCCGGCTGCTTCGCCTGTCGGGACACTCCTCATCTTCACCTGGGTGCGGAGGTGGTTGACCTCGCCGCGGAGATCGGGGAGACCGCTCTCGATGGCGAGAAGCTTCCCGCAGATGTGGTTCTGCATCGCCACGAGCCGGGCGTCGAAGTGGTCCTTCAGGTTCTCCGTGCGGGCGACGATCAGGTCGCCAAGTTCCCCGTTGGTCATGTCCATCTCCAGTCCCCTCGATAGTTGGGTGCTGCGCGCCCCGGGCCTCCGAGCCGGTCGGTCATGCTGCCTGTTCTTCGTCGGGCATCCATTTCTTCGATCAATACGGCGGGGCCGTGGCATTGATATGGGCGATTGTTTCCCTGTTCACGCTGCGTTCCGCCGAGCATGTTCTTCTTCGTCGTCGGTACCGCGCCAGCGGGCGGCCGTGACGGCACCTGCGAGGATCAGCAGCTCGCAGACAGGGCCGCTGGTGGCATAGCGAGGCACAGGAGGGCGGCGTCCTCGGGCGAGGTGCGGCTCTGGACCGAAAGCCTCTACAAGATCGATCCGGCCCTCGCCGCGGCGGCCACGGTGATGCTGCCGATTGTCGTGCTGCTCGTGACCTTGGCAGGATTGCTCCAGATCCGCTCCCGCCGGAGAGCTTGACCTTCTTCGTCACAGCTTCGGCAGCTCCGCCTTTTGGCGCTGCCGCCTTATCATCAGGACATCATCTTCCGGGGAGGGAAAGAAGGCGGCAGCCCGAGGGAGGAGGAGCGGGCTGCCGCCGAAGTCCGCGGTTCAGGGAGGAGGAGGAACCGCTGGAATACTCGTCAACTGATAGCCCAACATAGCCGGAGCGCTGCGCTGCGGCAATCCCATAGGTTGCAAAACCGGCATGATGATTGCGCATGGCGATGGCGCTGAAGTTGCCCGCCCGGCACTTTGGCGGCCGGTGAAGGCTGCACCCTGGACATCGTCGGCCATCCAGGCGGGCTGGAGGCCGTCATCCTCGGGCGAAATTTGCGGGGAAGCGAAGGGGAAGCTACGGCCGGGCTCCGCCCGCCTCCGCTTCCCCCAAATCGTTATCTTCGATGTTGCTGAGCCGTCACCTGCAATTTCGCGCCGCAAAAGGGCAGCGGGGGGCTCGCCGCGTGCCCGGGAACCTGCGGAGATGTCTCGTGGCAGGGACCGGTGAACAAAGCGGCCATATTCGCCATGCGTCCAGCTTGAGGCCCCGACGCACCGCCCGCGCTGAGCTGCCCCGGAGATCGCGGCCTGATCGGACGCATCTGCCAGCCGGGTGACGGGGGTGGAGCCGTGCTCGCCCGGGCGCGCCGCAATGCTCGGTGCCGGATTTCCGTCACCGCTCCGCCTGCCATCCGGAACTCAGAAACGGCCAGGAATTAATCATCTGCCGCACTCAGGGATGCCAATCTATGCAGAAAGCGCCAAATGAATCGCAAGGAAGAGAAAATTATTCAAACGCACAGGATTCCGTGCATGTTGATCAAATGATTCAAAATGGCCCCGGGCATGATCAAATGAGATCCGGCCGGGGCGGGCCGCCCGGACAGGCATCCGGGCCGGGAAGCAACGGGGAAATGGACATGACACCTTCTGCAAACACCTGCCGTGCCGCAGGGCGCGCCCTGGGCGTCGCCGCGCTGGCTCTCGCGGCGGGGCTGGCCGTCGCAGCGCCGGCCTCTGCCAGGGACCTGCGCCTCAAATTCGCGGGGACGCTGCCGGTCGAGCACCAGGGCAGCAAGATGATGGAGCAGATCGCCGAGGAGATCGAAGCGGCCGATGTCGGGCTGAAGGTCACCGTCTTCCCGGCGAACCAGCTGGGTTCGGGCGAGGAGCTGTTCGAGGACACGATCCGCGGCAATATCGATTTCTCGATGGGCTTCATCTACGCCCACAAGGACCCGGTCTTCGAGATCAACTCGATGCCCTACCTGGCGGGCGACTGGGACGAGATGAAGTCGGTGGTGCGCAACCCGGATTCGGCCTTCAACCAGATCATGTCCGAGCATCTCGAAGGCGTCGGGCTTCACCTGCTGGCCAACAACCCCGAAGGCTTCGCCAATGTCCTGTCGACCAAGATGCCGGCCGACTGGGACGGGCTGGGGCCGAAGGAGATGAACATCCGTGTCTGGTCCTCGAATGTCGTCAACGACACGATGAAGGCGCTCGGCTTCAACACCACGACCATCGCCTGGGCCGACATCTTCCCGGCGCTGCAATCGGGCATCGTCGACGGCGCGGAATGCTGCACCAAGCAGGCGACCTACACGATCTTCGCGAAAAGCGGCGTCGGCAAGTACTACTTCAACTACAACGCCTTCATGGAGATCTCGACCTTCTACGCCTCGTCGAAGACCTGGGAGAAGATGAATGACGAGCAGCGCGCCGTCGTCTCCGCCGCCTTCACCCGTGCCGCGGACGACTTCTTCGAGTGGAACAGGGCCAATGACGCGGCCTTCGGCGACCAGCTGGTCGGCGCGGGCTACGAGGTGCTGACCCCGGATGCCGCGAAGGCCGCGGCGATGCGCGACCATGTGCGCGAGACGATCTGGCCGCAGATGGCCGAGGTCGTCGGCCAGGACGTGCTGGACCGCATCCGCGCCGATCTGGACTGATCCCTCCGCGGTCCGCGCCCCCCGGCGCGGGCCGCCCCTGCCGAGCGGAGCCCGCATGAGCGACCTGAGCCCTTCCCTCCCGCCCGCGATGGCCCGCCCGCTGCGGGCCGTCCGGGCGGCGATGCACGCGATCATCATCGCCAATGGCTGCCTGATGGCGGTCACCTTCTTCTGCGTGGTGATCCTGCGCTACGTCTTCCATGCCGACCTTTTCGCCTACGAGGAATGGCTGATGGCGGCGGCCTTCTGGGGCTTCTTCATGGCGGCGGCGGTCGCGACGCATGACCGGGCGCATGTCAATGCCGACATCCTGGGGCTGCTGGTCGCCGATCCGGTCTGGCGCTGGCGCCGCGCGGTGCTGGTCGAGACGCTGGAACTGGCGATCCTCTGCGTGCTGAGCTGGTGGGGCGTGCTGATGGTGGCCGAGGAGGTCGCCGCCTATCCGATGTGGCAGGCCACGATCGCGCTGAAGATCCCCTTCGTCGTGCCGCGCCTGGCCATCGCGCTCGGGCTCGCGCTGATGGCGCTCTTCACCGCGCTGCATCTCTACGTCCTGCTCAAGCGCGGTCCCGCGCCGGAGGAAACCGCATGATCATCGCCGGCAGCATCTTCGTCCTCTGCTTCCTCCTGCTCGTCGGGCTCAGCGTGCCGCTGGCCTTCGGCGGCGTGCTGATCTTCCTGTCGCTGGCCGCGGACCATGACGTCACCGGCTACCTGCCCTCGGGCCACTGGAAGATGAACTCGGTGGTGATCCTCGCCATCCCGCTTTTCATCCTCGCCGGCGCGATCATGGAGAAGGGCCGCATCGCGGAACCCCTGGTGCGGCTGGCGGAGCTTTTCGTCGGCCATCTGAAGGGCGGGCTGCCCGCGGCGGCCGTGGTCGCCAGCGGCGTCTTCGGCGCGATCTCGGGCAGCGCGAACGCGACGCTGACCTGCATCGGCGGCATCATGATGCCGCATCTGCGCCGCTCGAACTATCCCGAGGGGCTCTCGGCCGCGCTGATCGTCAACGCCAGCCCGCTGGGCCTGCTGATCCCGCCCTCGGCCTCGCAGATCCTCTATGCCTGGGTGGCGCAGCAATCGGTGCTGGCCTGCTTCCTGGCGACCGTCATCCCGGGGCTGATCCTGATCGTCCTGCTGTCGGTGGTGAACCAGGTGCAGCTGAGGACCTGGCGCGGGTTCGACCTGCCGCCGCGGCCCGCGGGGTTCGGCCCCGAGCTGAAGGCGCGGACGAAAAGCGCGCTGCCGGCGCTGGTGATGCCGGTGATCATCCTCGGCGGCATCTATGGCGGCATCATGACCCCGACCGAGGCCGCGGGCTTCGCCGTGATCTACGCCATTCCGGTCGCGATCTTCGTCTATCGCGGCATGACCTGGCGCGGCTTCCTCGACACGATGCGCGAGGGCGGCGTCACGGTCGGCGTCGTCATGATGATGATCTTCATGGTGCTGATCGTCAGCCGCTTCCTGATCTTCGAGGACATCCCGGGCATTGCCGAGGATCTGGTCTATTCGGTCTCCGAGAACCCGGTCGTGATCCTCCTGATGGTCAATCTGGTGATGATCCTGATCGGCATGCTGATGGACGACATCAGCGGGCTCCTGCTGGCGACGCCGCTGCTCTTGCCGATCGTGCAGGGAGTGGGGATGGACCCGGTGCATTTCTCCGCCGTGCTCGGCGTCAATCTCGGCATGGCCAATGTCACGCCGCCGACCGCGCCGCTCCTCTATCTCGGCGCGCGGGTGACCAAGACGCCGGTGGCGCGGATGCTGAAGCCGACGCTGCTCTTCATCCTCTTCGCCTGGCTGCCGACGCTGATGCTGACCACCTTCCTGCCGCAGGTCGCGCTGTTCCTGCCCGGCCTGCTGCTCGGACGGTGAGCCGGATGGCGCGTTTCGCATGCCCCGCCGGCCATCTGGTCGCGGTGCCCCTGACGGGCGCAGCCGCTAGCCTGTGCCGATCCGCGACCGGGCCGCGGCCAGCGCCGCCCGGACCGCCCCCCCGGAACGGAGACCGGCCATGAGCGAGTACCAGACCCTGCAGGACCGGCTGAAGCAGGCCCTGCCGCAGCTGCCCCGCGCGCTCCAGGCCGCCGCGACCTATGTCCTGGAGAATCCGGGCAATGTCGCGACGCGCTCGATGCGCCAGGTGGCGGCGGATACCGGCATCTCGCTCGGCAATTTCCCGCGGCTGGCCAAGGCGCTCGGCTACGAGACCTATAACGAGCTGCGCGCCGTCTACAGCGCCCATGTCCAGCGCTCGGGGATCGGCGACTACCATATCCGGGCCGAGACCCTGCAGGAGGTCGCCGTCGGCGAGGGCCAGAGCCGCGTCTGGGAGGAATTCCGCAGCGCCGCCCACCGCAATGTCGACGCGCTCTTCGAGCAGAACCATCTTAGCCAGGTGCTCAGCGCCGCCGAGAGCCTCGCCGGTGCCCGCACGGTCTATGTCACCGGCATGCAGGCCTCCGTCTCGGCGGCGGTCTATGCGAAATACCTCGGCACCATGGTCTCCGACCGGTTCCGCATCGTCTCGGGGCTGGGCGGCGTCTTCGCCGACGACATCGCCGAGATCGGACCCTCCGACGCGATGCTCGCCATCTCGATGCGCCCCTCGAGCGAATTCGCCATCCGCATGGCCGAGGCCGCGAAATCCCGCGGCGCCAGGCTGGTCGGCATTACCGACAGCGACGCCTCGCCCCTCGGCCTGATCGCCGACGAGGTGCTGCTGACCCCCAACAAGAGCCCGATGTTCTTCGATTCCTACCTGTCCGTCACGCTGCTGGTGGAGCTGCTCTTCGGCTTCGTCACCATGCAGCAGCCGGGCGCGGTGGCACGGATCGAGGAAATGGAGGCCAACCGCGTCGCCCTGGGCGAATACTGGAAGAACAAGGACTACTGACCATGGCCGACAGCGCCGCCCTCCGCATTCTGGCCTGCCAGATCGACATTCCGCCGATGACCACGGCGGCGGAACGCGATGCCCATCTCGCCCGCGTGGATGCGGAGATCCGCGCCCGGCTCGCGGCCGAACCCGCCGATCTGGTGGTCCTGCCGGAACTAGCCAGCATCGACTATTCGCGCGAGGCCTTCGCCTGCCTCGGCGCGATGGCCGAACCGCTGGACGGTGCCTCCTTCCAGGTCTGGAGCCGCCTCGCCCGCGACTGCGGCGTGCATGTCGCCTACGGATTCGCGCGGACCGACGGGGAACGCAGCTACATCTCGGTGGCGGCCGTGGCGCCCGATGGCCGCCTGCTGGGCCATTACGACAAGCTCCACCTCGCGCAATACGGCGCCTCGATGGAGAAGGAGTACTTCACCCGCGGCGACCACCTTTTCGTCTTCGAGGTGAAGGGCTTCCGCCTGGCGCCGATCATCTGCTACGACATCCGCATCCCCGAGCTGTCGCGCGCGCTGGCCGTCGGGCAGGGGGCGGATGCGATCCTGCATTGCGGCGCCTATTACCGCGACCTCTCCTTCCACACCTGGCACGACTTCGCCGTGGCCCGCGCGCTGGAGAACCAGTGCTACCTGCTGTCGCTGAACCGCGCCGGAGAGGCCTACGGCAATTCGGTCTTCTGCCGCCCCTGGCATGACGAGACGGTCCTGCCGCGGGTCTTCTCGCAGTCGCGCGAGGAGTTCCGCCTGCTGGAGCTGACCCGCGCCGAGCTCGACGAGGTGCGCGAGACCTATTCCTTCCTGCGCGACCGGCTCGATTCCTACGACCTGGCCTGCTGCAGCTAGGCCCGTCCGGCGCCGGGTCCGTCCCGGCGCCGTTTCCGCTCAGCCCATCCGTTCGGAGGAGTAGCTGCCCGGGGAGGCGGGGAAGACGACGGTCTTCGAGCCGTTGAGGAAGGCGCGGCGATGGGCATGGGCGTGGATCGCCCGCGCCAGCACCTGCGCCTCGACATCGCGGCCGAGCGAGACATAGTCCTCGGGGCTCTGGGCATGGGTGATGCGCACCGTGTCCTGCTCGATGATCGGCCCCTCGTCGAGATCGGCGGTCACGTAATGCGAGGTCGCCCCGATCAGCTTCACCCCGCGGGCATAGGCCTGCTTGTAGGGGTTCGCGCCCTTGAAGCTCGGCAGGAAGGAATGGTGGATGTTGATGATCCGCCCCGACATCCTGGTGCACATCTCGTCCGAGAGGATCTGCATGTAGCGCGCCAGCACGATCAGCTCGGCGCCCGCATCCTCGACGACCTTCATGATCCGCGCCTCGGCTTGCGCCTTGGTGTCCTTCGTGACCGGGATGCAGTGGAACGGGATGTCGTGGTTCACCACCACCTTCTGGTAGTCCATGTGGTTCGAGATCACGGCCACGATCTCGACCGGCAGCGCGCCGATCTTCACCCGGTAGAGCAGGTCGTTCAGGCAGTGGCCGAAGCGGCTGACCATGACCACGACCTTCATCTTCGCGGCCTCGTCATGGAAGGCGAACTCCATGTCCTTCCCGGCGGCGATGGCGGCGAAGTCCTGCTCCAGCGTGCCGAGCGCGGCGCCGGTCTCGGGGACGAAGCTGACGCGCATGAAGAACTGGCCGGTCTCCATGTCGTCGAACTGGGCGCTGTCGGTGATGTTGCAGCCATGCTCGGCCAGGAAGCCCGCGATGGCGGCGACGATGCCCCGCGTCGAGGGGCAGGCCACGGTCAGGCAGAATTTCGGGGCCGCGAGGGCTGTGGCATCCGCCGCGGCGGTGCGGGTCTGGAGGGTCATGTCCGGAGCTTTCTCGTCAGGTCAGGCCGCGCGCTGCGCCGGGGCGGGCAGGCCCTCGAGGCGGCGGCAGGCGGTGAGGGTGTTGGCAAGGAGGCAGGCGATGGTCATCGGTCCGACGCCGCCCGGGACCGGGGTGATCGCGCCCGCGACCTCCGCGGCCGAGGCGAAGTCGACATCGCCGACCAGCCGGGTGGTGCCGTCCGGGCCCGGCAGGCGGGTGATGCCCACGTCGATCACGGTGGCGCCGGGTTTCAGCCAGGCGCCGGAGACCAGCTCGGGGGCGCCCGCGGCGGCGATGACGATATCGGCCTGGCGCAGCAGGGCGGGCAGGTCGCCTGTATGGCGGTGCGCGACCAGCAGCGTGCAGTCGCGCCGCAGCAGAAGCTGCGCCATCGGCCGGCCGACGATCGGCGAGCAGCCGATCACCAGCGCGGTCTTGCCGCGCAGATCGCCCAGCTCCTCCTCGATCAGCATCAGGCAGCCCATGGGCGTGCAGGGCACGATGCCCTCGCCGCCAGAGGCAAGCCGCCCGGCATTGACCGGGTGGAACCCGTCGACATCCTTTTCCGGCGCGACCGCTTCGAGAACCCGGGAACGGCTGATCTGCGGCGGCAGCGGCAGCTGCACCAGGATGCCGTGGACCGAAGGATCGGCATTGAGCCGGTCGATCAGCGCCAGCAGCTCCGCCTCGGAGGTTTCCGCGGGCAGGCGGTGCGCGACGCTATGCATCCCCGCGGCCTCGGTGGCGCGGATCTTGGCGGCGACATAGACGCTGCTGGCCGGGTCTTCGCCAAGGAGGATCACGGCGAGGCCCGGGACGGTGCCGGTGGCGGCCGCCAGCGCGGCCACCTCCTGGGCAATCTCCGAGCGGAGCCGCGCCGCGCGGGCGCGCCCGTCGATCAGCCGCGCCGTCATCCGACCTTCTCCGCCAGCTCCGGCACGGCCTCGAAGAGGTCCGCGACCAGGCCGTAATCGGCGACCTGGAAGATCGGCGCCTCCTCGTCCTTGTTGATCGCGACGATGACCTTCGAGTCCTTCATCCCCGCAAGGTGCTGAATCGCCCCGGAAATCCCGGCCGCGATATACAGATCCGGCGCCACCACCTTGCCGGTCTGCCCGACTTGCCAGTCATTCGGCGCAAAGCCCGAGTCGACCGCCGCGCGCGAGGCGCCCACCGCCGCGCCCAGCTTGTCCGCCAGCGCGCCGATGATCGCGAAGCTCTCCTCGGAGCCCACGCCGCGCCCGCCCGAGACGACGATCTTCGCCGAGGTCAGCTCGGGACGGTCGCTCTCCGCCAGCTTGTCCTCGACCCAGTCCGACAGACCCGTCGTGCCCGGCACGGCGACCGTCTCCACCGCACAGGCGGGCTGGCTTCCGGCGGCCTCGAATGTGGAGGTCCGGATCGTCGCCACCTTCTTGTTATCGCTCGATTTCACCGTCTGGATCGCGTTCCCGGCATAGACCGGACGCTCGAAAGTCGCGCCGTCCACGATGGCCGTCACGTCCGAGAGGATCATCACGTCCAGCAGCGCCGCCACCCGCGGCATGATGTTCTTCGCATCCGTCGTGGCCGGGGCAAGGATATGTTCATGCGACTCGGCGAGGCTCGCGATCAGCTGCGCGGTGTTCTCCGCCAGCCGGTGGCCCAGGGAC
>NZ_VATA01000121.1 GCF_005870025.1 Poseidonocella sp. HB161398
AATGGCACCATTCCGACCGATCAACCCTTTGATTTTACAAGACCCGCCTGTGCGAACAGGCCAATTTTGAGCTTCCAACTGTCGAAGTTCGGGCGGCAGCGCGAGAGCCAGGGCGCCGGACGCGGCACCTTCGTGCCGCTCGCCTTCGAGCCCGGCGAGGCCTTCCAGTTCGACTGGAGCGAGGCCATGAATTGATTGAATGGCGACGATCGGCGGCGAGCACACGAAGCTTCAGGTGGCGCATATCAAGCTGGCGCACAGCCGCGTTGCCATCGCCGCTCGGACCGGTGGCGCGGTCGATGGCAACTCCTCGTCCGGGCCTATCTGCTGCAGACCCACGAGATGCTGTTCGATGCCCATTGGCATGGCTTCCGCGTCTTCGGCGGCGTCCCGCGGCGGGGGATTTACGACAACATGAAGACGGCGGTGGACCGGGTGGGCAAGGGCAAGACGCGGCAGGTCAACGCCCGCTTCCTGAGCATGGCCGGCCATTACGTGTTTGAACCGGAATTCTGCAATCCCGCGGCCGGGTGGGAGAAGGGACAGGTCGAGAAGAACGTGCAGGACGCCCGCCACCGGATCCTCCAGCTGATGCCGTCGCCCATTGGGCTCGGACCAGTGGCGGCGCGCGCCTCGCTCCGGGATAGCCCGGTACGCCGGGATATTTCCCGGATCGAGAGCTGGTCCCTCAATGCCCGGCGTCGGATCACGCTCGGAATTGCCATGTCGATCACTCCGTTGACCCCCGATGATCAAGTCGGGGGCGAGTTCAAACATGGGTCAGTTCTCAGTGGAAATTTCCGGGCTGCCCGGGTCAGTTCTCAACGGAAATCAACAGCATGGTTTCAGATTGAAGGACGGTGACAACTACCCTTCTTCTGTAATGGGGCGGCTTACGTCAAGGATCGGACGGGAACACGCAATCAACGCGTCATGAGGTGCTGCATGGCGCGCTTGACGGGGCCGGTTTCATTTGGCGACGGCACATGCTGCGGCCGTTGGGCCGTTGCCGCGGGATGCCGCAAACGGGTCGAGGAATGCCGGGGCGGTCCCAAGATCAGGATAATGCTTCCGTCCGTAGTCAGCGCGTTGGCTGCCACATCATGCCAGGTTCAAGAGCGGTTCCCGCGTGCCGATCTGAACGGCGCATTCAGAGGATGATGCGAGGGTTGTTGCGGCATCGTCGGGAACCGCGTCCCGGCTTGGGACCCCGGTAATCATGCGCACTCCGGCGCAGCACAGCTCCTCCTTATTCTGCGGATCGAGATTTCAGCGGCTTAAGCCGCGCGCACCGCCGTTGCTTCCGCTCGCGTGAAGCGGAATTCGCAATCATCGCGCCACATGCGATGGAGGACGATGCCGATGCGCCGTGCCAGGGCGACGGTTGCGCATTTCCTCCCGCGCCGCTGGGAAACGCGCAATGCCCAGGCGGTCAGCCAGTTGCGCCGCCCGCGGTTCAGCATCACGATCGCAGCCTGGTAGAGCGCCGTACGCAATCCGACATCCCCGGCCCGGGTAATCTGGCCGATGACATCGCGCTGCCCCGATTGCTCGCGGCGCGGGGTCAAGCCAGCCCATGGGCCGATATCCCTGGAACGGCGGAAGCGGTCCGGATCGTCGATCGCGGATTTCACCGTAAGCGCGATGATCGAACCCACGCCGGGCATCGTCATCATCAGGCGGCAGACGGGATCGGACTTGGCATGATCCCGGAGATGCCGTTCCAGGATCGCCAAGTCCCGGCGCAACTCCGCCCGGGCCTTCAGAACCACATCCGTGGCGACTTCCAGCAGGGGATTGCCTGCAGTCAGTTCCCGGATGCGCGCTTCGAAACGCGCTTTGCTGGTCTTTCCCAGCTTCAGCCCGAAGTTCCGCAGTGTTCCCCGGATCGACAATTCCAGGTTGATTACGGCCTGATGGATCGACTTGCGCGCCCCCAGAAGGGCGCGCATCTCCTGAGCGGATACCGATTTGCAATGAACCGGGCGGAACCATCCCATCTGCAGCAACCGTGCGATGCCTTCCGCATCCCTCCGGTCGGTCTTGATGGGCATCGCCTTCAGCGCGCCCTTCACGTGCCGTGTTTCCATCAGCACGGTCTCGAACCCAGCTTCCGTCAGGTGCTTGTGCAACCATTGGGATAGCGGTCCAGCTTCCAGGCCGACGGCAGCGGCCCGGCCACTCAGCTGATGCAGGAATTCAATCAGTGCCTCAGGTTCGCTGGCAGCCGAGGCCTCCTTCTCAACCTTCCCGGCAGCAGTCACTACGCAGATGGCTGTGCTGGCAAGCGAGACATCCAGGCCGACAAAAAGATCCATGACGTTGCCCTCTCGTTTTGCGGGAAAGGGGCCGCCTCCAAGCATGACCCCATCGACGCGTTCCGTGCGCCGAGGGCAACGGCACCGAACCTGCACCACGCAGACAAGGCAAAACGGTGACGACTCGCGCCGAGCCCCATTACGGCATCTGCACGACGGGGATCGCGGCGAGCGTGCGGTCGCTTCTCCAGGATCGCCAACTTGGCTCCGCCGCGGCGCAGCAATTCCGCTTGCCGCAGTCGGCCTTGCCAAACCCTTCAGCCACGGTGGGGATCCTATTCGCCGATCAGCGCCGTCTCAATGTTCTCGTCGTCGCCGTCGGACCTCATCGCGTCGGCGATCAGGTGATCGACCGTATCCTTGAAATACGCCACCAGTTCCGCGTGTAGGGCGCGGAACTCTGCACCAACGGTTCTGTCGAAGGCCTCCGGCCGGACTCGGACCATCACGGTGGTGCGCCGCTGCCGTGGATACCGGTAGGGCTTCACGCCGTGCTTGCGGCAGAGCGCAACGAAGATGCGCACCGCCCATGCGTCCGGTAGCGAGTATTGCAGCTCGGTCTCGGCTTCGTCAGCCGAGGATTTCAGTCTTTCGGCCAGCCGGTCCCGGGCTGCGCCGGCTGCGGCGCGTTCGCCAGGCGTGGCACCGCGGGCAAAGAGTTGTTCGAGCTTTTCCAGCTTGGCGCGGATGTCTTCGGTTCGTTCCATGGCGTTCCCCATTCCTGCCGCCGGATCTGCCGCGTGCCGTCGGCCGGGTCAATGACCAGGCACCTACCCAGCGTGATGCGCCCGTCAGGACCTCGTGTCCGTGGCGATTGCTCCCGTCCCGCGGAACGGATGGCGCCGCCCACCAAAGGGCCGTCGAAAATCTCCTTTTTGATCGATAGGCCCAATTATGAATTATTCGCAGGGATAGCTCCGGGCACCGCGAGGCTGAAGCTCCAGCTGCGCCCGCCGCCCTCGTCCTTCCGCAGAACGCCGAGCTCGATTCCGAAGAGAAAATGCGGTGCGCCGCCGACGGAACGTCACGGAAAACCGCGCCCGGCCAGGGACCGTTTATGCCAGTCGAAGAGTTTTGGCCGCCGCGTTCCGGCAAGTCATTGAGTTTTATGAGTTGGACGCGGCACAAATGCGGTTCAAGGGATCAAGACATCATCTTCCGAAGTCGCACCGCACGTGGGGCAGCCGCGGGTAAGGTGCTACACTGATAGCCTTCCGAAACCTGAAGGTTTCCCTCGCCTAGAAGTTCTGAAACTGCGCCGCGTTCAAGCACTTCCCGGAAGGTGAAACCCGTGTCCGGGACACGATCTCGTCATGGGACGCGGCGAACCAGGCCCCAAGCCTGGAGGGGTCCCCCTGAATGCACAACTGATCGCTGGCCAGCGCCGCTTGCCGAACCTGCGCAAGCGCCGGGTCAGAGGCGTAAAGCTGGTTCAATCTCCGCGCCACTTCAGACGTCACATGGATGGTGATGTCGCCGACTTCGCCCGGCCTTACCCCCACGCGAAAGCCGGGCACACCCTTCGTGATATCGAACCGGAGACCCTGGAAAAGGCCCGGCGCGATTTCGGGGCCGTCGATGTAGTGCTCGACCAGGGAGAAGGTCAGATCGGCGGGCAGCTCTGCCGCGCGGTCGGCGGTCAAAAGGACTTCGCCGACCATTGCCAGCCAATCGGGACTGCCAGCCGCGTATTGGTGTTTGGATAACATGGTGGTTCCCATTTCCGGGCCACCGGGGAAAGCTTCACCCCCGGTGGTTGGTTGCGCTCAATCGACGGTCAGGACGATCTTGCCCTGGATGTGCCCTTCGGCAGCGCGCGCGTGCCTCCCGCCCTGCGAGCGGAGTGCCGAGGTCCTCCGACGCCGAGTCAGTCTCTCTGCCGCCTCCGAAAAGGGAACTCGGAGGGACGTGACCGAAACCAGGGCATCCTGCCCAAGGCCGCTCCGGCGCAAAATCACTTCTTTCCCTGTCCATTGCAGCCTATTCTCGAGGCGCGGAGGAGCACATCCATGGCCTTGGTAGAAATCAGGCTGCTCGGTGGATTCTCGGCGAGTGTCACAGGCACGCCTGTCGATCTGCCGGGCCAGAAGGAGCGTGCGCTGCTTGCTTTCCTGGCTGCCGAGCCCGGCAGGCTTCACCGGCGCGAGCGGTTGGCCGGGCTGCTCTGGGGAGAAAGTTCCGAGGCGCGCGCCCGAGACAGCCTGAAACATGCACTCGGGCATCTGCGGCAAGCGCTCGGAGCCGGGGCGGCGATGCTGGAGGCCGGGCGCCAGGCGGTCCGTGCCGATCCTTCCGCCTGCTGGCTCGACATCGCGGAGTTCGAGACGCTGGCGCGGTCGGACCGGGAAGAAGCCCTGGACCAGGCGCTCGCGCTGTGGGGCGGAGACCTTCTGGACGGGCTGACCGTCGATGAACCGGGTTTCGAGGAATGGCGGGTGCAGCGCGCCGCACGCCTGCGGCAGACTGCCGACCAGGCGAGCATGCGCTACCTTGCCCTGATGGCCGAAAACCGCGATCCTGAAAAGATGATCGCCGCCGCCCGGCGGAGCCTGCGTCTCGATCCGCAAAGCGAACGCGCCTGCAGACTGCTCATGCGAGGACTTGCTGCAGCGGGCGACCGGGTGCAAGCGATGTCAGCCTACCGGGACTTCTCGGCACTGTTGAGGGCGGCGCTGGACGTGGCGCCGGAAGTCGAAACAGTGCGGCTATTCCAGGAGATCCGCGCGGGTGCAGCAGACTCCGCGTCCGCCCGCAATCCGATAGCGGAGCCACCACGGCCCTCGGTGGCCGTGCTGCCGTTCCAGACCCTGGCAGGCGCAGAGAAGTGGTTTGCCGAAGGCATTGCAGAAGAGATCATCACGGCACTGAGCCGGGTGCGGGGCATCGACCTGATCGCCCGCAATTCCAGCTTCACGCTCGGAGCGGAGGGGCCGCCGTCCGAAGTCCGGCGGGCACTTGGCGCGCGCTACCTTGTCCAGGGCTGCGCGCAGCGCAGCGACAGCACCGTGCGGATCAACGTCAGGCTGGCCGATGCCGGAACAGGAAGCATCCTGTGGTCCGAGACATACGACGAAGCGCTGAGCGACATATTTGCGCTGCAGGACCGCATCGCGGCACGCGTTGCGGGAACCTTGCTGCCGAGACTCGAGGCGGCCGAGATCGCGCGATCGTCGCGCAAGCCGACCGCGAACCTCGACGCATACGACTACTACCTGCGGGGCCTGCCGGAAATGCACCGCTGGTCGAAGGTGTCCTGCGAACGCGCCATGGCCCATTTCCGCAGGGCAGCCGAACTGGATCCCGGATTTGCCGCGGCCCATGTGATGCTGGTGCGCTGCTATTCTCAGCGGAAGGCCTCCGGCTGGATGACCGACATGGACGCGGAAACGGCGGATGCCCTCAGGCTCGCGCGGCTGGCGGCCGAGCTGGCTCCCGACGATGCGCTGGTGCTCGCGGTGGCCGGACTCGGACTGGGCTATATCGCAGGGCAGCCCGAGCAAGGCGTGCGGCTGACGGAACGATCATTGGCGCTGAACCCCAATCTGGCTTGGGGCTGGCTGTTTTCCGGCTGGATGCATGTGTGGCTCGGGCTGGGCAGGACCGCTCGGGAGCATGTCGCGCGGGCGATGCGGCTGAGTCCGCAGGATCCGCAGTTCATGATGATGCAGGCCGCCACGGCCTGGGCGCTGTTCACGGAGGGCCGCGCAAGCGAGGCGGCCGACTGGGCCGAAGCCGCCGTGACGGGAAACCCCAACGTCATGATTGCCTGGTGCGCGCTTGCCGCTGCCCGCGAAGGCAGCGGCGATGCCGACGGTGCGAGAGCTGCCATGGCCGAGCTGCTGCGTCTCGAGCCGTCGCTGCGCGCGTCGAATTTGCTGTTGTTCTTCCCGATCCGCGGCGAGGCGAATATCCGCACCTGGATGGCAGCACTCGCACGCGCCGGGCTGCCGGAGTGAGCCGGGCCCAGGCCACGCTCGCAACCGATGCGCCCGGGATGGCGATGCTTTTCCCCGGAGACGACAAAGGTCACGGATGGATGTCCCTCGGCCCGCACTGAGCTGCCAGCGCGGCGGAGAACCAGTCGGTCCGGCCGGTCTGGCCCCGTTCGCCAAGCCAGGCCTCCTGGACCCGGTAGGCCGAGAGTTCCTCTGCGCCGCTGCAGTTCCAGTCCGCCAGCCCGGCCTGCCGCCGGTGCGCCAGTTCGTGGACCAGCGTGCTGACGTCGTGCACGTCATCCGCCGACCAGGGCCGCACCAGATAGACAGTGTCGAGAGCGGGATCATAGAGCCCGCGCACCCGCAGGTCCTCGCGCTGGGTAAAGGGTGCCATGGCATGTGCCGCATTCGCATCAATCAGGCGGATTTCCGGGGTTCCCGGCTTTGGCGCAAATGGAACATGGCTATCGAGCCAGGTCTCGATGTCCGGCACAAGGCCGGCCGCAGCGGCGCCGAGCGTCGCGGCAGCAGGTGGTGCCATGGCCATGTCGACCGGTATCGCCGCGGCTGGAAGAAGGGCCGCGATTCCTGTGGCCACGATGGCCGCCGTGCAACCCGGAATGATGCCGGCTATTTCGCAAGTCATATCCATGCCTCCTCTAACGTGATGAGGCCAAGCCTGCGCCTCGGCGCGGGATCGGTACGGGAGCTTGCACGGCACTGGTGCGGGAAACTTGCGGGATCGCTCGATGCGCCGCGTCCCGGAGCATGCCCGCTCCGGGGCAGGTCATTTGCCGGTGACGGAGATGGCGCTGCTGGACGGGTTCGCACCGAGCGCCATGGGGAAACTCGGATGTCTGGCACCAGCGCCGATAGTCAACAGCCTATGGCGCGTCTGGGCGCGAAGCGGCACCAGCCATTGACAGTCCAAGCCCCGGCAAACTCCGAACTCTACCAGAAAGTGTGCTAGTGTAGAGTATCAGAGGCAAGCGGGAGGCGGACATGACCCCTTGGGAAATTCACGGACAGGAACTGAACAATTGCAATTGCGACGCGGGCTGCCCCTGCCAGTTCATGTCGCGGCCGACCTACGGGAATTGCGAGTTCGTCGGCGCATTCCGGTGGGAGAGCGGGTTCTACGGTGATATCGGCCTCGGCGGCACAGTGACCGCGATGCTGGTGCAATTCCCGGGGCCGATCCACGAGGGCAACGGCACGATCCAGCTCGTCATCGACGACAGCGCCAGCCCGGCACAGCGGGACGCCCTGCAACGGATCATGAGCGGGCAGGACACCCGCGAGATGGCGACCATGTTCTGGATGCTCGCGGCGATGTGCTCGACCAAGCTCGAGACGCTCTTCAAGCCGATCACGCTCGAGATCGACATGGAGAACCGTACCGGACGCTGCACCATTCCCGGCGTCGTCGAGATGTTGACCTACCCGATCCGCAACCCGGTGACCGGCGAGCCGCATCGCGCGCGCATCGAGCTGCCGCACGGGTTCGAGTTCCGCGTTTCCGAGGTGGCGCACGGCACGACGCAAACCAGCGGCGACATCAGAATGGGCGAGATGAAGGACCGTCATGCCTATATCACCGACATCCACATGTCGAACGACGGCGTTCTCGAAGCCGCCTGAGCACAGGGAGGCCCGTCCATGACGGAGCTCAGCGCCGTCGAACGCCTGCTCTGCCGGGACCGCGTCCTGCTCGTCTCGGCGATGGGGGTGCTGTTCCTGCTGGCCGGTCTCTACACGATCCTCGGCATTGGCATGGAGATGTCCTCGCTGGAAATGACGGCGACGGGAGGGATGCGGGACACGACCCGCATGCATGAACCGGGTGCCTGGGGCCCGTCCCGCGCGCTGCTTGTCTTCCTGATGTGGTGGGTGATGATGATTGCGATGATGCTGCCCGGCGTCACGCCCGCCATCCTGCTGCACGCGGCCCTTCTGCGCCATGGCGGAAGCGGTGGCGCCCTCCCCACGGCGTCTGCGGCCTTCCTCTGCGGCTACATCTCCGCTTGGGCCGGGTTCAGCCTTCTGGCCACGCTGGCGCAATGGGGGGCCGAGGTCGCAGGGGTCGTCTCGCCCGCCATGATGGCGCTGGCGAGCCCTCTGCCCGGCGGCCTTCTTCTGATCGCCGCCGGTGCATTCCAGTTCACCGCCCTGAAAGCCTCCTGCCTCGATCACTGCCGCTCGCCCATGCATTTTTTCAGCGAACGCCGCAGGCCGCGTACCGGCGGCGCGTTCCGCATGGGGATGGAGCACGGGACCTACTGCCTCGCATGCTGCTGGGTTCTGATGGCACTGCTTTTCGTCGGCGGCATCATGAACCTCTACTGGATCGTCGGCCTCTCCGCCTACGTTGCGCTTGAGAAATGTCTCCCGGCTGGCCGTGGCCTCTCGAGAGCGGCGGGTTCAATCCTGATATTCTGGGGCTCAGCCATTGTCGTCCTGCACTCCAGGATCGCGTGGTGAGATGACGGGATACTTGTCCTGCCGCCGCCATGTGCCCCCGTGAGACCCTCCACATGTTGACAGCGAACACGACCGTGACGGAGCTTGGGGTCATCACAAGTTCCTGGGGGGGGATGGAAGCGATACCGCCGCCACGGCCGTGCAGCCAAACTCAGGGCACGAGAACTCAACCCTCCCACGTTCCAGCGGACACTGCGCAACTGGGAGTGGAAGGTGACTATCGTCACCATTTACCCAGCGCAAGCTTTTCGTTCCAAAGCTCGGCAAGACCGCATTCACGGCGCCCTCTTCGACTTGCGGCGCCGATGGGAAAAGGAACTGTCGGGGCCTAAATCGGGCGGGCCCGGAAGGCCGGGCTGGGCTGGGCTGGGCTGGCCGCTGCCGGAGGCGCTGTCCGACGACAACCTCGAGCTCCTCCTGTTTCCGGCAGCGCCCTCGGTGCCGGA
>NZ_VATA01000122.1 GCF_005870025.1 Poseidonocella sp. HB161398
TCCCGAAGCCCGCCTGACCGTCCCGTTGTGGCAAAACTCGCAATGCGATGCGAGCAATATCAAATGCTTATCGATTTTGACGTCGAACTTGGGGGCTACGGACAGGTGCGGTGCCGCTTTAACCTGGAACCTGCATTGCTGCCGGTCGCCGGGGCGTCCCTGTCCGTCGGATCAGCGCAGAAAGCGGCCGGTCGCGAACAGGCTCAGCCAGGACGAGGGGCGAGATGGCGCTCCCCAGTGCGGCCGTTCACTAGGCGCCGCCGCCGCGCTGCAGCCTTCCCCGAACCGGCCGGTCGACCCTTGCCGCAGCATTCTTGGCATGCTGGTCGGCAGAGAAGCGGACAGAGTTAGCTTTCGCTGCGATACGAACGAAGGTCGGTTAAGTGCGGGATGGTCGATAACGAATGTCTTTGAATGCTCTGATCGGAACCTAAAAACCTAGGAATTGTCTTTGGGTGTCTTCGAGTAGTAGAAAAGATCAGTTACCTTGAAATCCCTTCGTACACTCTTCGTCGGCAAGGATTGGCAATACATCCGCGACCTTTCCGTTTGACACGGTGGCTACCCCGCCATGAAACGGGGAGCCGCTCCATTTGACCGAAGCGACAATCGTCTGATTGCCAATCGCAGCGCTCGGAGGCCAAGGAAGGTTGCGCGCTTCAATGAGTGCCCGCCAGCGGCCGAAGAAGCACCGGTCGGAATTGAGTCCAGGCGAAACGCTTGGAAGGTCCTCTGGTCTAAAGGAAGGCAAGATTACGGATTTGTCCGCGAACGCATCTTCAATCTCGACTTGATTGCTCGCCATGCCTGAACCCAGAAACGAAAGGTCCAAAAAACGCAGGGCTGTCAACTCCAGATCCACGTCGTGGAATGTCCGGTGGGTGTTCAGCTTCTCAGTGGCGCAGTAGGGCATAATGGCCTGACTGATTTCATTTCCCTCAGCGACATGTCGCAAAGTCCGCAAGTTAAGCGCTTCGCCGAGAATCGGCTCGCATCTAGCTGAGGTTTCTGAGCCGACAATGACGCTGAACCGAAGGTCCACGCCGACAAGCCGCGCGCCGCTGACATCCGGTCGAAGCAGCCAGCTCGCACTCAGGTCAACATCCTCTAGATTCGCCCCCTTCAAAAGAGTGTTGCTCATCTCTGCACCATGCAGAACAGCCCCGCCGAGGTTGACGGCGGTTAGGTCCGTACGATTAAGGCTGGCGCCACGAAGCAACGTTGGACGCGTGTCTTCGCTACCCAATTCCAGTACCGAGAGGTTTGCTCCCTCAAGCACCGCTTCATCTAGACGGGCGCCAGACAGATTTGCGCCACGAAGATCTATTCCTGGTGCAAATGCGCCGACAAAATTGGCGAAAGCAAGATCCCTGCCTTGCAGACTTGGCTTTGGAAGTGCAGCCAGGTAGTCGGCTCGGAGCGCACGCCACTCTCCTTCGAAACGTTCGGGCCAGGCCAGTTCAGCCTTGCACTCGGCTTGGCCCGGCCTATCACACCATTCCGAATAGAATCGTTGGCGCGCGGTTTCCCGGTCGCGCCAATCAGACGGGAGGCTTGTGAGTTGCGCCTCCAAAAGATTTGCTGGAACCGGACGAAACCAGTTGAGGATAGCACCAAGAGGAGAAATGTCTTCTGGATAGCGTGGTGTACCGACCTCAGCGATATCCCATGTCGTTCGTAAAAGAGAGACCGTCATGATCGCGACGGCGAGAACTACGGTTGTCACTGGGCGAATACGCAGAAGACCCGACTTGGGATGTCCAACGGAGCCCATTCTTTCCCTGAGCGCCGACAGGCTCGCCCACGTAGCCCAGATCGCGAATGTCAGCATCACAGAAATCGGCAAGGTGAGGACCCAATCATGGGCCGGCTGCGACCGATACCACAATGATATCAGAAGCGCCGGACCTGCCATGTAAAGCAGCAACGCCGATGCGACGACCCCGAGACCGCCGAGTGAGCTGGACTCGATACATGGGGGTTCATCTGGACGACGCCATCGCCGCACGTGCAGCGCAAAATCCGACACAAGCCAAGGCTCGATCTGTGAGGCAATATTTTGATCGTCGATGCACGACGGCAGTTGCGCCAACTCGCGCCAGAGTTTTTCAAGAAAAACGTGAATATAGATATGTACCGCAGTGACGATACCCGCGCCAAACAAGAAAAAGAGTGGAACCGGGACGGAGACACCGATTAGTGGAAGCTGGGCCCCACGGTCGAGAGCGAAAAAGTCTACGTCCTCGACATCCAAAAGTGTGACCGCAACGAAGGCGAGCGCAATTAGATACGCAAACCAAGTCGCCCGAGCTGCTTTTGTGACGGTGCTTATCCTATTGAGTATCAGGGTCTTGTTGGCGTCAGACATCGCGTGGTTCATTTTCATATAACCTGACAATATGAGAACGGCGGTGAGAAAGTCGGCCACGGTCGCGCCGCACCGAGCGACCGCTCCAGGGGAAGCCGCAGCGCAGCGGCGCCGGATTCTGAATGACCGGACTGGGGAGCGGCGGCGCACGCCATGGCTTGGCAGCACCTGTCTGCGACCGGCGGGAAACTGCGCTCTTCGCCAGGAGGGGCGGCCGCCATGAGCGGCCGGATTGGAGCGGCCCGGCTAGGTCGGCACCCGCCAAGCTCCGCCCGCCGTGACCGACCGCTCTCGAAGATCCACCGCTCGGGCTCCCGGAGTTCGCAGACTCGTGAACTGGATTTTTTTGAAGCCTCGACGCTAGCTCGCATCTTCCGCCCATTATTCCATTCATCCCTTGAAAACCACAAAGTAAATCAAAGGAACGATATAGAAAACCAGCAGGAACCCTGCTAACGCGATATGCACCCAGGAAGGTATTGCGCCGACATGACCCGCGATCTGTGCAAACTGCAGCAGGGCGGCCATCGCAAGCAAAACAAGCAGAGCACGAAACATTTTCTTCCGCACCCACATTGCCATCCCTTCCATAAAGGCCAAGTAGGATCCGCACAGTCGTTTCAACATTTTTTTCTTTCTGCTGTGTGATGTTCTGTCTATAGGATAATTTTCAGTTTCATAAGGCGAATATCCTGCCGAGCCTTATCTACCCCCATTTTCCGAACTCCCCCGGAAGGTCCCGCCACGGGGCACCGGTCCGTGCGATCCAGAATATGCCATCCAGAACAAGGCGATGGTTGACAGGTTTGCGGCCATTTGGGGCGCGGACGGCGGCGATGAAATGCTCGAAGAACCGCCATTGCGCATCGGACATCAGATTTCGCGCCAAGATCACCTCCGTCGTAGAGGTGATCTTGAATCAGAAAGCGACCAACTGTGAATCCCTTTTGTCAACATGACCTAAGAACGAGGCAGCATAACCGCGGCCCTCGCCGGATGCTTACCGTAAAGCGGGGGAAATGCAACTTATTCTGACAGCAGCCCCGCAGTGCCGGTCGGCGACTCCCGGAATTTTCTCTTTACCGCTTTTCAGCCTCCGGCCTTACTACGCTTGGCGATCACAGCCTGACTACGCGCCTGATACTCGTCCATACAAGGGTTGGGTAGGGTCCGAAGCAACTCGTTAGCTGACTGTCCGCTCGACACCATGGCCGCATCGAGCTGGCTGGCGATAATATCGCTCGGCAGGCCGACTTGGACGCCTTCAACTCGCGGTCGATAGGCGGCAGGTCGGGCCGCTCTATATCGGAGAAATTCCCTTTCATGGAAGGGTTGCAGTGCGGCCTCGCGTGTGGGAATCGCATCTATGCGTTGGGGCCAGGGAAAAAAATCGGCGACGTTTGATTCGATCGTTGCTCCGACGTGTGATCTCCCTTGCGCTGGCGGAATGATCTTTGCATAGGCAAAAGTCGTGAATGGCGTCGTTGCCAGTATAGCCTCGAGAGGACCGCCGTTGAGCTGAAAGACAACGAAGAACTGCTGAATCTGCGCGATCTTAAATTCTGTCAAGCGTTGGTTCTGGCAAAGGATGGGCACCGAGGCGGTCGGTACATCTTCATATCGAAGAGCGATTGTGGCACTTTGCGACACACGTGGCGCGTCACGCATGAACGGATCGAGCAGCGGATAGTTGGTTGCAATCCGTCCATTGGCATGCACTGTCGCGTTCATACCGGAAAAGTGATGTCCTTGATCGACGCTGTCCTGGCGCTCCATCATGCTGACGCCTCCGCCGGGTCGGGCGCGCGCCAAGCGCAGCGGTCGTGCCTGCTGCTGCGACTGAGGCACTTCGATCGGTTGCGGCTCGTAAATGAACGGATAAAAGGGATCGTCCGGTTCCAGCGTCGTATCGAGCATTCGGTTATCGATCGAAACAAGGTCCTGCGTCGTGCTCCCACGTTTGATCCGATCGACCCTGTAAATCGAGTTCTGCACGAACCCGATACGGATTTGGTCGGCGCCACTACGAGGTGGTGCATACGGAAAATGAAAGATCGACCGACCCGCCGCGTCTGTAGTCCGACGCCTCGAAGAGATTTGATCGCGCGTCACCCAGAATTCGACATGAAAGCGGAACGGGCGGGCGCGCAGTTCAATGAGTTGCAGTGTTTCGCCTATCGTTGGAAGATACGGCTGCAGTACAGGCAGTTCGCTCACTCCGAATACTCGAACGACCAGCGCCACCGCTCAATTGTCCCCTGACTCGACCGGTAACCATTCGTCGTCGACCCTTTCCCACCGCGGCAGCTCGGTGTCGCTCCGAAGTTTCACCAGGCTCGTGGGTAGACGCACGTCGAAATCCTCATCCTCAACATGGCGGTCGGGATAATTCGCGCCTAGCCGCGCGCGCTCTTCATCGTAGAGCGAGAGAAAGCCCTCATCGCCGATCACCGGCTCGTCGCCGCCCAGCCATGGCTCGCCCGTCATCATGTAGTGATCAGCGGCGAGCTCGAAGCCGGGACGGACTGGAACCTGAACCCGCGCCGCGCCAGCTTTCAGGAACTCTTCCCATTTCGGGTCAACATCGTCGATCACAGTCTGCATCGACCAGTTGGAGCTACGCCCGTAGAAATAAGGATAGAGCAGATAGGTCATATTCTCCCATTCAAAAGCCTGTTGTAAGAAGCGAATTTCGGGCGAATCCAGCGCCAGCGCCGCAATGTCGATCTCGGGAAAGACGCGCCCGCTTAGTGGCGTCTCGACGACGTGGTCGAACCAGAGAGGCCGATTGCGCATCAACTCGATGGCAAGCCGCTGGAGTTCGACCTTCTCCACTTCGCGATTGCGCGCCGGATTGCGACCGAGCGGTCCGCCACCCTCCTCCGCAGCGAACTGGTCGACCGTCTGGTGATCGCGCCATGCCTGCAACATTTCATCATAGGACAGGCGGAGCGCTGCAAACACCTTGCGCTTCCAGTCGTCGATGATCGCGCAAGAGGGCTCCAGCGTGATCATGATCGTCGCGGTCATCGCATTGATATCATCGGCGGCGCACGAAAGCTGGATCCGGTCCCCGATGACGTCGTCGCCGGGAAAGATGATAATGGCGGACTCGCCTGCGTCGGGTTCCGCCAGATTGTCGAGCTGGAAATGCGCACTATAGCGTCCGACCGTGACCGCGACCGACGCATCGCGGTCCCCTTCCCGCCGAGCCAGCACCTTGATCGAGCCCGACACCGGTCGATAGCCGGCTGGGATGGTGAGTGATTTGGTCTCCGCGAAAAAGTTCTTCGACGCATCGCCGTCGTCGGCATTGGAAAACCCTTCGCCGATATATTTGGCCTTCGGATAATCGGGTATCGACTCCGACACGCCGAACCGGCTGACAAAGCCGTTCACGCTTCGCTCGTCGATCGCGTCGACAGTCACGTCGAATTCGCCGGGATGCGGCGGGCTACTCATATCCTCGGGCGCGGTGGGATCCGAGGCAGCAGCGATAAGTCCGGCTGCTGGCTCGGGGACCAGCACGTCGTACATGGTCCGTTCGCCACAGCTAAACACTTCGGCGCGATAGATCTTGTCGAGCCATTGGTAGATACCGATGCGGCTCTCGGCATCCGCCTCGAAGCCGTGCTGGTTGGTTTCCTCGACCTCCTGCAGCATCCGCCTTTCGCGTCGTTCCAGCACGCGTTCGACGATCCGGTCGCGCGCCGTCTCGATTACTTCGCGCGCCAGTTCCTGCGCCTGCTTGGACGCCTCGCGCGTGCTGGTAGCATAGCCGATCTCGGCGCTGGCTTCGACTTTGACCATGCCATAACTGCCCGAGACCTTGAGGCCGCCCTTGGCGTCGAACTTCTCCTCGATTGCGCGTTCGGTCTCGCGTTTCAGTTCGGTGCGGTCGGTGGTCTCCAGGCTCCGCTCTTCCTCCGTCGTCGTTTCGCGCTCGAAGATGGTGGTTTGCTCGCTGCGGACTAGACGGCGATGGCTGCGGTTGCGCGTTTCACCGGCGAGCACATTTTCGACGTGAGACACTTCGCCTGGTTCGTATGCGACGATCTGCTGCTTGATTTTGAACAATTCACCGCGACCGACGGGGCGGATGCCGCTCGGTCCTGGCAGCAACGGACCGCCCCATAGCGGGGGAAAAAAGATCGGCGCGCGGTCATTGAGAAGGCCGATCAGTGCTGGCACCCGGAGCACGCGCTCCGGATTGATGCCCATGTCGGCGATGAGCGCCAGGCTGGCGGTGGAAAGCTCTTCTTCCGGTTTTTGCTTTGGCTCGACTTTCAGGAGGACGCCGCCGAGCATCTTGAACATTGGCTGGATCGCCGGCTGTTCGTTCGCCCCCGCGTTTTCGAGCCTGAGGGCTTGCACGGCCGCGCGGGCCGACCCCTTCCCCAGGTCGCGATCGGCGAGCAACCGAATCGTTTCGAGCGACAAGTTTCTAAGGCTGGCCCAGTCGCCGTCCGACTCCTGCTCGATGCTCGCGATTTCCTCGATCGCCGCTTCGAGATCGTCGGGCGCGCCGCAACGTTTGGCCGCATCGACGACCGACTCAGCGAGCACCGATAGTTCCGCCTTGATCGCCTGCTTGGCGGCCTTTCGCGCATCAGTCGGGTCGCGGAATTTCACCGATCGGTCGAATTCCTTTGGCAATTGGAATGCCGCCTTTTGCAACCGCTCCGCAGCTGCCCGGCTGATTGAACCGTCCCGCGCCACCCTCTTAACAAGCGCCACGTCCCGCAGCGCTTGCGCGAGTGCCTTGCGCGACCACGTATCGCCTTTTGCCAAAAGTTTCGAAGCCAGCAGCGAATAGGAAAGCCGTTTTTCGATGCCTCGTTGGGCAATTTCGGCGGCTATTTCGCCAGCACCCTGGACCTGTTGATCGTCGTTACCGCCGCCTGTGAGCGCGGCTTCTCGCACCGTTGCCGCGCGCGCGAGAAGCGGATCATTTTGCGGGGCGGAGATGAAATTCTCGCTTCCTGCAAATTCATCAAGGAAGATGCGCGGTTCATCGGCGGTCCCGTCGCCACGGGTAGAGATCAGCTTGATGACCCGTTCGCCATGGCTGCCATCTGCCGAAACCCCTCCCGGGGTGACGATCATTATCCGCATCAATTCGGCCATCTTAGCCTCCTCCGTCATCCCGACGGCGATAGACCTCTAAACGGCATGCCATCCGACTGACACCCACGCTATATCATAAATGTGGTTCGGGGTCGCGGAGATCGTGTCCCTATGAGAGGTGTAATCCGGTTTTTCCCAAGTAATTCTCGTTGAGCGTCATGGTGCCGTCCGGATCGCCTCCTGACAAGGCTTTCGGACCGGAGGCGGCCTTCGCATGCCCATCGGATCGGGCGATGCCCGCGATTGGGGCCTCGGGCGCCAGTCGTGAGGGTCCAGGTACCCGTGGATTGCATGCCTTGGGCACACTGGCCGAGCCGTGTTCCTTCGGTCGTGAGGGGAAATGCTGTCATCATGTCGCCGCCGGGGGCGCTCGTAGACGCTGGATCGCGGCTATGACGGCACGGACCATCGGCCCTGATACGGCAACCTCGGCCAGCTGGAAAGTGATGGCCCGGGCATGCCACACGACCCGGGCGCCAATCTTGATGAGCTTGAGCTGCAAGCTGGTCAGCGACCACTCGTCCATGGGCTCCGGCAGGCCCACATTGGCGAGGAAGACGGCGAGATTGTACGCGAGCGCGTGCAGCTGAAGCCGTGCCTCGTTGTCCCGGAACCGGCGGCAGGACAGGCGCGTCCAACGGATGGCATACTTTCCCTCGCGAATGTGCTGTTCGGCGGTGCTGCGACGGTTGGCGCGCAACTCTTCCGGAGTGGCGGTGTCCGGCGAATGCCCAAGGAATTGGGCGAAATCTTTGATCGCGCTGATGTGGGACTTCTGAGCCTTTTCGCCCATCCCCCGGATGCGCATGTCCTCGATCATCCGCGACCGCAGCGGCGAAATCCTCTCTTCGGTCATGGGAACCTCCTGTCTGTCGATTGAGAGGCCTCAATCGTCAGGCAGCTGCCCTCATTCCCAAAAGCACGGGAGGTCGATCAGCGCGCTCCGCCGCCAAGCGCACCAATGCCGCGCGAGCGGCTTCGTCCAAGGGCCGATCCTATCAGTTGGCCGCCGCTCGGCGAGTGGCTGCTTTGTGCGCACCTCCGTCGGCCAGCGCGCCGAAAATGCTGCAGGCCGGGCCGAGCGACCGCTCCAGGGTAAGCCGCAGCGCGGCGACGCTGGATTTTGAATGTCCGGACTGGGGAGGGACGGCGCGCGCCATGGCTTGGCAGCACCCGTCGGCGACCGGCCGGAAACTGCGCTCTTCGCCAGTAGGGGCGGCCACGTTGAGCGGCCGGACTTGGTCGACGCGCTCAGGTCGGCGCTCACCAAGCTCTGCCCGCCATGACCGACCGCTTTTGCAGGTCCACAGCTTGGGCTCCGCCGCGCCGCCGCAAGTCCGCTTCTCGCGGTCGACCTCACCAGGTACCCCGACCTCGGCGCCGTCGCGAGCGGCAGCAAAGGGCTGCCAAGGGGCGTACGGGCGGCTAGGGATGACCGGCAGGTTCCGCCTCTCAGCCGGGTATGGTGACATCCGATGAACCATCGGCGCCAGCGCGGTGGTCCGCAAGCTCAGACGCTTTTCACCCAGCTCACGATATCTGCACTTCGTTGGGCGCCCGACTGGCGGCGGCATTCCTTTCCTCTGGCGAAGGCGACCATTGTCGGGATACCCCGGATGCCGTATTTTGCTCCAGCGGCCTGATGCTCTTGGGTATTCAGCTTCACCAGTCGC
>NZ_VATA01000123.1 GCF_005870025.1 Poseidonocella sp. HB161398
GTCGAGGCCGAGCTGCTGGTAGACATTCATGTAGACCTCCCGCGTCGCCTCCTCGCCAACGATCGCGCGGACAGGATCCACAGGCATGATCCGCCCGATCACGAAGGTCAGGACTAGAAGACCCAGAAGGGTCGCGAATATCGTCGAAAGCTGGCTGAGGAAGCGCGATGCCGGCCCCTGTCCCATGCTGATCTCCTCCCGTTGCCGGAGACGACTCTCCGGTGGGGCCAAGAGATGTCAGACATCAGAATGAGTCAAGTCCGATGTCTTTGCGCTACTCCGCTGCGCTTCCCATCAGCCTGGCCTTGCTGCGAAGCAGGCTGCCGGTCAGATGCGCCCGCATGGCCGCGCGCGCGGCCTCTGCGTCTCCGGCGATGATCGCGTTGACGATGCGTCCATGCTCCTCCTGCAGATGCCGGTTGCCCGGAATGGCGGATTGCGCCTGGCTCGGTGCAGGCGCCTCGGCGATGATCCCCGGCTTCAGCAATTGCAGCAGTTCGGGAAAGCGGCGGTTCTGGGTGGCTTCGGCGATCCGGTAGTGCAGTCCGAAATCGGTGTGCCGGGTGGACAGGCCCTGCTCGATGCAGGCCCCCACCATGGCATGCGCTTCCAGGATCGTTTCCAGCTGCGCGGCGGATCGCCGTGCAGCGGCAAGCCCGGCGGCCTCGATTTCACAGGCCATCCGCAGCTCGAGAAGCTCGATCACGCCGATCGTCCGTTCGAGGCTCAAGTCGCTGAAAAGGCGGTCGCTCTCGGATGGGTCCACGACAAAGGCGCCGACCCCGCGGCGCACGTCGACCAGCCCGTCGGCGCGCAGCACCGCGATCGCCTCGCGGATCACTGCCCGGCTGACCGAGTGCTGCCGCGTCAGTTCGGTCTCGGTGGGGAGCCGGTCTCCGGGGGCGAGCGTGCCCATCTCCAGATCGCGGCGCAGCAGGGCCACCACGCGACCGACAAGGGATCTGGAGCCCGGGGCGGGATGCGCGCCGGTATCCGGCGGAAGCTGCGCGCTCATGTCTGATTTCATGTCGATCCTTGTCTGCTGGCTGCGCGTTCCATTGGCGAAGCGCGCGGAATTCCGGGGCTTTCGGCTAGAATGCCCGAATGCATCCGGGGATGGAAGGCCGTTTCGACCGCAGGTTACGCCGGTTTTGGCGAGCATTCCTGCAAAAGTCAGACAAGTTGTGACGAATCTCTTGACGTCATCAGACAACATGGGGTTCATGGGGCGAGATCACCCGGGACGCCCCGGCTGGAAGGGAGAAGATCACGTGCACGGCCTGATGCCCAAGGAAACGCTCGCGGACGGGCTCTCGATTGCCGATGTCCGGGTCCGGACATTCTGGACCACCACTTTCGAAGAGCTCGACAGCGACGGACATGCCCATCCCGGACCGGAGCGGCGGGTGCGCAAGAGCCTCTTGACCGTCACCTGCGAGAACGGCACCGAGGGCCATGCCTTCGGCAGCCCCGAGCAGCTGCGGCCCTACCTGCTCGAGCGCTTCATCCGCAAGGTGCTGGCCGGGCAGGATGCGCTGGCGCGCGAAAGGCTCTGGCAGGACATGGCGCATTGGCAGCGCGGCTCCGGCGGGCAGCTCAGCGACCGCACCCTGGCGATTGTCGACTGCGCGCTGTGGGACCTGGCAGGGAAGGCGGCCGGGCTTCCGGTCTACCGCCTGATCGGCGCCTATCGCGACAAGGTCCCGGCCTATGGCTCGATCATGTGCGGCGACGAGATCGAGGGCGGGCTCGCGACGCCCGAGGATTACGGCCGCTTCGCCGAGGCGCTGGTGGCGCGTGGCTACCAGGCCATCAAGCTGCATACATGGATGCCGCCGGTGAGCTGGTCGCCGAGCATCGAGATGGACCTGAAGGCCTGCGCCGCCGTGCGCGAGGCGGTCGGGCCGCGCATTCCGCTGATGCTCGACGCCTATCACTGGTATTCGCGCGAGGAGGCTGCCGAGCTGGGCCGCGGGCTGGAGGCGCTGAACTTCACCTGGATCGAGGAGGTCATGGACGAGCAGTCGATGTCCTCCTATGCGTGGCTTGCGGCCGAGCTGAAGATCCCGGTGATCGGCCCGGAATCCATGGGCGGCAAGCACAAGCACCGCGCCGAATGGATCCGCAATGGGGCCTGCGACATCCTGAGGACCGGGGTCGAGGATGTCGGCGGCATCACGCCTGCGCTGAAGACCATGCATCTGGCCGAGAGCTTCGGGATGAACTGCGAGGTCCACGGCCACGGCGCAGAGAACCTGGCCATTTCCGCGGTGTCGAAGAACTGCCGCTGGTACGAGCGGGGGCTGCTGCATCCGATGCTCGATTACGACCGCTGCCCAGACTATCTCAACGCGATACCCGACGCGATGGATGCCGGGGGCTTCGTGCATCTGAGCCAGGCGCCGGGGATCGGGGAGGACATCGATTTCGACTATATCGACGCGAACCTGGCCGACTGACGGCCAGGCGCGCTGCATTGCATGATCTCAGGGAGGAGTCATGAAACGCCGCAATTTTCTACTAGCCACCACATGCCTGCCGCTGGCTGCCGCCATCGCGCGCCCGGTGGCGGCTGCGACGCCGGACGACCAGCTGGCGGTCGGCTTCTCGATGGCCAATGTGCTGACGCTCGATCCCGCGGGATCGGGCAGCAAGGAACGGACGCAGATCATCACCAATATCTACGACTGCCTCCTGGGCATCGATCCGCAGGACCGGACCCGGCTGGTGCCCGAACTGGCCGAAAGCTGGGAGGTGGCCGGGGATGGCAGCGCCATCCGCCTGACGCTCCGCGAGGGCGCCCGCTTCGCCTCGGGCAATCCGGTGACGGCCGGTGACGCGGTCTGGTCGCTGCGCCGGGTGCTGCAGCAGAACCTCGCCCAGGCGACGAATTTCCGGATCCGCGGCTACAGCGCCGAGACCGCGGAAGAGGATTTCCGCGCCCTCGACGACCGGACCATCGAGCTGCGCATTCCGCAGGCGACGGACCCCAAGATCATCCTGCTCACCCTTGCGATCACCGGAACCGGCTCGATCCTCGACCGGAGCACCGTGATGGAGCACGAGGTGGACGGCGACCAGGGGCGCGCCTGGCTGGCGGCGAACTCCGCCGGTTCGGGGGCCTACGCCCTGCAGGCGGTCCGGGCCAACGAATTCGCGCTGCTGGTGCGGAACGGGAACTACTGGGGACCGCCACCGGCGATGAAGCGGATCATCCTGCGCCACGTGCCCGAGTCCCAGAGCCAGAGGCTGCTTCTGGAACAGGGCGATCTGGACATCGCCTATTCGATGGCGGCGGCGGATCTCGAGGCGGTCGACGACGATCCGCAGATCGTGATCGAGACTGCCATCGGCAACGGGCTCTACTATCTCGCCATGTCGATGGCGGACCCTGTCCTCGCCGACCGGCGGGTGCGCGAGGCGATCCTGAAGCTGGTCGACTATGACGGGATCAATGCCGCGGTGATGCCCTATTACGGGGTGGAGCATCTGTGCCCCATCCAGATCGGCCTCGGCGGCGAGACGTTCCGGAGCGGCATCGCCCGCGATGTCGACGGGGCGAAGGCGCTCCTGGCCGAAGCGGGCCATGGCGACGGGCTGGACCTGACGCTCCGGGCGCTCTCCATGCCGCCCTTCGACAATCTCGCCGTGGCCATCCAGGGCTCTCTCGCCGAGGGCGGCATCCGGGCCGAGATCATCACCGGCGACGGAGAGACCGTCTACGGCGCGATGCGCCGCCGGGAGTTCCAGCTGATCGTCGGACGCTCGGGCGGCCAGGTCTCGCATCCCGATGGCGATCTGCGCAGCATTCTGGTCAATCCCGACAATAGCGCGGAGGCGAAGCTCACCGGGATTCTCGGCTGGCGCGTGTCCTACCGGAACGAGGAGATAAACCGCCTGGCCGAGGAGGCGCTGCTGCAGCCGGATCCCGACGCGCAGGCGAAGGACTACGCCCGGATTCTCGAGCTATACGAGGCGGATGCGCCGCCGATCCAGCCGATTTCCCAGGTGACGGACTCGGTGGCCATGCGCAGCGACATCTCCGGGCTGGTCATCAGCCCGGTCTGGCAGACCAAGCTCTCCACGGTCACGAAGATGCGGTAGGCGGGCAGATGGCGGAGCGGCCCCGGGCTGCCTCCGCCGCGTCCGGGCTTGCCGATGGCTGCCGAAGGCGCTCCGTCTTTACTGGGCCCGCCCGGCGCGGCAGTCCGGCGTTGCCAGGTCGCCGCGGGTTTCCCGAGGGCAGCCGCGGCCGCCGCTTTTCCGTCCCTGAGCCATGCGGTGTGCGTGGTCGACAGGCCGAGGGAAACGGACCGGGCGCGGCGGCAGGCCCGAGCACCTGGAAAGCCGTTGAAGGAAGGGAGCTGGGACTGCCTTGCTTCACTGGTCCCGGGCGCGCCTGTCCGGTAAATCGCCGGCCGCGCGCCATGGCCGGAAAGGTCTTCCCCGCCACCGGATGGCGACGTTGCGCAGATGCCGTCTGCCTGCCGCAGCCGGACCGCCCGGCACGTCCGCGGCGGATCATGGGGCTCGGATGCGGCCTGTCCAGCCACGGATGGCCGCGCAGGAACGGGGGCCGCCGCGTGCGGCCCGCGGAACCTCTGCGTTGCGAAAGCTCGGGGCAAACCGGTGATGCGTCCTCGGCGCGACCGGCGGCCCATTGCGCGACGCGGGCCCCCTTGCGCCGGAGCGGGGCCGGGGGCGACGGCCACGGCCATGCCGGACAGCCATCGACCCGGCAATGGAATGGATGTGCCGGAGCGGAGGCGCTGTCGCGGGCGGCGCAGCGACGCGAGGCGGCATGAAGCAGGGCTCCGCGGGTTTGGCATCCCGGATCCTGCGCCCGCGCCTGGCCGGGCAGCCAGCGCGGGCTCTCGTGGCAGAGCCGCCAGAGCTCCGGCGGTTCGGACGCTGCCGGGATCCCGGTGCGGGGGCGTGGAGCGTGCCCGAAAGCAATGGGGATCGACTTGCGGTCCGCGGCCTGCGGAGGACGGACCGAAGTGACCTGCCGCCGCACGACAACGGCTCCGGGCCATGCTAGGCCTCAGCCGTGAACAAGTTGAAAGAACGGTCCGAATGCTGCGCTTCATTCTCTTCTCGGTCGTCGCCGGTGTCACGGCGACCCTCGTCCTGGATCTGTGGAAAGTCGCCACCGACCGCCTGCGGGGCCGCAAGGGCTCGCCCTGGGGGCTGGTCGGCCGCTGGGTGCTGGGTCTCGGCCATGGGCGCGTGGCGCTAGACCAGAGCCGGAGCGACCCGCCCTCGCGGGGCGAGCATGCTGTCGGCTGGATCTTCCACTACGCGGTCGGCATCGCCTATGCCGCAATGCTGCCGCTGTTCTGGGGGACGGCCTATATCGATGCACCGACCGTCTGGCCTGCAATCATCGTCGGGCTCGTGCTGAGCACCTTCGCCGGGCTCTGCATCCTGACCCCGGCCATGGGCGGAGGGCTCCTTGCCGGCAAGACGCCGAACCAGGCCGCCAGAATCTCCGAGACGCTGCAGAACCACGCGGTCTTCGCCCTGGCGCTCTACATGGGGGCGCGGTCCTTCGGCTGAGTGCGCCGGATCAGGCGGTGACAACGGCGCATCCGGAGGACGCCTGCAACGCGGCCTCCGGATCCGAGCTGCCACAGTGCCCGGCAGCGGTGCATCCGAGGGGCGTTTTTGCGCAGATCTCCGGGGATTCATCTCGTGAATCCAGCATGCTCGCTGGGCAGCATGGGCAGGCCTCCTAAAACGACGTACGAGACGACCAACTGGAAAAGCTAGCGAGCCGTCGCGCGCCATCGGTCCGAGCGCAACGGCGAGCGAGGCGCTGAGGCGGCGCGGATCGCCGCCAGTACCGCAAGGTCCATCTGGCATGGACACGGCGACCGGCGGTATCCGGGCGGCGGCGTTCACCACCAGCCGGGACGATGTCAGCCCCGTCCTTTCCGAGATTCTGGACCAGACCTAGCGAGACGAAGAGATCGGCACTGTCACAGGCGAGCTGCCAGCGGGTGTGCCGTCGCCCATCGGGCTCGGACCGATGGCGCCGCGATGGGCAACTCCGCGCACCGCTGGCGGCGCCTTCGACACACGCCGGTGCCATGCGGCGATCCTGGCGCGTAGCGGTACCTGGCGCTCGGGCATTCTTTCAGACCGGTGGCAGTCATGCCCTCGCTCCCATCCGCAGAAACCGCAGTCTCTGGGAGGAGCGCTGCCCGGCTGCGCTTGCGCGAAACGACATCCCCGGCGGCCCCGCCGCGTTTGCCGGACTTTCGCGGCGCCACTGGCGCCAGGGTGACGGCTCACTCTGGAAACGATGGTCCGGCAATCATGTCCGCGGCCGGATCGAGGCCGGGACGTGACCCCTCAAGTCCTCCGGCGAGCGGATTGCCTCGAGGTCCCCCGACCGCCAGACCGCCGAGATCCACATCCACGTCATTCGCGGCTGCGCCCGGAGCGATGGCGCCTGCCGCTCGTTCACGGACCGCTTGAACGCCCCCGGCACTGCGGGGAGCGAACGGGTGGCCTGACCGCAGCCGGGGAAGGGGCATCACGTCCTGACGGCGACTTCTGCAGCGATGCCATCCCAACATGCTTGCCGATTCACTGTCAGGTCGCCCAGCCGACCGCCGCAAACGCTCCGGTCGAGGAGGGCATGCGGTGTGCCGCGAAAAGGGCAGCCAGACCTTCCCGGCGGTCCCGGCATCCGCGAAAGGACGAGAGGATGGACGACGCCTCGGGCGGCCCGTGGCAGTCGGGCCGGCCGGCATGCCCATGGGGGCAGGTGCGGGAGACCGGCTCCCAACCGCGCCTCCAGTCCGCAGATTGCTCTTCGCATCATTCGGCAGTGCGGCCGCAATGGAGGCTGGCACGCGCCTGTTGCAGCAGGAATCCGGTGCTTCCGGGTTCCGCTGGTCGTGACGCCTGCACGGATCAGGCCGCCTGCGTGCCGCCCAGCTTCGCGCGGATCGCCGGGGGCACCAGCCGCGCGGCCGAGACCCGCGGCAGCGGCATCTCGCGGATCGTCTGCTCCTCGCCGCAGAGTGCCGCGTATTCGGCGAAATTGTCGAAGGCCCGGCGCCCGCGGTAGTCGATGAAGCTTTCGGCCGGGGCGCCGTTGGCCAGGATCACCTCGTGCCCGTCGGTCTCGACATGGTAGTAGGTGACGCGGTCCGGCAGGCTGGCGGCGGGCTCGACCGAGATCGTCGTTCCGTTGACCAGTGCACTGGCATTGATGGCGAGCCCGTCGAGGACAAGGGCGTGATCCGCAGTGAGAACGAGATCGCCATGCGGCAGCCCGTCGCCGAGAGCACCGGCCCTCACCCGGACCGGCAGGAAGCGGTCCGCCGGCGTGAAGCGCTTGTCCACGGTCTGCCGCCCGATCCACCTGACGGTGACAGCACGACCGTCCGAGGTTAGGATCGTGTGGCCGATGCATAGGGCCTCGACCGCCGTTTCGCCCTCCGGCGTCGCGATCCGCGTTCCGGCGGCAAAGCAGGTGACGAAGTCTGCGTCCGCCGCGGAGGTGAAGGCATCGTCCGTCGTGCTGATCTCGTTGGGCAGCGTGCTGAAGGAGGCCGTCGCGACATACGGGCTGAGCAGGTAGCCGTTGTCGGGGTCGCCATCGATGGTGACAACCGGATACGCCTCGCCGTCGATGGTGTAGGTGCCGATGAAGCGCACGGCATTGCCGTCGACGGTGCCCACCACCTCGTTCTCCTGGAAGCTGTCGTCCGAGGTGTCGCCGTCATCCAGCGTCCCGGACAGGTCCGAGCTGGTGCCGCCTCCGAAGTTGAGACTGTTGCCGCTTCTGGTGAACGCGATGACGGACTGGAAATCGAACTGTGCCATTTTCTAGGTCCTCCGTTTGGGTCGGCGCGGCCCAGGCGGGCCGCGCGGGGGGATGGAGTGCGGTCGCCGGTCGCGGACGAAGCGGACCGGCGCGCCGCGGGGGAAAAGTCTATTGCGAGACCCTGACCAGGTCGTCGGGCTTCCAGGTCTGGTCGTAGAAGGCGTCCTCGGCGCCGTAGAGCCGGAGGCAGGCGACGAAATTGCGCCGCGGCACCGTCTGGATGAAGGCGGCATCCGCCACGCCCTCGGGCTTTTCCGGGCCGAACCAGATGTCGATCGACCCGTCCCCGTTCTGCGGGATGTCGTAGTAGCCGTTGGTCGAGGGCAGGAGCTGAGCGGTTTCCGGCATCGTGCCGTCTGTCACGTTATAGGCCGTCACCGCACAGAACAGCGCGGCGGGGATATCCGGCGGCAGGGTCAGCCGGTAGGTATTCCCGCCGTCCAGGAACGCCCCCTCCGCATAGCGGATCGCATAGGGATACTTGGACCCGGCGCCCGTCGTGCGCATCACCATCGCCGGGGCCGAGGAATAGGCGTACTGGAAGAAGCGAGACCGCGCGCCCAGATCCAGATAGCTCTCCTGCATCCAGTCATTGGTGCCGCCGACCCAGGCGCGTTCCCATTGCCGGTCGTCATAGTACTTGCTGCGCCCGTCCGCGCGTCCCGTCTGGCCCGAGGCGAGGATCATCCTCGGCGCGTCCGCGAGCGGCTTCTCCAGCGCTGCCCGCTGCCAGTCCTGCGGCTCGAAGGGGATGCCCTTGATGATGCCGATCGAGGCCAGGACGCCGCGCAGCTCGGGGTCGATCGCCTCGACGGGCTCATAGTCGACGAGAGCCTTCAGCTTGGTCCAGTACTCGAAATCCGTGGGGTACATCATGTTGACCCGCACGCCGCTGGCATTGGGGGATTCCATTGCGGGGATGTCCTTCTCCACCTCCCAGAGCGGATAGATCCGCGTGGTTTCCGCGGCGGCCACGGCCGGGGCCGGATCGGGGGCGCCGTCGCCCTGCGCCATCACCGTGCGGAAGAAGAGGAAGACGTTGTAGGTGGAGGACTCGAAGGCGAAG
>NZ_VATA01000124.1 GCF_005870025.1 Poseidonocella sp. HB161398
AATGGATAACTATCGGTGTTTATGTAATAACTTCATTCTCGAGCCGGGTCCTGATCAGCGCCGATCGGGACCCGGCTCGAGCAGAAAAGTCTCTGTATAAACAGCTGGTTGCAAGCCGAATGGGCAGGGTAACGGTTTGATGCTGATCCACAACCTGCCAGCCTTGGTCTTGGCGACGACCTTTCGCCGAAGTTGTTCGGGTTCGAGCTTGATTGCCTCCAGGGCCAATTTAAGCTTCGGAAGATATACAAGATAACACCCGTTCGGAAATGTTCGGATTCAGGCCAGCCATTCTCCTGATCCGCCACGCTTTAAGGGGGGTATCGTTCTTCCGAAGAATGCGTTTCACATGCCACACTCTTCTGATTTGGAAGTCCTCGGTCGTTTCGAGAACCGCCTTCACAGCGCTGTCGGACCTTGGAAGTTTCCCTAACCGTGGCCTAAGCCAGTTCACTTTTCCCAGCCGTCGCTCTAGTTCCGCCAATGTCACCCGTACCGGAGGAGAAAGGCATCTTATTTCTTGAGAGCGACGAAGTATCTCCACAGAAAGCACATCATCCAAGGCGGGCCAATCCACTCTCGATTTTGGGCTTGCCTGGTGCCTTCGCGGAAAGTGAGCCTTCATCCAATTGCGATCATTTCTGTAGAGCCGCCAGTATAGTGCAGGATTTGACTTCCGAATCTGGGAGCAGGTAAATCCGAGTTCGATGAACCTTTTCCATTCCTTGCGCGTTTCTTCCAATATTGCAGATTTTTCGTTGCCGTTGCGGAGCGCGCGTGTTTCGAGTTTCCACGGCCCCTCTATCTGCAGCCTATTGGCGTGCGCTTTCACAGTCTTGGCATCTACCTGAAGTCTCCCGGCAACTGCACGGACACTTGATTCAGTTTTCGCGGCTTTCTTCAGCTTGTCAATGAAACTTGCATCGTCTCTAAGAAGCGAACGACGTTTCGAAGTTCGGCGGTTGGAAAGAGCCATGCGGTCGCCCTTGCAAATGAATTCTAAAAGAAGATACCGCATTGGAGAAAATATCTTGCGGTGCTGGCGGCCGATATCGACAACCCAGCCCACGTTCTTCGCATCCTCGATGTAGCTTCTAAATGGAAATAGCCGGTCGGCAGAGTACTTCAATAATTCTCTAGCCAGCAGTCTTCCGCTTTTTCTGCAGAACCCTTTCGCATCGAGCGCCTGGGCGCAGGCTCTTTGCAACTTGTCATGTGTCCAGCTATGAAATTTCCTATCGAGCAAGTCCTGGCTTCGTCTTGCCAGCCATACGTACGATTCGAGGTTTTCATCTACGTGCCGATTGCGAGATTCGGAGTGAGTAACGCGAGCTTCGCATGTTTCCCTAGACGCTGCGACTAGGCTGTGACTTCCAAATGTGCTTGGCAGATTAGCATTCAGGAGTACAGAGAAGTGATCAGGGCAAACAAAAACCCCGGGTAGTTGATGGGTGCGATGCCAGTATATCTCACCATGCTCGGACAAGGATTTGGAATTGCAATACGGGCACCAGCGTAGCCGGAATGGCGCAGCTATCTTTCCTGGTGCTATAGATAATCTGGCATGAGTGCCGGACGCTTCCCCTTTAAATAGGCAAGTAGCGGACTCTACACGGTTCACTTTGGGAACAAAGGCGGCAATGTATCCGAAAAGCGTCTCCCGCAAAAGGGACGTTGGGGATTGAGGACTTAATGAGCGTAACTTTGAAGACAGTGCATTCAGGTTTGACTGAAGGTCGATTGAACAGCGGACCGAGGGGTTTCCAAAAAGTTCATTTACGCTGTTCCTCGTGCTCGGCGAACAGCAATGGCGATGATATCTGGAAATTCGGCTGTAGAGAACCTCATCTGGAAGAGAGTTGGGAAAGTATGTTAGAAGCGCAGTCATCGGATTTTAGGCGGAAACGAGATCCCACATCTGGTGGACGCCTCTGAGGTCAGCAAAGCGGACCACACTGGGGTCGCCCTTGAGCGTTGCGAATTAACTGGATGTTGCAGGTCAATTTCCGCATCCAAAACTTCGATGCCTTGAAACGTCGTCGCAAGCCTCTCAAGAAGCTTCTTCCATGTGACGCGGCCTTCGTAGAACATGTTGGATACGGATCGAAATGCATACAACATCGCACCCCTTGTTCTTTCCGGAGGGCATTCTCCAGTTATTATCGAAATCTTGTTCTGGAGGGGAAAATGAACGCCCATCAAAAAGAAAATCTTCCTGTTCTTCGGCGCGATTTCTACCGCAAAATATGAATCAATTCCGTCATCTCCAACTTGCGGAGTCTCAACGGCTGAATAGAAGAATCGGTAATGTCTCAGTTCAAGCTGTGACAACATCGAGTTCACAGACAAAAGAAAAATCTCCATTCTTTTGCACAGGAGGCGCAATTCATGGAAGGCATTGCTCTTGGGGTTCGAGTAGCTTCCTTTTTTCTTCAGCGGGGCTGAGCCGGAACGAACGAACCATTCCATATCCGGGGGCCGTGAAGTGAATCGAGAATGAAATGGACGTTCTACGTTTCGTGTCTGGGTTGCGCCACTGTGCCGGAAGTCAAAGCGGTAATTCCTATGGGTGTCCAAGATATCAAGAGAGTCGCAAATCCTCGTTACGCAGGTTGCGGTCTCCCTAACCAGAACTTTTGCAGAAAAAGCAATTGGCGAAATTGATGGGATATTCAAGGGTAGATCACACCCATTCGTGAAATTGAGATATAGGCTATCCCAGGAAGATCGGAGCTTGGGGGTGCTAACGATTTTTTGAAAGAAATCAGTGCAAAATTCTGGGCGAACGTCTGCAGAGAGAAATATCGCATTCTCGCTAAACACCTCGAGTAGGGAGGTTCGACCGGATTCCTCAAATTCGATAAACAAATCCATAATCCCGTTCGGCTCGAGAGCTACGGAGGCCAAGGCCGAGTTGGGAAAGAAGAAGAACCTGCACAACTCCATGGAAGGAATGATGATACGTTCGGTTCCGGCGCGATATTCGAGACAAGGCATTCGGAACTTGGAGAAATCCGCGCGAGCGGAGAATTCTGTTTTGTCAATGGTGATGATGCGGTCTGTCGTGCGTTGGAAACTTGAAAGCGAACACATTCCGAAACCAATCTTGCATCCATCATTTTTTTTAATGCAGTAGCCATCGGCGTAAACGTCGCCTATCGATAGATATGGAAAAAATTCAATTGGAATTCGAAAGATTGACAATCTCATTGCCGCTAGCGCGTAAATGTAGAAAAAGACGTTAAACTCGGAATCCCTTGCGAATCGGCCGATCTCTACAATTTTTCCATCCAGAGGTAGGCGCTGCTCTTTCGAACCCAGGAAGAAGATTTTCCTAGGTTTTTCCGGTACAGCCCATATGGTCGCGTTACCTTTCGTTTTCAATGAATAAAGAGCTCCCCTCTAAAAGTTCATCCTGAAAGGGCGGTCGCAAGTATCCCAGTTGTTCAAGCGTTTTCAGGCAGATGTCAGCGCTCCTAGTTCTAATGTCTCGAATATCATGTTCCGATATGTCCAATCTGCTCGCTCTTTGGCAGTTCTCTGAGTCATTTTCCAAAGACCCGGCGCCGTTCAGCTCGCCCTTAAGCATTGAAAGGACCGTTTCGAGTGCTTTCACGGGGTCGTAGCCGGGTTCCTTCGCGAGCGTGTTCTCGATGAAATCTCGAGCGGCATCGGAACTTTCCTTCCGCTTCGAAAGCTCTTTCGATATCTCCGTTGATATCCTTTCCGAAGCCTGGAATGTGCCCTCCCCCTTGACTTCTATCGCAGTGCCAAGTGCCGATTGCAAAATAGCCGAAACCTGCATATCCAGACTTCTCAAGTCCTCGTATCGAGATTCCGCCTCCACGCTTCCGGAGCGCAGGGCGCTAATCATGGGCTTTATCAATCCAAGGTGCTCAGTCGCAGTTCGACGGAGTGTTTCGGCCGAAATAATTTCCGGCGAGTCCAGCATCTCAGAATTGAGGATTGCCCTCATCTGGGCAAGTTGATAGAGTTTAATCGCAATATCTATGACTCCCTGACTCTCGTCGTGTAGAACCTCTTTAATTTCCGGGGTGAGTTCGTTTATTTCGTTTGTCCATTGCCACTGCCACAGATTTTCAATGAAATGATCCCAGGTCGGTCCGGGACCAATTCTGTCCCAGAAAGTGCTTCCATAGCCGCTGGCTCTTCTTGCTTGACGAAGCGCGCCGCCCACGATTGGCAGTGCTTTTGGCGTGCCAATTAGCATAATTGGGGTGGAGCAACGATTGACGAGACTAACGAGAAAGTTTAGCATCTCGTTGCGACCGGTGCCGGGGGCCTCAGTCAAATGCTGGAGTTCATCTATAACGATAAGTCCAACAGCATACAAGTTGGCGACAGCAGCCATTCTGTTCGCGAGCTGGTCGATTGACGGTCTTGCGCTTAGATATCTTTTACGCAGGTTTGTTTGTAGTATCTCGCTCATTTGATCAAAAAAGCTCAAACAAAGCTGGCTTAGGGAACCTTTGTAAGGGCACTCCAGAATAATCCAGGGCACTTGAACAAGTGCTACGGGCGTCCTGTGTTGAATTACTTGCGGATACCTGTGCAGAATTCTTTGTACGCTCTTTGTTTTCCCCATTCCCGACAGTCCTATCAGTGATATTCCTCGGGCTGTCGACTCCATAGGTATGTCATTGAAATCCATATTTCCTGTTCGGCATTTTTCATAGTGGTTATGGATTCGTTTGAAGTATTCTTTGGAATTAGGGTTTCTTCCAATGTACCCTTGTCTGATGGTAACGTCGATCGTTCTCTCGAGAGAAATATGCCGTTCATTTGGATTAAGATATCTGTCAAGCCGCATCAGGCAGTGAACACGAAGATGTCGTGGTAGCGTTCGCTCGATAGGATCGTAGCTCGGCATATTGCGAAGGAACCTGAATGCCTCTGCTGCAGAAAGAATTTCAGGAAGCGCGGCAATGAATGCGTTCTCTCCATATTCGGGAAGTTCATATTTTCGATCAGTCATTGTCCTCACCGCCTAGGAATCGAGATTCGAAATCCCTCACGCTCGGAGTATCGTCAGGCTCGTTCTCATGCGGAGAATTTCTTGTTGGCGCAGCGGGTGTACTTGATTCGATTCGGGCGATTGATTGCTCCTTCTTGAGTCTTTCTCGTTCAGTGATGCGATTTTCCTTTATTTCCTGAAGTCTTTTTGCATTCGAAACACCGGGGCGGATGGATTTGCTATATTGGTAGTTGGCCGCGGAAACGATGTCATCGGCCATGTCGGACAGCTTGATCTTTTCCAGTAGATCGCTATCTTTTCGGCTGTTTCTGATTTTTCTCTCGAGATAGCGCAGCTGACCGATTTCCCACATTGACAACCCTTTCCATCCGATAGACCGCTCGGCGAGCGTGCAAGGAATGAATTCGGTTGCACTGCTTTTCCCATGGACCCATATTGTGTCCATGCAATTTGGGTCGTATGAAACCTTTATTTTTTTGCGGCCAAATTTGTTTGCGTCTTGCGGCCAGAGTTGCGTCTCCAAGATAGGAGATGAGTAGAAGCACTGGTTGAAATAAATTCCCTGATCGGTAACGCTAGCATCTTTTTCAGGGAGCAAGCTCAGTTGAACCGTTTCGGCGGAGAATTGTCTTAGATTTCCGGTTCTGTTTTGAATGCCCCAATGCCACAGTTTTATCGGAATCGGTTCTATTCCCTGAGAAATCATATCCGCAGTTCGCGGATAGTCCTTAAAGGACCTGCGGCAATTGTGTTCGAGAATCAGCAAAGTCAGGAGATCTTTTAGCTCATCTATATTTAGGTGCCCATCGATGGGCCTGCCCTTGCGTTTCTTTTTTATGTAATCCTTCGGAATGTATCCTGGAGAGAAATCACCTAGTCGAGATTGTATCAGGTCAAATCTCTTCTCTACAATTCCCTTCAGGTCCGGACGGTATGCTGGTGTATTTTCCACTCTGATTCCAAAGTTCCTTGCCAGTAGCTCAGCCTGCTTTCCTTTAACTTCCCCGCAATCTGCGAGGAGAACATCTGGCAAGACCCCGCTTGGCCATTCATCTTCGGTTATCTTTATTTTCAGGCGCCGTGTTTGTTGGTCCTTCGAGGCGACGGCATTCACCAGAGCGCTGCTTGCTCCTACCCAGGATGCGCTTTCAAAGCTGACATGAAAGCCGACTATCATTAAGCTAAATACATCGGATACAAAGTAAAGTGTTGGGCGCCCCACGAATCTATCCCTGTCGTTGGCGGAGCAAAGGTATATATCTGCAATAGTCGCATCTATTTGCCATTTTGAACTTGGGCCGATAACTCCTTTTTGTGATATTCCCAGTTTGCTTCTCGGAATTCCAGCTGCGCAGCCCCTGTAATCTCTTCCTGATTTAAGTAGCAGATGGCGGTGGTCTTTTGAAATCCAGTATCGAAATTGAGCCATAGATGGCTGGGGCGCTACAAGTGCCTCAACTTGCTGTCCAGTGTCAGGGTCGATTTCGTACTTCACATAGTACTGGCGTATCAATTTGTCATATGCTTTGGCGAATTTTCCTTCTTGAATATCTGTGCAGTATTCGGTTGCAATGTTTTTAATTTGTTCTCGCTCCACTTCTCCAATATTTCCTGTCGAGCTTTCGATTATCTCGGGCCTGCCACGTTTCTTCTGTTTTGGAACCTTTGATTCTCCTCGACGTGCCGTATTGTCGTAGTCAGGCAGAAGCGCATTCACCGTCATCCCGCGCTGCCAGTATCGCCTGAGGAACCTATATATCCTTTGCCGTGATGTTTTGTGTTTCTTGCTGGCTTCCTTTACCAGTGCTGACCGAATTTCGGGATCGAATGTGGATGGCTGTTGCAGCACGATTGGTTGAATTATCTTCCAAGCTTCATCTCGTCGGGCAAGGTATTTTGGCGGCAATCTTGAATCAATTATCGGTTTTGCCCAGGGATCCTCGAGCAACAGAAGTTGTCCACTTTCCAGAAGCTCAAGGGTTGTCGGGGAGTCGACGTATTCGGGAAGAGCGTCGCTGGAATCGAGGGCAATAGATACATGACCGAGGGAGCCGCTCTCGATCCAGAGAACCCGCTCCTTTTGATTCGTCATGCTGTTCCAATAGACAATGTTTGGAGAAAAGTTTCGTACAGTGACGGCTCTAGAGTGTGTCATGGATGAAAAGTACGCTTATTGTTGTTGCGGGATTCCATAGCTCTTTTCTGAAATTTGCCCTTATTCGCTTCGCGGAAATCGCGTGCCGGATGTGTCCCAAAGTGGAGCCGGCCTTCCTTTTTTTTCTGGTATCTTCGCAGGCACAGAACTCGCCAATGCTTTTATCTGGTTGATCCTGAATTGCTGCTTCAAGCGCGAGCAGAACGTCTGCTTCTGCTTCAGTTTCGGATAGTCCCGCGATGCTATTTGGGCCAGATATCCAGTCGAGGTTCAGTATTACGTGTTTGGGTATGGAGCGTTCTGTAACTATTCCCCAGTCAACTTTCTTTTCGGTCCAATAGCGGCGTTCAATTTCGAGGAGCTTTCGGGTCTCTGGGTTGGCAAGGTTCTTGGCGTATATCACTGATCGCGCGGCATGGGTCCTTTTTCCCTTGTTCCTTGTATCTAGGAGGAAGTCAGTTGTCATAACCATTGGGGTGGTTCGATCATTGTAAGTAGGGTGCTGGACTTGCATTTGATCGGCAATAGCCAAGGTATCACCTCGCGAGAGGGGGAAGCGCTCTCTGATATCTGTAACGTTTTCCAGAAAGTCGCATATCAAGAAATAATGTAGTTCCAGTTTGGAAAGTAAATGATGCGTTCGCCCTGTGGTCGCGCCGGTTGGGCGAGAGGTTAACCCACTAGAGCTTGCATCATTAACTGTCAGCCAAGGCTGGTATGTGCTGCCGTGACCCTGTCCGCGCCCGTTCTCGACGAAGCGAGCGATAGTATTCTCATCAAAGTTGCCCTTGCGCGGTCTTGGCATCCATCCACCCAACAGTGAAATCCACGACCCGGCAACTATAGCATGAAATTCAGGTACAGTCTGTATAAATGACGTACATTCTGTTTTATCGGGGTACGATCTGTTTTATCACTGATCAACAAGATGTGGCGCGAGAATAAAGTTTGTACCTGAACAGAACGTAAGTCATTGATATTGCGGTGATGGATTTGAGGATCGAAAGAAAAGTTTGTACTCATCAGATGCATAATGGTATATACATAATAGAAAGGCCGGTCGAAAAGTTTGTACCTTAGCTCAATAGGTAACCTCCACCCTATTCCGCCCGCCTTCTGTCACAGTTTCAAATTTACGGCTGGCACTAATGACTCTGGCAGAGGGGAGGGGCCCGATCCAGCCCATTGCAGCCGGACGTGACGGCGCCGTGGTGGGGTGGGCTGGTTGCGACCGGCTAGAAGAAGTGGACTTGCGGCGCCGCGGCGGAACCCGAGCGGTTGACCTGCGAAAGCGGTCGGTCGCGGCGGGCGGAGCTTGGTGGGCGCCGATCTGGACGCGCCAACCTAGTCCGGCCGCTCATCGTGGCCGCACCTACTGGCGAAGAGCGCAGTTTGCAGCCGGTGGCAACCACAGAAGTTGGGGGCGCCACGCGTCCGGCCCACAGCCGACATTTGGGGCAGGCGCAGGGCACGCCTGGTCCCGGCCGATCCGAGAAAGCCTCAAGCTGTATTCTGCAAGGGATTATGACTGGCCCATATCCGCAGAAAGATGAACGCAGGACTGAGTAGAGATCCGCGCGCTACCAGCAAGACTGCTTTTCCGTTTGTGCCTAACTGTAAGGGCTACTGGGACTACCTTCTGCCCAATTCAAATACCTAGGCTCAGGACCCATTGATTTGGTTGGGCGCTCGTGATTCACCGCTCGAAAACGAGCGGTGACCATGTCTGATCTTTTCTGGTTGAGCGA
>NZ_VATA01000125.1 GCF_005870025.1 Poseidonocella sp. HB161398
GAAGCACGCGGCGCAACATTTCCTTGGCGATCTTTTCGCGGTCGCGCTCCTCCGGCTGCGAAACGACATCGGGCCAGCGGTCGAGCACGCGCTTCACGCCGCGGTCCAGCAGCTCCAGGGACGGCAGCACGCGCACATTGAGGCTCGGAGGCCGCCCCAATGCGTCGCGGGCCTTCATTCGGCGGTCCCCAGCGATGTTTCCAGCGCAGCCCGGATCGCGGCGATGCCGTCGGTGTCCTGCGGGGTGACCATGATGAACCGCAAGTCGATCCGCCGGTTCGTCGCGCGCCCCTCCTCCGTTCCGTTCGCCGCCACCGGCCGGTCCGGCCCGTAGGCTGCAACTGAGAGAACCGGCTGCAGCTTGAGATTGAGCTGCTCCATCAGCAACGGCGCCGCTCCGGTCATTGCAAAGAAGGTGCTGTTGGCCCGGGCCGTCGACAGGTTTCGGTTGAGCCTGTCCGTCCCGACATTGTCCGTGTGGCCCTCGATCTGCACGGCTTCGATCATGACGAAGCCCGGATTGCAGTCCTCGGCGAATTTCGATCTCGGTCCCAGGGTGAAACACGGCAGAACCTCGTCGAGACGCTGCGCCAGCCGCGCCACGATGTCCTCCTTGGCGGGCGTCAGGTTGGAGCGCCCCGACGCGAAGAGCCCCTCCCCCTGGAACCGGAGCGCATCGCTCTCTTCGCTGAGCTCGACCTGGAGATCGGGGAAATCCTTGCGTATCGCGTCGCGCAGCCGGACCAGAACCTCCCTGCGCGTCTGCGTCACACGGGAGAGATAGGCCTCGAGAGGATCGACCTTGCGAAGCTCCGCCAGCTCCGCCTTCAGCTCCCGGATCTGTTTCTCCAGTTCCTCGATCCGAACCTTCGCCGCCTGCAGACTGGTCCGGGCCTGCTCGAGATCGTTCTCGGTCTGCTGCAGCTGCAGCTGCAGTTGCGCGAGAAGCACCTCCAGTACGGCAACCCGCTTGAACGCGACATCGCGGTCACGCACAACCCGTTCATGCGTTTCGAGAGGCACGGTCTCTGTCTGATCCAGGGCTTGGCTGACGAAGAAGGCCAAGAGGATCATGATGATAAAGAGGAAACCGACGGTCATGTCGGTCATCGAGACGAAGGCGCTCTCCTCGTCCTCGTCCTGCAACCTCCGCCGGAGCTGGCCCCGCATCAGAGCCTCCGCTGCGACGGGATGAAGTTTTCAGCCTGCTCGACGACGCCTTTCAGCGTGTCGATGCCCGGCGCCAGCGTGTCGCGCATGCGCGTGACATGGTCCTGAGCCGTGCCGAGCGCGGAATCGAGCTGGGCATTGTAGTCGCGCAGCGCTCGTCCGAGCATCTCGTCGATCCGGTCCAGCTGTTCCGCCTGCCCGGTCAGTGTCGAGAGAGCGGCCCGGATGGATCCGAGCGCCGCCTGGATGCCTTCCCGCTCGGTGCCGAGCGCCGATTGCGCCGTCTCGAGCACATGCTGCGCGTTCTCGGCGATCATCGCGGAGTTCTGCGTTAGCGTCGCAGACACCGTCTCGACATTGGCCTCCAGACGGCGGAGGCTCGTTTCGATCCGCTCGTGCGACGCCCGGAGGGGCTCGCTCGCCGCACGCATGTCGCGGCTGGCCGCGCCGAAGGCCGTGCTCGCCCCCGTGATGGCATTCGCGCCGTCCTTCATGCCCGTCGCAGCCGATTTCGCGCTCTCCGCCCCGTCCGCCAGGGCCAGCGCGATATCCTGCAGGCCCGTGCCGACAGACTGGATCCGGCCCATCAGATCGTCGCCGATCGCGCCGCCCATTTCGGCCCCGAGCCGCGCAATATTCGTTCCGACGGCTTCGAAGGAGTCGAGAAGAGACTTGCCCGCACCCTCGATCGCGCTGCCGGCTTCCTGCGTGCTGGCCGCCATCCTGGCCTGAAGCGCCGCCGCCCCTTCCGCTCCGGCGGCATCAAGCTGCTCGCGGAAGCCTTCCGCCGCTTGCCGCAAGTCGGCGGCCGCCGTTCCCATGGCCTCGGCCCCGCGCGCCGTGTTCTCGCGTATGCCGCCCAGCGTCTCGTTCATCACGGCGAGCATCTGCTCGGCGCCGGCCGTCATGCTGTCGGCCGCCGCCCGGCCGCTGGACGCAATTTCGGTGCGCATTTCCGCCAGCGACCCGGCAAGCTGCGACAGCGCCGTCTGAAGGCCTTCCCCGGCTTGTGCATTCGACGCATTCATGCGATCGACCATCAGGCCGATCCGGTCGGTCGCCTCGCCCAGCGACACGCTGGCCTGCGTCAGGGCATTCCCGACCGAATGGCTGAGCTGCGAGGACAGATCGCCCACAAGGCCCTCCATGTTCGACGATCCCATGGCGCCGACCTTGTCGAAGATCGGTTCCATGCGCTCGGTGATCGCCGTCGTGATGCGATCCGGCATCACCTCGAGCGGCTGCCGGAGTTCAGCCACCATTTCCAGCCCGATCTGACGCAGATGTTCGCGCTGCTCGTCCGCGGCCCGCAGCTGTCGGAATGCGAGATCCTCGAGGCTGACAAAGCTCAGGCGGCGCTCGATCGCCACGCAGAGCCCCTGGAGGTCGTGTGCGACCCGATCCGAACGCACGCGCAGGAAGATGTTGAACAGGATGGAGCAGACGAGCCCGGCCAGCGACATGATGAATTTGGCCGAGGCGATCTGCATGAAGTCCTGCATCGCCAGATCCATCGAACCCCCTCCGGGACCGGAAATCTGGCCGGAAAATCCATGAAGCGCCGCCACCAGCCCGAGGAAGGTCATCAGCAGGCCGAGCGACACGAAGAGGTTCGGCAGGATCCGGAACCAGCCGGGGCCGTAGCCAAGGTCCTCGACATTCATGAAGACGGCGGGGCGGATGGAATTGCGCAGGGAGACATTGCCGTCCAGATCGTCGGCAACGACCGTTTCCGAAAACTCCTGCCAGGCATCGCGGAGCGACGCACGGGCCCGAGACGCGTCCGGGATTTCCCCGACCTTGGCCTGGAACACCTCGTAGTTCTCGCTGAACGCTTCCTCGTCTCGGTATTCGGCCAGGAGCTTGCGCATCTGGCGGATCGCCCGGCGCTGTCTGCCCGTCTTCCAGAAAAACCAGACGCTGAAGACCAGCAGCATGAAGCCGAGACCCGCGGCCACCACGCCCGGGGCGCTTTGCGTCTTGGTCAGGGTCTCGGCGATGGCGATGATGCCGTCGACAATGGAAGAACCTGCAGAGCCGAGAATTTCGAGCAGCTCGTTCATTGGAAACTCGTTTTTTCAAACAGCAACTTGAAACCCTTCCTGGTCTTCCCGCCCCGCCCGGGCACCGCGAGGCTGTAGCCCGTGCTGCGCCCGCCGCCCTCGTCCCTGCGCAGCACGCCGAGTTTGACCAGCTCGGTGATGTCCCTCAGCGCCGTGTCGGTGGAGACCTTCGTCAGCTTCGCCCATTTTCCGGAGGTCAGCTTGCCCTCGAACCCGTCGAGCAGCCGGTTGATGACCGCGCGCTGGCGGTCGTTCAGCGGATGCTGCCGCAGATGGTCCCAGACCCTGGCCTTGGCCAGCACCTGGCCCAGCATGTCCTCGGCGCCGAGGATCGCCCGGTCGAGGCAGCCGAGAAACCAGGCGAGCCAGCCGGTGACGTCGAGGCCGCCCTTCTGCGTGAGTTCGAGCATGCCGTAATAGTCCTCCCGCTCCAGGCGGATCTGGGCGGACATGCTGTAGAAGCGCTGCGGGCTTGCTTCGGAGCGGGCGAGCGCCATGTCGGCGATCGCGCGGGCAATGCGGCCATTGCCGTCCTCGAAAGGGTGGATGGTCACGAACCACAGATGCGCCTGCGCCGCGCGCAGGACCGGATCGGTCTGGTCGGGCCGCTCGAACCAGTCGAGGAACGCCGCCATCTCGGCGGGAACGCGGGACGCATCCGGCGCTTCGAAATGCACCCTCTCGCGGCCGTAGGAGCCGGAAACGACCTGCATCGGCCCGGCGCTTCCATCGCGCCATGCACCGGTGACGATCCGGGCCAAGCCGCTGCGGCCAGTCGGGAAAAGCGCGGCCTGCCAGCCGAACAGCCTCTCCTCTGTCAGCGGTGCCGCCGCGTTGCGGGTGGCATCGAGCATCATCTCGACCACGCCATCGACATGCCGATCCGAGGGGGCCAGCGCGCCGATTTCCAGCCCGAGCCGCCTGGCGATGGAGGAGCGCACGGCATCTCGGCCGAGAATTTCGCCCTCGATCTCGCTCGACTTGACGACATCCTCAGTCAAGGTGCGCAGCAGCGCCTCGCCCTGCAGTTCGAAACCGAGGGTTTCCATGCGGCCGAACAGGCGCCCCTGCCGGTGCCGGACCTGGGCGAGCTGGCCGGAGATCTCTTCCGCCGACCAGATAAACCGGGGCCAGTCTTCGCGCTGATGGATGTAGATCATGAATGCCGCACCATTTGCGGCGAATATGCTCGCCATTGCCGCGCAGATCAAGGCAATCGCCGCATAACATGCGGCGAAAAATGGTTCCATTCCCCGCATTCGATGCCCCGCCGCTATCTCCGGCTATTCTCTATCGGATATGGAAGAGTTCGGTGCGCGTAGCGCCCGTTAGTTCTGCCGCACTTGCATCTCGCCTCGCCCCAACGCATTCCGTTCACATTGAAAGCGGAAATGGCTTTGGGGCAGGCATGACAGTTGAAAGTCTACGCAGCGAAATACCGGACGCCAAACTGGCAACCTTTCCCGAACTCTTCGGGAAGTCCCGGCGGCTGTTCATTCCCGACTACCAGCGGCCCTACGACTGGGGCGAAGGGCAGCGGGCCGACCTTCTCGGCGACATCGACAAGCTGGAGCGCCTGACCGACGGCAATCCGGACGCCGTACATTTCTGCGGCACCGTCATCTGCACGCCTGACGCCCGGCGGCAGGATGCATTTGCCGTCGTGGATGGCCAGCAACGCCTCACAACGCTGGCGCTTCTGCATGCGGAACTGTCCCGCAAATCTGGGCGAAGCACGTTCCTCAGCAGGCCCGGTTCCGTCCGGTTCAGGCCCCAGTCCCAAGATGAAGACACGTTTTCCGCCATTCTCGGCGGCAGCCCCCCCGGCGAGATCAAGACCTTGGCCCAAGCCAATTACATGGCAGCGGAAAAGCAGATCCAAGGATGGATTGACCGCAACGCATCCAGTCCCGAGCATCTGCTCGCGCTCCTGGAAGAGCGCCTCAAATTCATCCTTTTCGTCCTTCGCGACGAGAACGAGGTCGCCAAGGTCTTCGAGACCATCAACAACCGCGGCAAGCCGCTGACGCAGATGGATCTGGTCAAGAACCACCTGATCTATGTCGCGGCAGTCAACCACTGGGACACGCCGAACGTCAACGAGGTCTGGCGCGAGATCCAGCAACTGGCAGCCGGCACTCGGTTCTCCGACACGGATGCAGACACGGTTCTGCGAGCAACCGTAGCGGCCCAGTTCAAACCCGGCCGCCGACAGGCGGGCGAGACGGATTTCAGGATCGTTGCACGCGAGTTGCCCGACGATGGCACCGACTACGAGACGTTCCGGACTTTCGTCGACTTCCTGAAAGCCAATTTCAGGACCTACCAGACCTTGCGCAACGCGCGCAGTACGGACCCAGCAAATCCGACCTTGCGGGCAATGACGCATCTCAATCACCATGACAGCATCACCGGGGTCCTGCCGCTGATCTTTGCCCGCCAGTTCCGCCGGCAGGACGACCGCTCGGATGCCCCTGTGCTGGCCGCGATCGAAAAAGCCAATTTCCGGCTCTACGGGCTGCCCAATCTGGCGACGCGGTCGGACAGCTACAATGTCAGGCTCCACAACCTTGCCCATAACTATTTCAAGGGAGCTAAATGCGAGGAGACCTTGGTAGAGGATCTGACGGAGCTCGTCTCGAAGGAACAGATGGACGGGCTGAGCGCCATCGTGAAGTCCCTCACGCTGAACGACGATGAAAATTACGATTTCTACACCTGGCCATGGCGGCGCTATTTCCTAGCGCGCTTCGAAGAGTCCCTGCTCGACCGCCAGAGCTTCGATTTCGGCAAGCTGCTGACACAATACGGGAAGTCCGGCCGCACCAACGACTATCTTTCGGTGGAGCACATCTGGCCGCAGAAGCCGAAGGATACGAAAGACCGCATTGTCTTGGAATACAGGGACGGCCAGCAGATCCGGCGGCTCGGAAACTTGATGCTGCTGCCCCACGGTCTCAACATCACCTTGAGCAACAACACCCCCGAGGTGAAGCAGAAACAGATGGACGATGCCCGGATCACGATGCTGCGCCAGAACGCGACACTGGCGGGTGTCGTGGAAAAGTCCGGACGCTTCGTTGAGCTTATGCAGAACCGAGATGACGAACGGTTTGGCGCGCGCCGCAACCGGTTCAACACGCCGACCATCGAAAAGAACGGCACGCTAGCGCTTGTGAAGACCATTTGCGACCTGCGGGAAGAGGCAATGATCGCGTTCGCGCTGCGGGAATGGCGCATGCCCGGAGAAGCCGGTACGGGGCGACGCTTTGCCGGAATGTTCTCCTTCACCCATGCGGACGAGACCTTCCTGTCCGACAGGGAAACTGCCGCCAGCAAGACCAGCGAGAACTACGTCATCGTGCCGGACAATGCCAATGCGCCAGAGGACCTCGTGCGGCTTGAAGCCCGCAACGACGTTCTGGGCGGTGGCATGGAGCCCGTGCGCTGGCAGTAGGAGGACCGCGGCGCAGGACATGACGCCAGGAAACAAGGAGAAAAATCGCATGGAGCCTATCGAATACCTCCTGCTGCCAGTGGCGGACGATCCTTCGGAGAATGTCCGCGTCTCAGTGACATTTTCCGGGGAGGGAGCCATAGCTTCGCGCGATGTCTGCCTGCGGGATTTCCTGATCCTGATCGCCGAACAGGGGCAGGTAATCCGGTTCGACGATTATCCATGCGTCCTGACCTCGGTAAGGGTCGATTTCGCGAAGCGGCAGCTCCGCCTCGCCGCGCGGCCTTGGCAGGAGAGCGATGGTCCGCAGGGCCTCTTCGATTCAGAGCAAGGCTAGCAGCTGTTCCGGGCCAAGCCGGTCCTCTCCGTCCCAGCGATAGAGACAGGGCGCCGCCGGATAGTCGAGACAGGCAGCGCGGTCATGGTCGATCCGGAGCGGCGGAGCCATCTTGTAGTGGCCGAACAGAACGCAGGGCCCGTCCCCCGGATAGAGGATATCGGCCAGGTTGGCACCGGGATCTCCGGCAGGAAGCGCACTAGGATCGGGCACAGAAAGCGCGAGTTCCTTCCAACTCCGGGCGCCTGCCCGCCACCAGGCGACGCGGACGTCTCGGCGCAGGTTGCCCTTGATGTCGGCAAAGCCGTGGCTACCGGGAAGCCTAACCTCGGGTCCGGAGACCAGAAGCTTCACTGCGCGACTGAATTCCGTGCTTTCCGCGGCAATCTCGGGCAGGTCCCCATGCTGCAGGAAACCATCCGGACGCCGCGCCCGGATGGTCGCGATCAGCGGATCGGACCAGAAGGCATGGACAAGCCTCAGGCCGGGGCGCTCGTGCCAGAGGGGCAGGGTCCGCAGGAACCACTCCGTCCAGTCGAGTGCCTCCGGAGTCTCTGTGCCGAAGGCGGAGAGGAAGCTGCGGTGCTGGGCGATATTCTTTTGCGACCGTTCCCTGAGCGGCTGTCCGTCTGCACCGCGGCGGTGGAACAGGATGGCATTCAGCTCATGATTACCCATCACCCCGATCGCCCGGCCCGCATCGATCCGCCCGCGTACTTCGCGCAGGACCGCCGCATCGTCCGCGCCGGTGCCACCATCAATGAAGTCTCCCAGAAAGGCGATTTCCGGCCCTGCCTGGGCGAAGCTCGCGGAGAGGCGGGCGGGATCGGCGTGAAGATCGGGAATGACGGTCAGCATGCCCTCGGCCTAGCGCGGCAAGCGGCGGCAGGAAAGCCAGTTACGGGCAAGTACCGGTCAATCCGTTGGCCGACGCCGATTTGCCGCGGACGCAGTAACTAACCGTTGCATCAGGGCACGCCCTCGACTTCTGGTTCTGGTGGACGCGCATCTGGCAGATTTGGTCATCCCGTCGGCGTCAGGCTGCAACCTTCATGTCTACAGGCCGCTTGCATTATGGGACACTTTCAGCCTTCTCGCGCATTTCTCTACCAACTCAAGAATGATCCTGAATGGCGGGCTTCAGTGCCAGCACGGGCAACCGCGCGGAGAAGGATGCGCGCCTTCCGTCGGTGCGCCAGCGTGACCGGCGCCTCGAAGATTGGATATGCCGCATTTCGACCACGAACCAGCAGTCGGCGGAACAGACCGCCGGATCAGCCGCGTGGGAAGCTTGCTTTCATGGAGGGTCGCTCTGACGCCTCCGCGAACCAGGCAGCTAGCTTCGGGTGACCATTGCGCCAGTCCTTTTCGGGAAAGCGGAAGTCGAGATAGCCCAGAGCGCAGGCCGCGGCGATCGAGCCTGCGTGGAAGCCGTCCTCCAGGAGAGCGAACCAGCGCGTTTCGAGCGCGTCGAGGCCGCTATCGATCTTGGCCATCTGGCCATCGAACCATTCTTGCCAGCGGAGCGCCTCGGGACGCATCGCCGTTTCGTACCGGCACAGCAGGCAGGCATCGAGAATCGCGTCGCCCAGTGCCTCGAGCGTCAGGACCC
>NZ_VATA01000126.1 GCF_005870025.1 Poseidonocella sp. HB161398
GATTTCATTCAGATGTTAGAGTTTTCCTAGTTTCCATTGCCAAGACCTTTGCGGAGAGGGAGCAGAGCTCCATCACATTGAAACAATGTGCTTTTAGTAAGTAGCGGGTCCCATTTCGTCCCCCCTCCGGCTGTCGGATTCTTCCATGGCCGGAGGGAACCCGCGATAGCAGCCACCTTAATGAAGCTCACGTCCGTGGACCGGCATCAAACCGTGACCCTGCTCATTTGGCTTACAACCAGTTGTTTTTATGTATACTTTTCTGCTTGAGCAGGACCCCGTCGGCACCGGTATTTAAACACCCCGAGAACGAATTCATAAATAAAGACAGTTAGGTAACAGGCAATCTGGTAGGGACACTGTTTGATGCCGATCTACACGCCGACGGCCTGACCTGCCGGGAAGGCCCGGCTTCCTCGCGGTCAGGTGTCGCCTTACGGGACCCCGCATCCGGCGCCCGCCAGGGAGCGCGCTGGCCGCTGGCGGTTGTCTCTGCCGTTGCAGGCAGTCCGGCGACTGGCGCATCCTGTCGCCTTAAGAAACGGCAAAATGGTGAAACGGGCCATAGATCCATAGCGGGAATTCCCGGCTGCGGCGTTTCATCCGCCTTAGCTGAAAAGATAAATAAAGCAAGGAATGAAGAATCCGTTTGCCTTTTGCATTCAGTATTTTGACGTGTTTTTCACGTGCGTCACAAAACGTTTCGTCCTGCCTAGAAACCTCTATCCGGCATCGCGGGGGCCGCGCGAGCGGGCTTGATCGGCGCAACGGAGACTGTTCAAATGCAGAGGGGTTTTAGGCAAATTCGTTTGACCAAAGGATTTGGGATGCTGATCGATTCTCGGGGGTTGCCCGATGGAACTGTGCTTGATGCCGATATCTGCATTGTGGGCGGCGGTCCCGCCGGAATTACACTGGCGCTGGAACTGGCCGACAGCCCGCTGAAGGTGATCCTGCTAGAAAGCGGCGGGATGGATTTCGAACCGGAGACGCAAGAGCTTTATGCCGGCCCGAATCTGGGCTTCCAGTACGATCCGTTGGACGAGGCCCGGCTGCGCTTTCTCGGCGGCTCGTCAAATCACTGGGCCGGAAACTGCATGCCGCTCAGTCCGGTCGATTTCGAAAAGCGCGACTGGATGGCCCATTCCGGATGGCCGATCAGCTATGACGACCTGCACCCGCACTACATGCGCGCCCAGACCTATGCGGAATTGCAGACCGAGCAGCCCTATGACTACGCCCACTGGGCGGAAAAGCTGGGGGCCGCGAACCTGCCAGTGGATCCGGAATACCTGAAAACGGTGGGGGTCAATGAAAGCCCGCCGACCGCTTTCGGCTACACCTACGAGGACCGGCTGCGGGCGGCAGGGAGCCTCGCCGTCTACCTGCATGCGAATGTGCTCGAGCTCGAGACCGACGATACCGCCTCGACAGTGACCGGCGTGCAGGCCGCCTGCATCGACGGGCCGCGCTTCCGCGTGACGGCGCGCCGCTACGTGCTGTGCGCGGGCGGGATCGAGACGCCCCGGCTGCTCTTCCTGTCGAACCGGGTGCAGCAGGCGGGGCTCGGCAATGGTCACGACCTCGTGGGCCGGTTCTTCGCCGATCACGCGGCCATCCGCCCGGTCGCGCGGATCTTGCTGTCGCGCCCCAGGGAGGAAATAGAACTCTATACCAAGCCGGTCTATTTCGACACGGGCGGGCTGATGGCGACGCTTGCCTCTTCCGACGCGCTGCTGCGGCGCGAGGAGATCGGCGGCTTCATCTTCCATCTCTTCCCGGCACAGTCGCCGGGCGAGCTGTCGCTGACCACGCTCTACCGCGCGCTGCGCAGGGCCGATCCGCCGCCCTATCTGTCGACCGAGATCGGCAATGTGCTGAGCGATCTCGACGGCGCGGTCAACGGGGTCTGGAAATGGGGCGGCAAGCACCGCGGCGACCTGATCGAGCGCGACTGGCTCGGCCCTTGGCTGACCTTCGAATGCGTGCCCAACCCGGAAAGCAGGGTGCTGCTGGTCGACGAGACCGACCGCTTCGGGCAGCGCCGGATCGGGCTGGACTGGCGCCTGACCGAGACGGAGATGCGCACGGTCAAGCGGGCGACGCAGATCCTGTCCCAGGAGGTCGGGCGGATCGGGCTCGGCCGCACCTGGACGGCGGCCCTGCGGGAGGATTTCGACTGGCCGGGCCATGTGGCGCGCGGCAAGCACCATTGCGGCACCACGCGGATGTCGGACGATCCCAGGACCGGGGTGGTCGATGCCGATTGCCGGGTGCACGGGGTCTCCAACCTCTATATCGGCAGCTCCTCGGTCTTCCCGACCCATGGCTATGCCAATCCGACCCTGACCATTGTCGCGATGTCGATCCGCATGGCGGACCTGTTCAAGACCGATGCCCGCACGGGCCATTTGTGAAGGAGGCGCAGCCATGATGAGACGACGGATATTCCTGGCCGGCATGGCCGGTTCGGCGATGCAGCCGGCGCTTGCCGGTGAGTTCGGGGCGGAGGGTGGCGGCGCGCTCGGCGACATGGCAAGGATCGGGCAGGCGGTCCTGGCTGCCGGCCAAGCGGAGCCGGACGCCGCCGCGCTGCGCCGCTCTCTGGGCCTGGCGGCAGGTCAAGTGCCGCAGGCGGGCCCGGACTGGGCCGGGGCGATCGCGGCGGATTTCACCGCGGGCCGGGTTGCCCTGGTCGAAGGCTGGGTCCTCAGCCGGACGGAGGCACAGCTCTGCGCGCTTGCCGCCTGCTGCGAGATGCGAGTGGGCTAGACGCGATGAAACGCCTGATATGGATCCTTCTCGCCGTCATTGCCGTTTCGGTCGCGCTGCACGTCTTCCTGCCCGCGAGCTTCTTCGCGGGCACGGTCTTGGCAACGTTTGCCGGTCTCGCTGTGCTGGCCGCGCCGCTATTGCAGGACGCGCGAGGACGGCGCTGATCGCCGCTCCGATCGGCCTGCGGTCCGGTCTCCGGAGCCAGCCGTCGACCGGGATGCCAGCGCATGACCTGAAACAGCGATTCCTGGCTGCCAGCCGCGCCATCGCGGCTGAGAACTTCGGCGCGCGAACGGATTCCCGAATTTATGCCAATGGGGCCTTGCTCTTTGACTCTGGCGGGATTCCCCTGGAACCAAAAATGTGACTCACTGGGATCGACAGAGATGGAGACTTCGATGGCGGTGGAGATTACCCGGGAAGACATGTCGGCGATTGAGCTTCGGGCGGCAGCGGCGCAGGCAAAGGATGGGAAGGCTGCACGGCGGATGCCGGCCATCGCGCTGGTTCTCGAGGGAGCGGATCGAAAGACGGCAACAGAATCCTGCGGGGAGTTGTCACGTTAACCAGCTCCGATTGCCCGGCGGACGATTTGAACATACCTGCCGCTGATGCAGACGCCGTCCGGCATCAGCTTCAAGCGCCACCGCTTCCCGCCCGCCATCGTCGCCCATGCGGTCTGGCTCTACGTCCGGTTCAATCTCAGTCTTCGCGAGGTGGAGGAGATGCTGATGGAACGGGGCATCGACGTATACTACGAGACCATCCGGCGCTGGACCATCAAGTTCGGGCCGCAGATCGCCCGGAACCTGCGGCGTAGGCAGGGTCTTCCCGGCGATGTCTGGCACCTGGACGAAGTGGCTGTGAAAGTCGCGGGCAGATCCTTCTGGCTCTGGCGCGCCGTCGATCAGCATGGTGTCGTGCTCGACGAGATCCTCCAGGCGAAACGAGACAAGGTGGCTGCGAAACGGCTTCTGGTCGCTCTGTTGAAACGGACTGGAGTCGTCCTAAAGCGGATCGTCACCGACAAGCTCCGCTCCTACGGCGCGGCCAAGCGGGAGGTTGCACCCGGCCTCGGCCACTGGTCGCACAAGGGGCTCGACAACCGGGCCGACAACAGCCATCTGCCATTCCGGACGCGGGAGCGCACCATGCAGGGATATCGATCACCCGGTGCCCTGCTACGTTTTGTCTCCCTCCACTCCGCCATCCGCAACAGCTTCTCCGTTCCGGCACGCCGCCGGAATGCGCTGTGCATCCGCTACCACCGGATGGAAATCATCGTCGCTTGGGAATTGGCGACCGGAATCGATTAATACGTGCTGCAAGACCCTCGTGCGAACGCTCACGAGTTAACGTGACAATTCCCCCAGTCATCTTGCTCCGCGATCATGGGATCCAAGTATCGGCCCAGTCCGGGATCCGGGTGCAAGGTCAAAAAGGGCTGTTCCCAAATGCCCGCGCCGACGACGACCAGTTCCCGAAGAGCGTGGCAAGCATGCCTCTGGGTGCAGCCGGTCCGCCTCGGACCCGGCCGACGTCACCCCGAGCCCACGAGACCGGCGCCGGTGGCGAGCATGATCCAGACCTTCAACCGCATGACGACGGCCTTCTCGATCGCCCAGGCTTGGATGACCTCCCCCAGTGCCGTGCCCGCCAGGCGGCCGGCAATCCGGGTCGTATAGGCCTGCACCAAGCACCGGCTGCCATTCACCAGAAGCGGCCTCTGCTCCGGATGCTCGAGTGCCAGATAGGCTACAACCTCGCCGGGCCGCGCCAGTTCGCCCGGCTGTATAAGCCTGCCCGTCGGCAGGATCTGCCCAGAGGAAATCGAGTCCTGGATGCGCACGATCCGCGCCGGAAGGACCGAGCTCTGCATCGCGTTGTTGATGTTGCCCGCACAGGCGACCTCGGCCGGCATGCCCGCATGCAGGACCGACATGTTGACTTGGCTGAACCCGGCGACGATCTGGGCCGGATAGTCGTCGCCTGGATCGGGAATGATAACCATGGCCGGATTCAGCGCGATCTGCGCCGCGCGGTCGCCGACATTCAGCGTGACCTGCTCGATGCGGCCGGAAACCTGCGCCCTGATCCGGGTTTTGTCCAGCTCGACCTGCGCCTGCTTGAGCGCGGCTTCGGCCGCGGCGAGCTGCGCGGGCGCCAGATTCTCGGCCTCCAGCCGTGCGGTCTCCAGCTGCGATTTCGCCCCGGCCACCTCGGCGGCGCGCGCGCGCTGGTCGTTCTGCGCGCGCAGGAAGCGGTCCTGGGAATAGGCCGGCGAGTTCTCGTCGCGCAGTCCCTGCTGGTTCGAGAGCTGGACATCCGCCTCGTCGAGCCGCGCCTGGGCGCTGTCCACTTGGGCTTGCGCATCCTGCAATTCGGAGCGGGCGACCGCGACCTGCTCCTGAGCCGTCGCGACATCGCTCTGCGCCACGGCCACGGCGGCTTCCTCGCTCGCGTCATTGACGGTGAAGAGAAGGTCCCCGGGCGCGACCCGCCGTCCGGCCGCGACCTCGATGGACGTCACCGTGCCGCCTCGTTCCGCCACCACCGGCACCACGCGGAAGGGCACGACACCGGTCTCGGACTCGGGATGGTAGTATTCGATCGTGAAGATCAGGGCGAGAAACAGCAGGAACCAGACATAGAGCGACCGATGCACGCTGTAGAGCGAGATTTCGCGGTGGCGCAGCCGCAGGTAGAGGACACGGGCCAGGAAGGGGAAGCTGGTGAGAAGCAGCTCGATCACTTGGCGTCCTCCCGGTTCGAGGTGGTCCAGAGCACGATGTCCCGCGCGGCCGCTGCCAGGATCAGCGACAACGGCAGGAGATTGCTGACGCCCTCGAGCGGCGGCAGCATGTCATAAGCCAGCCCGACCGTCAGCATCGTCGGGATCGTGGTGCGGAACAGGCTTTCCCGGCCCTTGCGGCCGGCATACCGGTCGAACACGGCATAGAGATAGATCAGGAGGAAGCCGACCAGGACGAGCGTCACCAGCCCGTAGATCGCAAAGATGTCGGTGTCCCCGGGCAAGGTCCATGACCGGGGCGCGGGATCCAGGGTGGCAGCTTGGGTTCCATTCATTGATGTTCTTGCTCCAGTTTCAACGGCGTTTCCTTGTTCGCGGGGCGGGTTCAGGGGCTGCATTCAGCCGCACCCCCGGGATCACCTGGCGCAGGCACTGCGTGACGGCGAGTCCCTGTGGCACCGGCGCCAGGGGACCGCTCAGATGCAGCAGCGACCCGTCTCTGCCGCGCGCCTCGATCTGGCCGAGGCGGCGGCAGACCGGGTGATCGCGGCCGTCGAGCTGCTAGATGCGGGTGAAATCCGCATCCGCTCCAAGCAGCGCGATCTCCCCCATATGCAGGATGACCGTGCTGCTCCCTTCGGAGATCGCAAGCCGTCCGGGCGGTGCCTGGCCGGTGTCGGCGATCTCGCGCGGGCCCGTGCCCTTCAGGGCATTGCGCACCCGGTCCAGCGCGAGGGCCAGCCGCTCCGGCAGGACCAGCTTCAGCAGGAAATCGACCGCGCCCACCTCGAAGGCCCGGATCGCATGCGCCGCGCTGGCGGTGACCAGCACGACCAGGGGAGGCGGGGTCGAGCCGGCGCATCAGTTCGAACCCCTCGCCATCGCCCAGAGAGACATCCAGCAGCACCAGATCGGGCGGATTCCGCCGACAAAGCTCCGTGGCCGCTGCCACGCTTTCCGCCGTGCCCGCAATCTCGACATCGTCATGGTCGGCCAGGAGGCGCGCCATGCCGCGCAGGACGGGCGGCTTGTCATCGACCAGGATCACCCGTAGCACGGCTCGGCCTCCAGAAGCAGATGCACGGCCACCTCCGGCCTGTCCTGCACGATGCGGATCCGGTGCCGCCCGGGATAGGCGATAGCCGACGGCCGCCGCAGGTTCTTCAGCCCCGTGCCGCTGCGTTCGCCGGGCGCATAGCGGCCGGCATTCACGACCGCCAGCGAAAGCCCCCCGTCACGCTGCCGCGCCGTGATCCGCAGGTCGTAGCAGCCGGAGCGGTCCTTGTGGCCGTGCTTGATGGCATTCTCGGCAAGGCTTTGCAGGATCAGGCGGGGCACGCGCATGTCCAGCGTCTGCGCCTCCATGTCGATCCGGCGGTGCAACCGGTCCTCGAAGCGCATCTGCTGGATCCGCGGGTAGTCCGTCACGTTCTCCATCTCCGTGCAAAAGGCGCAGATGTCCTCGCCTGCCCAGTCAAGCCCGGCGCGCAGGTAGGAAGACACCGCCCGGGTCATCTCCAGCGCGACCTCGGGCCGGTCCGGGATTTCGGTGGCAATCGTGTTGAGCGAGTTGAACAGGAAATGCGGGTCGAGCTGGCCCTGCTGGAAGCGCAGCTCGGCCCGGAGCGCCGCGGCCTCTGCCTCGCTGCGGCGCACTGCCTCGGCCCGTGCCGCGGCGCTGGCGCGGACCCGGAATAAGTGACCGACCAGCCGACAAAGACCGGAACGTAGAAGAAAGTTGCCATGAAGGGCGCGCCGTAGCCGTCCCGCGTCGGCCCGTCCGTCGCCTCGCGCAGCAGATCGGGAAGGACGGACTGCCCGGCCCCTCCAAGCAGGCTGCGCCCCCGGCGAGGACGGCGCCGACGGCCAGGGAGCCCGGCGAGCTGCCGACCCGGGTGTAGACGGAATGCAGCAGGCAGGTATAGGCGAAGCACGCAGTCTCCAGCCCTGCGGTCAGTGCGAGAGCGGTCTCGATCTTGCCGTAAAAGATCAGCCGGAGGATCACGGTGACGACGCCCAGCATCATCCAAGCCACGAGGTTGAAGCGCAGGAAGCCGCACGGCCGACACGTCGCGGCTGGTCCGGCGGGACGCCCCCGGCGGAACGGCCAGGGAAACAGGCTTACTCCGGCCTGCCGCTGCAATTCTGAAACTGCGGGCCATCGGACCGCTCTCCCCCGATCATCGCTGCCCCGGCCGGTCGCCTTTCCGGCCCACTGGTCCGTGCAACCGGAGCGCGGCACACGTGGCCACGGCAACAATGCGGGAATGATATTCAATGGTCGGCATGTCATGCAAGAAGTGGCTAACCTAACGGTAATTTGTCGCGTTTCCCGAGGCGGGAGCCGGGATGCATCTGTCAGAAGCGCTTCAGCAGCCACAGGCTTCCGGTGTTCCTGCGGGTGGGTCACATCATCCCGCCCGCCCTCCGCGCCAAGGACCGCTTGCACGGACCTGCGGCTTACGGCTGCGCGAATATCTTCCCCGCGTTCATCAGCCCCTCCGGGTCGAGCGCCGCCTTCACTGCCTGCGCGGCCGAGGCGGGAGATGCCGACGGCTACTAGGCGCAGAACACCGAGTTCCATCAGGCAGTTTACCATGCAAGGCACAACCCGTTTCTCGAGTCCTAAACGCGGCGGTTGCAGGCGATGCTGCAACCTTACCGGCGGCGGCAACTGCGGGTGAATGGACGGATGCTGACCTCGCGCGACGAGCACGAGCCTATCTTTGCGGCGACCCGCAAGGGCGACAGCGACGGGGGCCGCCCGCCTGATGTGCGGCCATGTCATCATCCAAGGCGACCCCTTCCACGATCTCAAGCGGGTCCTCGCAGCATTCGAATGATGAACAAGCGCCCGGCGGACATCCGTGTTTGCATGGACCGCGCTCCCGCGGCGGGATAGCCTGCGACCTGGCATGGACCCCGTCGGACCAGGGTCCTGCCGAGGAGAGCCTTGACAGAAACGGCGCCGCTTCTTCTCATGACGCAGCGGCTGCATGCCGCTCCCACC
>NZ_VATA01000127.1 GCF_005870025.1 Poseidonocella sp. HB161398
CCCGGGCGGGAGAGCTGACCGCGGTCCGGGTTCCGGACGCGGCGCACGAGGCGACGCGCGACCCGGGGCGCGCGCTCGGGCGACGGCGATGCGCGTCACTGGCAAGGCCCGGCAGCACCTGCAGGGCTTCCTCTTGCGCCACGGCCGCATCTATCCGGGGAGTTCGGACCGGTCCGCGCCAGCGGCAAATCCTCGGGGGGAGGATTTGAGGACCGGACGGGCTGGACAAAGGCCTGTCGCCGCTGGCTGACGGCCGTCCGGTTCGACCATCCCGCACAGCAGATCGTGCTCCAGGACCACGTGGACGCGGTGGCCGATGCCGAGACCCGTGTCGCGAAGCGAACCGGGCAGATCGCCGAACTGCTGCCGGACTGGACCTTGGCGCCCGTGGTGGAGGCCGTCCAGGCCATGCGCGGTGTCGCGTTCGCCGCCGCCGTCACCGTCCGTGGCCGGGGCCGGCGACTTCCGCCGCTTCGGCAATCCACGGCGGCTGATGGCCTATCCCGGCCTGACGCCACAGGACGCATTCGAGCGGCGCCAGCGTCCGCCGCGGCGGGATCGCCAAGGCAGGCAGCGGGCTCGCGCGCCGGGCCCTGATCGAGGAGGCATGGAGCTGCCGAATGCAGCCGCGGGTCAGCCGCAAGCTGCACGACCGGGTCGAGGGGCTTCCGGCGGCTGTCCGGGACATCGCCTGGAAGGGGCAGCGGCGGATGTGCCGGCGCTGCCACCGCCTGGCCGCGGCCGGGAAGCCGGAGGTGGTCGTGACCACGGCCATCGCCCGCGAGATGGCGGGCTTCATCTGGGCCATCGCGCGGACGGAGGCGGCAGACCCGGCCCGCCCGGCCGCGAGGGCCGCTTGGAAGGACGCACACCCCTCCGGCCCGCCGATGCGCAAGGCCTGGGGCGGAACGCGGCGGGGAAGCGATGAAGCGTCGCGCGTTTGAATCCGGCTTCTTCCCCGATTCCCGCGATCCGTCGAGCTACCAGACGCTCGCACAGCTCGAGGCTCGCGCGAGCAAACTGCTTCAGGTCGAAACGCGACCTGCCGCCTATGTCGGTGCGACAGCTGCCCCCGGGCACCTCATGAGCAGGGGCCGCACGTCGGGTGTGGTGCCGGCACGCCCGGCCGTTGCGGCTTCGTTCAAACCGGCGTCCGCATCGACACCTCCCAGGGCAAGCGCACCTCCGCCGCAGTCCGCTGTGCCGACGGATGTACCCTCAGGGAAGGTGAGCACTTCAGCGCCAGACTCTGACGACATCAAGACCATGACCTTTGGTAGCATCAAGGATAGCAAACTGTGACCAACCCCTTCGTCATTCCCTCGTTGGCAGATCTGAATGCGGATCTCGCCCAGCGGCATTTCCCGCTCGCCAGGGGCGAGAAGCTCCAGAGCAAATTCTCGAAGCTCTTCAGTCGTCACCTTGGCCGCCTTCGGTCCGGGAAGAGCTTTGAAGGGCGCAGCCTCTTGATTACAGGGCTGTCTGGCTCCGGTAAGACCGCCGAGATCTCGGACATGCTGGACAAGTTCAACGAAAGCGCCGTTCTCTTGCCTGACGGAAAGCCGGCGCGCTTTGCATGTTGCGTGCTCGGCGCGAAGGGTACCTGGAAGGATCTTGGCCGCAAAACGCTGCAGGCTCTGGGCTACCCGATCACCAGCAATACGCGCCGGACACAGTTCGAAATCTGGGATCTCGTGATCAAGCAGGCGAAGCTCCAGGGCATCGTTGGAATCCACTACGATGAGGCTCAGCACATCATGCGGGGCAAATCGGATAAGGAGGTCGAAGCTGTCCTGGACGCCTTCAAGGGCCTCATGAAGGTAGACAAGCGTGACACGAAGTGTGGCGAAACTTTTATGCCACCTCACGACTGGCCGCTCATGCTGATCTTGTCCGGCGTCCCGGAGCTAGGTGACTATGTGCAACGCGAGGAGCAGCTTGATCGGTTGATGACCAGGATCGAGTTCGGTGAAGTCGATCTGAACAGCATGCCCGGGCATCCGGCGCGGGACTATGAAATCATCAACGAGATCGTTGGCAGTTACGCGATCAGCGCAGGGCTCGATGTCGATGCTGACCTTCCGACGGGAGATTTCCTGCACCGCCTGGCGACAGCAGGGGCATTCCGATGGCGCTTGGTCATCGACATGGTCATGGATGCGGTGGCACTGGCGGTTGCCAGGGGGGGAAGGGTCGCTTGAGCGCTTGGATTTCGTAGAGGCGTGGTGCGACAAAACCGGAATGAACGAACTGGCCACGCCGTTTACCCACGACAGCTACGAGCGGATGTTCCGGAGGGACAAGCCGTTCCGGGCCGCCATCGGCACCTGACCTTCCACTACAATTCAGTATTCGAGAAACCCGCGCTTCGGCGTGGGTTTTTTCATACCCGGATGCTGCCGACTGGATGAGCTAATGAGAGAAGTCTTTGATGCTGCGCAGGTTTTTGGTTTCTGCGCAGGCTTATGCTTTCAATCTTGATATCGAGGCCAGCAAGTTATTGAAAATGTTTATGGATTCCTGGCGCCGAAACGGACGTGATTGATTTTGCGCATTCATCTGCTTTCTCTGACTCCACGTCACGGGCGTCGCCAGCGGTCGCTCGGACCGGTGGCGCAATCGCCGGCAACTCCGCGCCCGGCGTCAGCCGTCTCGTCGACCCCGGCGACTGCCGGTGCATCATGTCGAGCGCCGCCTTGCGTTCGGCACGGCCGCAGGCCTGGGTCAGCTCGCCCTGGACCGCAAGCCCGCTGCGCAATCGGCGCGTTCCCCGGACCGGTGGCGGAACACGCCTCATATCCATGACAGCAAGCCCCGTGAAGCACAGCATCGCGCCGGTGCCGGGCGACTTCCGGTAGAGCCGCCCCTCCGGATCGGTCGTCGAGGCATGCGTCGCGCTGGTCCGTTTCTCGCCCTTGAAGTTCGCTTCGGCATTGCGGCTGCGGCTGGCAGGGCGGGACATCGGGCGGGGTTCCGGACCGGGCTGCGGGGACGGGTCTTGCGGGCGGCATCCTGTGCCGGAGGATCGCCGTCCTTCGGCGGCCTGCCATCCTCCTTCGGCCGGACGCTCTTCATCGACGCCCAGGCTTTCACCAGCGTGCCGTCGACCGAGAAATGGTCGTCCGACAGCAGCGGCGCCACCTCGCGATGCGCCAGGAATGAGGAGGATCGGGAAACCGTCCGGGGGACGGTTTCCCCGACGAATGCCATCACCTTGCGCGACATGTCCGTGGTCAGCAGCCGGTCGCGGTTCCTGCTGAACACGGTCGGGACCCAAACCGCGTCGTCGACGCCGAGGCCGACGAACCAGCGGAACAGCAGGTTGTCGTCCAGCGGTTCCATCAGCTGCCGTTCGGAACGGGCCGAGCAGAGGATCTGGAGCAGGCTGGCCCGGATCAGCCGTTCCGGCGCAATCGAGGGACGGCCAAACTCGGCGTAGAGCACGTCAAAGTCGTCATCGAGGCTGGCGCGCGCGTTCGCCATTGGGCTCGGACCGATGGCGCCTCAATGGCCCGCTTCACCACCAGCCGGATCTTCCGCAGCGGATGCCGCGCCGGGAGGCGCGCCTCGAGATCGACATAGCGGAACAGCGACCCGCGCGTCTCGTCCGCACCGCGCATCCCTGTCTCCGCCGTTGATCCGCGGCGGATGAATCATGTTCTGCTGACCACGTAGAGGCCCGACTATTGCAGCACCCTGCTAGGTCGTTCACGTCCGGCAGACGTTCCTGGATGCGCCTGCCGCCGCGTCAGCCAGCACCGGTCGACCCAGCGCAGAGCTCCGAGCGGCCGGGCCGACGAAGATGCGCTGGCCGCGGACGTCATTGCGCTCGCCAGCCAATGCCGCCGCGACGGGTGTCTCCGCAATTCTGCCCTGCTTCGCGCGACCGGAGGCGGTGAACATGAAGCGGGTGACCGCATCTGGCGGCGGGACTTAAGGGACTCGGGAAACGACCCAGGGGACCATTTCTCCGACGAAGCTGAAAGTGCCCTCGAGACCGCCGGGGAAAGGGCGGCTCTGGCTGGAGTCCGAGTTGCCGTAGCACCAGTGGCGCCGCGAAAGCCCGCAGAACGGGTCGTGCGTCCGGGTTCGCCCCGGGCATTGGACCCATGTCTTGTCCTGCAACGTCGCCGGGAGCCGGACCGTCGCCCATCGTGCCCGGCGCGATGACGCCACGATATGCCGCCCCGACTGGTTGTGTCCTGGGACATCGCGAAGGATGAACCGGGCGGTGGGGACGTCGATGATTTCGGCCGGGCTCTGTCTGCGGGCAACGCGGATCCGCAGGCATCCCTTCGTGGATATGTCGATGAAGTCGAGCATGCGGGACTTCCCGCCGATTTCCATCCTTGTGCCATCGGTCCGGGCACGATGGGCGACGGCCGGGAATTGATAGCCACGGCTGTCAGGCAGTGGATCATGGCTCCCCGCGTTCAGGCTGCCCATATCGAGCCGGGCCGCCCCCGGGACTGTCAAAGACCGGAAAACGAGCCGTCGAGCCGTCGTCCCGAGGCAGCACTGCTGCGCGTTTAGACGCGAGGCGACCGGACGTGCTGGAGAACAGCGAGACCTTCTGCAGCCTGGCAGAGACGAAGTCGCCATTTGAGGGCGCCGAGAGCGCGGCAAGGCGAAGCGCCCGCATTCATCGCTCGGCTAGAGAGCGACGGCCCCGGTGATCGCGCAATGGCCGGCGTCTCCATCCGCTCCGCCGGACATCCGGGCCGCGGCGCCCTGCTCACGCACCAGGATTGACACCTGATCGGCCCATGACGCCAGATCAGCGGGGCTGCAATCGGCTCAGCCTCTCTCGGACGACCTCGCGCATCTCCGCCGACGCACCCTGCCGGAGTTAGCCCTTCCCTGCGCCATCGGTCCCGATCGGCGCAACGTCACTGCTGGATGCCGCCTGCCGCTTTCTTGACCCGCCACGGGCAAGTTTGGCGCATTGCGATGCCGCCGGAAGGACGGCTATGCTGTCAGCACCCGGACCGGCCAGAATTGCATTGCCCGAACCGGGGCTGCTGTCATATCATCTTAATATTCTATTTGCCTGAAATACCGATTTTTCCCGTGCCATAAGGTTTATGCATGAATAGTTTCAATAGCCCGTCTTTCTTCGCGGGGCAGACCGTTCTGGTCCTGGGCGGCGACGGGTTCTGCGGCTGGCCGGCGGCGCTCCGCTTCTCTTCCCTAGCGGCAAGAGTGGTCATTCTGGACAATGGCGCCCGCCGGGAGACCGACCGGCGGCTCGGCGTGACATCTCTGACCCGCATCCACAGCCTGCAGGAGCGGGTGGACGCCTGGAGGGCCACGGGCGGCGGAGCCATCCAGACCTATGACATCGACCTCGCAGAAAACTACGCAGGACTGCGCCGGGTGCTGCTCGAAACCCGTCCGGACATCATCATCCATTTCGCCGAGCAGCGGTCCGCGCCCTATTCGATGATGTCCCCCGAAGGCGCCCGGCATTCCGTCGACAACAATATCCGCGCGACCCACAACCTGCTGGCCGCGCTGGCCGAAACCCGGCTCGATCCGCATCTCATGCATCTCGGCACGATCGGGGTCTACGGCTATGCCACGGCCGGGCTGAAATTGCCGGAAGGCTACCTGAAGGTCACCGCCCATGGCGCGGACGGCCGCGCGGTCGACAAGGAGATCCTGTATCCCGGACGGCCGGACTCGGTCTACCACATGACCAAGATGCTGGATCAGCATCTGTTCGAATTCTACGCGCGATATCACGGCATCCGGATCACCGACCTGCATCAGGGCATCGTCTGGGGGACCCAGACGGCGGAAACGGGCCGCGACCCGCGCCTCGTGAACCGGTTCGACCATGACGCCATTTACGGAACGGTGACGAACCGGTTCATCGTGCAGGCGCTCGAGGGCCGGCCGCTCACCATCTATGGCAGCGGCAGCCAGACCCGGGGCTTCATCCATATCGAGGACATGCTGACCTGTCTCACCCTGGCGGCCGCCACCCCGACGGCGCGGGGCGAGCGGGTGCGCATCCTCAACCAGATCGCCGAGACCAGCAGCATCAATGCCCTGGCCAGGAAGGTCTCCCGGCTCACCGGCGCCGAGGTCGTCCATGTCGACAACCCAAGATGCGAGCCCGAGGGGAACGAGTTCGAGGTCGACCGAGGGACCTTCCACGATCTGGGCTTCGTCGCCCATCGCTTCGACGAGATCCTCGGGACGGAGATCGCGCAGCTCGGCGACCTCCTCTGCCCCCGCGGGGAAGGACGGCGCAGCTCGGTCGCCTGAGGATCAGAGCTTCCGCATCGTCTCCAGAAGGGCGCGCATGTCGCTGCCATCCTCGAGGAAAAGCGCGCGCCGCTCTGCCATGATGCGGGCGCGCTCCTTGCGGTATTCCGCTGGCGTGACGGATTTCAGGAACTCGATGATCGAGGCAGCATGCGGCGCGGGAAAGGCATGGCCCACGCCTGCCCGCTCGAGCCAGCGCTCCATCTCCGACCCCTCTGCCACCAGCGGCACCGAGCCGTAGAAGCCGCCCTGGTACATCCGGCAGGCCAGCAGCAGCGGGGAATTGCCCTCTTCGTCGAGAAAATCGAGGCACCAGGAGAAATGGACCCGGCCATACATGTCCTCGAGATCGTCGGGGATCGTGTATTCGCCGTCATAGGTCCAGTTCGGATGCCGCTCGACGATCTCCCTGTAGGCCTCGAGCCCGGTCTCGGTCGGGTAGCCCCGGGTGTAGATCTCGACGCGGGGCCCCAGCGCCTCCGCGATTTCCTCGAGCAGCGCCATGCTTTTCGGGCAGCGCAGCGTGCCGAACCAGCCGATGACCCAGCGGTCGGCGATGTCCTCCCAGACCCGGCCCGCCGGGGTCGGGGCTTCCGGCCGGTCCCCGAGCTGGAGCTTGTTCTCGAGCACGAAACTGGGCCCGTCCCAGCCCTGGACCGGTTCGAAATAGCCGCGCAGGAAGCCGGGCGACATCACCACTAGCAGATCGACATGGCGCAGGAGCCAGCGCTCCAGCCGGCGGAACAGCGCGCCGCCGAAGGTCTTCTTGAAGAAGATCGCCTGGACGTCCTCGACCTCGTAGACGAGCTTGGCCTTGCTGCGCGTCAGCATCCGCGCGACATGGCCCAGCACCAGCAGATCCATGTTGCGGGCGTAGATGAAGTCGGCGTCTCGGAAGACATCGCCGTGCTTCAGCATCCGCCGCAGGGCGCGCACAAGCGCGGGAAGCCGGTCGAGGTAGCGCCTGTCGACCGTATCCCCGAGGTGGATATTGACCCAGTCCGGCTGGAACCCCGTGTTGAACTTGTGCCGGCGGAAGGTGAAGCTCGTCAACTCGACACCGGCTTTCCGGAAGGAGCGGATCCGCAGGATGAGCGTCGGATTGGTGGCGTCGACCCCGATATAGACACCCCGCAAGGGCGCGGATTGCGAGGCGACCGATGCGCCTGTCTCCTCCGGACGGGGCGTGTCCTGCTCCGGGAACGTCATGGCGCAGGCCGAGTGGAAAAGTCTGACATCATCTAAAAAACCTGACTGACAATCTAATTCCGGATCAGAATAGCCGGACTGCCGACAACTATAAGGGGCGAAGTGACGCGTCGAACCCGGCTGCGGTGGTAAAATCGAGACTTGTCCGGATTGCGCTTAGGCCGACCGCGAAGACGATCCTTCATGGTCCCCGGCGCAATTTCAAGAGTGCAGCCGCCCGGGCCGGTTTTCTCGATGCGCCGTCGCCACGATGTTGGGTGCCGGGCTTGATGGGCCGTATCGCCGTTGAAACGATCCGGCGCTTTCGTCCATGTTTCGCAAATGAGCTCGCACGGCGCGAGACCCTTCAGAGTTGTCACTCTTCGCGCGCAGTTGCAGCCAGCTGCGAACGCGAGGAGAGCGCCTTCCAGCTCCGCCTGGGTGGCGCAGAGCTACCGCTCTGATGTCTTTTTTCAAGGGGCGGGCCACGCGATTTGGAACGCCCGGGCGTTCGTCGTGGTCTGGACGCCCAAGGGGGGGGCACGAGGTCCGAAGGCGTCGGTGAGCAAGCTCTGATGCGCGGGCTGGATACCGCAGGAGCGATTGTGCGGCCCGGGGCTATTCCTGTCTTGCGGCGGGCGTCGGCGCGAAGCTGGCCGCAAAGCGAGTGCCGGATAGTCCCCTGCCGTCGGCCTCGCGCCCGCCATTGGGCGCGTCGGGGAGCGCGCTCAGTGCGCGGGCATGGTGCGGCGGGCGATGTCCCGCATGAACGCCGCCATCTCCCGCGCGATTGCCTCGGTGACGACGGTCGGCTTCCTGCCGCGCTGGCTGAGCTTGCGATACCGGGCCGTCAGGCGGGAGTGCGCCTTCCACGCAATGGACCCTCCGGCGACTGCTCTTCGAGGATGCAGAGCTTCCGCGCGCCCGGTCGTGCCTGCAGGCGGCAGGTCCAGGCCCCCTCGATCAGCTTGTGCCGCACGCGGGCATTGCCCGCGCGGGTGATGCCGCGCCCGGTCGTTGCC
>NZ_VATA01000128.1 GCF_005870025.1 Poseidonocella sp. HB161398
CAGAGCCGCGTCGCCTTCCTGGAATGCGCCGCCAATGGCGGGATGGAATGGGGCGGCGCGCAGCTCGAGGGCTGCCAGTTCACCCAGGGCATGATCCACAACATGGAGTATGTCGGCGTGCCGCTCTCGGCACTCCTGGCCGAGGCCGGGGTGAAGCCCGAGGGCAAATGGGTCTATCTCGAGGGCGCCGACGCCTCAGGCAATGGCCGCTCGATCCCGCTGGAGAAGGCGCTCGACGACGTCCTGGTCGCCTTCTACGCCAATGGCGAAGCGCTGAGGAAGGAGCACGGCTATCCGGTCCGCGCCGTCGTGCCGGGCTGGGAGGGCAATCTCTGGGTCAAGTGGCTGCGCCGCGTCTCGGTCTATGACCGCGCGGTGGAAAGCCGCGAGGAGACCTCGAAATACACCGACCTGATGCCGGACGGGCGGGCGCGGAAATGGACCTGGGTGATGGACGCGAAATCCGTGATCACATCGCCCTCGCCGCAGGCGCCAGTCTATCACGGGCCCGGTCCGCTTGTGATCACAGGGCTCGCCTGGTCCGGCCACGGGCGGATCACCCGGGTCGATGTCTCGCTTGACGGCGGCCGCAACTGGCAGCCCGCCGCGCTCGAGGGCACGCCGCTGCCGATGGCGCTGACGCGCTTCCGGCTGCCGGTCCACTGGGACGGGTCCGAGATGGTCCTGCAGTCCCGCGCCATCGACGAGACCGGCTATGTCCAGCCGACCAAGGACGCGCTGCGCGCGATCCGCGGCCTGAACAGCGTCTATCACGACAATGCCATCCAGACCTGGTGGCTGCGTCCCGGCGGGGAGGTCGAGAATGTCGAACTGGGCTAGAGTCGCAGCACTCCTGCTGCTGGCGGCGGGGCCCTCCGCCGCGGACCCGCTGGGCCTCGGCCGCCCGGCCCTGCCGGAGGAAATCGCCGCCTGGGACCGCACCGTTCTGCCCGGCGGCGCGGGGCTGCCGTCCGGCTCCGGCGATGTCGAGACCGGAGACGCGGTCTTTGCCGAGAACTGCGCCATGTGCCATGGCGACTTCGCCGAGGGGATCGACAACTGGCCGGTGCTCGCGGGCGGGGCGGGCTCGCTGAAGGACCGCCGCCCGGTCAAGACCATCGGCAGCTACTGGCCCGAGCTCTCGACCGTCTGGGACTATGTCCACCGCTCCATGCCCTTCGGCATGGCGCAGACCCTGTCGCCGGACGATGTCTACGCGATCACCGCCTTCCTGCTCTATTCCAACGGCATCGTGGAGGACGGTTTCGTGCTCTCGGACGCGAATTTCGCCGGGATCGCCATGCCCAATGCCGCGGGCTTCTATCCCGACGACCGGCCGGAGACCGAGTATCCGGGCTTCTCGGCGACGCCCTGCATGGAAAACTGCGCCGCGGAGGTGCGGATCGCCAAGCGCGCGGTCGAGCTGAACGTGACCCCGCGCGATCCCGACGGCCGCCCGGCGGGCACCCTGCCCGACCTGCATCCGGCCCGCGCGGAGGACGTGCCCGTGCAGATTGCGGCCGCGGAGCCCGGCCTGGCCGAAGCCGGGGAGAAGGTCTTCGGCAAGTGCCGCGCCTGCCACAAGATCGGCCCCGGCGCCGCCAATGGCACCGGCCCCGAGCTGAACGGCGTCCTCGGCCGCCCGGTCGCGGCGATCGACGGCTTCGCCTATTCCGGCGGGATGGCGGCGCTCGGCGAGGCGGGCAGCGCCTGGAACCGCGAGCTGCTGGCCGCCTTCCTCGCCCGGCCGAAGGAGGTCGTGCAGGGCACCAAGATGAGCTTCGCCGGGCTGAAGGCGCCGGACGACATCGAAGCGGTCATTGCCTATCTGGCCGGCTTCCCGGCAGAATGACCCCGGGCGCGGCCTCCCGGTCCCGGGCCGGCCGGCGCCCCCGGCATTTGGGAGGATCCGGCATGAACGCGATAACGGCATGGGGGCGCGGCGCCGCGCTGGCCCTCGCCCTGGCCGCCCCGGCGGCAGCCCAGTCACAGGAGACGGACTGGCAGCACCATCTGGCACTGCAGCTCAGCGAAGGCGGCGCCCCGGCGATGCAGGAGGTGCTGAACATCGCCGCCAATGTCTCGCGCTTCTACGGCAGCCAGGCCGAGGAGGTGCAGATCCGCATCGTCGTCTTCGGCCGCGGAATGGACATGCTGCGCGCCGACCGCTCGCCGGTGCTGGAGCGGCTGGAGTCGTTCCGGCAGTCGATGCCCAATGTCGCCTTCGTCGCCTGCCAGAACACGATCGACACGCTGGAGCGCAACGAGGGCGCGCCGGTCCCGGTCCTGTCCATGGCCGAACGCGTCGAGGCCGGCGTCGCCGAGCTGATCGCGCTCGACGAAGCCGGCTGGACGATCGTGCGGCCCTGACGGGCCGCCGGGCGGCGGCTCAGCCCATCCGTTCCGAGGCGTATTCGCCCGGCGTCGCCGGGAAGACCACGGTGCGGTTGCCATTGAGGAAGCTGCGGCCCTGGATATGGGCGTGGATCGCCCGCGCCAGGACCTGCGCCTCGACATCGCGGCCGAGAGAGACATAGTCCGCCGCCGATTGCGCATGGGTCACGCGGATCGTGTCCTGCTCGATGATCGGGCCCTCGTCGAGATCGGCGGTGACGTAATGCGCCGTCGCCCCGATCAGGCGCACGCCCTTGGCCCAGGCCTGCTTGTAGGGGTTGGCGCCCTTGAAGCTCGGCAGGAAGGAGTGGTGGATGTTGATGATGCGGCCCGACATCTTGGTGCACATCTCGTCCGAGAGGATCTGCATGTAGCGCGCCAGCACCACCAGCTCGGCGCCGGTGCGCTCCACCACGCGCATGATCTCGGCCTCGGCCTCGGGCTTGTTCTCCTTCGTCACCTCGATGTGGTGGAAGGGGATGTCGGCATTCACCACCTGCTTCTGGTAGTCGAGATGGTTCGAGATCACCGCGACGATCTCGACCGGCAGCGCGCCGATCCGGGCGCGATAGAGCAGGTCGTTCAGGCAATGGCCGAAGCGCGAGACCATGACGACGATCTTCGCCTTGCGCGCCGGGTTGCGCATCGAGACCTCCATGCCGAAGCGCTCGGCCACGGGGGCGAAGTCCTGCTCCAGCGTCTCGCCGGTGACGCCCTCGGGCGCCAGGAAGCCCAGCCGCATGAAGAAGCGGCCCGCATCCAGATCGGTGAATTGCGAACTGTCGAGGATGTTGCAGCCCTGATCCGCGAGGAAGCCCGACACGGCGGCGACGATGCCGGTGGTGGCGGGGCAGGACACGGTCATGACGTGCGAAGAGGTGGCGGACATGGGCGGCTCCGTCAGCATTCGGGCAGGGTCCCGGCCAAGCCGCCCTGCGGGGTTTCCTTGCCTCTCCGGCGCATGCCCCGACCGGGCGCGTCCCTGGCCCGGGCGCGGCTGTCATGCGGCATGGAAAGGCGGTGCAGCCTGCCGGAACGTCCTGGACGGGCGCCGCTCCGGCAGCATCGGAGGCGACATTAGCCCGCGCTGGCGGGCGGAGATTGCATGTTTGCGACAGCGGAAAAGAAGAATTGCAACAGCGCCGCGCACCGCCCGGACGCTGCGGAACCCCGCGTCGCAATGCTACCTGCGGGGCGTCGCGGACATCCTGCGCCCGCCCGGCCCGCTGACGGTAACTGCGGCGACGGCCCCGCGCTCCGGTGCGGCCGGCCGAAGAAGAAGACCCGGCCAACCGGGTCGCGCCCGCATCCCCGCGGAGCTGCATGTCCAGCAACAGGAGGAAGTTCATGACCTACCCCCAAGAGCCCGGCTACGCCGCGTCGGACCCCGAACCGGTACCCGAAGGCGGAATCCGCACGGACTACACGATCGGCCAGGACAATATCGAGGGCTCGGTCGGCCCGTTCGGATTCGACATCCACAACCCGGTCTTCCTGATCTCCGCCGTCGCCGTGATCGCCTTCGTGGCCTTCACCCTGGCGCTGCCGGAGGCGGCAGGCCAGCTTTTCAGCCTGCTCTTCTCGACCGTCACCACCGGTTTCGACTGGTTCTTCATCGGCGCCGCGGACATCTTCGTGCTGCTCTGCCTGGTGCTGGTGGTCAGCCCCTATGGCCGCATCCGCCTCGGCGGCCGCGACGCCCGGCCGGATTTCAGCTATCCCGCCTGGTTCTCGATGCTCTTCGCCGCGGGCATGGGCATCGGCCTGATGTTCTACGGCGTGTCCGAGCCGCTGTCGCATTTCGGCTCCTCGCTGGGCGGCACCGCCGCCGGGGCGGACGGGATCCGCACCGACTGGGCGCCGCTCGGCGCCGCCGCCAGCCAGGAAGAGGCGATCCGCCTCGGCATGGCCGCCTCGATCTTCCACTGGGCGCTGCATCCCTGGGCGATCTACGCCATCGTCGCGCTCAGCCTGGCGCTCTTCGCCTATAACAAGGGGCTGCCGCTGACGATCCGCTCGGCCTTCTACCCGGTCTTCGGCGAGCGGGTCTGGGGCTGGCCCGGCCACATCATCGACATCCTCGCGGTCTTCGCCACGCTCTTCGGGCTGGCCACCTCGCTGGGGCTCGGCGCCGCGCAGGCCAATGCGGGCTTCGCCAAGCTCTTCGGCGTGCCGGTCGGCCCGGTGCCGCAGGTGATCCTGATCTGCGGCATCACCGCAATCGCGCTCTTCTCGGTGGTGCGCGGGCTCGAGGCCGGGGTGAAGCTGCTGTCGGAAATCAACATGGCGCTGGCGGTCGTGCTGCTGGTCTTCGTGCTCCTGGCCGGGCCGACGCTGTTCCTGCTGACGGATGCCGGCGACTTCCTGCTGGCCTATCTGGAATACCTGCCGGCGCTGTCGAACCCCATCGGCCGCGAGGACGTGAACTTCATGCAGGGCTGGACCTCGTTCTACTGGGCCTGGTGGATCTCCTGGTCGCCCTTCGTCGGCATGTTCATCGCCCGCGTCAGCCGCGGCCGCACGGTGCGCGAATTCCTGATCAGCGTGCTTTTGATTCCATCTCTGGTCTGCGTGGTCTGGATGTCGGTCTTCGGCGGCGCCGCGATCAGCCAGGTGGTGCGCGACGGCTACGACGCGGCCCAGACGGCCGAGCTGCCGCTGCAGCTCTTCGCCATGCTCGACGCGATGCCGCTCTCGGCGATCACCTCCTTCATCGGCATCGTGCTGGTCATCGTCTTCTTCGTGACCTCCTCGGACTCGGGCTCGCTGGTGATCGACACGATCACCTCGGGCGGCAAGGTCGATGCGCCGGTGCCGCAGCGGGTCTTCTGGTGCCTGTTCGAAGGCGTCGTCGCGATCGTCCTGCTGCTTTCGGCGGGCGGGCTGAAATCGCTGCAGTCGATGGTGATCTCCACCGGCCTGCCCTTCACCATCGTGCTGCTGGTGATGTGCGTCGCGATCTGGCGGGGGCTCGCCTCCGAGCCCCGCTAGGGCCGCCTCACGCCGCCCCGGCCTCAGGCCCGGGGCGGCGCAGCGCATGCGGCGTCGTCTCGAACTGGCGCCGGAACATGCGGCTGAAATGCGAGGAATCGCAGAAGCCGCAATCCAGCGCGATCTGCGCGATCGACTTGTCGCTGGTGCGGATCAGGTGATGCGCCAGCGACAGCCGGATCGACAGGAAGGCCGCCTGCGGCGAGATGTCGAGCGCAGAGCGGAAGTGCCGCTCGATCTGCCGCTTGGAATGCCCCAGCCGCCGCGCGATCTCGGTGATCGCCAGCGGCGTGTCGATATTCTGCTGCATCAGCAGCAGCGCCCTCAGCACCAGCGGGTCGCGGGTCTTGAAATCCAGCGTGATCCCCGGCTGCGGCTTCTCGGGCTCGAGCGCCTCGTCGATGATCATGATGTGCAGGCTCTTGCTGGCCGCCGCGCGGCCGACATGCTTGTCGACCAGATAGGCCGCCAGATGCGCCGAGCTGGCCCCGCCCGAGCAGGTCAGCCGGTCGCGGTCGACCACGAAGATCTGGTCCGCCACCGGGTCGAGCCCTTCGAACTGCTCCAGGAAATCGGCATGGTGGAACCAGCTCACGCAGCAGCGGTAGCCGTTCAGGAGCCCCGCCTGGTGCAGCATGAATGCGCCGGTGCAGACCCCGGCAAGCGGCACGCCCGCCGCCGCCGCTTCGCGCAGGTAGCGGTTATAGGCCGGCCCCAGCGCGGGCATCTCGTCATCCATCAGCCCGCCGATCACCACGATGTAGTCGAATCGCGACGGATCGCCGAGCCGCTCCTTCGGCTGGACCGAGATCCCGCAGCTCGACGTGACCGCGTCCATCGTGTCCGACAGCACCGTCCAGTTGCACAGGATCGGCCGCGAGCGGTCGCCCTCGTCGGCGGCAAGCCTCAGAACGTCCACGAAATTCGCGAAGGCGCAGAGCGTGAAGCGGCGCGCCAGGATGAAGCCGACGGACAGCCGCGCGCCCTCGGGGCGGCCGCGTCCCATGCGGTCCGAGGGCGTGCGGGTGGTGCGGCGCGGCTGGTCGGGAAGTGAAGTCATCGGAGGCCTCCTGCGGGAGATTCTGATGCGCTGTCGTAGAGGTTTTCCCGCGCCGTCGCAATCGTACTATTTTTGCGACCCCGGATATCGCAAGGATTTTCTCCGAAGCGCGGCCCGGGATCAGCCTGGACGGCGCAGGGATGCGGGAAATCCGCGGTGTCCTGCCTGTGGCAGGCCCCGGGGCTCCCGCTCCGGAACGGAATCAGGGTGGTCCGGGGCGTCGCGAACGTCCCGCCCGCCATGCGAACGGCAACAGCAGATCCGCCCCGAGGGCGGGCAGCACGCGCAAGGCGGATCCCCGCCCCGCGGGCAACGGCGGAGAGGACAAGAAATGAAGGTTCTGGTGCCTGTCAAACGGGTGGTCGACCACAACGTCAAGATCCGGGTGAAAGCCGACGGGTCGGGCGTCGACCTCGCCAATGTCAAAATGTCGATGAACCCGTTCGACGAGATCGCCGTCGAAGAGGCGGTGCGGCTGAAGGAAGCCGGGACCGCCACCGAGATCGTCGCGGTCTCGGTCGGCCCGGCCCAGGCGCAGGACGTGCTGCGCACCGCGCTGGCCATGGGCGCCGACCGCGCCATCCTGATTGTCGCCGACGGGCCGGTGGAGCCGCTCTCCGTCGCAAAGCTCCTGTCCGCCGTGGTCGGCGAGGAAGCGCCCGGGCTGGTGATCCTCGGCAAGCAGGCGATCGACGACGACTGCAACCAGACCGGCCAGATGCTCTCGGCGCTGCTGGGCTGGTCGCAGGCGACCTTCGCCTCGAAGCTGGAAATTGCGGGCGATGCCGCGAAAGTCACCCGCGAAGTCGATGGCGGGCTGCAGGCGATCGAAGTGTCCCTGCCCGCGGTCGTCACCGCCGACCTGCGCCTGAACGAGCCGCGCTATGCCTCGCTGCCCAACATCATGAAGGCGAAGAAGAAGCCGCTCGACCAGAAGACCCCGGCCGATCTGGGCGTCGAGATCGCGCCGCGCCTGAAGGTGCTGCGCGTCGAGGAACCCGCCGGGCGCCAGGCCGGCATCAAGGTCGCGGGCGTCGCCGAGCTCGTCGACAAGCTCCGCAACGACGCCGCCGTCATCTGAGCCAGGGGAACGAGATCATGGCCATCCTGCTTTTCGCCGACCACGACAACGCCACTCTCGCCGATCCGACGCTGCGCGCGCTGAGCGCCGCCATCCAGATCGGCGGCGAGATCGACATCCTGATCGCCGGCAAGGACGCCCGTCCCGCCGCCGATGCCGCCGCCGCCCTGCCGGGCGTGCGCAGCGTCATCCTGGCCGAGAGCGACGCGCTGGAGCACCGCCTGGCGGAGCCCTCCGCCGCGCTGATCCTGTCGCTGATGGAGGGCTACGGCACGCTCGTCGCCCCCGCCACCACCACCGGCAAGAACGTCCTGCCGCGGGTCGCCGCCCTGCTCGACGTGATGCAGGTCTCGGAAATCACCGGGGTCGTCGATGCCCGCACCTTCAAGCGCCCGATCTATGCCGGGAACGCGATCGAGGTGGTGGAGACGACGGATGCCAAGACCGTGCTGACCGTCCGCACCGCCAGCTTCGACGCCATCCAGCCGGGCAGCGGCGCCGCCGCCGTGACCACGGTCGATGCCGCGGATGCCGGCGCGCTGTCGCGCTTCATCGAGAACATCCTCTCGGCCAGCGACCGCCCCGAGCTCGGCTCGGCGAAGATCATCATCTCGGGCGGGCGCGCGCTCGGCTCGGACGAGAAGTTCCGCGAAGTCCTCAGCCCCGTCGCCGACAAGCTCGGCGCGGCGGTCGGCGCCTCGCGCGCGGCGGTCGATGCGGGCTATGCGCCGAACGACCTGCAGGTCGGCCAGACCGGCAAGGTGGTCGCGCCCGAGCTCTACATCGCCTGCGGCATCTCCGGGGCGATCCAGCACCTCGCAGGGATGAAGGACTCCAAGGTGATCGTCGCGATCAA